>CBFHQJ010000067.1:0-26925 GCA_965657795.1 Akkermansiaceae bacterium
CGGTGTCCTCATGAATGAGGCAATGGAGCGATCATTCAGTCACCTTATGGTGTCTTTCTTTAATGAGGCAACAGGCTGGCTTATGCGAAACGTTTTGAGAAAGCGGTCAGTGAGTTGGAGAAGTCGAAGAGCGAGGATTTTCAACGAACTCCCGGAAGGGTCACCATTCCGGGGCTTCCCTCCAAAACGGGAGACATCTCAGATATCGTGACGGCCGGACTTCGTTCGGGGGCGGCCGCGATCAACCGGAATTCTATCGATGCTTTGCTGAATCGAGACCGGAATTCAGGCTCCTCGGGTTTGGCGGCACCCGCTCCAATCGAGATGCCAATGATGGGAGGGAGTGGTGAGGGAGACCAGGCCAAGATCAAGCTGGCCGGGTTGGATCCCAAGAGGCCTTATCTTAAGGCACTCAAACAAGCTTCTAAATCCAAACGGGAGAAGGTCTATTTTGAATGGAAGAAAAAGAATCTCAAGAGCTCGGCCTTCTATCTGGACGTGAGTGATTTCTTTCTTACGCAGGGGGAAAAGGAGCAGGCTCTCCGCATCTTGACCAATGTGGCGGAGTTGGATCTCGAAAGCATTCCGTTGATGAGAACCTTGGCTCATCGCCTCAACCAACTGGGCAAGCATGATCGGGCGCTCAAGATTTTTGAAGAAGTCCGGGACCTTCGACCGGAGGAGCCCCAGAGTCAGCGGGATCTTGCTCTCACCTTGTCCTCACTCGGGCGAAACAAGGAGGCAGCAGATCTCCTTTGGAAGCTCATTGAGAAGCCTGCTGACGAGCGCTTTGACGGAGTCCATCTTGTCTCGCTCGTCGAGCTGAATTCGATCATGGCCCGTCACCGGGTCAGTCCTGTAGGCTTCGATCGAAGGTTTGTCGGCAACCTGGATTGCGATGCCCGGATCGTTTTGACGTGGGACTCCAACGATTCCGATATGGATTTATGGGTGACCGATGTTTTGGGTGAGCGATGCAGCTACGCGCATCAACTCACGAGGTCGGGCGGAAGGATGTCGGATGACTTTACGAATGGTTACGGGCCGGAGGAATTCTTCATCAAGCGTTGCGCTTCACGGCGTTTATAAAATCGAGGCCAACTACTATGGCACCTCCCAGCAAATCATTGCGGGCGGAACGACAGTGCAAGCAGAGATCTTCACCAACTGGGGCCGCGCCAATCAGAGAAGTAAAAAAATTACGATTCAACTCAAGGGGGAGAGCGAGGTCGTTTTTGTGGGCAATGTCCAGTTTCTCTAAAGAAAATTCACCCTTGCCCCGAACCCGTCGCGGCCGATATTCCCAACATGAGCGACGACGATAAAGGCGGCCCCAAGGGACCAAAATACCCGGATCCCGAGGAAATCAAGAAAACCCTCGAAGGGATGTTTGGGCAGTTTGGAAAAGGAGGTTTCAGTTTTCCGGGCGCCGAGGCTCCTTCTTTTACTGAGGAAAACGAGGATGATGTCGAGGATGTTGTAGATCCGGAGATTGATGACATTTTTAAATTCGATCTTCTGCCGCGTGACATTAAAGCGCACCTGGATCGATTTGTGATCCGTCAGGACGAAGCGAAGAAGGCGCTCGCGATTGCTGTTTGCGACCACTACAACCACGTCAAAACTCTCAAGTCACAAGACGCGGAGGACGAAAAGATCGAACTTCAGAAGCAGAATGTCATGGTGGTGGGGCCGACCGGAGTCGGGAAGACCTACCTCGTGAAGCACATCGCCGAGTTGATTGGCGTGCCTTTTGTGAAAGCGGATGCGACCAAGTTTTCTGAGACCGGATATGTCGGAGGCGACGTCGATGATTTGGTTCGAGAGTTGGTCTCCAAGGCGGACGGTGACGTTTCACTGGCCGAGTATGGCATTATTTACATCGATGAAGTTGATAAGCTGGCTTCGAGTGGTGGCGGCGGCATGATCGGACGGGATGTGAGTGGGCGGGGCGTGCAGACGACTCTTTTGAAGCTGATGGAGGAGACCGAAGTTCCACTTCGAAACCCCCAGGACATGCGTGGCCAAATGATGGCGATGATGGACATGCAGAAGGGCAAAAAGAACAAAGACAGCATTAACACCAAGCACATCTTGTTTATTGTCAGTGGGGCTTTTTCCGGTCTGGAGAAGATCGTCCGGAAACGAAGTCAGGCCGCACAGATCGGATTCTCAGCGGAACAGGCTGACCCCATGATGGACACCGAGTTGTTCAAACATGTCACGACCCAAGACTATATTGACTTTGGATTCGAGGCCGAGTTTATCGGGCGGATCCCGGTGCGGGTCGTCTGCGAACATCTTGAGGCCAACGATCTCGAGGCGATTTTAAAATATTCGGAGGGCAGTCTCCTGCGTCAATATGAGCGGGAATTTGAAGCTTACGGAATCGACCTCAAGGTCAAGGATTCTGGCATCACTAGAATTGCGGAAATGGCTGCTGGCGAGAAAACCGGGGCTCGTGGACTGATGACGGTCGGTGAACGGATCTTGCGTGATTTTAAATACGAGCTTCCGGGAACCTCGGTGACCGAACTTGTTCTGGACGATGATTTGATCGACAATCGCGCGAAACATCTCGAGAGCTACCGGGAATTAGGGCAAGAACTCGTTGTGGAGAAGGCTCGGCAGGAGGTCGAAGCCTTTATTCGTGAGTTCAAGGACAAGCATGGGGTTGTCATCAAGCTGACTGACGACGCGGTTGCCAAGCTCGTGACGATGGCGGGCGAACAGGCGCGCAGTGTTTTTCAGGTCGCCCGTCAACATTTCAAGGACTATCAATTTGGCCTCAAGCTAATCCAGAAAAACACCGGACAGGCCGAGTTCATTCTAACCGAACCGGCCGTGAATGATCCCGACAAGTTCCTTAGCGAGCTCGTCGTGAAATCCTACAAAGACGCGTGAATCACTGGGCCACGAGGTCGTAGCCGCGGTGGTCCTTGATTTCGACATCGAGGAATTCGCCGATTTCGGAGTCGATGGGGACGAAAATCCGACCATCGATGTCGGGGGCGTCCCACATGGAGCGGGCGATCCCTTCTTCTTCGACTAGGACGCGCTTCTTTTTTCCAAGTTGGGCCTCGTTGACCTGCTGGGCCACCTCGTCGATAGCCGAGGTGAGTTCGCGGTGCCGCTTTTTCTTGGTCGCGTGATGCACGTGTCCATCCATCTTGTAGGCGCGGGTTCCTTCCTCTTTTGAGTATTGGAAGATCCCGCAACGCTCGAATTTGAAGGTCTTGATGAACTCAAGAAGTTCCTCATGGTCTTCTTTGGTCTCCTCCGGGAATCCGGTGATAAAGGTGGTTCGGATGGAAAGATCGGGGATGCCGTCACGCATTCTTTGCAGGAGGTCGCGAATGTATTTTCCATCGGTCTTGCGGTTCATTTTGGACAGCATGTGATCCGAGATGTGTTGCAGCGGGATGTCGACGTATCGGGCGACCTTGGGGCACTCGGCGATGGTTTGGATGAGCTCGTCCGACCAGTGGGCTGGGTGGGTGTAAAGGAGTCGGATCCAGAAGTCTCCTTCGAGTTCGTTAAGAGCGCGGAGTAGAGAGGCGAGCGATTCGCCCTTTTCAGAATTAACCCCGGAAGTGGGATTGGGCCGATTTCCGAGACCCTGCCACTTGTCCATGCCGAAGTAGGTGGTGTCTTGCGAGATGAGATTGATTTCCTTCACGCCTTGGGCAATGAGGCCTTTGGCTTCGCGCACGATGGATTCCTGGGTCCGGGATCGGTGTTGGCCGCGAATCTTTGGAATGATGCAGAAGGCGCAGGTATGGTTGCAGCCTTCGGCGATCTTTACGTAGGCCATGTGTTGCGGAGTGAGCCGGAATCGTGGCGTGGTGTAGTCAGGAATGTAGCGCGATTTGGCGGTGACGGTGTCGAGTGAACCTTCTTCTTCGAGGTCGCGGTTGAGAGTTTTTCTCACGATGGAGGCGACGTCGGTAACCTGATCGAGTCCAATGAAGGCGTCGACTTCCGGAAGGAGTCCGGGCAGGTCCTTCTGGAAGCGTTGGGAAAGGCATCCGGCGACAATGATCTTTTGTTTCTCACGCGCGGGATCTTCCTGCCGGGCATTAACGGCTTCGATGATGGTGCCGACAGATTCGTCCTTGGCGACGTCAATGAAGGAGCAAGTGTTGATGATCAGGGCGTCAGCAAGTTCGGGATCAGGGACGAGAGTCATTCCTTCATCTTGAAGGTGTCCAAGCATGATCTCTGAATCGATAAGGTTTTTGGCACAGCCAAGTGAGATGAGTCCGATTTGAGTGGGCATGAGATTTTGAAGGTTGGTGCTGGGAAATTATTAAGCTGCGGTTTGGTTGGCCGAGCAGTAGTTGATGGTGTCACACATTTGCTTTTTGCAAATCATGAAGAGGATGATTCCGATTGGCATGAGAATGATGGTGATCATGCAGATCAAGGATGCGATGAACAGTCCGCCAGAAGCTTTCGGCGCTGTTTGAAGATTTGGGTAAGAACTTCTAATGCGGTTCCAATCGGTTGCCCATCCAGCATAGACATTGAAAAACCAGTAGATGTTAAAGAGCGGGATGAAGCAGAACACAACCGCTAGGACTGGTGTGGTTCGAGCGCCTCCCGGTTGCAGAATACACCAGGCCCGGTAGAGGATGATGTAGGTATAGATCATGGCGAAAACAGAAATTGCCCACCCGAGGAAAAGGGTGACCATTCCTGTGGTGTTACCCTCCGAAATATCCTTGGACAATTCCTCGGTCTTTCGATTGATCGCTTCCTGGGCTTCGCGAATTTCCTGCTCAGTTTCGGCTTGGGCCATCTGACGGTTTTCTTCGGTGTAGTCGGGAAGACCCGGTGCCGACGCGATGAGGGTTGCCCAATTAGGATCAGAGAGGCGAGGTAGCTTGTCAGCCAATGCGTAAAGGACGTCTTTTTGACGTGTGGAATTGGATATGGGCCGCCTGTCGCTGCGACCTGTCTGACTGCCGGAGATGAGTATGGGCTTTGTCCGGGCTGAGGGGCCGGATTAAAAACGCCGGGGACTGCGCTGGCTGCGGTCCAACCGGGAAGGTTTTCGTTCCGAATGAGGGTGTTCGGCTGGATTTGGCCGTTGGCTGCCATCTGTTGGACCTGGTCAAAGGTGAGAGGCCCTTGCTGTTGCTCTTGGGCGTCGGAGTAGAACCATTGAACGTTTAACATGACTTGCGAAGGCAAGTTGGAGAACCGAGGCGGGAAAGGCGAGGAGATTTCCGCTGAATTGGATGGTTTGAGATTGGATCGGAAGACGTGATTGACGATGCTCTTGCCATGCCTGCGGAGATCATTTCTTTTCCTTCCTCAAAGCCTTACGGGACGGTTGTCATCGATTGGCTTTTGGAGAAAAAAGGGGGGTTGCCCGGCGTCTTGATTGTGGTGCCAACTGCCCAGAGCGGGCGTCGCTTGAGGCAAGGTTTGGCGGAGCGAGGAGCACTACTGGCTCCTAAAGTGATCACAACAGGAACTCTGATGCAGGTCGAGGACACGGCCTCGGAGGCGGTGGAAGTTCTGGCGTGGGCTGAGGCACTCGAGGGGGTGTCGGATTGGGAAAGCTACGCGGCTATCTTTCCGGAATCGCCCGCTGGCGAGGGGCCGGGATGGGCTATGGGCCTGGCAAGAGCCTTCACGGAGTTGCGCAAGAATCTTCAGGAGAATGGGCTTATTCTATCTGAGGCCGCACGACAGGTGACGTCTCTTGAAAGCGAACGCTGGGAGCAATTGGCAAGACTAGAAACGGTGGTGGAGAAGTACTTGAAGGCGTGGGGCTATCTCAGTAAGTCGTCGCAACTGGCAAAAGGTGCCTTGAGTATTCCGAGTGGGATTCGCGAGGTCGTGATCGCGGGCGTGATGGATCTTCCTCCGGTCGTGGCCCGGTTTTTTGAGGGCGAAGGAATTCCGGTGACGGCTCTGGTGCCAGATTCGCGGGTCGATGAATGGGGGCGCCCCGGTTTGGATTGGAGTGATCGAGAGATTCCGTGGCCGGAGAATGGATCAGTGAATTTGACTGGAGATCCCAGTCAGCAAGCGGATCTGACGGTGGCGAAAGTGCTCGAGGGTGGAGCGATCAGCAAAGAAGTGGGCTTGGGAACGGGCGATGTGGAAGTTGCTGTGGAGTTGGTACGGTCGTTCGGGAGAGCAGGCTGGGTGATTCATGATCCGGGGGCTTCGTTGCCCTCACCCTTGGGTGGGTGGTTGGCTTGTTGGCGGCGATATTTGCAAAAATCGGGGGTGAAGGAGGTCATCGATATGCTGGCTTTCGATCAGGGAAAATTTTTAGTCGGGGGAATTAGGTCCAAGCAAGTCGAGGCTCTTTCCAGTCTGTTGGACTCGCATCTCGTGCGGGATCTGGATGATGTGCGTCGGGCGCGTCAATTGATCTCGGATGGACTTGAAAAAGCGACGAGGGAGAGTGAGCAAAAGAGGCTGGAGTTTCAGCTTGAGTCGGCCGAGTCCGCAGTGGTGGTGATGGAAGGATTTGATCAATTGCGCCAGCGATTCCTAAGGCAGGGATTCCATGCCGGAATGCGGTCGATTTTGAATAAGATCGATCGGAATGGGGAAGCCGGGCTGGAAGAGTGGCTTGAGGAGACGAATGAAGCAGCGAAGGAAGTGAAACGGTCGCCGGGGTTTTGGATCGAGCTGCTTTTGCATGATTTGGGATCGGTGCCGGAGGAGGCTCCGGATGGGCGGATTCTGGATGTGCAGGGTTGGTTGGAGTTACTGCACGATCCAGCGGATCATCTGGTGATTTGCGGGATGAATGAAGGCCGTGTGCCAAGTCGTCCAAGCACTGACCCTTGGCTGCCTGAAAGTGCACGGGAGGTCTTGGGGCTTCCTTGCGAGTCCAGTCGGGCGGCGCGAGATGCTTACCTGCTGTATTCGCTCTTGGAGATGAGACGCGAATCCGGCCGGGTTGATTTGATTGTGGGTAAATCATCGGCCGGGGGGGATGTTTTGACGCCGTCGCGTTTGCTTTTGACATCGAAGGGCCAGGAGTTGGCGGGGCGGGTGAAAGAGCTATTCGCGAATGTTGAACCTGCAGATTCAGGGGCAGCCTGGTTAGTGGAGGATCATTGGAAGTGGGCGCCGAGAATCATCGAACCGAGGAAGAAAATGTCGGTGACGGCGTTTTCGAAATACCTGGCCTGTCCGTTCCGCTATTATTTGCAAAGGGTTTTGGGCATGAACGAGCCGGAGCCGGAGAGGGCGGAGTGGAATCATCGCGACTTTGGAAATGTCCTTCACGAGGTTTTGGAACAATGGGGAAAGGATCCGGTAGCGAGGGATTCGGCGGACTCGAGAGAAATCGAAAGTTGGCTTCACGCAGCCTTGGAAGATTTGGTGAAGCGACACTTTGGTGAGGTGCAACCCCTGGCGGTCTCTCTGCAGGTGGAATCGATGAAGCTTCGTCTGAGGTGGTTTGCGAAAGAGCAGGCAGAAATCCGGGCTGATGGTTGGCGGATTGAGAAGGTGGAAGAGGATTTTGAATTGGAGATCGCGGGTGTTATCGTGACCGGGCAGGTCGATCGTATCGAGCGACATGACGACGGGCGGAAGCGGGTGCTGGATTACAAGTCGAGCAAGGAAGCCAAGAACGTCGTCAAGGAGCACCAGAGGAGTTTTCGTGGCGATCCACCCAAGCATTTGCAGGTAGAAGATGTGATGGCTCCAAGTGGTGCAGTTTGGACAAATTTACAGGTTCCATTTTATGCCGACGCGCTTGGTCAGGTGGATGAGATCGGATACTTTGCGCTCGGGCAGGACGAAGCCAATGTGAAGATTACCCCTTGGGAAAATTTTTCCGATGAGGACAAAATCTCGGCGAGACGGTGTGCCGAGTGGATCGTGAAACAAGTGCAGGCTGAGGTCTTTTGGCCCCCGGCGGAAAAGGTGCAGTATGAGGACTTTGAAGATCTGGCCTATGGTCGGGATTTAAAGGATGCTTTTGATTGGAAGGGAGGCGCAGCGTGAATGATATTCTGGCAAAGAACCTTTTGATCCTGGCTTCGGCAGGTTCGGGGAAGACTTATCAACTCGGGAATCGTGTGATCGGAAAGATCGGGCGGGAAGAAGTTGATCCGGAGCGGATGGTGGCGCTGACTTTCACGCGGAAGGCGGCGGGTGAGTTTGCTGATTCGGTCCTGACCAAGTTGGCGGAGGGGAGCCTTGATTCGGAGAAGGCGAAGAAAGTTTGCAACGATATCAAGGCGGAGTTTGAACTGCCGGAAGTTCTCGAAAAGGTGATCCGTTCGTTGCCGAAGCTTCAGTTTACCACGCTTGATGGCTTCTTTTCGCGGGTTGTACGAGGTTTTCAGTACGAACTTGGCTTGACGGGCGGGACCTTTGATTTGTTGGAGGGTGAAAGATTGAAAACAGCACAGGCCGAGATCTTACAAGGAGTACTACGCGATGGTTTCGGGAATCGGAAGGATTTCTACCATGCTTTTCGTAAAGCGACGCTGGGGAGAGGCCAGCAAGGGGTGCAGAGATCTCTTGAGGAGTTCGTGGGGACGTGGCACGCGATTTGGAAAGCCGGTAATCGGAAAGAGTCTTTTGGGAATCCTGCGGTGTTTTCCGAGCTCCCTAAAGTGGACGATTGGGCCGCGCAGAAGGAGGGCTTGATCGCAGCCCTGCGGGACGATGGACAGGCAAAGACCTGGAATGCGATGTTGGACAGCTTCTCCAATCATGTCGTCGGGAAATCGCTTAAGCTGAATGCTTTTGGAACTCGCTTGATGGAAGTTCTTGGCGAGCCCGGGCCGGTTGAGATCAAAGAAGGTCGCAAGATGCTGACGATCGAACCGGTGCCTTGGTCGAACTGGCAGTCCCTTTTTCGACTAGCGATTGATTGTGAGTTGGCGAGTGCGGTGGCGAAGACCCAGGCAGTAGGTGAATTGATGGAGCAGATCGATCACGAATATTCCGAGCAGTTGCGCAAGCGGGGTCTCTTAAGCTTTGATGATGTGAAAATTTTGCTTGGCGAATGGAGTCAGAGCGAGGAAGGACGTTTGCGTCGGGAGCTGATTGATTACCGCTTGGACGGCCGCTATGATCATTGGTTACTGGACGAGTTTCAGGATACCAGTCGTTCGGAATGGCGTGGGCTGGAGCCCTTGATCGATGAAGCGGTTGCTGACCCCGAAGGAAGCCTCTTTGTGGTGGGTGATCGCAAGCAGGGAATCTATGCGTGGCGTGGCGGGGATGTGAGTCTCTTTGACGATGTCCTGGGGCGATATGGCAATGGTTTGGTGGTTGAGCCGATGGATGTTTCTTATCGCTCGTGTCCGGCGGTGCTGGCTTTGGTCAATGCGGTTTGTGGAAACTTGTCACTCATTGAAGGTCTTTTTGGGAAGTCGGTGCGGGACCAATGGCAGTGGAAGGATCACGAGTCTGCCAGTCCGGGTGTCAGTGGAGAAGGCAAGGTCATTGAAGTTTCCAAGGATGAAGATGGCGAACGACTCGTTGATGAGTTGAGGCGTTTGGGAATCGGTGAAAAAAAGCTGACTTGTGGGGTTCTGGTGAGAACGGGGGATCAGGTGAAAAAGTATGCGGACCTGCTCCGGGCGGAAGGATTTGATATCATCGAGGCCGGACAACGGAAGCCGGGCTCGGACCACGCGGTCGGGGTCGTGATCAAGCACTTGATTCAGTGGCTGGCGAACCCGGCGAACGAATACAGTCGGGAGGTCCTGGCGATGTCTCCTGTGATGGTTGAGTTGGAGAAGCATGGTGAGCACTGGGGCAACCGCTGGGATAAGATTCTAAAAGAAGTCCAGCAGGCTGGTTATGCCCGTTTTGTGAGCAGGCTGATTGCACCAGAGTGGGGTCGGCTTGGTTTGTATGGTCGGCGGAGGGCCGAGGATATGATTGCGACTTTATCGGAGTTTGATGGGGCCGGTGAGGCCTCGCCGAGAGCGGCGGCGGATTGGATTCGGGACCTTGAGGTGAACCAAGCCCCTGGGGTTGCCGCGATCGAGGTGATGACGATTCACAAGTCGAAGGGACTTGGTTTTGATGTTGTGATGCTGCCCGAGTTACCGGATCGAAATCAGGTTCCAAACGCGAAGGATTTCAAGGTGGCGCGCGGGAAGGATTGGCTCCTGCAAGTCCCCGGGAAGTGGGCTTATCTTGAACATCCCGAGACTAAAGCGGCATTCGACCGGTGGTCGGAATCGCAAAAGTATGAAACGCTTTGTTTACTTTACGTGGCGTTGACGCGGGCCAAGCGCGGGCTTTATGCCTTTTTGCCCGAGGAACCGGCTTCAAGAAAGGACAAGCCGGCGGGCGAAAGTCATGCGACTCCGGCGAATTTGGTCCGACGGTCAACCGGGATCGAGTTTCCAGAGGCTGATCCGAATTGGACGGATGGAGTGGAGTCCATGGAGGTTCCGGAGCCAAAGGTTTTACCACAGCTCCCGGAGGGGAAAGCGCAACGGAGCCGCAGGAATCCATCAAAGGAAAAAGAGAAATTGGTTAAAGGGGGTGGAAGTGGCCGCAGAATCGGAACCGAGGTTCATGCTCTTTTCGAAAAGATTGAATGGCTGAAGCCGGGCGAGGTGCCAGCTTTACCATTTTCGGCTGCTGGAAAAATGGTCGAGGATTCACTGAAGCTGGAGATGATTCATCAGGTTTTTGAAAACTCCGGGGCGGAGCTTTATCGAGAACAGGCTTTCGAACTCATTCATCAAGGACGATGGATGAGTGGCGTGGTGGATCGCTTGCACGTCTATCGAGATGGGGAGACGATTTCCAGGGTCGAGGTGATTGACTTCAAAACGGATGGAGCCAAATCGCGTGAGGAATTGGTGAGACGACATGTCGGGCAAATGATGGACTATCAGGTTGCGATGGCGGCGGTGTTCGAGGTAGATCCATCTGTGGTAAAGTGTCGCTTGCTTTCGACTCACCTTGGTGAAGTGATTGAGGTGAGCGAAGTGTGCACGCAGGGAGAATTAAACTTATGAAGGATGAGATCGGTTGGTCCTTTGTGGCCATGAAAGATGGCGAGGAGGTGGTGTCGCGGCATGAAGGGTTTTCGGATCGGCACCGGACGAAATCTTGGACCGTGGAAACGATTGCACCGGTTTGGTCGGCGACAAAGGGGCCGATGGCGGTTTGCGTTTTGATGGTGCTTCGTCGGGTGGGGATGGATGGTGAATCCTTGGTCGAGAGAGTGTGGCCGGAATTGGGAGCGGGGCATCTGACCTTTGAAGAGATGTTTTCGCATCAAGGGGGGTATGCGGGTTTGCATGACAGGGCCTCGATTTGGGATCGCGAGGCGGTGATCGCCTCCCTCGAAAAACAAGAGCCGCTTTGGTCGGTGGGCACTCACGGTTATCATCCCAGAACGATTGGTTTTTTGGCGGATGAGATTGTGCGACGGATTGACGGACGAACGCTGGGGCAATTCTGGAGGGATGAAATTGCGGAGCCGGAAGGAATTGATTTCTGGATCGGATTGCCGGAGAAGGAATTCGAACGAGTGGCGGAACTGATTCCGGCCCGGCTCTCGAAGGCCGGGGAGCCGAAGCCTTTTTACGAGGCTTTGCTGACGAAGGATTCGCTAACGAGATTGGCCTTTTCGTCGCCGTCGGATTTGTCGGGAGTGAGTGAGATGAATCAGCCTCGAGCCTGGCAGGTGGGTTTCCCTGCGATGGGAGGAGTGGGCTCGGCATTGGGGTTGGCCAAGTTTTATGACTGGGTTTTGCGGCAGGAATTTTTGGCGGAGCTAGTCAAGCCGAGGATCAAGGGGCTGGATGTCATTCAACGAATTGAGAACTCCTTTGGCTTCGGGATGATGCTCGGGCTGGGACCGAAGAAAGATTGCTTTGGTCACCCCGGAGCGGGCGGGAGTTATGGTTTTGCGAACGCTGAAAGCGGGATGAGTTATGCCTTTGTGATGAACCACTTTGAATCGAACCTCTTTCCGAGTGGGGAAAGGTTGAAGTTGGTTGAATGTGATATATAGCTCTCAGCCAATGATCATTTCAAAAATATTTTTATAGGCTTAGCTCTTGTTTTGAGTGGCTGCGGCCCAGATGAGGGCGAGTTCGAAGAAAAGGTGATTGAGGAAAAATCATGGTCTGGGATCGTTATTTACGACTATGCCCCAGGAGGTGAAAATTTGATCAGGATTAACGGAGAACCGGTCAGCTTGTTGCTGGGGAAGGGCAGTCCCTTTACGTTTTCGACTTTCCCGGTGATGGGGAAAGGCGATTCTTTAGAGGCTGAATTTTCCCCCGGAGGGAGTAATATCTCTAGTCTTTATATCGAATCCCTCGATAGATCAGGTGCTGCGGTTGCCGACAAGTTTCGCAAATATGAAACGGTTAAAGTCGAGCTTCCTGAGTTCGGTGATATCAAGAAGCCATTTGCTAACGCCGGAAAGATTCTCGAAAGTGATGGAGAAAAGTTGAAGGATCATACCATCCGGACCCTAGGTTGCCTTGCTGCCAGGAATCGTGAGGGATTAAGCGATCTGTTTGAGCTGAAAAAGAGCCATGTCCAACCCCTGATTGTTGATTTGGCATTGTTTGACAGAAAAGATCGAGCGATTGAATTCATTGCCGAGCAGAAAGACCTGGAGGTGGAGATTGGTTCGGCGTGTGCCTTGGTTTTCGCTTCCGTCGTTGATGGAAATACGGAAAGGCGTTCTCTTATCAGATCGGCCAGTGATAAAAATTGCTTTGCGATAGCCTCATTTCTTTTTGCAAAAGATGAGGCTGGCGGTTTGTGGCTTCATGGCCCATCTGGTTGGGCTAAGTTCCGTTGATGGGCGGACTCTGGCGGGACGCCTGTGCTGCGTGGTCACTCCGTCTTTCGGAAGACGGCGAGGTGTTTGTCGACGGATTTTCCTGGGGCGTCAGAGAGAGCTCTTGAGTTGGGATTGATGATGGTTCCAACTTGGATCGCGCCGAGATTCTCGAGAGCTTCAGTGGCGAGTTCGTGTTCTTTGTCGAAGTAGGAAGTGATAACGAGGAGTCCGTCGTCGTTGAGGCGCTCGAGGGCTTGGTCGAAGATCTGGGTCCAAACCGGCTTGTCATTCCAGTAGTTTTGGTGACGAAGAAAGGCGATGTCGGGAGTTCCGATCTCGGCGAGGTCGAGGAGCCGGTCTCCCCGGTGAGTAATGAAATCGGCGGTGGCACTTTGCTCCTCTGCTTTCTGAAGCTCCGCTTTCCAGCGGGAGTTGGCTTGATCGATTTCGGCGGCGCGGATGTCGAGTCCCTGGAGGTGGGCGGACTTGGATTTTTCTGCGAGGAGCTTGGCGAGAACGCCGGTTTCGTCGCCACGACCGCAGGCTAGGTTGAGGAGGGAAAGATGTTCCTTTTCGGAGAGATGTGGGTCGAGGAGATCACGGAGATTCGTTTCCAGAGTTTCGAGATCGCCTTGGAGGAGTTCGGTGAAAGGAGTGTGGGCCACGGCAGAAGGTTAATTTAGGATTCGGATTTTGGAATTTCGAAATTAGGCTTTGGGCGTGGATTTACCGATTCGACCTCGACGTAACCGAAAGGGCCCGGGATTGCGGGCACTGACTCGCGAGACTTTGCTGAGCCCGGGTGATTTTGTGCTGCCGCTATTTTTGCACGATGTGGAGGCTGACGAGGCCATTGAGTCGATGCCAGGATGCACGAGGTGGTCTCTGGACGGCTTGCTGAAGGAGGCTGGAGAGGCCTTGGTCTTGGGCGTTCCGGCGGTTGTCCTCTTTCCGGCGATTGAAGAATCCTTGAAGACGAAAAAGGGAGAAGAGAGCTTTAACCCGGAAGGTCTGGTGCAGCGAGCAATTCGGGCTCTGAAATCGGCATACCCCGAATTGGTGGTGATGACGGACGTCGCCCTCGATCCCTATAATATCGATGGTCACGATGGAATTGTTGAGAATGGAGAGATTTTGAATGACGAAACGGTGGAGGTTCTTTGCAAACAAGCAGTGAGCCAGGCCGAAGCGGGGGCAGATATCGTGGCGCCGAGTGACATGATGGATGGTCGGGTGGCGGCGTTGCGGGCGGCATTGGATGAGGCGGGCTTTGAGAAGGTTTCAATTTGCAGCTACACTGCGAAATATGCCTCGGCATATTATGGGCCGTTTCGAGGAGCCTTGGGATCGGCACCCAAGGCTGGAGACAAGAAGACCTATCAGATGGATCCGGCGAATCGTCGCGAAGCGCTTCGAGAGCTCATGCTCGATGAGGATGAGGGAGCTGACATGGTGATGGTGAAACCAGCCGGAGCTTATCTGGACATTATCAGCGATGTCCGTGAGCACACGACCTTACCGGTGGCGGCGTATCAGGTGAGTGGCGAATATCTAATGATTAAAAGCGCCTCGGCCGATGGCTGGGTGAACGAGGAGGCGGTCATGATGGAGAGTCTCATTGCGATCAAGAGAGCCGGAGCAGACGTGATTTTGACTTATTTTGCGAAGGATGCGGCGAGATTGCTGAGGTCTTGATTTCGGCCCGGTTGGCACGGGTTTCAAAGAAAAGACCATCTGAGGAGATTCTTTTCAAAAATGAGCAAGAGAAGTCACTCCTTTCCCGTAGGTGACTCCCAACATGAGTGAGGACAAAGCTGCTGTCGAAAAGCTCCACGAGAGCTATGGGAGAATGAAGGAGGAATTGGGCCAAGTCATTGTGGGCCAACACGAGGTTGTGGAGCAGGTTTTGATGGCGATGTTTTGTCGTGGTCATGCTCTCTTGGTGGGGGTTCCAGGCTTGGCGAAGACACTTTTGGTCTCGACCGTTTCCCAGGCGCTTGATCTGCAATACAAGCGGATTCAGTTTACGCCCGACCTGATGCCGGCCGATATCACCGGAACTGATGTTCTTGAGGTCGATCCGGAGACCGGTCACAGGGGATTCCGGTTTGTGAATGGCCCGCTCTTTGCGAGTATGGTTTTGGCGGACGAGATCAACCGAACTCCTCCAAAGACGCAGGCGGCTCTCTTGGAGGCGATGCAGGAAGGTCACGTGACGGTGGGTGAGCGAACGCTCAATTTGCCCGATCCTTTCTTCGTGCTGGCGACGCAAAACCCGATCGAGCAGGAGGGAACATATCCATTGCCCGAGGCGCAGCTCGACCGATTCCTTTTCAATATCGTTGTGGATTACCCGAATGCCGAGGAGGAGCGGGAGATTATCCGTCGCGTGACGAGCCCGAATTCAGCAACGGTCTCTCCATTGATGACAGGGCCGGAAATCATCCATCTCCAGAATATCGTGAAACGGGTTCCGGTTGGAGATCATGTCATCGATTTTGCTGCGAAGTTGGCCCGGGCGACCCGCCCGGCATCCGATGAAGCTCCGGACTTTGTGAAGGAAATGGTCGGTTGGGGGGCCGGTCCTCGTGCCGGGATTTCGCTGATTTCAGCAGCCAAAGCTCATGCCGTTCTCCGGGGTCGGGTTCACGCCACCACGGGCGACGTCGCTTCGGTGGCTCTTCCGGTGCTTCGCCACCGTGTTCTCACCACCTTCAATGCCGAAGCGGCCGGGGTGAAGAGCGATGACATCATCAAGCGTCTTGTCGAGGAACTCGGCGGGAAGGATGCTGACATTAAGATCTAGTCTTCCGCCAAACACGCCCAAGTAAAAGACCCGGATGGCTGAAGCTGCTGATCATTTGAAAATGCCCGAGTGCATGCGTTTGCTTGCACCCGAGGTGGTTGGGTCGCTTCGTCGCCTGGAGTGGCTTTCGAGGCTTCGAAAACAAGGTACGCTCACCGGGCGCCACACCAGTCCTGATAAAGGGGTCTCGGTCGAGTTCGCCGAGCACCGCGAATATACGCTGGGCGATGATTTAAGAAACCTCGACTGGCGCGTGATGGCCAAGAGTGACCGGAATGTCATCAAGCAATACATCGAGGAGACCAATCTGCGTGCCACCATGGTGTTGGATGTCTCCGGTTCCATGACTTTCAAAGGGGAGGAGTCGGACCTTTCGAAGTTCGAATACGGTCAATACCTGGCTGCGGCGCTTTCCTATCTCTTCATCAAGCAAGGTGATGCCTCTGGCTTGGTGACTTTTGACGATGAATTACGCACCTCCATGCGGGCTGAGAACAAACCCAGCCAAGTTCGGCGAATCTGCGAGGAGCTTTATAAAACCGAACCGGGCAAGGAAACCGGTGTTGGAAAGGTTCTTCACGAGGTCGCCGAGAGGATTCCGAGACGAGGTCTGGTGGTTTTGATCAGCGATCTTTTCGACGAACCGGACCAGATCGTCGAGGCGCTTCACCACTTCGATTACCGTCAGCACGAGTTGGTGGTCTTTCACGTTCTGGCCGAGGAAGAGTTAAGCTTTCCTTTCCGGAATTTCCAACGCTTCCGTGATTTGGAAGGGGTGGAGGAAATGTTGCGAATTGATCCGCAGGCCGTGCGGGCTGCTTATCTGCAAAAGCTAAAGGACTTCATTGCATCGATTGAGTCGGTTTGCGGAAATCTCAGAGCTGACTACGTGCCTGTGACGACCAAGACTCCGGTTTCGGATGCTCTGGTGCGCTATCTGGGAAGGAGGAAGAGGTAAGATGCTTTTTCGGAATCCACTTTTACTGGCAGGGCTGGCAGGTGTCTTAATCCCGGTGATTCTGCACCTAATCCGTCGTCAAGCCGCCAAGCCTTACGATTGGGGCGCAATGCGTTTTCTTTTCGATACCGTGGCGGCGCGTCGACGCCGGATGGAGTGGGAAGATTTTTTGCTGATGATCACACGCTGTTTTTTGATTGCACTGATCGCATTAGCGGTGGCCCGACCCTTCGTGCCGCCTGATTCGGAGATTCCTTGGCTCTTCGTGCTGCCACTGGGCTTACTCGGGATCGCAGCTTTTGGTGGCTCTTTTGTCCTCTCTGCCCTGAAGTGGAAATGGTTGATGCGGGTAGTGGCTATTCTGATGATTGCCGGCGCGGGCTTTCTGATTTGGCAGGAAAAGAATCTTAACCTGAAGAGATTTCAGACCAGCGAGCGCCGCGACGTGGCAATCGTGATTGATGGTTCAACATCGATGCTGCTTCGGAAAAATGGCCGCACGGCCTTTGAGCGGGCGGTTGAAGAAGCTCAAGATTTTGTCAAGGAGGCACCGAAAGGAACGGCCTTCTCGATTGTTCTCGGCGGACCAGCTCCGGTGCTCAAGACAGGGACGCCGTTGACTCATCGTGCAGATGTCCTCGAAGTGCTGGAGCAACTGGAGCCGGTCGGTGGCCCATTCCGGGCGCATGATGCCCTGGGCATGGCAACCCTTTCGCTGGCGGAGGGCCGCGGCAGTAGCAAGGATCTGGTGGTCTTTACTGATCTGCAACGGATCGGATGGCAGTTTGATAGCACGACTTCATGGGGTAATCTCGGGGATGCCTGGGACGGCTTGCCTGATGGTGCCAAGCCCCGCCTTTTACTTCGTTCGTTTGCTCCTCCGGAGAAACTGCGCAACGTATCGGTGACGGGAATCGAACTTTCCCGTGAGGTTGTCGGAACGGACCGCGAGGTGGCGATTCGGGTCTCGATCGAGAATACCGGCACCGAAATGGTGACTCCCGGATTGATGCGAATCAAAGTGGGCGATGAGGAATTGGAGCCGAAAGGGCTCGGACAGATGGCTCCGGGTGAAAGCACAATTCTCGATTACCGCTATCAGTTCGCCGAGGTTGGTCCCCAGGTGATTCAGGTAGATCTCGATGGCAATGATGACCTCTCGGGTGATGATGTTGCAGAGAAGGCGGTGTGGGTGAAGAAAACCCTTCCGGTCCTGATCGTGGAGGGAAATGCCGGGGCGTCCTTTTTCCAACGTGCCGGAGGTTATCTGGCCTTGGCGCTTGCTCCGGTGAGCGACAAGGAGGAGACCTTTATCGATCCACGTGTTATCGATGCGGCGGCTCTGACACGCGAGGAAATTGAAAATGACGCCGTGATTGTTCTAGCGGATGTTCCCCGGCTTCCGGCATCGGCAGCGACCCGCATCGCGGACTTTGTGATCAACGGTGGCGGGCTTTGGGTCATCGCTGGGCCCAAGGTTGATCCTGCCTACTATGATTCGTGGAACGGCGGCGATGGCAAGGTAATGCCTATGAAGCTCGGCGAGATGGTGTTGCCTGAAAATGGAGTTCAGGCTGCGCCGGGTAGTTTTGATCATCCTGTTTTGCGTCTTTTCAAAGATGAAGCGGGGCAGGATTTGGGCGAGGCCGTGATTGAAGGATACCGGACTTCATCAGACTTGGTTGAGGGGGCATTGGCTGCAGCCAGATACAGTGATGGCGAGATTTTCCTGGCCACCCGGAGCTATGGGAATGGTCGAATTATTGTGGCTACGACGGCGCTCGATGCTCGCATGGGGAATCTCCCGGCGCGCCCGAGCTTTGTTCCGTTCGTTCACGAAATGACCAACTGGTTGGCCGGCGGGCAGACGGTCAATTTGAACGTGCGGGCGAGTTGGAGCCCGACGCTGGCACTTCCCGGTGGAGGAGGGCTCTCGGCGAGCTATCGATCAGATGGGAGGAAGGGCGACGTGCTTCAGAGGATCGACGCGGCAATCGACTTTGATTGGGGAAGCAAATCTCCGCAGAAAGGGTTCCGTCAGGATAAGTTTAACGTGCAATGGGAAGGTTCCCTTTTGCCGCCAATTACAGGTGACTACATTTTTGAAGTGGAGGTTGATGATCGCTTCGAATTGAAGCTCGATGGTGAAGAAGTTTACCCCTTTGAGAAGGGGAGCGGACGAAGTGAAAAGGTTGCTTTGACTGCCGGTAAGCCGGTAACGCTTTCGGCTCGTTACGAAGAGGAGTATGGCGATGCCATCGTCAGGCTGGTTTGGGAAAGGCCGGATGGCCGAAGAGAGGTTGTGCCATCTTCGGTTTTCATACCGGTTGGCGAAGATGTTGCCAGCATGGTTCTCGGCGAGGCCTCGGCACGGGACCCATTGGGGCGGGAGCGAGATGTTTCGGCTCTTTTGGGTAGACGAGGAAAGCTGCTGGAAGTCGATGGTTCGGCCATTCCCGGTGAGTATCTCGTGAATATTCCGGCTGAAGTTCGTCCGGATCTCTCTGGCCTCGATAAAGTGCCCCTGGTGGTCGAGAGAGAAGGAGGTGAAAGTCGTCTTGAGCCTTGGAACGATGATGACCGGAACTTGATTCGTCGTGAAGTGGATCTGATTGAACTGAAGTCGATCAAAGATGTTTTGGCGGCATTACGTGGCGAAGGGTTCGGACAGGAGATTTGGAAGGTTCTCGCGATTGCCGCACTGATTCTGTTTTTCCTCGAGGGGATCCTGGCTCGCTGGGTTTCCAAGTCGCGGAAAGCGGGAGAGGAAGTGAAGGTGGACTTTGAAAAGCGGGATGAAATTCCTGATTCATTTTTAAGATCGGCAGCGAAAACCAAAGGAGCGAAGGGAGGTGCTGCGTGAAAATTTTACTTCGTGGTGTTGCCATTTTCTTTGCGCTTTGGGGTGTGGTCCTACTCTTGTCCCGAGTGCTCGAGGTGAACCCATTTTGGCCGGCTTGGGTGATTCCTCTCATCGGCGCTCTCGGAGCCGAATTGGTTTTCTGGAGTTACCGGTATGAGCGGACCGCAATAAGCCCTCAACGTGGTCGGGTTCTTTTGTGCCTCCGAATGGCTGAATTGGGATTGCTTTTATGGATTTTGCTGCAGCCGGTTTGGAGTCGATTCGTCGAGCGGGAAATCGAACGTGAGGTCATCGTGATGATCGATGATTCGGCTTCCATGGATTTGGTGGACGATGGCCAGACCAAGTCGCGGTTAGAGCTTGCCCGGGAGCAACTTGAAGCCAGCGGGTTGTTGGATGAACTCGATGGCAAGGTGGGCGTGCGCGAAGTGAGGGCTGCCCGACGAGCTCTTCTTGATGAGAGTGACGAGGTCGAAGGTTGGGATCAGGCAACTGACTTGGCCGGAGGTTTGGACGCGGTTCTCGATCAAGTGCCGCCCGACCAACTAGCCGGGGTCGTTTTGCTGAGTGATGGTCGCCACAATCGACCGGGAAGTGTCGAGGATGTGTCGCGTCGCTTTGGAATTTTGGACGCTCCCATCGCGATCATTCCATCAGGTAGTGATGTGCCCCCGAAAGATGCTGCTATTATTTCGGTTCGATCACCGGACTCGGTTTACCTGGGTGACCGAATCCGGGTGGGAGCTCTCCTGAAGTTTGACGGATACCGGGGCAAGAAGGCCAAGTTGCAGTTGTTTGCCGGCGACAAGGAGCTTGAGTCGAAAGAGATTTCCATCCCGCAGGACAATTATCGGGAAGAGGTCAAATTCCGTCATGCCCCGGAAGAAGGAGGTGTCGGGGAATACCGCGTGGTCTTGAGTGGTTTGGAGGAAGAGACCTTCGACAATAACAACGGGTGGGAATTTCAAACGGTGGTGAGCGACGCGCGGACCAACGTGCTCTTGATTGACCGACATCCGCGCTGGGAATTCCGATACTTGCGAAACCTCTTTTACGGTCGTGACCAGTCGATTCATCTGCAGTCAGTGCTGCTTGAGCCTGATCGTATTTCGGGTCACACGCCACCCAAGGTCGTGGCTTCAGCGAGTCGTCCGTTTGGTGAGGCTAACGCAACCCATTTGCCGGAGACCGAGGAGGAGTGGCGTAAGTTCGATGTCATCATTATCGGGGACATTGGTCCCGAGGCGCTGAGTAACGAGCAGTGGAGCATTTTGAAGGGCTGCGTCAGTGAGCGAGCCGCTTTGTTGGTCTTGGTAGCAGGCCCTGAATACATGCCGCATTCTTTTGAGTCGGAAGTGGCCCGCGAGCTGATTCCGGTGAAGTACGAATCATCCCGGAGAACTTTTTATGGCGGAGATGAGGAGTTTCGCTTTTCTCTGACCAATACCGGGCGCAATCACCCGATTACGGCGCAAGTCGAAGGGCAAATGAGCAACGAACGCCTGTGGAAAGAGTTTCCGGTGATTCGTTGGAGACATCCGGTGGAGGGCCTGCAGCCCGGAGCGGAAGTTCTGCTTTATGCGGAGGATGCGGATGCCAAGAAACGAAAGGTTGATTCTGCTGCGAGTCTTGATGCTGCTCTTTCCGAGGTGGCCCGCCGTCGGGAGCGCGAGGCTGAAAATGCTCTCTTGGTCACTCGGCAGACGGGCGCGGGCAAGGTGGCAATGTTGTTGGCTGATCGCACGTGGAGATTTCGAGAAGGTGTCGGTGATATCTATCATCACCGTTTTTGGGGCCAGTTGGTTCGCTGGGGTGCAGGGCCAAATTTGCGCGCTGGTAATGATCAGGTCAGGCTGGGCACAGATCAGCTTACTTATACCGGCGACGATCGCGTTCGCATCATGACACGGCTTCGGGACGACGATCTGAATCCCATTGTGGATGAAGATTTGATGGCGGAGGTGAAGCATGAGTCCGGTGAGGTGGTACAGGTTCCTTTAAAGTTTCGTAAGAATTCCAATGGCATTCACGAGAGCCTGGCAGGGCCATTCCGGAAGCCGGGAGTTTATGAGGTCAAAGTGCGCGATGAGGTTATCACGAGTTTCCGGGTGGTCGGCGCACGGAGTGCCGTCGAACTTTCGGAGACGACTCTCAATCAATCTCTTCTCGACTCCATTGCCAAAATGTCAGGGGGCCGCGTCTTCAAAGGCGAAGGGGCTCTTGCCGATCTCTTTTTGAAGGGGGACGAAACACGAACGGAGCTTCGCGAGACCTCGCTCTGGGATATTTGGCCGGTCTTGCTTCTGCTGGCGATTCTTCTGACCGCGGAATGGGTGATCCGCAGACGCGGCGGGCTTAGTTAGATTCGATGAGATCGAAGTGTCCTTTAAGGACGAGATCGAGGCGGCCTGTCCGGAAGGGACGCTTTTTATCGATGACAAGCGGGGTGGGCACTTCCTGATATCGGCGGGTTGTTCCCGAGAGTTTCGGGAGCTGGTCGAAGCGGATTGATTTTTCACCGGGTGCGATTGGGATGACGTGGACTTTGCACTGCCAACGGTCTCCTTTTTTGCCTTCGGCCCAATGATGGACTCCGGCCTCGGGTTGCAGGATGGTCAGGGCTCCAAAACCATTGATGCGGGCGGCCCAATACATCGGGCTGCGGATTTCGGCGAGGTTCATACCGCGGCTGGCCGCCCAGGACTGATACATGGTGCGGAGTTGCTCGGCGAAGGAGATGTCGGTTGCGTTGGCCTCAATCAGGAGGAGGGCATCATTCGCTTCACCGGCAGTGATCTCGGGATAGGCCTGTTCAAGGACGAAGAGGCGTTCGGCCTGTTTGGAAACGAGGAGGCGGATCTTTTCCGGAGAAGACGGGCGGCTGTCGGGATTATTGAGAAGTCGCTCCAACAGGGAGCCGGTGGCATTTAGAGATGATTCCACCCGATCGATGTATTCGGCAAGAGCGAGGTATTGCCAGCGCTCTTCGGACTGCCAGAAGCCCTCTTTTTGCATGGCCTCAAGGCAGACTTGTTTTGACTCAAGGTATGCTTCCAAATTGAGAAGTTCATCCAGGTCCTGATAGCGCTGGCAAAGGTGCTTGAGTTCATCATCGGACCCGGTCGGGGTTAGGATGAGGTGCCGGTTGGAGAACTCGGCGACTTCCTCGTCGGGATCGGCTGCAAGGTTATCGGCTGATTCATCGAGCGAACTGTCCCAGTGGAGTTCTCCGTCACGCGCGTAGATAAAGAGGAGTTGTTCTTCGGCAGGAAGGACTCCGTTCACGATGTCCCTGGAGAGAGGGCCAAGGAGGTAGCGATCCATGGCCCGCATGAGGGGACGGGCTCCCATGGTTGGGGTGAAGCCCTTTTCGAGGAGGAGTTCGGATGCCGATTCATCCCACTCGATGACCCATGGACGAGTCCGCAAGCCACGCCTTGAGAGGGTTTTGGAAAGTTGATGGCGAAGGATTTCACGCATCGTTTCACGGCTGAGAGGGCGGAAGGTCACGATGCGATCGATGCGGTTGACGAATTCCTTGCGGAAGGTTTGCTCGATCGCTTTAAGCACCTCACGCGGCTGATAGGAGGGATGTTGGCTCTGATTGAATCCCATCGAGACCGCCTGGGCGTCACGGGCTCCGAGGTTGGAGGTTAGAATGATGATGGTATTGCGGAGATCCGTGGTATTGCCCCGGGAATCGGTGAGACGTCCGTCATCGAAGACCTGAAGAAAGAGATCCCAAACGTTTTGATTCGCCTTCTCAAACTCATCGAGCAAGACGAGAGAGAAAGGTTGCTGTCGGATTCGGGAGGCCAGCGAAGAGCATTCGTCCGGACTTCCAATCAAGCGGGTTAAAGAGCTGGGATCTTGAAATTCCGACATGTCGAGCCGGATCATTCGCTGTTCCGATCCAAACAGGAACTTGGCCAGGGTTTTGGCGATCTCGGTTTTCCCCGTTCCGGTGGGCCCTGCAAATAGAAAGACTCCGAGTGGGCGACTGGGGTCGGTGAGACCGGCTTTGATCATCGCGATTCGTTCGATCAAGGCGGTAACGGCTTCGGGTTGTCCCAGCACACCCTGATCAAATTTTCCCTGAAGGACCTTGAGGTCGAGAGTCAGGTCATCGTCGATGATCTCCATGGGCATGCCGGTCCGCGAGGCCAGCGCGCGCAGGAGGGCAGGGCGATCAATGGAAACCGAAGAGCCCTTGGTTTGGTCGCATTCGCGCTGGAAGCACTCCTTGAGAAGATCGAGGAGAAGTCCCGGCATGGCGTGTCCCAGGGAGTATTGGCGCGCCAGTTTCAGTCCTTCAGCCAATGTTTCACTGGTGCTTCCCGGTTTTTTGCCAAGCTGACCCGGATGCTCATTGACCCAGTCTCCCGCCATTTCGAGAGCTTGTTTTTCATTGGACTCGTCGATTTTAAGAATATCGACTGCGGTGTCGATTCTTGGTGACGAAGTTTTGAGTTTACTGAGTGAGCTTTCGGGAGTTTCTCCAATGAGGAGAATGTTTCCTTCAGCGAGGTCCGGAAGAATCATATCCAGAATGCTGGTGGGGCTGTATTGATGGCGGCCCGCAAGTTCCAGTTCGTGAAAGGAATCCGCGATCCAGAGCACCTTGCGGCGGCGAAGGATACGGAGAAACTCGAGCATGCGTTGTTCAAGCTGGCCGATGTAGCTCTGGCCGGATTGAAGGTTGGCGGAGGTCGCAGTGATGACGATGAAGCCTTGTTTTTGGAGGTCTCGTGCGACCAGTCGGGTGAGGGAGGTCTTGCCAACGCGGCTGGCTCCGGTGAGGACAATCGAGCGCGGCTGTTTTTCGCGGGTTAGCCGTTCCAGGATGGCTTTTTTGTGTGATTCAAGAGGCGCGGGTTCCAGAATCGGAGAGCCATCCTCAAGTTGACCAGTAATGGGTTCGAGAATGGTGGCAAACTGGCGTAGGAATTCACGGGGGTCGCCGGGTTCGCCAATTCCATTTTCTTCGAGCTCCTCGAGGAGGACCTTGGCCTGTTCTTCGGGAAGGCGTTTGACAATGGTTTTGACGTCGTCGAGGTCCCAGCTGTCGATCTTGCGATTATGGTCGCCGAAGGTCAGTGCTTCACCGGAGGCGAGTCGCTCGGCGACGAATTTGCGGAGGGCTTGATCGATTTGAAAGTCGTCCCAAGGGCTGTAAACTGCTGCGAAAACCCGGCCGATGGTCGGGCCCGTGAGGATGGCGGGGAGGCAGCGGAGGGTGGTGATGGTTCGATGAGTGGAAGGAGTGCGGATGTGAGAGAAGAGCGCGGGTTTGAGGATTTCCTCATCAAGGTCATCACGACCGCAGGCAAGGTGCAGAGCCAGCATGGCCATAAAGTCATTTTCGCTTTTGAGGTGAACGACAAGATCTTCAGGCGGAATCTCGAGGGCCTCCAGTTCTGTGACAGCGCGCTGGAACTTGGGGTGCTCAATGAGCCCAATGGTCGTGGGGATTTTAGAAAGATCAGAACCAAGTTTTTGGGACCACGCGTGAATGTCCTTGGGCTTCTTTGGTTTGGTCTTCTTTTTTTCTTCTTTGGGAAGAGAGGGGTCGACCGTCTCTGGTTTGGTTTCGGGGCTAGGCTTTGGCTCGGCGGCAGGAGTGGAATTGTTTGAGGCGATTCTTTGCCCAGTCCAGAAGGCGGCGGCAATTCCAAGAGCGAAGATGATGAGAATGGGGATGTGGTCCATGGATCGGGGAGAGAATGAAAGGATGCTTTAAAAGGGCAAGCGGGACCTTCGATGGGTTGATTCTTAAAGAGGTCTATTTGGTTCGCTTCTTGATCACAGAATGTTTTTTGGCCCACGTCTGGTATTTCTTCGCGAGTGAGTCGACCTGATGTGGGTTCTTGTCGGCCAGGTTGTGGAGCTCGGTTCGGTCCTTTTCCATATTGTAGAGCTCCCAAGGGCGATTCTTGTCCGAGACCAGTTTCCACTTCCCCTCGCGCACCATTCTGTTGCCCTTGTATTCTGAAAAAAGAGGGGAGCTTCGTCCGAAAGGAATCCCTTTCAGAATGGGGAGAAGACTTGTGCCGGAGAGAGGATAGATCTGCCTGCCGTCAATTGTGGTGGGGTATTTGGCCTGAGAGATCTCCAGACAAGTGGGCATGATGTCGATGATGTGAGCAGTTTCACGGGAGATGGAGCCTTGTTGAGGTTTGGGAATTCCAGAAGGCCAGTGGGCGATGAAGGGGGTGGCGATGGCTCCTTCGTGAAGGTTTGATTTATAGCGCCGGAAGGGAACGTTTGAGACATTTGCCCAAGCGCGTCCGGGGTAGATAAATGAATCAGCGCTTCCAAATTCATCTCGTCCTTTCCCCCTTGCAGTGTTGATGCCCATGAGTCCTTTTTCATCTCCTCCTCCGTTGTCGCAGATGAAGATGATGAGGGTGTTTTCGTAGGCTCCGCTGCTTTTGAGTTCGGCGACGATCTTGCCCACATTCTGATCAACGCAGTCGATCATGGCGGCATAGACGGCCATGAATTTAGCCTGCCGGTCTCTTTCTTCCGGAGTGAGTTTGTCCCAAGCTGGAACTTTTTTTCCCCGGGGAGAGAGTTCCCATGCTTCATCAATCAGTCCGAGTTTGATAAGTTTTGCATGTCGATCACGGCGGATTTGATCCCATCCTTTTCGATAGGTATCGCGGTATTTTGCGATGTCCGCAGGTTTGGCCCGGAGGGGCCAATGAGGGGCGTTGTAAGCGAGATACCAAAAGAAAGGTTCTTTTTTTTCGAGGGCCTCGCGGGCAAACACGAGACCCTCGTCGGTGTAGGCATCAGTGGTGTAAAATCCCTCGGGTGGATCGATTTTAGGGGTGTAAAGGACGGTTTCGTTCCGCATGATTTCCCGGTAGCTGTGGAACGCGGAAGGACGGAAGTAGAAGCCTCCGCCAAGCGGGCAGCCGAATGTTTGATCAAATCCCCGGTGTTGCGGCCACCAGGATTTTTGCTTTGCGCCGAGGTGCCATTTGCCGGTTTGGATGGTTTGGTATCCCGCTTTTTTAAGAACCTCTCCGATGGTTCGGCATTGATCATTGAGGCGCCCCCGATATCCGGGGAAGCCTTCGTCACCGGTCATGTCGCCAACCCCGGCCTGATGATTGTAGAGTCCGGTCATCAGGCCGGCACGAGTGGGGCAGCATTTGCCAAAATTATAAAAGCTACTGAGCCGGACTCCTTTCTCGGCGAGAGCGTCCAGATTTGGTGTCTTGATCTCGCTGCCAAAGCAACCGAGATCAGAGTAGCCCATGTCATCGGTCATGATGAGGATGATGTTGGGCTTCCGGGCACCGGCTGCTGAATAGCCTGTAAGGAACAGGGTGAAGAGTAGGAGACGGGCTCTTAAGAAAGTCATGACACTGTATGTGTACGATGTCCTCTGCTTTGATTAGGTCAAGATCCAAGGGGATTGTGCCAGGTGCGAATCCCTCCGCCTGTTGCCTCATTAAAGAAAGACACCATAAGGTGACTGAATGATCGCTCCATTGCCTCATTCATGAGGACACCGT
>CBFHQJ010000068.1:0-26477 GCA_965657795.1 Akkermansiaceae bacterium
TGCCTGAGCTACAACATGAAACGCCTCCACACCCTGACGCAGGGACTGGGAGCCTGAGAAAGCTCGGAGGACGGCCCCGAGAGAGGCAGTCACCGGGCCCACAAGCAGCGGGAAAACACTCACCCTGCTCCCAGAACCTCAAATCTCCCGAAGAACTGGAATATCACCAAGCCCACCCGAATGAGCCAAAACATCACCGGATCAGTTCCCACCCAAAAAATGGAACCCAGTTCCTTCTCCAGTCCGACAGACTCCTAGGGCTTGCCGAGGTAAATCAGGCCAGAGCCTGAATCTAAAAGAGCCTGACCGTTGGTCAGGAAATCCATCCCGAGGATTCCGTCCACCGGACGCCCGGTTGAGTCACGGAAATATTGACGGACTGTTCCGAGCGGAGCTACCGAGACATCAAACACAGCAACATTGACCTGACCAAAAATTAGGTTCTGTAGTCTGGCATGACGTAGAGGAATCCGATCCCCCGAGGCATCAATCATACGTGAATTGGTCGCGCGACTTGGCAAATTGAAGCGATCAAAACTCTCGGCTGCCATCACCGAAACCTCCGCCCCGGTATCGACCACCCAGGAAACCGGAACACCCTGCAAGGTTCCACTCAAAATCAAGTGAGGCAATCGACCAGCAGTGCCCATTTTTAAAATCTCCTTACCCAATCCACTTCGCGCACCGAGCGGCAAAGGTCCCGTGCTCCGGGAACCTAGGGAACGTCGTCCCGGCACCCACATCTGCCCGGAAGGGATATCAACCAATGCTCCCGTCGCCGATAAGGCATCCAGTCCAACCTGTCCGGCGTAGCTGCTCGTCGAGGTCTTGCGGTCCGGACTTGGAGCAATCGTGAACGGAAAATAGTCCGCCCTCATCGGGCCGATCTGGAGACTTCCATATCCTCTTCCGCTGGAAACTTCGCGACCCAATGCGCCACGGGTGACCACCCGGACCGATCGGTCTTCAACCAATCCGGCCAACGTTGCCAGGCCTTTGTCGACGTCCGTGCTGTTCGCTCCCGAGTCGATCAAAAATCGCATGGGCTTGCCATTCACGCTAAAAACTCCCGAAAAGCGCGCATCGCCACGGAGCTTCTGGAGCGGGACCGATTGGTAACCCAATTTTGACAAGGTTCCAGCCCTCGACCGCCCAAAACCAGGGACGCTCGAACACTGGGTTAGAAACAAGCAAGCCAGGAAGGATGCGATAAAGTTGGTGGCGATCTTAATCATTCGTTGTCGTTCCCCGGAGCATAGAGCGCTCGATACGGGCCGCAAACTGTCTTTTTTTACCAGGCCGGGCCAACCTCCCAAGTCTCCAACATTTCTTCGGGGCAATCCTCAAGAAACCGCGAGGGTCGCGTGATAATATCTCCGCTGTAACTCTTGGGATTAATCTGGGGATAGGTCAGGTAAAGCTCATCCTTGGAACGAGTCAGAGCCACGTAAAATAGCCGCCGTTCCTCCTCGAACATGTCCTGATCATCCGCTTCCAAAACGCGACCATTCGGGAACATTCCATCCGCCAACCAGATCAGAAAAACGACTTTCCACTCCAGCCCCTTCGCCTGGTGAATCGAAGAAAGAACGAGCTTTTCGTCATCAGGCTCGGCCCTGCTACCCGTTGGTTCTCCGTCAACCGAACTCATCAAGGATAACTGTCCCAGCAGCTCCAGAACGTCGTCGAATGTCTCCGAATACAGAATCAACTGCTCGATGTCCTGACGACGATTATCGTAGTTCTCGAAGCTGGCCTTCATGTAGTCGTCATAGACTCCCTCCAGAATGCTGGTGAGCATTTCGGATGGCCGCGCGTAGCTTTCACCCGCCACCAATTCATCCAAGGTGTAACAAAGTTGCTCCCAATCTTTCTTGGCTTTTGCCGGGACCGGGAACTTCAACATGTGGTCGGCGAAACTTTTGGGGGGGTCTTCATTCTTCGAAATCCCCACCTTGAGCCAGGCCCGCCAAAGTTTGGTCGCCGTTGCCGCGCCGATTCCTGGGAGCAAGAGACAAAAGCGTTTAAAGCTGACCTCGTCCCGACGGTTCGTCGCGAATCGCATGAAGGCCGCAACATCCTTGATATGGGCTTGCTCGAAAAAGCGAAGCCCACTGGTGATCTCAAAGGGGATCCCCCGGGAAGTCAGCTCCATCTGAATCTCCAGACTCTGGTGATGGGCGCGGTAAAGGATCGCCATTTCATCGAGCTCGATCCCTTCATCCCTCAGCTCCAAAACACGCTGTGCTACAAAGTCAGCCTGAGCCCTCGGATCCTCGACCGGAACCAAGGCCGGCGTCATGGAACCACCTTCGCGAGCGGCTCGCAAAGCCTTCTTAAACTGCTTTTTATTCGCAGAAATCGCCGCATTGGAAAGGTCGATAACCTCGGGCACACTGCGGTAGTTAGTCTCAATCTTATAAACCGTGGCATCCGGATAGTGGTCGGGAAAAGACAGGATGTTATCCATGTCAGCACCGCGCCACGAATAAATCGACTGAGCATCATCTCCCACCACCATCACGGAATTTTGAGGCTGGGCAAGAAGATGGATCAACTCACTCTGCACCGCGTTGGTGTCCTGATACTCATCAACCAAAAGATATTGAAAACGTTTCTGATAGAGGCTGCAGAGATCCTCGTTTTTCTTAAGCAGCTTCAGCGGCAGGATCAAAAGATCATCAAAATCAACCGAGTTGGTCTCGATTTTCTTGGCGGTGTATGCCTCCCCAACTCTCGCAATCTCCTCCCCCCACTCCTCAAAGTAGGGATAGCGGGCTTCCAGCAAGTCTTCGAGATTCACACCGGTGTTCTCGACCAGCGAGAAGATTGAAATGAGCACATCCGCCTTCGGAAAGCGACGTGACTTGGTGTCGATCTCACACTCGGCCACCACTGTATTCATCAATGACTTTTGGTCATCACGGTCCATGATCGAAAACGAACGAGTCAATCCGATCTCGTCGGCGTGACGACGCAAGATCCGGTTCCCAATCGCGTGAAAGGTTCCACTCCAAAGATCGCTAAGATCGAGTGGGATCAATTCCCGAACCCGTTCCATCATCTCGCGCGCCGCCTTATTGGTGAAGGTCAGCAGCAGCAGGCTTTTCGGGTCCACTCCCTGATCGAGCAAGTAGGCGACGCGGTAAGTCAAAGTACGGGTTTTCCCCGACCCGGCTCCTGCAATTACCAAAGCAGGCCCGGGTGATGAACTCACAGCAGCATATTGCTGCTCGTTGAGCTCCGCCTGATAATCAATTCCAGAAACCCCTTTTCGGGTTCCCTTTTTAAGCTGATACTGCCGGGCCATTATTCGGAAGCATCGCTACTTTGAGTGTAGTCGATGTATCGGGCATACTCGTCCTTCACCTTGGGCATGAGAATATACATCGCGATCACGTTGGGAACGGACATCGCAAAAATCATGGCGTCCGAGAAATCAAAGACCTTGCTCATGCTCATCGACGAACCGATCACCACGAAGAAACAGAAGAAGAGTTTGTATATCAATTCGGCCTGCTTACTCCGGCCAAACAAGTGACTCCAGGCCTGAACCCCGTAGTAGGACCACGAAATCATCGTGGAGAACGCGAAGAGAATCACTGCAACTGTCAGGATGATCGGGAACCAACCAATCACAGACTCGAAGGCCGCCGAGGTAATAGCCACTCCTTCAAGACCCGGAGTATTATAAGTTCCGGCCATGATGATCACGAGAGCCGTGGTCGTGCAGACTACAACGGTATCGATAAAGGGCTCCAGCAGGGCTACGATACCTTCACTGGCCGCATACTTGGTCTTCGCAGCCGAGTGGGCAATTGGAGCCGAACCAATTCCGGCTTCGTTGGAAAAGGTAGCCCGCTTCATCCCTTGAATCATTACTCCAATAATACCACCGCCAATGGCTGTCGGAGCAAAAGCCCCTTCAAAAATGACACCAAATGCCGTTCCGATCTGCCCAAAGTTGACAAAGATCACGAACAAGCCGGCGAGCATATAAATGCCACACATAAATGGAACCAGCGTTGCGGTCACCGAAGCGATGCTCTTGATGCCTCCAATGATCACCAACCCCACCGCAACCGCCATGATTAGGCCAAAGGCCCAGCGGTTCTCATCAAGAAACGAGCCTTCTCCGACAACGCCGACCAATTGCTCACAAGCCTGATTGGCCTGAACCATATTCCCGCCTCCGAAGGATCCACCAATGCAAAGGAAGGCAAACATCCCGGCCAAGATCAGGCCAAACATCCCCATTCCCTTTTCGGCAAAACCCTTCTTCAAATACTGCATCGGCCCTCCATAAACCTTGCCATTTTCAATCGTGCGGTATTTCACCCCAAGGGTGCATTCGCAAAATTTCGAGGTCATCCCGAACAAGCCAATCAGGATCATCCAGAAGGTTGCGCCCGGTCCACCGACGCTGATGGCAATGGCAACACCCGCGATGTTTCCGAGACCAACAGTACCGGAAAGCGCGGCACAAAGGGCTTGAAAGTGAGTAATCTCTCCCGGGTCTGATTCCGAGCTGTATTTTCCGCTGATCGTGCGGGCCGCCAGACGCCAGGAACGCAGGTTCAAAAACTTGAAATAAACGGTAATAACCACCGCAGCCAGAGCCAGCCAAACCGCCACGAGCGGCAACTTAACCGGCTCTCCTTTCGAATCCCTGGCAATTTCAACCCCGTAAAAGACCTTGCCGGTCACCTTGTCCAAATAGGGCCCAACGTTCTGATCGATCCACTTATCCGGAGCTTCGCTGAAAACAATCTCCTCCTCCGCAGGCGAAACTTTGGACTCCTCGGCAGGGAGCGAGCCCATCGACAAGGTAAAAAGAAAGACTAGAATCGGGAGCAATTTTCGCATGACGGGCGCACTCTGCGTGAAAGGATAGAAGGCGACAAGTGAGAATCCCCGCTTTACCCTCAAAACAAAAAATCCGTCCGGATCACTCCGAACGGATTTAAAAACTAATTCTGAGAAAAGCTTCCGTTATGGAAGAAGATTCACGGCGCGGGCACGCTTAATTTCGCGGGTGATTGCACGGTGCATCTTGGCAGAAACGCCAGTCACCTTGCGGGGAAGGATACGACCGGTCTCAGTGGTGAACTTGGTCAAAACCTCGGGGTTCTGGTAGCTGATCTTCTCGAAGGGAAGGTCGAGACGCTTATTGGTCATCGACTTGTTGTGCTTCCGGAAGTTGATCCGGCGCTGGATGGTCTTGGGCTCAGACATAATAAAAGGTAATTGGGGTCAGGGACTAGCGAAGCTCGCGGTGGAGAGTGCGGCGCTTCAGGAAAGGGTTGTATTTTTTCTTCTCAAGACGACCGGGAGTACGGAGGCTCTTCTTGTTACGGGTGCTGGTGTAACGGGAGGTCGGCTTGCCCTCGGCCTTGGCCTCGGTGCATTCCAGAATGATAATATCGCGTGGCATAATCTAGGAAAGTCAGAATTCGGGACGCGGAAGCTATGAAAATCCATCCTATCGTCAAGGGAAAACCGAGGAAAGTTCAGACAGGGCCATCCAGCTAGGGAGAGTAAACGACGTTATCAGCCGATTTCCGCAAATCAAATCCACCTTGCGACCCGAAATCCTAATTCTTAGACACTTTCTGGAGGCCGTCACATCGAAAACATGAGGCCAATCAGTCAAGTTTTCCCTAGCTGGATGACCCTGAAAGTTCAGAAACTTTGACCATCTGAAAAAATCGTTGATTTTACAGGGGTTCCGGCACAGACTCTCCCCAGTTGAAGGTATTTGGCGTTTTTCAGACCACCTCCCTCTTTCTTCATTGAGAGGTCCTCAATCTCCGGCCACGGCTCACCCGGCTCTTTTCGCACCGGCTGCTCCGGCAGAAGCATTCGCAGGATCCCCCTCATCCCCTCGTGCCCTACCAGGCGGGTTTTCCGATCACCGAAGTGGTCAATCCCGCCCACCCCAAGGCCCGTATTTTCCAGATTTCCCATATCCACATGATTCCACCTGACTCTGATTCAGCGAACTCCGGCGGCCAGCAGACCTCCGACTCCGGCAACGGCAACAACAATCGAAACCGGAATAGAAACCGGAACCGGAATAGAAACCGCAATCGCGGCCAGCGACAGGGACGGGTCCGCGGATACGGTCCACGCGATGACAATCGAGACAATCGCGAGCCCCGCGAACGCAAACCTTTTGAATTCACCGGTGATCCGGTCGCAGTCGACGGACTTTTCGAGATCGCCCCGAAAGGCTTCGGCTTCCTTCGCAAGCAGAATCAGGACTTTGAACAACGCAAAGAAGACGTCTTCGTCCCACCTGATTTGGTGCGGAAGCACGGCATCCGCCCCGGAGTCTGGATCAGGGGGATGGCCCGAGACAGCACCCGTGGCCCGCAAATGGTCGAAGTCACCTCCATTAATGGTCAAAAACCGGAAGAGGCCCGGAAACTCCCCGCTTTTGAAGAACTCAAAGCGGTGAACCCGAGCAAGCAAATCGGGTTCGAAACCAATCCCGACCGCTACACTACCCGATTAGTCGATCTCATGGCGCCTGTCGGGCGGGGCCAACGGGGGCTCATTGTCTCCCCTCCCCGATCCGGCAAAACCACCCTCCTCCTGCACATGGCCCAGGCCGTCCAGGAAAGACACGAGGAACATCTTCACCTCATCGTTCTCTTGGTGGATGAACGCCCCGAGGAGGTCACCGAATTCCGCCGCCAACTGCCTGACGCGGAAATCTACGCCAGCTCGAACGATGAATCACCCCGCAACCACTGCCGACTTGCCGAGCTGTGCATCGAGCGGGCCAAGCGCCTCGTGGAGGCCGGGCAGCACGTTTTCATCCTGATGGATTCCATCACCCGACTCGCCCGCGCCTATAATAATAACATGGGCGGCAGCAAAAAGAGCCGGGGACGTGGTTACCAGTCCGGCGGAATTGTCGCCGGAGCCCTCGAAATGCCCCGTCGCCTTTTTGCGGCAGCCCGTAACACCCGCGAAGCTGGCTCGCTCACCATTATCGCCACCGCCCTCATCCAGACCAATTCGAAAGCTGACGAAGCAATTTTTCAGGAATTCAAGGGAACCGGTAACATGGAGCTCGTTCTCGATCGCCGCATTGCCGAGCACTACGTCTACCCGGCTGCCGACATCTTCAAATCAGGCACCCGCCGTGAAGAGCTCATTCTTCCCGAAATGAGCCTCAAAAAGATCTACATGGTTCGCCGGGGACTCGCCGGTCACAAACCGGTGGAAGCGATGGAGAGGCTCCTTTTCTTTATGAGAAAATTCCCCAGTAACGCGCAAATGCTGCTGGAGATCAAGGGATAGATTTTCCTCGGAAAGATGTGGCGATCCACACACCATCCTGCTATGAGTTAGGTAAGGTAAATTCTTACCAAAGTTCATTATGCAAACAAGAAACGTAAACCCCAATATCACCGTGACCGTGCGTCACGAAGACGTCACCGATTCCCTCCGGCAATATGCTGAAGACAAGATCAGTGGCATTCATCTGGATTATCCGCGCATCATTGAGGCCAAGGCCATTCTCGATGTCGAAGGAAGCCGGCGGCACAAAGCCGAAATCATCCTCTTTTGCGCCAATCATATCGTCATCGACGCCTCGTCCGAGACTGATGACATGTATAAGAGCATCGACTATACCATCGACAAAATCACGAGGCGTATGCGCAAGCACAAGACACGCCTTCTGAAGCGACGCACCCCCCGTCAGGAGGAAAGCATCCGTTACCTTGATGAGAGGAACTACCGCGCCGATTTCCTCGATAATCTTCCGGACGAAGTCAACGAGACCACCGAACCGGAACCCTTCTTTGTCCACAAAGAGTCCTTCAGCCTCCGCAAGCTCTACAAGGAAGAGGCCGTCATCGAATTGGACATGACCGAGCGTCCTTTCGTCGTCTTCAAAAATGCACGGCGTGATGTGACCTCACTCGTCTGGAGAAAGCCGGATGGAGACTATGGAATGGTCGACATTCCCCAGTAGTTCGCCCCAATCAAATTAACCTCCGGATGATCGTTCAATATCGGATCGTCCGGAGTTTTTTTGTGCCCCGGGCCTCCTAACCCCGCCAACGCCAATCGATGTTCACCTCGATATCCGGATGAATACTGTAATGCACCGGACAAGTCATTGCGGCATTTTCGAGGACCTTACGATCAGGGTGATCTTCCGCGACAGGCACGTTGATCTCGACTTCCAAGCGCGCGATCCGGCGAGGCAGATCAGTTGACATTTCCTTCTGCACGATCAAACGGAGCCCCATCAGATCGACCTTTCGTTGCTCCGCAGCAATCCCCATAATCGTGGCCATGCAGGTTCCCAATGCCGTTGCCACCATATCAGTTGGCGAGAAGCTTTCGCCTCTCCCCTTGTTATCGACCGGCGCATCAGTCGTTAGCTTTTTGCCGGAAGGCATGTGCTCAGCCGCGCAGCGCAACTGCCCTTCATAATCAATTTGAATCTCCACCATCGTCTTCGTTCTCTTCAGTTGTTTCTTGTTCGACATCCCGGACCAGAACGATCCGGAACCCAAAGCTGTCACTCCGCTCCTCTATATTGACTGGTTTACGGCATCGCGACTCCAAGTGAGGTTCATAGAAGGTGTCCCAACCTCCACCTCGCAAGATCCCACGTTCGACATCCCGGTAGGAATCGGAAACCCACTCGTGCACGTTGCCACCAATATCATAAAGCCCTAGGATATTTGCGGGAAACTGTCCCACCGGAGCCAGCGTCTCGAACCCATCTTCGTAGTCCGAGATAATGCGATCATTCTCAAAAAACTCGATTGCTGAGACATCTGCATAGTTCCCAACTTTGATCTCCGGGGGAAAAGTCTGCCCCCACGGAAATTGCATGGCATTGATCTGCTCGGTCTCACGTTCAATCGGCGTTTCACCGACCTCGATCAAACCAGCCATCTTGCTCCACTCCAAATCGGTCGGCAATCGATAGCGGTATTCCTTTGTGATTCGGTTGAGATCCAAATTAGGATTATCCCGCTCTCTTTTCGTAAGCCAATTACAAAATTCTTCACACTCCGCCCGGGTCAGGCCGACAACCGGAATCAAAGGATTTTCATTCAAAACCACTTCGCCGGCCTTTTGCCCGGTGGCTTGTAAATACTGACGATAGTCACCGCTTCGAGTTTCCCATTTCGAAACATTGAGAGTCGGAGAGACAGGCACAAACTCCATCTCGATACTATTCGTCCAGGGTTCCCCGGGGATCAGACTCCTATCATCCTCAAGGTTATAAACCTTGTTTATCTCACCTCGGTCCGGGAGATAAACATTGTCGATCAAGGTCTTTTTCCCCCCCATTTCCAACTCGATCTCAATATCGCCCGGGGCGATGTTTGATCCGTTGAAAGGAGTCTTCCCCATTTCCACTCCATTCAGATAAAGGTCAGCCCCGCCCGGGACAGAATCAATGCTCAGTGAGCCATAAGGAATCGGCCTGACCCAACAATAGAACGGCCGCAAGAGCTTCCCTCCCTTCTTGGCTTGGGCAGGAAGTTTTGTCGCATCAAACGATAAATCATAGCGCGGCACAATCTGACGATTTCTATCAGGCCTCTCATCGGAATACTCATCAAAATACCCCTGATCAATACACTTTGCCTCCAGCCATTTTGCATAGCCCGACGTCCACCCCTCGGGAACTGCGACCACCCTGCGCTTGTTATAGTCAAAGGGGATCGCCTTTAGCTTCTGCTTCTGATTCGTCTCTTTGAGATAAAGATTCCAGTCTTCTTCACTGACATGTTCCGCCCCTTTGTGCAGATCCAGATAAGGTTTGTAATCATTCCCCAAGGCATCCGTCCAAATCTCGTCGATTTTGGGCGGCGAAAATAAATTCATCACCTCGTCAATGATCATGACCTGCCTTCCCTCGTCGACCACCTCCTCGTTGACCATGAGATCCCGGCGGTTGAGAGCCTTGATTTGCAACTCCAGAATCGAGCCGATCTCAACTCCGGTCAGCGTCGCAGGGGTGTATCCCCGAAACGCCCCCTCGCTGTCAAAAACCTCCGCTCCTGCGGGAGTGGTGAGAACTTTGACCATGACATAGCGTTCCGGAAGAGGCTCCAGTTGTCCCTCGATCACATGGGTCCCCCATGTATTCTCGAGCCAAATTTGACTCGTGAAAAGCCCCATCAAAAACAGCACACCCAGCGCAACTTTAGCGTAGCCCGGAACCTTCTTGGGCGCGTTCTTCCCCCGCTGGAGATGGCTGAGGGCGTGGGCCAATTCGCGACCGGTTTTTATCTTACGCTTGGCGATTCGCGGGTCGCAGATATCGCAAATCATACGATTCAGTCGAATCCATTTCTTGCGGTAATCATCTGCCGGGGGCTCGTCAGGCAACTCGGGAAATTGCAAGCGGTCCATTCCCGTCGCCATTTCATAAAGCACTTTCCCCAGACTATAAATATCTGCTTGTTCCGAACCAGGTCCCTCCGGTGGTACGAAACCCTCCGTACCTACAAAGGTTCGCTGATCCTTGGCGGCAACAAGACCGATATCAGCCAACTTGGCCTTGCCATCAACGAAGATGACGTTCGATGGTTTGACATCACGGTGGGTCAATCCCCGTTCATGCAATTCGGCAAGAGCTTCGGCGAGGCGTTTCCCTGTTTCGATGCAAAAATTCGTCGAGAGCGGCTTCCCGTTCGCTCGCATCATGTCGGTGCGAAGCGTCCGTGGCTCATACTCCACGGGATTTATCTCATCATCACTGTGGGCATCATCGCCCAGCTCCATTACGTAGTAATAGAACTCACTGTGATCATCACTGCGCCCCACATGCAGAATGTTCACGAAGCCGCGGTGATCCCGGGAGATCGGCTCGAATCTCAAGATCCCCTCGAATTCACGCTCAAAGGTTCGTTCATCGGAGAAATCCTCACGATAAACGATTTTCACCGCCCTCATCGCCCCGGTCACCCCACGCGCCAACCAGACTTCACCATAGGCCCCGCCTCCGATTTTACGGAGGACTTCGTGATCCGGTATTAACGGGTCTGGCCTAATCTTTTTTTGCATCTTTCTCGAGCTTCGCCAATTCCTTCTTAAGAACGGAACCCACGCGATGCTTGGCGAGATAGACTTGGGCCATGCTGACCCCAAGGTGATCCTGCACCTTTTTGGCATCCCACTGTTTCACCACGTAATAATCGAAAATCTGATACTGCTTCGGCGAGACCTGAGCCTTGACCCGGGTCAGCGCCATGTCGGCGACATTTTTCTTCCACTCGACATCCCACATCCGCTCCAAAAGGTCCCCTTTGGGATCCTCAAACCGGTCAATGATGGCCGTCTTGCGATCATCCTCCCAACCTCCTCCCGGCATGGCGGTGTCCTTCTTACGCTTTCGGAATTGATCATTGATCCGCCAGCGGGTCATATTCATGAGCCAGGTCTTGAAGGATCCCTGCTTCGGATCGTAGAGATTCTTTTTACTCTGCTTTGCGATTGAGAGGATTGTCTCCTGCACCGTATCAAAGGCCTCATCGTGCCGAAGACCGGCCTTAATTCCAACGGAATAGATTAATTTCCAGTAAGTTTGGTAAAATTCGTCCCAAGTTCGCTGGTCCTCCCAGTTCTCCAACCGAGCAATCAGGCTCTTCCGCGTCTTGGCATAGCCTTTGGTGAGATCGACCTCTTTGCCGTCTCCTTTTTTCTTCTTCGCAGAATCGTCTTTCTTTTCGCGGGCCATCGTTAAGAGAATAGGTAACCCATAATCGAACGAATGTCTTTACTCACTTTCGAGAAAATCACCATTTTGAGATAATCACGGAATCCTAAGCAGTCACTCCCCCTTCGAAAACTTGCTTAAGGATTTTTTCCAGATGCTTTTGATCCAAATCATCGAAGGTCCCTTTGTTTTCCGAATCAACATCCAACACGGCAATCAACTCGCCAGTTTTACCCATCACCGGAACGACAATCTCGCTTTGAGACCTCTCATCGCAGGCAATATGACCTGGAAATTCGTGGACATCCTCCACCACCTGCGTTTCGCCCCTTGCCGCCGCCGTGCCGCACACCCCTTTGCCAAACTCGATCCGCAGGCAGCCCACCGTTCCTTGATAAGGCCCAACCACGAGCCTTCCGGACACCACCCGATAAAACCCCGTCCAGAAAAAGTCCCTCATTTCATTATGCAAAACACCCACAACTGAAGCCATTTTGGCGATTTCGTCATCTTCGCCCTCACAAAGAGCCTCAATTTTGACCCGACAACGTTGATAAACCTCCTCTTTTTCAGAACTCATCGCGGGTGCCAAGGTATTTCCCAAATCCGCCTCTGACAAACTTTCATCACAAGCAGACCAATTCTCTATGAGCTTCTGCGAAACCTGACGGGATCAGTGAATCCTGCTCCGCCTTGTCTCCTGCCTCGTCTATCCCTCACTTTTCCTTGTGAGACCGTTTCAATGGCTTTTGCCGGTACTTTTTCTTTAAGCAAACGCCCAAGAGGTTGAACTATTCAACCTAGATTACACTGGCCGAATAGCTGATTTGGGCAAAGAAATCGAAATCGGAGAAGCCCCCTATCCAGGCAGATCAATTTGCACGGAAATCAACTTCGGAAAGGCCATCATTGGCTTCGCGCCCTCCGAACTTGCAGATACCGCCGCGCTGTTATTCAGTGACTGCGACGGGGAATCCTCCTCCGCATATTCCCAATTGCAATTGATGAACGGCGGAGTCTACGCCTTTCGAAAAAATCGTATCGAGATTCATTTTCAATTCACCAATCCGAATGCGGCTTCCCCCGGCGACGAAGTCTCGATTTTTACCGACGGAGGAGTAACCTACTCACTGCGCATTTCAACAAGTGGACAGTCCTTCATCAGCACAAATGTAATAGCAAGCTCACCTTGGGGCGATCGCGTCACGCAAGTGACCGCTGAACTTGGCTCGGTCAACGTGAGAAAGCCCATCCATCTTATCTGGGAAATTGATGACGAAGATAAGACGACCACAGTGACCCTGAACGGATCGAGCACGACATTCGACAATCTTTCCATTCGAAGCCCTGCCCTGAGAAACAGCCTGGACTATCCCGGACCGATTTGGATTCGACTCAGCTACAACGATACCGGCTCACAAGAAGCACTGGCTCTAAAGTCAGTACGAGTCACTGGGAGCAAATGGGATGGCCCGCTTTTCCGAAGTGACGCAGCCTCCCCCTGGGGAAAGGAAACCGGAATCCTGACACTCGACATGAGGCCACCACAGCTCGGAACCTGGCAGCCGGAATACTCCTTCGATGGATCAAACTGGATCTCTTTTGGTAGCCCCGTCAGTAGGTTTTCAAGGCATAACTTGAAAGGTTTCGACTTGGGCACCCAAATCAGTAATGTGGGCTTGGTTCGATTTCGTGAAGTCCAGCAGGAGCTCCGATGATCCCTGAAACGAGAATTCTTCGTCATTCCGCCGGGCCTCAAATCTCGATGGAAGAAATTCCCAAACTCAGCCCTGACAAACCTTCATTACTCGTTACAATCGAAGCGTGAGCTACCAGGTTTTTGCCAGAAAATACCGTCCCCGCACCTTTGCTGATGTTCTCGGGCAGGACCATGTCGTCCGGACCCTCCGGAACGCCATCGAGCAGGACCGTCTTGCACACGCCTACCTTTTTGTGGGCCCCCGGGGCACCGGGAAAACCTCAACTTCACGGATCTTCTCAAAGGCTCTCAATTGTCCCAACGGACCTTCCATCGACTTCGATCCCGAAGATCCCACCTGCATCGAGATTGCCGAGGGCCGCTCGCTCGATGTCCTCGAAATCGATGGCGCCTCCAATAACAAGGTCGACGAAGTTCGCTCGCTCCTTGAAACGGTGGGCTTTGCGCCCGCCTCCAGCCGCTTCCGCATCATTTACATCGATGAGGTTCACATGCTGACCACCGGAGCCTTCAACGCCCTTCTCAAAACGCTCGAGGAACCCCCGCCTCACGTCAAATTCATCTTCGCCACCACCGAGCCGAACAAAATCCTCCCCACCATCATCTCGCGCTGCCAGCGCTTCGATCTCCGGCCCATCCCCACCGACATCATCGCGGGTCATCTCCAGCACATCGCCACCGAGGAAGGAGTTAAACTAGATGATGCCGCCGCCTGGGCCATCGCCAAGGGAGCCGATGGCGGAATGCGCGACGCGCAATCCATGCTCGATCAACTCGTCGCCTTCTGTGGCAACGAAATCAACGAAACCAACGTACTCGACATCTTCGGCTTCACCTCGCGCGAAACTGTGGCGACCCTCCTTCTCGGGATATTGCAAAAGGAACCCGCAAAAATTCTCGCGGTCATTTACGAACAATTTGAAAAAGGCAAAGACCTCGGTCAACTCCTTGCCGAAGTCGTCGGAGCGATCCGCGCACTCGTGGTGGCCAAGCTCGATCCAAACGCCGGTCACGAAGGTTTCCCGGAGGCTCTCTGGACCGATCTGTCGACCGCCGCCGAGTCCATCAAGCCCGATCGTCTTCTCGCCGTCATTGACACCTTCTCCGAAGCCGAAAGCCGGATGAAGTGGGCATCCAACAAGCGACTCCACCTCGAAATTGCTTCGCTCAAAGCCGTTCAGAACCTCAAAGAAATTCGTCTTACCGACGTCATCTCAGCAATCGGAAAAGCCGACCCGGAGGAAATTGCAGCTTCTCTCGCTGGCGAGCCCTCCGCTTCTTCAGTCGAGGTCGCTCCGGCTCCGACTTCATCCGAGCCTGAAAAAAAAACGTCAACTGACGACAGCTCACTCGATCCCATTGACCGGCTCATCGCAAACGCTCCCGATGACGCAGTCGAACCCGAACCCGTCAAACTGAATCCCGAGCCCGAACCCGCCAAGGAACAACCAGCCGAACAAGCAAAGGCGGAAGATGACAACACCGCGGAGGCCGATGAATTCCACAACGATCCTCTCATTGTCGAAGCTCTCAAGGTTTTCAAGGGGCGCCTGATCTCCTGAAGACCCGGTCATCATGAGTATTCGCGGAATTTTGCGACGCATTCCTCCAGCGCTCCTTTTGCTCTCACTGGGACTCCATTTCTTTACCATCGTCTTCTACGTCCATCTCCCGCTCAAGCTCGCCGCGATCACCATTTACCCCATCTGGGTTTGGGGAGTGATCGGACTGGCCCTTGGTTCGTTCTGCTATCTATTTTTTAAAACGCGGGGCTCACTTGTCATCATCCTGCTATGGACTTTCACCGTCTTGATCCTTGCTGACGAAGCAAGGCCGCTGGCACGACTTGGGAAAGAGCCGATGAGCGAAGCGCCCCCGGAAGAACATGCCGGCAGCAAGGTTCTTCGCGTGATCACTTTCAATTGCGCCGGTCATTCCGACCCGCTTGAAGCCACTCGCAAATTCGAGCCCGACATCATTTTTTTGCAAGAAATTCCCCACGGATATCGCATCAAGCAACTCACCAACGAGCTATTCAAAGGACAGGGCGACTATCGCTACAACCGGAGTTTGCGTTTCGCTGTCATCGTCCGAGGCACGATTGAACGAGAGTTTCGCTTCGCGAAATATCGAACCCAACTTGTAAAAGTTAAAATGTTCGATGGCCGCAAACTCAACCTTCTGAATCTTCACCTGCTCTCAGCAGCCACCAATATGAAACTCCACGAGCGTGAATGCTGGCGGGAACACATCAAGAACCACACTCTCCGAAAAATCGAGTTAGCAACCTCAATTTCCGGATTGAGAAAATACGGATCCCACCCGCAATTCCCCACCATCGTTGCCGGAGATTTTAACGCCCCACCCAACGATTCCGTTCACAGAATCATGCGGAAGGAATTTACCGACGCATTCGCCACCACAGGAACGGGCTGGGGAAATACCTTTCACCGATCTCTTCCCCTTCTCAGGATTGATTATATTTATGGGTCCAACAAACTCATTCCCGTCCGCTCCCGGACCTTCACCCGGGAAAAAACCGATCACCGCATGGTCGTGGCCGACTTTGTCTATCGCTAAGACCTCAAAAATCCGTGTCCGGGCGCCTTTTCCTAACGGAGACACGGCCACCCCGCGCCCGGCGCATCGGCTCGAAAACGTGATCTGCTCCTGTCGATTTAATCTCCGAGATCATCGCCATCAGCTCCCCCAACCGCCCCTTCGGCCATCCCCGCTCCGCAAACCACGAGTAATATTCGGGAGGCAAATCCGTCAGCGGGACCCCGCGCGGCGGATAAGTTTCCGGACCGTATTTGCCGAAAGGCATATACGCTTCAGAAATTTCATGAAGAAGATTCCGAAAGTCTTCGCGGTCGATCTCAGTAAAATTCATCGTTTCTATCTGACTTGCATCCTTCACGGATCTTCCTAAATTAGAGACAGAATCCAACAAAAACATGGAAAGTCATAATCCTTACGCCAGCCCCTATTCGGTTGCTCAGGCTCCTGAAGCCACCCGCACCGAATTTTACCAGAAGACCTATCTCCACTTGGCCGGAGCGATCGGAGCCTTCATCGTCCTCGAGGCCATCTTCTTCTCAATTCCCGCGATGAGGAACCTCGGCTATGCGATGCTGGGTTCCGGGATGGGTTGGCTCGTCGTCCTCGGACTCTTCATGGGAGCGTCCTGGATTGCCAACAAATGGGCCATGTCCGACACCAGCCAGGGAATGCAATACGCCGGCCTGGGGCTCTATATCCTCGCCGAATCCATCATCTTCCTACCCCTCCTGCTTCTCGCGATTGGGATCACCGGCCAAGGCCACTTGGTCACCCAGGCGGCCATCATAACCCTCGGACTATTCGCCGGATTGACTTTCGTGGCCTTCACAACCAAGAAGGATTTCTCCTTCCTTGGCGGCATGCTCAAGATTGCCTGCTTCGTTGCCCTCGGGCTGATCGCAGCCTCGCTGCTCATTGGATTTGATCTGGGGATTTGGTTCTCGGGCGCCATGGTGCTGGTCGCCGGGGGATCCATCCTCTACCAGACGAGCAACATCATTCACCACTACCGTCCGGACCAGCACGTTGCGGCTTCCCTCGGACTCTTTGCCAGCGTTGCCCTCCTCTTCTGGTATGTTCTGCGGATCCTCATGGCGTTTTCATCCAGCGACTAAATCAAGGCTTTCAACGCTTTTAAAACCCGGGCACAGCATGTGTTCCGGGTTTTTCTTTTGCCACAGATCAGTTTTTGACAAATCGCCCTTTTTACCGCTAGAGTCACTGCACACCTATGAACACCACGAATATCCTCCTTGGAACGACATCTATTTTGATCGTCGTTGCCTTCGCCCTCTCTTTCGGGGGCTTTAACGACGGCCGCAGCAGCAAGTCCAGCAAAGAAGAGCTGGCCGAGCTGAAGAACAAAATCGAAAACCTTGCCGCCGAAAATCGTGCGCTGGAACTCAGTCACCTCCGGGCCACCCGCGCCAACTACCCTTCCACGCCGACCCCATCTGTCGCAACTCCGTCACCTCTTCCTGTTGCTCCCGGACCAGCTACCACCTCAGAACCTGACCTCGAAACACTCAACAAGCTCGAAGAACTTGAAGCAAGAAATCGGGAGCTCGAGGAGAAAGCCGACGCCTTGGCCCAAGAGAACGAAGCTGCCAACGAAGAACGGCGACAAATCACCATGGAGCAGAACATGGCCGCCAAAAAAGTCCAAATGGCCATGGATATGGGAACCGTCCGGTCAGCAAACAAGGAACAAGCCATCGTCATTTATGAACCCTCCGCCAGCGCGCCCAGCTTTCAACCCGGTCGCGTCCTTGCCATCCGACGGAACACCGGAATCATTGGAACCATCGTGATCGAGCGCCTCGATGCCAGCGGACAATACATCGCCACCATGAGACCTCACGGCTACTCACCCGATGGCTATCCGGACATCCAGCCCGGCGACACCGTCATTGTCGATCCCAACGGCTAGTCCCACATACCTTCCCAATTCAATTCAGAGCCCGGAATTTCCCGGGCTTTTTTTGTGCCCCAAGGAGAAGCTGTCTCCAGACTGTATGCGCCAATCCTGAATCGAAACTTCCCGCCCGATTATAATCATGTTTTCGAGAACACCTTCTTAAGCTTCCTGCATGCCCCGTTTGACTCTGGTCTCCATTTTTCTCCTCGGCCTCACATCCTGCGACTGCGAACCCGGCCCCACCGGACCGCATGCCTTCGTGCAAAACCACATCATCACCGAAGGAACCCGCCACCCCGATTCAACAAGCCTCACCCGCTTCGAATCCTCGCTCAAACACCTCTCTTTCGAAGAAATCATCGAACTCACCGACCTGATCCATCAAGCCCCCTCCAATAGAGTTCAAACAACGAAAGCCTCCGAAGTCCTCGCACAAGAAGCCTGGAGTCGAAACCCCGATCTCCTCGAATTTCACAGACTTCTCGGTGGCTATGGCGAAGACGATCAGTTCAACAGACTCTTCGTGAAGAGGATCGCCCTAACGGACCCGGAAGCCAGCTGGAAAATAATGAAGGCCTATTACATCGCCCTATTCCGCGCAGAAAACCATCTAGATTCCGGAGGGGCAGCACTCCCTTTCTTTGTCAGTCTTCAATCCCACCACCCCGGGTTAGCCCGGCGCTATTTCCTTCCCCTCGCCTTTGAACCGAAATACGAGACCGGCCAGCTGAAATCCGAGGCTCTTTCCGGAATCTTCGCCGGGATGACGAAAGCAAAAGAAGCCCGATCATTCATCAAATGGATCCGCCGCGAGAAAATCGATCAATGTATGGTCGGAATGTATTCCCCGCACCAATCTCACCCCTTTTTGAAGATCAACCCAAACGACAGGGATCTTCAGTGCATCGCCGCAATCTCGCTCACCGTTCTTACCGAGCTCTCACCACCAGAAGCCGAAACCTGGATCCTGCAAAATCAGAAATCCAACTCTCTTCCCCAAGCTTGGGCCAACGCCTACCTCATCGGCTTGCAACGAAAACACCCCGATCTCACTGGGGCCGGACTCGAATTCATCGCGCGGATCTCACCACCCACCGATGGAGTTCTTGAAGATCTTTTCGAAAAATCACGATACATCCACGTGCCCCCTGCCGGACAGCAGAGGCTCCTGAAAATTCGAGCCGAAGCAAACGGTTGAACTACCACTCCTTGGTCAGACCATACTGTCCGGCCAAATCAAGGAGCTCCTCACGCATCGGCCACTCATCGGGACGTTCGCAAGGCCCGTCGTGACGCTGACTGGCTCCCTTCAACATCATGCAACCGGTGTTGTCACCCATCTTGCGGATGGCCTCGACCTCTTCAGCCGAGAACTTGAAATCAGCAGGAATGGCAGCGTAGTCGCGGATCTTATCCTCGATCGGTACCGCGTTGTCACCAGCCTCCTGAATGACCGTCGGCACCACACACTTCGCCGGATCCTGCGAAAGATTCCACAGCGAAGCGAACTGGATCATGCTCAGGCCATGCTTCTCGGCAATCGCCCGCATCGGCTGCATGGCATCATTTCCCCTTTCAACCCAACCATCAGGGCGGTAGGCTCGGTGATCACCCGGGCGGAATTCGTGTCCTGGCTTCATATCACCATGGAAAAGACCGCCATAATCAACCACCCGAGTCAAAATATCAACCTTGTTGGCGACTGCTGAATCCAAGACGTGCTGCCCGGGCCAGGGCTCGAGCGGATTCAAAATGATCATGGCCCAATCGAGAACCTCGCCGAAATTTTCGAAGACGTGCAAAAGATCGAGCGTGAATCCATTGGCCGGCCCGGGGGCAATGCCAAGCCGCTCAGAAAGCCCCTCTTCCTTCAGTGCATTCATCCCCTTCCAAACAGCATCGCTGGTGTATCCGATCTCATCCGGATTGTGCAGCATCACGAGATCGAAGTGATCCGTGCGGCAATTCGTTAGCGAACTCTCGCAAGCCCGGCGCAAGAAATCGCGATATCCCGATTCATCCCGCAAAGCCGGGCTCGTAAAACGGGGGTATCCTTTGCTGCCCTCGCGTTCTCCATCGATAAAATCGTGACCCAACATTCCCACCAGACAGTAGCTATCCCGCGGATAATCAGATAAAACTTCCCCGAGCGCTGTATCTGCTTTCCCCTGCCCGTATACGTCAGCCGTCACAAAAGTCCGGATTCCGGCCTCATAAGCCACCCGAATACACTCCTGATAGCGGTTCTCATCCAGAACCTCGCCAAAGTGCATAAACCGTCCACCACTCCAGGTGCCGTAAGCTGTCCGTGTCAAATCCATGTCGTGAATAAGCGACAGGCGCAGTCATCTTGCAAGCTGGAGTTTTCTTGAAAACGGGCCACCACGAACTCCAGACCCAGCACCGATATATTCCAAGCACGGTGATAGGTGATGATCTATTTGAGATAGGGTTCCACCGCAAAGAGTTCGAGCTTGGGTCTTAGTAGGGCGGCGATCTCAACAGGATCCTCGAGATTAAGTCCCCACGCGTTGACAAAGTAGATCTTCTTATCTTTGCGGGTGATGAAGGCAAAACCGTAGGGATCGTTCTCAATCACCTGGAAGGCGAACTTTGATTGGTCGCCCCACGAAAAAACATGATTGGCTTCCTCCAGACTCACATCGACTCCGCTAAGACGATTTCCTAACTTTAACGCGCTCCATTCAGCGACATAGGACGCAAGGGCGTCACTTGCTTTCTTCTCGACCGTTACGATGCAATCGAGCGAGATGTATTCGTCTGAATACAGGTAGGAGATTTCAATGGAACCATCGAGATACTTCTCACACTCCCATTCTTCGGTACCCGTTGAGGGATCAATCACGGAAAATTTAGCAGCATGATCGACGGTAAGGATTGAATCTTTCTGGGCCTCGTTGGGCTCGAAATCACGCGCCGTGAAGGCGAAAAGGAATCCAGCTCCAATCAGAAGAACAAGAGAACCCAAGGCCACCCCGATCACGATGAGCGCAGTCTTCCAGCCGGAGGACTTCGGAGTTTGTGGCGGAATAGGAGGCGGGCCGGACATTTACTGTTAACGTTTGAACACGAAAAACCGAGAAGAATCAACACCCTGTTGAAGGTCGATCAAGCCACACCTCTATGACCTTGACCGGCAGAGGCCGACGGGTTCACAGTTTCGCCGTGCGCACACTTTTCCTATTCGCTCTTGTTCTCCCGTTTCTCCCTTCGTGTTCAGAAGTTTCAGGCGGGCCAGGAAATATGGGCGGATTACCCACCGTCGACACCCGAAAAGCACAAATCGAGGCCGAACCGCGTGGCAACTTCTACTACGGACGCCGCTACTACGTCAAAAAGACCCGCTTTTGGGGATATCTTCGCAAGCCGGGACAATCGGCGAAGAAGGCTCAACTGGTCATCTTCAACGAATCACGCAAACGCAATCCCGATCGACTCCCCGAGGCTGGTGGAAGCAAAAACTATGGGTTTGACAACAATTACGAATACCGGATTTACGGGCGCTACACCGGACGGGAACTCTACGAGCCCAACAGCAACCAATTCCTGCCCGAATTCCTCCTGACCGACTACAAGCTCGTCTCCAAGAGCCCGGGCTGGCTCTTTTCCCCCTCGGATCGATACTATCCGACCCGTCTCACCCTTCTTCCTCCTGGCTTCTGATCCCGACTTTGTGAAATATTTCACAAAGTCCTTGCGAGCCCAGTGGAACGAGAGTTTCATTCCCATGTCTTAACATGAGCGAGACCACTACTTACGAGGCCCCGGATGCCGCTGCCGTCGCAGCAAAGGCCGTTACCGATTACCAAGCGGAGACCGACGACGTCCTCGGCGAAAAGATGGTCCTGAATATGGGCCCATCCCACCCCGCCACGCACGGTGTTTTACGCCTCGTGCTGGAGCTCGACGGTGAAATTATCGAAAAAGCAGAGCCTCACATTGGCTACCTGCATCGCGGCGACGAGAAAATCGCCGAGAACATGCACTATAACCAGTTCGTACCTTACACCGATCGACTGGACTACCTTGCCCCGCTCGCCAACAACGTCGCTTACGCTTGCGCTGTCGAAAAGCTCATGGACTGGGAATTGCCTCCCCGCGGCCAGGCCCTTCGCGTTCTGTGCTGCGAACTTGCCCGTATTTCCTCCCACATGCTCGGAGTCGGGGTCTGCGCCATGGATGTCGGCGCCATGACCGTGTTCCTTTACACCTTCACCGAGCGTGAAAAGATCTACAATTTCTGTGAGCAACTCACTGGAGCCCGCTTCACCACCTCCTATACTCGTGTGGGCGGTCAAATCCGCGATATTCCCGAGGGTCTCGACAAGGACATCCTGAAATTCCTCGATGAGTGCGAAAACACCATCAGTGAGATCGCCGGACTTCTTAATAACAACAAGATCTACCTCGAACGGATGTGTGACGTTGGCGTCATTAGCCGCGAAGACGCCATCAGCTATGGCATGACCGGCCCGAACCTTCGTGCTTGCGGAGTGGCCCGTGACCTTCGCAAGGACAGCCCATACCTCGGATACGAGAAATACGACTTCGACATTCCCGTTGGCGAAAACGGTGATTGCTATGACCGCTACCTCGTCCGCATGGAGGAGATGCGCCAATCCATCAAAATCATCCGCCAAGTTCTCGCTGACTTCCCGGAGGGTGAAATCAACGTGGGTGATACCAAGTCCACCCTCCCAGAGAAAGAGCGTGTCCTCATGTCCATGGAGGAACTCATTCACCACTTCATCGTCGCAACCCAGGGGATCGAGGCCCCGGAAGGCGAGGTTTACTTTGCGGCCGAGAACCCCAAAGGGGAACTTGGTTTCTACATTCATTCCAAGGGCGGCGGAGTTCCGAACCGCCTGAAAATCCGCGCCCCGTCCTTCGTCAACCTGGGCATCTGTGCCGACCTCCTCAAAGGCCACATGGTTTCTGATATCCCGGCCATTCTAGGTTCGCTCGACTTCGTGATGGGCGAGTGCGACCGCTAAATTTCCGTCTAATTTTTCAATCTGATTTTTCTCAAGGTGAGTTCTAAAATTGAAGTCCCCCGCCCTCGGTCGATCGACAGATCCAAGCTGAGTTACGTCCGCCTCCACACTCCTGAAAAGCGCGAAGCTCCCAAAGCCCGTTTGATTGACCGCAACAATGTGGAATATGTCCAGCCAGAGACCGGAGTTCTCGAGAAGAACGTTCATTCTCCGGTTACCCCCGGTGTCGTTCACTTCCCTCCATTCGAGGTCACCCCAGCTCTCGAGAAAGCGGCTAACAAACGCATCGCTCAATATCCCGACGATCAACGTCGCTCCGCCGTGCTTCCCCTTCTTCACGAAGTCCAGCACCGCCACGGTTTCATTAGCCCTGAGTCCATTGAATGGGTTGCCAAGAAACTCGATATCGCCGCCATCAAGGTCGTGGAAGTCGTCACTTTCTATCCTGGCTTCCGCCAGAAAGCTCCGGGCAAACTCCACTTCCGGGTCTGCCGGACTCTTTCATGCGCGATGGGCGGTTCTTACGAGCTCATGGCCAAGCTTTGCGAACTCACTGGGATCGACCGTGGTTCCGCCGACGCTCACAAGGACCCCATCTCTGTTTCCCCCTGCGGGAATTACTCAGTGGAATACGCCGAGTGCCTCGCTTCCTGTGGCACCGCCCCGGTCTGCCTCGTCAATGACGACTTCCACGAAGGCGTCACTCCCGAGAAAGCCGAGGGCCTTATCGCCCAGTACGACAGCTAATCTACACCATCTCAAAAACCACCAAGCTCATGTCTGACATCACCTACCTCCCCGGCAAGGAACCTCACCCAAAAGAGCACCGCATGATTTTCAAGAATGTGGATCGCAAGGGTTGGAACACCAAAATCAAGACTTACTTGAACGAAGGCGGCTACGAGATGGCGAAAAAGGCTCTCAAGATGGAGCCACAGGAAGTCATCAACGAGGTCAAGGCCTCGGGACTTCGCGGACGCGGAGGGGCGGGCTTCCCCACCGGCATCAAGTGGGGCTTCATTCCCCCAAACAACACAAAGCCGGTCTATTTGATTTGCAACGCCGATGAATCCGAACCCGGGACCTTCAAGGATCGCTACATCCTTCACCAGGACCCCCACCAGCTCATCGAAGGAATGGTCATATCAGCCTACGCAGTTGGTGCCCACGTGGCTTATATCTACATCCGTGAGGAATTCCCGGAGGCCGCCGTCACTCTCGAAAAATCGATTGCCGACGCCCGCAAAAACGGCTTTCTCGGCAAGGACATCCAAGGCTCGGGATTCGACCTTGAAATCTACGTGCACCGCGGAGCTGCCGCCTACATTTGCGGAGAAGAGACTGGCCTCATCGAGTCTCTGGAAGGCAAGCGCCCTTACCCACGAATCAAGCCCCCTTACTTTCCCGCTGCTATCGGACTCTACATGGCTCCAACCATCGTCAACAACGTGGAATCACTTTGCCACGTCGTTCATATTCTCCGCATGGGCGGCGACGAATACGTCAAACTGGGCACTCCGCGCAATTCCGGAACCCGTATCGTCTGTGTTTCTGGAGATGTTAAAAAGCCGGGCTTTTTCGAGATTGAGGTCGGCAAGGTCACCTTCGAGGAACTCCTTTATGACATGTGCGGAGGTCCCAAGGACGGCCGTAAACTCAAGGCGGTCATCCCCGGCGGTTCATCGTCCAAGATCCTTCGCTGCAACGAGACTTTCAAGATCGGACGCGGGGACGACGCCAAGGAAATGACCTTCTGGCAGCTTCCCCTCGACTTCGACACCCTTGCCGCGGCCGGCTCTATGGCGGGCTCGGGCGGAGTAATTGTGATGGATGACACCCGCCGCATGTCGTGGGTGCTTAACAACATCACCCACTTCTACGCGCACGAGTCCTGCGGGCAGTGCACCCCTTGTCGGGAAGGCTCAACATGGATGAAGAAGGTTTCCGACCGAATCGAAGATGGAAAAGCCACTCCAAACGATGTTCAGGTTCTCGAAGAAATTGCCTACCAAATCGATGGCAAAACAGTCTGCGCCTTCGGTGAAGCCAGCGCTTGGCCTGTCGAAGCGATGATCGACAAATTCCGGGACGAACTGGTCGGTGAGACCTCCGATGACAACGATACCCGGTCCGCCGAGCGTGTCGCTCAGGAGAAATTCCTCTCAGCTGTTCAGTAATGAAATTCCTGCTCGGCTTCCTCGCATTGGTTTGTGCCTCCTGCTCTTCCACCATTTTCGTGGTCGATGAAGCCGGGCGACCTGTCGAGGACGCCAAAGTTATTCCGATGAGTCGGGGCTTCGACTGGCCCGCCAAGATCACCGATGAAAAAGGCGGCGCATTGGTCCATCAGGATGTCCCGACGATTGATTACGTCCGCGTCTCCAAAATGGGCTACCGCCCTCACCCTCTCGTAAATTTCAATCTACCAAAACCTATCACCGTGGTTTTGAAGAAGTAGATTGCTTCTTATTGAAAAGCACCAATAAGAAGTCAAAACGACTGTCTTGAGGAAGCTTGGAGCTTTTAACGGTCACTCTTCCATTTCCAGCTTTCGTGAAAAGGAGACGTTCGCCTTAGGTTTCGAAGAAGAAAAACCAACTCCCCTTCCGCTCTGTCCCTTTGCGCCTTTTGATCAATTCATCAGCAATCACCGCAACAAGCAGCACCACTCCCACGATCAGGAACTCCATATGCGATTTTAACCAATCGACCAGGTTGATCATGTTTTTCAAGAGTTGCATCACCGCGGTGCCGATCACGACTCCAACAATGGTTCCTTCTCCCCCGCGAAGACTACAACCGCCCAGCACCGCTGCGGCAATCGCATAGAGTTCGTAGAAGTTTCCAAAGTCACTCGGCTGGGCTGAGTTTCCATTCAGAATAAAAAGCAATCCACCCAGCGCCGCCAACATTGAGCAAATCACATAGGAAAGAATCACCATCCGGTCCGTGTTAATGCCACTCAAGCGAGCCGCTTCCTCATTGTTCCCCAGCGCAAAGAGATACCTCCCCCAAATCGTCTTATTCAAAAAGACCCACGCAACTGCGGCCACGACGATCAAAATCACAAAGGGATAGGGAATCCCAAATTTGTCCGTCACCGCAACCGCTTCCGTGCCCCAAGTCCGAAAGGCCTCATACTCGCCTCCGAAGCCCTGCGATTGGTCTTCCGCAAGCCCCCGCGTCGCTCCGCGGTATATCAGCAAACTACAAAGGGTCACCACGAAGGGCTGCAACTTGAGCTTCGTGATGAGCAAGCCGTGCCAAAGTCCGATGCACATGGAAACGACAATCGCCATCATGACCGCACTTCCCGGCGACCAATTCTGTTTCATCACCAACCAAGGAACCCCGCAACCTACCAGACAGACCACCGAGCCTATCGAAAGATCAATTCCTCCCGTGATAATCACGAAGGCCACCCCAATTCCCAACAGACCATAGAGCCCCGTCCGCTCCAGCAGTTTCCCCTGATTGTAACCGCCCAGGAAATTCTCCCCCAAGATGGCCGTTGCCACGTAGATCACGACCAAGGTGATCAGGATGCCTTTGATT
>CBFHQJ010000069.1:0-26409 GCA_965657795.1 Akkermansiaceae bacterium
TTCGCGAGCGATTTGGCGAAAAATGTAAAGATCTCACCGTGGTCTCGCCCGATGTCGGAGGGGTAAAAATGGCTCGCGCCTACTCTGATGCCCTCGGCGCTCACCTCGCCATCGTCGCAAAACACCGTGTTTCCGCGACCGAGGTCGAAGCGATGCAGGTGATTGGTGACGTGAAAGGCCGCGATGTTGTCCTCGTCGATGACATGACCGAAACCGCCGGGACCCTCTGCGCGGCGGCCGATATCTTGAAAGCACAGGGAGCAAACCGGATTTTCGCCGCCGTCACCCACGCCGTGATCGGGGATTTGGGTCACCAGCGGATCGAGGAATCCGCGATCGAAGAAGTCATCACGACCAACTCCACACCGGTCACAAAACGAGGAAAAGTGACCCCTGTTTCCATTGCCGAGCTCTTCGGCGAAGCCATTCAGCGCATTCATAATGGAAAATCTGTCACTTCTCTCTTTGACATTGACGCACCCTCCGTGTAACCAACCGCCCCGCGCGGCACCCACCGCGGAAAAATCAACCCATTCAAACCATGGCGAAGACCCAAACTCTCAAGGCTGAAACCCGCAAGCGCACCGGATCCGGTGTTCTCAAGCAAATGCGTCGCGAAGGCTACATTCCCTCCGTTGTTTACGGAAAGGGCTCCGAAAACATCAACATCAAGGTCAACACCAAGGCCCTCACCGATATGCTGGCCCACAGTGCTTCGGAAAGTATCCTTGTGGACCTCGAGATCGATGGCGGAGCGTCCCAGACCGCTTTCCTTCAGTCGACCCAGCACAACGCGCTCAGTGGTGCTTTGGTTCACGCCGATTTCCTGGCCGTGACCGAGGGTATGAAGATCAGTGCGACCATTCCGGTGGAAGTTCACGGTGAGCCTGTTGGCGTTAAGGCTGGCGGAATTGTTGAGCAGCTCATTCGCGACCTCGATATCTCTTGTTCTCCAAAAGACCTCCCCGAGCGTATCGATGCCAGCATCGAGCACCTTGGAGTTGGAGATTCCATCACCATCGGTGACCTCGATATTCCCGAGGGTGTTGAGGTGGTTCTTGCAACCGACGTTCTCGTCGCGATTGTCAACGAGTCCCGCGTTACCAAATCTGCTGGTGGCGAAGGCGAAGAAGGTGAAGAGGGCGGCGACGCTCCTGCCGAAGAGGCAGCCGCCGAGTAAGCTCTGCGCATCAAACTTTTCAAAACGTCCGGCGCCCTGTGGCCCGGGCGTTTTTCTTTGGCGCTTGTTTCGACATTCATTACCTTTTCTCCCGTGAGTATCAAATGCATCGTTGGTCTCGGAAATCCCGGAGACAAATACCTGAACACCCGTCACAACATCGGGTTTCGGGTCCTCGATGTGCTCGCGAACCGAGCCGGGCAGAAATTTCAGCTCGAAAACAAGTGGGAATCGCGAACCTGCAAAGTGGGCAATACCCTCCTTGTCCAACCTTTAACCTACATGAACGAAAGCGGGCGTGCGATTGGCTCTCTGGCTCGCTTTTTTCGTTGGCAGCCCGAGGAAATTCTCGTCGTTTTCGATGACATCTCGCTGCCGCTTGGAAACCTGCGATTTCGCATGAGTGGCGGGCACGGTGGTCACAATGGCGTGCGCTCCCTCTTGTCCCACCTTCCCACCGACAAATTCGTGCGCCTTAAGTTGGGCATCAGCGGAGCCACCGGAGAGCAGCTTGTGGGGCATGTCCTGGGCAACTTTGCGGTCGCCGAACGCGAACTCGTTGAAAACACGCTTGCAAGAGCCGCCGATGCTGTGCAGCTTGCGCTCTCCAGCGGACCCGAAAAGGCCGCAAACGAGTTCAATACCAGAACTCCCAAGAAACCGAAAAAACCAACGGAAGAAGATGAATCGCAAGTACGAGGGCCTGATTGTCCTGAACGCCCAGGGGACCGAGACCAGCATTGATGATCTCGTCAGCAGTGTCTCAAAAGAGCTCGAAGAAGAAGGTGCCAAGCTTGATGAGATCAAGCAACACGGTCGCAAGAAGTTTGCCTACAACGCGCGTAAGCTCGATGGAGGCCACTACGTGAGCTACATCTTTGAAGCCGAAGGCGACGTCATCGCCAAAGTTCAGGAGCGCCTGACCTTGAACAACGCAGTGCACCTTCAGCACTATCAGCGTCTTGCCTAAACTTTAACGCTCTCCATCCCCCATGGCCAACGTCAACAAAGTCATGCTTCTCGGGAACATCACCCGGGATCTCGAAGTCCGTTACACTCCCAAGGGAACTGCGGTTTGTGACCTTGGCATGGCGGTAAACCGGATTCGCACCGGTGACAATGGCGAGCGAATTGAGGAAGTCACCTACGTCGACGTCACCTTGTGGGGGCGTCAGGCCGAGTTGGCCGGACAATACCTCTCCAAAGGCCGCTCGGTCTTTATCGAGGGCCGTCTGCAGCTCGACCAGTGGGACGACAAAACGACTGGCCAGAAGCGCTCCCGTTTGCGCGTGGTCGGCGAGAACATGCAGTTCATCGGCGGCCAGGGTGGTGGTGGCAATCAGGGCGGTGGTAACCAAGGCGGAGGAGCCCCTCGTCAGCAGGCTGCACCTCCCCAACAACAGCCCCAGCAATCCTCTCCACCCCCACAGTCGAATCAGGGTGGAGCCGCAGCCGCGGATAGCTTCGACAATGACGACGACGACATTCCGTTTTAGGATCCAAGAGATCCTTGAACCAGATTTTCAAAAAGCCACCTCGAAACGGGTGGCTTTTTTATTTTCTGCCTATTCCAGTTTTTGCCAGGGGATGGCTCCTCCGCGTTGGATGTGGGCGCGCATGGCCGTGGCGAGGTCTTTGAAGACCGGAGCCTGGCGCTCGCGTAGGTCGGTGGTTTCGAGGGGATCTTTTTCGAGATCGAAAAGTTCCCACGGACCCATGGGTGAGTTTTTGACAAGCTTCCAGTTTCCACGCTTCATGGCCCAGGAAACTTCGCCCATGTAGCGGAGATTTCCTTCGCGGCGGGTGAAGAAGAGGTCGCGTTCCTTGGCCACTTGCATCCCGGTCTTGAGCAGGGGGAGGAAGGATTGTCCATCGAGACCCTCGGCATTCTTCCCACCGGCGGCTTCGACGGCGGTGGAGAAGATGTCCATGGTCACCGCGGTGAATCCGGTGGTGGCGGGCTTGATGACCCCGGGCCAAACCGCGCAGGCAGGCACGCGGATTCCGCCTTCATACATGTCCTGTTTTCCTCCGCGTAAGTTTCCGCAGTTGCCACCGACGTTGGTTTGTCCGCCGTTGTCGGAGACAAAGAAGAGGAGGGTGTTTTCCCACTGGCCGTTTTCTTTGAGCGAGGCGACGACCTTGCCGATGCTATCGTCCATGTGCTCGATGAGGGCGACGAGTTTGGCGCGCTTGTCGGTGATCCCTTCCTCGCGGTTCTTCACTTTTTCGAACCAGTCTTGAGGCGGCTGAATCGGGGTGTGGGGTGCGTTGTAGGCGAGGTAGAGAAAGAAAGGGTCTTCGGATGCCTCTTTGGCCTCGGACGCGAGGTAGTCGATGGTCCAGTCGGTGAAGATGTCGGTGGCGTGGCCTTCGGGATCAACCTTCCCTTTGTTGAGGCGCATGTAGTGTTGTCCATGGCGACGGTGCTTGTAGTAATCATCCATCATATCGCCGAGGAAGCCGTGGAAGTGATCAAAGCCGCGGGTATTGGGGTGGGCTTCTTCATCAAGTCCAAGGTGCCATTTCCCGATCGCGGCGGTTCGGTAGCCCTCCTTTTTGAGTTCCTGGGGCAAAAGAGAGGCAGATGGGGAAAGATAGCCCCAGTTATTTTCGGGATGGGTCCGGATCACGCCCGGGACTCCCACCAGTTCCTGATATTTCCCGGAAAGAAGGGCCGCGCGGGTGGGGGAGCAAACGGGGCAGTTGGCGTAGAAATTTGTAAACCGGAGGCCGCTCGCCATGAGGGCGTCGAGATGCGGGCTTTTCAGGTCCTTGGCCCCGTAACAGGAGAGATCCCCGTATCCGAGATCATCGGCCACGATCACGATAATGTTGGGCTTTTTGGCCGCCCACGAGGTTATACTGAGAAGTACGAGAAATAGAAGAGTCACACGCATCCTTAATTAATTAGAGATCCCAGCCGCCAAACCCAAGACAAAGTCGTTGATTGACATAAAAAAGCCGCTCGCTCCGTGAGGGGAGCTTGCGGCTTGCTTTTAACGATTACGGATTTCCCGGCTTCGATTACTGGTGGTCGGCGGGTCCGACGAGCTCGACGAAGTTGCCGTCGGGGTCCTTGACTACGGTGAGAGCAATTTTGCCGCCGGGAACGAGAGCCGGTCCTTTGGCAAGGACCTTGACTCCGGCTATTTTGAGGCGCTCGAGGGCGACCTTGGTGCTGTTCACATGGATGGTGAGGTAGCTGAAGCCAAGGCTGCTGGTGATATAGGTTTGATCGCTCTTTTTGCTTTTATCGACCTTGGATTGCATGAGCTTGATGGTGGTGGCTCCTTGACCTTTGCCGAGGGCGAGCTTCTTAATGACGATTTCTTCGCCGGAGCTGAGACCGGATTTCTTGGTCATTTCCTTTCCGGCGGTGAATTCTCCGGTGGAGGTGAAGCCGACCGCTTCGGTGTAGAACTTCATCGATTTATCGAGGTCGCTCACGACGATGCCGAGATCGATGGTGGCGGTGCGGAACTCGGATTCGTCGGCGGAAGCCAGTGATGCGAAGATTGAGAAGATGGCGAGGAGGCTGATTGGTAATTTCATGGGCGGGTATTGATGAGGGAATTGAGACGAAGTGACCAGCCGGAATGTTACCGCTTTGGCTCGATTTTGTGGAAGCTCATCCCGCGGGCGGCGGGCTCGAAGTGGCCTTTTTCGGTTTTCTTGAGGAAGGCCGGGTAGGTCTTCTTCTTGGTCAATCGGGGAATGGGCGAGGGCCCGGCGCGTCCGCGGAGTTTGACGTGACGGTAGCGGATCTTGATGACGTCTCCGACTTTGATCGCGCTCGTGGTTTTGTGAACTTTCATGACGGTGGCCGTGACCACTTCGCCCGGTGAAATCCAATAGCCCCGCTTGGCTTTATCGACGCGGATCTCGAGTACCTCGGGCGCTGTCTGTTGCATCTTGAGATAGGCGGTCGTGGGCAACTCAGCAGCCAGAGGAAGTGAGAAAATGGCAAGAAGAAGGAGAACGACTTTCATTATGCTGGAAAAATAGCATATTCTTATCGGGAGCAAAATCTAATTTGCCCGGCCGGAGCTGGTGCGTTTGGCCAGAATCATACTTGTGACGACCAGGATGCCGCCGACGACGAGACCCCATCCGGGTGATTCGGTTTTGAGGAGAAGGAGGGCTTCGAGAACGCCACAGACTGGAATGAGAAAGCGGTAGCTCGCCAGGAGGGTGACCGGGAAAATGGTGGAGAGGTGATTCCAAATGCTGAAGGCCGTGGCGGAGACGAAGGCGAGCCAGAAGGTGGCTAGAATGACAGGGGCATCGAACATGGTCGCGATTTTCGGAAGGGCTTGGACGCCGAGCAGGGCTAGCCCGATTCCGCCGAGGAGAAGAGAAAGCCCGGTCGCATTGATCGCTGAGATGGTGGGTTTCAACTTCGCAAAGATGATAAGGGCGGCCGCTCCACTGCCGGTTGCGGTGAGCATGAAGAGGGCTCCGAGAACGGGGTTGCCCGCTCCGGCTCCGGGTTTGTAAATGGCCAGGACCACGCCCAGTCCGCCGAGGAGGAGACCGGACCATTGGATGGGTGAAGGCCATGGAGTTTTTTGAATCAACGGAGCCAGAATCATCCACCAAAAGCTCCCGGTGGCGACCAGGAGAGCAGCGAGACTGGCGCTTGATACGGAGACGGCTTGATAGAAGAAAACGTATTGGATGAAGGTCTGCGTGAGCGCAAGGGCGGCGACAAGTTTCCACGAAGTGGTGCGGATCTCTTTTTTTAAATTGCGACCGAGAATCAGGAGCCCGGCTCCGGAGAGGCAAAATCGAACACCGGCGAAGAGAAAGATGATGGGCAGTGATTTTTGTAAGCCCTGCCCATCCCAATATTGGTAGACGGTCTTGATTGCAGGAAAGGCGCTTCCCCAGAGCAGCGAGCAAATCAGCGCCGGAAGAAGCGGGCTTTTGAAAAAGAAGGAACGATTCATCGGGAGGCGAAGTCCGACTGGGAAGCGAGCTTCATTCTTTTACCCCGTGCTACCAGAAAGCCACCGATGGCTCCTCCGAGATGGCTTTCCCAACTAATCCCTTCTTTGCCGGGAAGGATGCCAAAGAAGGCGCCCCCGTAAAAAAAAATGACGAGAAGGGAAAAGAGAATGGTGGCGGGAGTGCGTTGATAGAATCCAAGTGCGAGGAGAAAGGCGAGGTAGCCGAAGACGAGTGAGCTTGCCCCGATGTGGTTACTCCCGCTGCTCCCAATGAGCCAGGCGACCACGCCTCCGCCGATCGCGGCGGCGATGGAAACGGTGGCAAGATCACGCCACCCGAAGGCCAGAATGGCAGCTCCAAGAACAATCAAAGAGACCGAGTTTCCGAGAAGGTGAGCCCAGCCATCGTGGAGCAAAGGCGCGAAGAGAAAGCCTTCGAGGTGAGAGAAACTGCGGGGATGGATGCCGTGGGTTTGGAGCGAACTCCCGAGGATGAATTGATCGACGGCTTCAATGACCCAGAGGATGAGGATGAAGAAAGCGAAGTCTTTCAGGCGCTCCCAATAAGGCGAGGATTGTGAAGGATAGCCGGGAATGGAGGGGGCACGCATGATCACGGGGAAGATGAATCCGATCTGACGGCCTGCCAGAAAATTCTCGCTATTGGTCGAAGGACTTCCAAGGTTTCCTTGTGAAGAAAAAAACATCTCGATCACTCGCGGGACTCATCGTTTTTGGGCTAACCCTCCTGGTGGGGGGGCAGGAGCTTCCTCCGCTGGAGCTTACGATGAGAGGGGATTCCCTGTCGTTCCAGTTGAATTCATGGGATCGCAACGAGAGCTGGATGCTCCAGCAATCGAGCGATGGCGAAAATTGGAGTGATCTTGTTCCACTTGAAAGAGGCCTTGGTATTATCGGTTTTGGAGTGCAAATTGAGCGCAGATCATTGGAGGGCGGGAACCTCGACAAGAGGTTTTTCCGAGCTAAACAGTACTCGCAGCACGAAAAGTTGAATCAGACCTATCTGGCTGCACTGGCCAAGTGGAATGAATCTGAAGTGACGAACTATAGCTATGTGGTGAGATCGTGGGCTGGTATGTTAAGTTACGAGGCCCGCTATACGGTGGTTGATGGTGAGGTTACTGAAGTGGAAGTGATTTCGGAGCCCCTATTCGGATCCGTTCCAGATGGTCTCACCGTGGACGATTTGTTTGCACGGGTGGCTTCGGCGATTGAGAACAATGCTTTCGAGATCGATGTTGATTGGGATTCTGATTTGGGGTATCCAGGGCGGGCCTATCTTGATATCGATGAGTGGATTGCGGACGAGGAGCGAGGGTGGACGATCAGTGAACTGACTCCGCTGGAGTGAGTAATTCCGCTGGTTCGGAAGAAAGTGATGCGAGCTTCTTGAGCCGGGTCACGACGGCTTCGAGACTTTCATCAAGAGTGGAGGTGCCGGCGGTGACTCCTACTTTTCGGAAGCCATTGAGCCACTCCGGTTTGATGTCGTTTGGCCCTTCGATGTGGTGGGCTTTGCAACCGAGCTTGCGGGCGGTGCGGGCAAGTTGCGCGGTGTTGTTGGAGTTTTTGCCTCCGATGGCGAAGACGAGTTCGGCGGCGTGGCAGAGTTCGTGGAGGGCGGTCTGTCGATCTTTGGTGGGGTGGCAAACGGTATCGAAATAAACGACTTCGACTTCGGGCCGTTGCTTGCGGACTTCATTCACGAGGGCGCGGGCGCGGTCGATGGGCTGGGTGGTTTGCGAGATGATGCCAATGCGTTTGACATGCGGGATGGTGGCGATTTCATCGGGGTGGAGAATGACGCGGGCTTGTGGGAAGTCTCCCTGAAGGCCGAGAACTTCGACGTGTCCTTCCTTGCCGATGATGACGGGCTGGAAGCCCTCGGCGACTACTTTGGCGAGCTTGGCGTGGGCGACTTTGACGAGCGGGCAGGTGGTGTCGGTCACCTGGTAACCGGCCTCGGTCCAGCGCTTGCGATCGCGATCAGCGGCTCCGTGCGCCGTGATGATAACATGCTTGGTGGGCGCTTGGGATTTCTCAAGAGGAGCGGAGCGAGCGCCTTGGGATGCGAGGCGTGATTTGACGGCCGGGTTGTGGGCCAACTGTCCCAAAATAGTGGCGGGTCCTTTTTTGAGAATGGCTTCGGTGGTTTCGATGGCTTGTCGGACGCCAAAACACATGCCGGTGTGTGTCGCGATGAGAATGTCGTAGCGTGGAGTGGGGATGGTCTTCATTTCAGACATCAACCTGGCTTGCGAGTGTGGAGAGATTATGAAGGCGAGGAGGAAATTGTGTGAAGTGGTGAACGTTGGCCAGGGAATGTGTGGAATGATATCACCGGGCTTTTCTCCGCACGCTCCACGTAGATTCCAAGGCCTGATATCAAAGCCTCCACGGCCGATTGTCCTTGAGTTGACTTTAAATCAACGAGATCATTTTTTGTGTGGCTGGTAGGTGACTTCCAATCTTGTCGGGCTACTAATTTCGCCATGGGCTCAGAAAAAATGAAACTCGGACGGTCTGTGTTGGCAGCCTTATCCTTCATTGCGGCGAGCTGCTCCCCGGTCTACTCGGTAAAGCGTTATGGGGTCACGGTGACCTTGAACGATCTCGATACTACTGAGCTGATTGCTGCTGCTCCCGTTGTGTTGACAATCGATGGCGACGCTTTCTCCGAGACTGCAGATCGCAAGGGGAAGGTGTTTGTTGCACCTGATTTGCGTTATCAAGTGAGTTGGTTGGGAGGACCTGCCATTCAGAGCGATCCAGAAGCGCGAATCCAAATAGTTTGCCGCGGATATCATCCAGTAGCGATTGAGTGGTTCCGACACTTTCCAGACCGAAATGCCGGTATTCAGGAAGATGGTGGGGTGATTGACCTGGGCAAGCTGAGTCTCACAAGAACTAAAAGCCAGGAAGGTGTGAGAGTGGGACAATCCGCTACCCCACCACTTCAACGTTGATAAAATGATGGCGCTTCCAAGTGTTGATGAGCTGGGAAGGATTACGAAATCCTTTGCGATGCTTGATCTGACGATCTGTCCGGAATTGGAGGGTCGGTATTACAGTTACGATTCCAGGTGGTTGGATACGGAGGGCATGGCGAGTATGCGGAATGGATGTGGGGATGATTGGTTCATTCTCTTCGATGAATCAGGGGCAAGCAGGCATTAAAGGGTTCGCCCATGAAATACCCGGCAGCTCGAGAGGCAGGATTGGTTGAGCGGATTGTGCGAGCATTGCCGCCGGAGCTCTCGGCCATCGCAAGCGAGCCAGCCTTCCATTGGGATTCGACAAGTTTTTGCTATTGGCGGCTTCCCGATGATTCAGCATGGAAGGAGGCCCCGGAGCAGTTCTTGATGGAAACGGGTGCGAGTGAGTTCCTGGAGATTCTAGTCAACCCAATTGAAGGCTACCGCCAGTTTGCTTCCGACTACTTCGAGCGGGATATCGATCCGACCGTGATCGTAGACATTTTTAGTCATAGGCCTATCACCGCGGAAATCGTAGCCGCTTTGAATTCCGAAATAGGAATTGATGACATTCGAGATGGTTTGGATGAGATAGGCTACCCACATCAGAAGCGATGGGAAAACTCGTGATCACCGGGGAGGAGGAAGCCAAGATCGCGTGGACTGAAGTTTAATCTTGATCGCGGGTCTTGGGGACGTTGGGACGATTTAGGTCGAACTCGCAGTGAGATTTGGTTTTTATAAATCCATCATGATGATCTTGAAAGCAGCGCCATTTCTGTTGGCTGGTTTTGTGGGGCAGGTCAGCACGGCGGCTGAAGAAGAAGCGCTTGCAGATTGGTTTTCGAAAGCCGAAGACCAGCGGGGTGATCTGCCCAAAGTGGTGCTTGATACCAAGTTGGATTCTCCTGAAGCGATTGAGAAAGCGCGGGGATCGGTTTGGAAGGCCTATCGGGCCGGAGCGATCAAGCGGGGTTGGGATCAAGCGATTCCTGCTGAACCGGGGGGGATGGAAGACTGGGTTAAGGAGAACCAAATCAATCCTCGCAAGATTGAGATCGGGGATAAGACGATGCTTTATGTGGTTCTGGCAAAGGGGAAGAAGCCGAAAGGTGGATGGCCGGTTTTCTTTTGCCTGCACGGAGGGGGAGGGAACGCCAGGGCGAAGGGGCCGCACACCTGGCAGGTGAATACGCGGGAGTGGTTCGCGCAGATGCAGCTCACGACGAAACTCTGGGAATCGCCCGGACTCTACATCATTCCCCGGATGGCGGACGATCGCCAGGGGCGGTGGTATTATCGTTGGAACCAGGTCTTCATCGACCGACTCACCCAGCAGGCGATCTTGTTCAATGATGCCAATCCGGACCGCGTTTATCTGGAGGGGATTTCCGAGGGAGGATATTCGGCCTTCCGACTTGGCTCATTGATGGCGGATCGCTGGGCCGGTTCATGTGCGATGGCGGCGGCCGAGCCGATTGGGAATGCACCGATTGAAAACCTGCGACACGTCGCTTTTCGTTGCGGCATCGGTGAGAACGACAAGATGTTCGATCGCATCGGGCTGGCCCGGAATTACTTCAAGAAGATGGGTGAGTTGAAAAAGGAGAATCCCGATGATTATAAATTCTTCTTCGACGAACAAAAGGGTCGCGGCCATGGCATCGACTACAAGGAAGGCCCGGCCTGGGTTTATCAATTCACGCGGACAGCGGTGCCGAAGGATTTCAATTGGACCGTGATCAAGCAACACGACCTACATCGTGAGCGCATGTATTGGCTTGCTCTTGACGAGTCGCCGTCATCACTTCCGCTGAAGTTGACGGCCGAGGCGAACAAAGAAAGCAACACCGTATCGATCACCGCGAAGGACAAGGACGGGGAAGATGCCAAAGAGATCAGGTTGCGGATGTACCTCAATGAGGAACTGGTTGACCTCGATAAAGAGGTTACGATTATGATCAACGGTAAGGATGGTTTTAAGGGAATGGTGAAGCCCTCGATGGAAGCGCTCATTCGTTCGACCGCTGAGCGGGGTGACCCGAAGCAGGTTTTTCCTGCCCAGGTGAAACTCAAGTTTTAGGCGGGCTCTATTCCTCAGCGAGAGCCTCGCGGAGGAGGCGATAGGCTTTGGGTGGGTAACCGGATTTTTCGAGGGTTTCGAGGTCGAGTTTAGCGAGGGCCTTGTTGCCTATGAGGGCGTGAATGAGGCCGCGGTCGGCGATGAGGGTGAGGTCGGGCCGATATGGATTGATGCGGGGTGTGATCTCGAGGAGGGCGGCGCGCAGGTCGGTTTGGGCGGCTTCTTTCTTCCCTCGAACCAATGAGGCGCGGGCGCGGCGGATGAGCCAGGAGGAGCGGAAGCGCGAGGAGGCAAGTTCTTCCTCAATGATGGGCAGGACTTCTTTGGTCTCTCCGGCAGTGAGTGCGGTATCGATCCAGAGGTTTCGGAAAACGATGGAATCCTGGGATTCCCAAGTCTCTTTCAGAAACTTCATCGCTTCATTCGTGCTCTTGAGCTTGAGGAGGTTTTCGGCGAGGAGAAGGTAGGTGCCACTCGAGTGAGCTGAGTTGATCTTCAGAGTCTTTTGACAGAGCTCGAGTGATTTCTGGAAGTTTCCTCTAAGGTGGTGGACGTTTGCGAGAAGGAAGGTCGCTTCGTGGAAATGCAGTAAACTTTTGGCGTCCTCGACAAGCTTCTTGGCCGTGGCGAGAGCTTCATCGGATTGTTCCAGTTCGCCGATGAGGGCGATGAGGGAAGCGCGATGTTTTGGCTCCAGCTTAAGGGCTGCGCGGAGGTCTTCGAGAGTGTGGTTTTTTTCGCGAAGGGCGCGGTATTCGGTGGCGCGTTGGAAGAAGAGGTCGGCGGTGGGAGTCTGCTCGATCTTGGCGCTCAGCGCCTTAATCGTTTCATTGATATCGGTATGCCCCGGCAGACAAGCCGGGGTGAGACCAAGAACAAGTGCGAGCAGGCGCGAGCGGAGCATGACTACTTTGTGAGAAGAAGTCGGGGATGAAGGGTGAAGTCGGAACTGTTGATGTTCACGTTGTGACCTTCGATGGCGAGGACGTTCTTCTGACCGGGCTTGAGGATCTTTGAGACTCCTTTGAGCGGGAAGAAATCGAAGCCATTGGCGTCGTGGTTGGTGAAGCCATCGGCATCCTTGCCTTGCCGTTTGTCAACTCCCTGGCGGTGAACTTCGTGTCCGTTGAGGTAGGCGATGAAGGCATCATCGTAGGAAACATGAAGGCCGAGTTTTTCGAGGTTGGCTCCTTTAGGAAGTTCGAATTCCTTGCGAATGTAAACGGTGGTGAATTTGCCACGCATGTTGATCTCGGTGGTGTCGTCGTTGTCGCCGTAACCGAAGCCTGCTTTGCCGTTTTTCCAATCGGAGACATCGTAGTCGGGAGCGGCCCAATCGGTTGCATTACCTGATGGGTGTGAACCGGCGAGGTAAGACCAGGTTTCGTTTTTATCGATGATGACGGTGGCATTGCGGGGCGCAGTGGGAGTGGCCGGTTTCTTTTGGCCACGACGCCAAGGCTCGGGCTGCCATGGGTTTTCGACGACGGTGTGGGTGACTTCTCCGCTCTTTTTGATTTCGAAATGGTCGCGAATGACGCCGTTTGAGTTGAGCATTTCACCCTTGATGGTGTCATCGGCGATGGTGATGAGGCAGGAGCCGTGATCGAGGATGATCTTGCGCATGACGGGGTGGGTGCCGGATCGCCGGTTGCCGGTGCCGCCATGACCGGTGACGATGGAGACGTGCCCATTGTTTGGCTTCAGGCCTGCGCTCTTGCGGTAAGCTCCGTCGCCTGCCGGATCGCCATCGCCATCGTCGAGGATGACACCTTTGGCGACCGAGGGAGTTTGGTAGGCTCCGTCGATGAGCATGGAGCGCTCGTAGATGTGCGAGTGACCGGTGAAGACAAGATCAACGCCACCGCTTTCGAGGATGGGCATGATGTGCTCACGCATCTCGATGAGTTGGCCTTCGCGATCGGAGTCGTGTGAGCCTTTGGTGTAAGGAGGATGGTGGAAGAAGGTGATGAGGAACTCAGCCTTGGTCTTCTCGAGGTCGGCCTTGAGCCACTGGGCCATTTCTCCGGTGGGTCGGCGGTCGAGGTCGTGTGAGTCGAGGCAGATGAAGTGAACCTTTCCCCAGTCGAAGGAGTAGAAGGCTTCCTTGCCGGATGGTAGGCCGCCAGCTTCCGCTTTGGTGGGCTGGATGAAGGCGTCGTAAAATGGTCCGATGCCGGTTGCTCCTTTGGAGGTGCGGCCTTCGTGGTTGCCCATGGAGCCCCAGCAAACAGTGTTACGCAGGGTGGGTTCATACATTTTGAAGAAGCGGTCGCTGAACTCTTTGTTGGTTCCGGAACCGTAAGCCATGTCGCCGACGTGGAGATAGAGATCGATGGGGCGTCCGTTTTTGGCGGTGTGCTCGACCATGGAGGTGTGGACCTGAGCCTGTGCCTTGCCCCCGGTTCCGGAGTCGCCGACAACCCAAAAGTAAACGGGAGTATCAGATCCGGGAACCGGGTTGGTCTTGAAACGGTAGGAGCTATCGGCCGGAGTGAGGCGCTCGTCGCCATCGTAAATCGCGTAGTAATAGCTGGTGAGGGGCTTGAGGCCGGTGACGGTGGCTTCGAATTGACGGGTATCGACCGGAGCGTCCTTGAAGATGGGGTTTTCCTGATCGAGAGAAGGGTGCATCCGGGTGAGGATCTGATCAGCAGGTACTTCCGAGGAAAGATCATCGACCGTTGTTCCGAAGACGACCTTGGGCTTCATCTCGGTCCGGGAACGCCAAACGACACGGATGGAATTGTCGGTAGCCAGTTGAACGTAGGGCTGACGGGAGAACTCCTCGACGATTTCGGCGGAGACGAAGAGGGAGCTGAGAAATAGGAAAACGAGGCTTTTCATGTGCGAGGGATTGGAGGTTGAGAGATTTTCAGGATTTCGCAACCCAGATTGTAAGTTTGACGGAAGAGTGGAGACGGGAGTATTCAAAGGGTCCTATGAAACTGTTATTGCTCCCGACTCTCTTGATTGGCGCTCTCGCCTTAAGTTCTTGTGGCTTGCTCCGTTCTGCTACGCAAGTTCCGATCAGAACCTTGCAGGGGGTCGGAAGAGCCGTGGGGCTCGGTCTGGAGCAGACCGAGGTGCAGGGAGAGAAGCAGGAGGCCACTCCGACCAAGTGGGAGACGACCGAAGAAAACTGATTTGAGAGGCTTTAGCCCTCCGGGCGATCATGAAGGGATCCGCCACTTTGGTCCCAGAGGAATCACTCTTCCGGACGGATGCGCGGAGATTCCAGATCAAATTTCCTCGGTTCAAGGCGGGACACTGCTCTTAGCTGCGCGAGGAGTGGATTTGCAGGGGCGCTCCATCTGGTTCAGTCTCGTTTCGGGGAAGGACCGGGTCTTGATCGACTGGGAATCAACGGTTGGATACGGTGAGATGCCATGGAATGATTTCGTCACCAATCGGCCTACGAAGGAGGTGCTGATGAGGGTTTATTTGCTCCGCTTTATTGACGAGAAGAATCAAAGTAAAAAGGATGCCCCGTTCTTTTATCGAATCATGGACAAGAGCAAATCCAGCTCAGTGATTGCCGCTCCCGTTCGTGGGAGTGAGGTCGAAAAAAGTCTGGCATCGTTGATCTCCGCCCGCAAATCCCATCCTGTTGCGGTTCGTGGAAGGAGAGGCCTTTGCTGAAATCACCGAAATCATTCACGATCTTTGGGTCGACCTTGACCGGGTGGAGGCAATCAGGAAGGAAGAATGAGAGGTGGGAATTTCTTCTGGATTTGGGCTGGTGAATGAAAAACTGAAAAAGGAAATTTGGAAGTCGGGTTCCTGTCGTACTTGGATAATTATTGTAAATAATAGACGCTCAAATGAGGAGGTTAGTTTTCGACAGGGACGCGTTTCTAAAAGACACTCCTCGACATGCACAAGCTCACCCTCGCACTTTCATTGACCGGTCTGCCGGTTTTTTCGGCAACGATTACCCACAACGTGAACGTCCAAATTGTTCAGGTTTTTAACGACGCCGGAGGTGATGGGGCTCCTTTGGTTGCTCCTGTTTCGGCTGGTGGAGGGAGTTATCTCTATGAGCAAGAGGTTAATGAGATTTGGGAACAGGCGGGGATTCAAGTCACCCATCTGCCGGTGATCAGCTGGAATAATACCGAAGCCCAGCGGTTAACTTCTTCCGAGCGGGGAGATATTTACAGCGGGACATACTCGAGTGTTTCAGGGGACCCATCTTCCAGATGTTCCGGAGGATGCCCTGCAAATTTTCTTTGTTTGGGATCACCCTGGCACAGGTTTCAATGGAGGCGAAAACTCGAGTTGGAAAAACGATGCTTCTTTTGACGATGATTGCAGTGACGGATGTTCAGCGCAGAATGCGGGTAATGCCCAGCTTGGAATCGAGGGGTTCACCAGCAATGGTCGCTCGGTGATGGCGAACCGGGGATTTGCGGCCGAGCAGTTGGGAGCTACTCTGGCACACGAGATTGGTCACACACTGGGCCTTCGCCACGTCAATGAAATCAACGATGGGGATGCTGCAGGGACGTCTGCCGACCCCGACTGTACAACCGACCCGTCCGAGAACAATCTCATGTGGAGCGCGGGGCTGGGGCCCGGGTATAATAATTCTCAGGATAATGATCCAAATTTGACGGTTTTGCAGGAAAACGAGTTTTTGCGTCCCGAACAAATCTCGGCGGCCATTAGTAATGGTCTCGCTTTGAATCCTGATGGCAACGGCACGGGTGTTCTTCAGCCTATTCCCGAGCCTTCCGCGCTCTTGCTGGTGTTGGCCGGCTTACCGGCGCTGATGCGCCGGAGACGGTAGGACTTGTTTAGGCAGGCTTTGGGCCGCCGCTGATGATTTCCTCGCTGGTTCCTTCTTCGTAGGTTTTGAAACTGGCGAGGAAGAGGTCGGCAAGTTTGCGCGCGCTCGTCTCGAAGGCGCTTTGATCTTCCCAGCTCTTGCTGGGAACAAGGATATCCGCAGGAACCTCCGGAACTTCGGTAATGGTTTCGAAGCCGAAGACTGGATCGGTTTCCAGCGGAGCCTCGGTGAGTTTGCCATTGTAAATCGCTTCGACGATGGCGCGGGAATACTTGAGCTTAATGCGCTCACCTTCGCCGTATCCACCTTTGATCCAGCCTGTGTTGACGAGCCAGACGTTGACCTTGTGGTCTTTCATTTTTTCGGCGAGGAGTTCGGCGTAGCGGGAAGGGTGAAGAACCAGGAAGGGCGCTCCGAAACAGGCTGAGAAAGTCGCGGTCGGCTCGGTGACGCCCATCTCGGTGCCGGCGACCTTGGCAGTGTATCCGGAGATGAAGTGATACATCGCTTGCTCTTCGCTGAGCTTGGCAACGGGAGGAAGGACGCCGAAGGCATCGCAGGTGAGAAAGATGATGTCGGTGGGATGACCGGCGATGCAGGGGACGAGGGCGTTCTCGATGAACTCGATGGGGTAGGCTCCGCGGGTATTTTGCGTGAGTGAGGTGTCGTGAAAATCGACATTGTAGTCCTCATCGTGGACGACATTTTCGAGGACCGCACCGTAGTGAAGCGCGTTGTAGATATCGGGCTCGGTTTCCTTGGAAAGATCGATCGCTTTGGCGTAGCAGCCGCCCTCTATATTGAAGACGCCGGTGTCCGTCCAGACGTGCTCGTCGTCACCAATGAGCATACGGGTGGGATCGGCGGAAAGGGTGGTCTTGCCGGTCCCGGAAAGGCCGAAGAGGATGGCCGAGCGATTGGTCACCGGGCAAGCGGTGGCCGAGCAGTGCATGGAGAGATGCCCCTTCATGGGCATGAGGTAATGCATCAGGGTGAAGACACCTTTCTTCATCTCACCGGCGTATTCGGTGCCGAGAATGACCATTTCTTTTTCCTCGAAGCAGACGTCGATGGAGGTCTTGGAGGTCATGCCTTCGGTGAGGCGGTTTGCGGGGAACTGTCCTGCGTTGTAGATCGTGAAATCAGGCTCGCCGAAGTCAGCTAATTCTTCTTTTGAAGGATTGATGAGCATGATCTGCATGAAGAGCGCGTGGTAGGGTCGGGTGCAGATGACACGGACCTTGATACGGTTTTCGGGATCCCAGCCGGCGAAGGCATCGATGACGTAAAGTTGCTCGCGGGTGTTCAGGTAATCTTTGGCGCGTTCGCGGTTGATTTCGAAGGTGTGCTCGCCGATGGGCATGTTGATATCACCCCACCAGACGTGATCTTTCGAGGCGGCATTTTCGGTAATGCGCTTGTCGCTGGGTGAGCGGCCGGTCTTCTCACCAGAGTAGGCGATGAGTGCGCCGAAGGCCGAAAGACTGGTGGAGGGCTCGTAGCGAATCGCATCCATGTAGAGCCGGGAGGCGGCGGGATTGCGGACGATATTTTTTGCTTCGATGCCGAGGTGGGAAAGATCGATTTTTTTCACGGGTTTAGGACTAACACTTTCCGTGCCAGAGTAAACGCTGGCGCAAGGAGTGCGGTGAAAAAGGCAACTGGCGATGGGTTATTTTGAGACGGGCGACTTTTCCGAAGATTTTTCCGAAATCTTCGGTCGGTAATTCAGGATGACTGTTGGCGGGCCAATTTTACTGCGAGTTCAAAATCCAATCTTTAGATTGAGAAAATTGAATTTGGTCGAGGTTTCTGGAATTACCCGGTTGATGAATGAGGTTATGGCCTCGACGAAAAAAGAATGCCCGTCTGCCGGGAGTCGGACGGGCTTTGAAACGTTTCGATAAAAAATTCATCAGCTGTCGATGGCAAACAAGTCCTTGGGCACGTTAAAGGCGCTTCAGGATGTCTACCATGGCTTGGCCCATGGCATCGCCGACGAGGAAGTGGCTCTCGCCGGAATGGTTCCAGTGATAGCCGAATCCGCTTGGGGATTGTTCGGTGGTTCGTTTGAAGGGGCGGGTATCGACCGAGCGGATGGTGCCGGCGAATTCCGGGGTGGCTTTTGGATCGCCGAGCTTGAGTTGGATCTCGCAGAGTTCGTTACGAATTCCTTTTCCGCCCAAGCCGATCATCCCCGTGTTGGCGATGACGACAGGGAGCTTTGGAGTTTTGAGATCTTTGCGGAGGTCGCGAATCAGGTTCTTCATATTTTCGGCATACTCCGCGACCATTTCAGCGGACCCGGCGTCGTTCCATCCCTGGTGCCAGCCAAAACCGACGATTTCGCTTTCGCGGCCGTTGAGTTCCGGGAAGTGAGTGCCAAGGTCTGTCCGGACGTCTTTGACGATTTTGACCATTTCACGATAGGAGGCGCCGAGATCTTCCTCTTTATGATTGGACTTTTTGTAGTCGGGTTTGCCGGAGGAAGGCGGGCGGAAGTTAATCCCGAGAGAGTGACCGCCCCAGGCGGTTTTGATGATGAGGACGGGTTGGTCGATGGCGTCGCCGACACGGTGTCCGAATTGAAGCTCGGGTCCAAACCAAACACCTTTGCCAAAACCAGGGGCAAGTTTGCCGGAGACGCGACCCGGAGCGGTGCTATGCACCCAAACGTCTTCGCGCTCGACCCATTTCCCGTTTTCTGTGAGGAGGTGACCGTATTGCTTGGCGGTAGCGGGTGTGGTGGCGAGTTGTCGAAGTCCGCCGATTCCGCCCTTAATCTCGCGTTGAGACTTCTTACTGGATTCATCGTACTTCGGGTTTCGGCCCATCTCGACCTTGCCGTGGCCCACCATGTTGGACTGCCCGGCAAGGATGAAAATTTTGACGGGACCTTTCGGGACTTCAGCTTGAAGAGAAGTGATCGAGGCGATGAGGATGATTGAAAGTCTGGTCTTCATGGGATTGTTTTTGTCGATGTTACCAGCTTTTCCCGCCGGAAAATTTTTGGTCGATACGGCTTGATCCTGATTGATTTGCAACCGTTGTGAATGGGGTCAGGCGTCGACGATGGCGAACTTGAGTTCAGCACTCGAGACGACTTGGCCATTGACGCTGCAAGAGGCGACGGCGGTGCCGATGGTGCGGCGGAAGGAGAGGATCTCGGCGTCGATGAAGAGCGTGTCGCCCGGAACCACGGGCTTGCGGAATTTAACTTTATCGGCGCTGAGGAAGTAGCCGATTTTTCCCGCGTTGTCCGGCATGCGCATGATGAGGATGGAGGCGGTTTGGGCCATGGCCTCGAGCTGGAGGACGCCGGGCATGACGGGGTGTCCGGGGAAGTGTCCCTGGAAGAAGTCCTCGTTCATGGTGAGATTTTTGATGGCGGTGCACTTCATCTCGGAGGAGAAGCCGGTGACGCGATCAATCAGTAAGAAGGGATAGCGATGAGGAAGGATTTTGAGGATCTCGGTGATGTCGAGGACAGCCTCGGCCTGGGGAAGTTCGACGGGCGGGACCATGGCACGCATGGCGGCGTAGTTCTTTCGCAGAGCTTTGGCGGCTTCGGTGTTGGGGCCGTGGCCGGGTTTGACGGCGATGACGTGGCCGGTGAACTTGCGCCCGGAGAGCATGAGGTCGCCAATGAGGTCGAGGGCTTTGTGGCGGGCGAATTCGTTGTCGAAGCGCATGGGCTCCTTGGACATGATTTCCTCGCCACGGACGACGACGGCGTTTTCAAGCGAACCGCCTTTGATGAGACCTTTGTCGAGGAGAGGCTTGATGTCTTCGTAAAAGGTGAAGGTTCGGGCGGGGGCGACTTCTTGCTCGTAGAGTTCGGGTGTGACGACGGTGGAGAAGTATTGCACGAAGCGTCCGTCCTTGCCGACGTTGGTGACGGAGACGCGGAATTGCTTGTCTGGGACGATGGTGATGAGGGAGCCGTCGCCTGTTTCGAGGTGGATGGGTTCGCGGATTTCCCAGACTTTGCGCGGGGTGGCTTGTTCTTCGAGGCCGGCTTTTTTGATGAGTTCGACGTAGGGGCGTGAGGAGCCGTCTCCGATGGGGGGCTCGTTGGAGTCCATTTCGACGAGGGCATTGTCAACTCCCATGCCAACAAGCGCGGAGAGGACGTGCTCGACGGTATGGACACGGACGGACCCTTCGGCGAGGGTGGTGGCGCGTTCGACGGTCTGGACTTTGGAGACACAGGCGTCGATGAAGGGTTTGTCGGGGAGGTCGACGCGGCGGAATTTGAAACCGTAGCCTTCGGGGGCGGGCTTCAGGGTGAGGGTGACTTTTTCTCCGGTGTGGAGGGAGGTTCCTTCGAGGGTGGCTTCGGAAGCCAGCGTGTGCTCCATGTGGGACATGCGCGGGTTTTAGACTGGAGGGGGATTTTGAAAAGGGATTTTATGCGGAGGTGAGTTTGAGAATCCCGGCGCGGACTAATTTTAAAATTCTGGAGGAGTGCGAGGATTGGCTCATTGTGGACAAGCCGGCACCGCTGATCATGCATCCGACGGGGAAGAGTGATGAGGTGACTTTGTTGGGGGTGTTGAAGAAGGCGATCCCGGGGGGGGAGTTCTTTTTTGTGAACCGGCTGGACCGGGAAACAAGCGGATGTGTTTTGGTGGCGAAGAGTTCGGGGGTGGCGCGCAGGTTGGGCAAGATGATAGGGCGGAGGGAAATCGAGAAGAACTACGAGGCGATTGTCCGTGGTTGGCCGGAGTGGGAAGAGGTTCGTGTGACCGAAGCGATTCGACGGAAAGGTGAATTCGAGGAGAGTGAGGTGTGGGTGAGGCAGGCGGTGCATCCCGAGGGGAAGGCGAGCGAGACCGGTTTTCGGGTTGAGGGGTTGTTTGAAAATGCGGGAGATCGGTTTGCGAGAATTGGCTGCGATCCCCGAACCGGGCGGACTCATCAGATACGGGTGCATTTGCAGTTCCTGGGTTTTCCGATTGTGGGAGATAAGATTTATGGAGACGAAGGGCGGGCTTATTTGGAGTTTTTGGCGGAGGGATGGACGGATGATTTGCGTGAGCGACTGCGACTTGATCGTCAGGCGCTGCATGGAAGGCGAATGGAGTTTGAATGGGATGGCGAGGCCATTGTCGCTCGCAGTCCGCTTCCAGATGAGCTCATAAGCTTTTGTATTGCTTGATCGGGGTGGTCCGGGTTGATTCCCGATATGGCCAAATTATCTGAAGTGGTTGAATTGCTGGAGAAGGAACTTGGGACGCCGGGGATCCCCGATTATCCGGGTGCTCACAATGGCCTGCAGCTTCAGAATGGCGGAGAAGTGAGCCGGGTGGCTTGTGCGGTGGATGCCAGTTTGCCGGTGATCGAGAAGGCGGTGGCTGAAGGGGCGGATCTCTTGATCGTTCACCATGGGATGTTTTGGCAGGGTGTGCGGATGTTGACGGGGGCGGCTTATTCCAAGCTTAAAATTGCGATGGATGCGGGCCTGGCAATCTACAGCAGCCACATTCCGCTCGATATCCACGCGGAGCTTGGAAACAACGTGAGGTTGTCCCGGGCGGTGGGACTTGGCGATGGGGAGCCCTTCTTCGACTGGAAGGGGATTTCGTTGGGAAGGCGATCCTACTCTGAGAAAAGTTTAGAGGACCTAAGAGAGGGTCTCGAATTGGCGGTTGGTGGGCCTGTTCTGCTCCGGGGTGACGAAAATTCCAAGGCCGGGATGGTTGGGGTGATCACGGGAGGAGCAGGAAGTGAAGTTGAAGCCATGGTTGCGGACGGGATTGACACTTTTATCACAGGGGAGGGGCCGCATTGGAGTCACCCGCTTGCAGAAGAGCTTGGACTCAACTTGCTTTATGGGGGGCATTACGCGACCGAAACCTTCGGTGTCAAAGCGCTTGGCGGACTCCTAAATGACCGATTTGGTCTTGCTTGGGACTTCGTGGATCATCCAACCGGTTTATAAATCGGCAAAATTTTTAATAAAACAGAATAATTAAGTTTTGTTTCATAGAGGCGCTGCGCGTTGCCATTTCAACGGGATTGGTGTTAGAGGGTGAAAATGGCGACTGGCAAAGTGAAAAAAAACCTTGCGGTCTCTTGATCGGGAAGGTAATCTTCTCCCCAGTGACGCGGGTATAGCTTAATGGTAAAGCTCCAGCCTTCCAAGCTGATTATGAGGGTTCGATTCCCTCTACCCGCTCCAAATCCCCCTAGTTACTAGGGTTCATTCAGAACTTAGATTTATAAATCCATGAAAAATACGCTAAAATTCGCAACTATGGCAGCTCTTCTGGCCGCTGCACCACTTGCTTCGGCAGACGTGGCTGACTCCGTCAAGTTGAGTAAGGCTGTCAAAGTTGCAGTCGCTGCTGACTCGAGCAAGGTCCTCGAAATCGTCGCCGCTAACGTCGCTGCCAACGAGTCTTGCGCGTGTGAGATCGTCAAAGCCGCTATCTTAGCTTCCGACGCTGATAAGGAGCAAGTAGCCAAGATTGTGAATACGGCGATTCTTGAGGTTCCTTCCCAGATTCGCATCATCGCCCTGTGCGCTATCGCAACTGCTCCTGATGCCGTCTCTGATATCCAGGCTGTTGTTGAGAAATATGACTCTGCTGGCGGGGAAGGCTCATCCGAGAAGGGTGGACTCGAGAAGGGTGTGATCGAAGGTCCAACTTTTGACGGTCCTAATCCCCTCGACTATCCGTTTGATAGTGTTGAAGCACCAATCGCAAGTGATAGCCGTTGGCTCCCTGAATTTTTGTTCCCAAGCCTCACTCTGAACGTGAAGATCGGTGAAGCTGCCGCTGCAGTGGTTGATCCCATCCGCGAGGGCATTAAAGATGGTACTGTAGACCCTCAGGATGTGAAAGACACTCCGGTTGAGAGCGTCGTTGAAGGCGGGAGCCAGACAGAAGCCTACGAATTTTATCTCCAACTGTTCAGCGAATCAAATCTTGAGGTTGATTTTAACGTAACGCGTGTTGGAAACCAGTAGCGCCGTAGAACTTTTCGACGCGAATTGATATTTCGGTAACCCCACAAGAACAAACAAATCTAATGAAAAAATTTACCCAAACAGCTGTAGCAATTGGAATGGCGGCGGCTAGCTCTCTCAGCGCTCAGTCACTCTTCGATCTCGCACCGGATGACGGGGAGACCGAATCACTGCCTTTGTCATATACAGCCGGTGTCACTTTTGGTTACGACGGCAATCCTACGCCAGCCCTTAGCAGCGATGACGAGGCTCTCTACGCCCAGGCCTATATTGGTGCCTCCTTCTTAGCTAACGGGCCACAGACTACTACCAGTTTTGGTGCTCAAGTCGGCGTCATTCATTATTTCGACAATCTTGATGCTCCTGGTGTGGAGGTGGACGATACTACGGGTACTGCCTCTCTGTATCTGAACTGGACTCACAGGACTAGTGAGCGCTTGCGTTTCGTTAGTCAGAATTTTGCGGCCTATGAGCTCGAGCCTGATTACTCGACTGGTTACCAGGCGCAGCGACAAACTGGAAATTACCTGCGCTGGTCAAGCAACAATGCCGTTGGTTATCGTTGGTCAGAACGCACAGGAACATACAGCGGCGTTAAGCTCGATGGTATTTCTTTCGATGATGTTGTGAATGGGGATCGGACTACAGTCACTCTGTTCAGCGACTTTCGCTATCAGTTGAGCGAAAGAACAGTCGCTACTTTGAGTTATCGTCACGCCGACACGTCCGCAAGTGGGAATGTATCTGATGCGACTAACCAGTTCATCCTTGGAGGCTTGGAGCATCGCTTCAACCAGCGATCAACCGGAGTTCTTCGTGTTGGTGCTCAGATCCGTGACGTTGAAAATGGCCGATCATCAAACAGCCCCTACGTTGAGGGATCATTCCGAACCGCTATCAACTCCCAGCTTAGCCTTCGAAGCTATGTGCGCTATGGTGTTGAAGATTTCCAACGTAACGTTGCTGCGCCACCGGTAATTGTGGTTATTGGAAATGATGTGTTCCTCCAAAGTCGCAGTGCGGTCTACGCTAATACGGATACCTTGCGCCTTGGTCTCACTGCCGACTATTCTGTTTCTCAAGATCTTGTTCTCAGCGGTGGAATCAACTATGCGGCGCTGAATTATAACGATCTCCAAGTGGGTAACCTAGCCAATTCAATTGACGACGAGTTTCTTAACGTCTTCGTTGGATTGAGTCTCCGTGTGACTGACAATGTTTCTGTTAACGCGCGATATAACCTTGAGGATCTCACCTCTGATGTTGATGCTCGTGGCTACGATCGTAATCGCTTCAGCATAGGTGCTTCGACACGTTTCTAGGATTTTTAACATCTAATTCTGAACATTTCGGCCTTCGCGGTGTCTTTTCATTGCGAAGGCCGATTTTTGTCTTTAAATAACGGCCCCCGCCAGAAACCCCAAACTTTGAAGTTCCATGCAAGGTAGCAATCAAACAACAATCGACTCCACTCCTTCTATTGATTACTGGCAAGTTCTGAAAAATCGATATGGAGTGATTTTGCTCACGTTCCTGCTCGTTTTCATGACCGCCGCCGTCATCACATCGGTGATGCCGGAGAAGTATGAAAGCACCTCTGTGGTGCAAGTTCACCCTTCAACCATCGCGATCGCACCATTTAGAAACGCAGGTGGTGTTAATCCGGGCGCACAGATGACAGCGCAATACATGCAGAATGAGTTTGAGACCATTGTTGCGCCCGAAACTCTCAGAAGGGCTGCCCAGAAAGCCCAGCTCCCGACCTTGTGGGGGATGGAAATGGAAGACGTTATTAGTAATTTAAAAGGAATCGTCGAAACGACTCCAAGGCGGGGAACCGATTTTATTGAGATCAATGTGCGTCATGCCAAAGCCAGCGATGCCAAGGCGATTGCGGGGGCTGTTGCCGAAGCATACATCGAACGACGAAAGTCGACTGAAGAGGAACGCGCACAGAAGGCTTTGGACGCACTGGATAACGAATTGATCGCTCAGAGCGATCTGGTGCAAGATCATCGCAAGGAACTCACAGTCTTGATTCAGCAGTATGGAATCCCATACTTCGATGGAGGTCACTCAAATCCGCTGGGAATGAGTGAGCAACAGATGTTCCAAAATGCACGTCAAAAACTTGCTAATTTTGAGACTCAAGCTGACCAAATTGAGATTCAAATCAAAAAGCTTTTTGATCTGACGAACGAGGAATTAATTAGTTATGCCGCTGGTCTGGATCTCCCTCAGAATCAGGTGACCGACTACGCTAACCAGAATCGAGCGGCGTTGGATAGACAGCTTGATCTTTCGGCTCAAGGACTCGGAGCGAGACACCCTGACATGGTGGCGATGGATCAACGTGCCGTGTCAGCGATGAAGAAGGCTCACGAAGAGGTTGTTTCGTTGCGTGCGGTCCTGCAAACGAAACTCGAATTGGTCCAGCGTCAGGTTCTTAAAATGCGTGAAATGGTTGATGACCGCAAAGAGGACGCTATTACTCTTTCTCTCAAGCAAAGCAATTACACCCAAGCTAAAGAGCAATATGAGCAGGCCAGGGCAATGCTTCGTGAAATGAAAATCAAACAGCAGGAAGCCCGGGTTCTTCTTAAAATGCCTCGTGATCCAATCACTTTCCATGAAAGAGCCAAGAAGGCGAATAGGCCGGTTTTTCCAAATTTCACGATGAACCTTCTTCTTGGTGCGGGCGTGGGATTGGTTTTTGGTATCGGTATCGCCTTTCTGTTGGAGCACCTCGATACCTCGGTGAAGAGTCTCGAAGACGTGGAGCGCTACCTTCAGGTTCCTGTTCTCGCGGTTATCCCGAAAGATGTTGGAGTGCTTCACAAGCAGAGTGGCATTAGCCCGGATGCCGAGGCTTATCGAATTCTTCGAACCAATATCGAGTTCAATCGCAAGAACCCCGACGACAATTCAATTACGGTGGTCTCCGGTGGTGCTGGCGAAGGTAAATCAACGACCCTGGTCAACCTTGCTTACGTTTGTGCCCAAGGTGGATACACCACTCTGATGATTGATGCCGACCTTCGTCGTCCTCGTCTCCACACCTTCTTCGATATCAACAACTCAGTTGGACTTACCAATTACCTTACAACTGATCTTGCTCTTGAGGATGTCATCTTACAGACGCCGGTCGATAACCTCTATTTCATGCCCTCGGGAATCTTGCCGGCAGATGCTGCAGGTATCCTGAACTCCCGGCGCATGTCCGAGCTTCTTCAGGATGTGAAGCAGCGCTTTGACCTTGTGCTCGTCGACTCGCCGCCAATTCTTGGAGTGAGTGATGCTGCTGTGCTTGCGAGTGAAGTCGACCTTACCATGGTAGTGGTCCAGCACCGCAAGCTTCCCCGCAATATGCTGATGCGCGTCAAGCAGGCTGTTGAAAATGTGGGTGGCCAGGTGATCGGAGTTGTCTTGA
>CBFHQJ010000070.1:0-26178 GCA_965657795.1 Akkermansiaceae bacterium
AGGTCAGTGCTCGCTTCAATGATGTAGGACGCGTTTGGGATGGAGTCCCAGGTGATGGTGGCACTCTGCGGAGAATTTGAGTAGATGATCTCAGTGATCGCGAGTGGCTTCAGGTTGAGTTCGACACCGAAGGCGGCGAAGGTTTTGAGATGAAGGCCAGTAGAGTTTGGGCTGCTGCCTCCGTTTCGGACATCGAACTCAAGGGTGTTTACTCCATCGACAAATCCTGTGGTGAACTCAAAATCGGTAAACGTGTCGAAGCGAGGGGCGGCGGGAAGTTCAATAAAGTTGCCGTTGAGTCGGACTTCAAGGATTCTGTCGTCCAAGGCGAGAGAGCCGAGGAGGGTAACGGTATCGATGTCGAAGCCAGTGAGGCTGAAGGTAGTTTGGTAGGTGTAGGTTCCTGGCTCACCTTGGGCATTTGCACTGGGTCCGATCCAGCGGGATTGGGCCGTGTTACGCACCCAAGCGCTATGGATGTTAGCTAGCGCGAGAGGCTCTGTCTCAGGACCATTCGCGTTGGTGGTGAGGGTGAAGTGGCTGTCGGCGATTCCATCTTCGAGAAGGTTGCCATCGTCATCTAAGCCGGTGGCGAACACTCTGGAGACGCGGTCAGGGAATACTCTGAGAGTTGCTGAGTTGCTGGTTGCGGTGCCATCGACGTTGGTGATCACAACGTCGTAAGTGGCTCCATCATCTGTGAGGGCGACGGGCTCGATGACGAGGTCTGCGGAAGTTGCGTCGGGAATGTCGACGCCGTTGAGTCTCCACTGGTAGGTCATGGGCATGCGGCCTGCGACGTCGAGTGAGAAGGTGACGGCTTCATCTACGGCTGCAAATTGGTTGGCAGGATGTGCGTCGATGACTGGTGGCTCAACGAGGATGGTGAGCTCAGCGGCATCACTGGTGACGCTGCCTTGGCCATTGCTGACAACGAGATCATAAGAGCCAAGGTCGGCTTCGGTGATTTCGCTAATGGTGAGAGAGGTGCTGTTTGCGCCTGGGATATTCACGCCGTTAAAGCGCCATTGAAAGGCGAGGGTCGCGGCTCCGTCTGCGAGGACGGTGAAGGTCGCGTCACTTTGGAAGGAGACTGCGGAATCTTCTGGTTGGACGAGGATCACCGGGCTGCTGGTTGCCGCTCCAGTGTTTCCTCCAATGCGGAGGTTTTCGATTTTGAACCCGGTGCTACCTGCTCCGTTGTTGTTGACCACAAAGTCGAGGGTGTTTGTGCCGGATAGGAAAGAGCCGGGTGCGATTTGAAATGAATCGACGGTGGTGAAGTCGTTCTTGGAAATGCCGGTGCTGATTCCGTTGACGAGGATGTCAACTCCTGCATTGTCAGAAGTCCAATCTCCTGAGATGGCGACAGTTGAGGCATTGTAACCGGTGAGGTCAAAGGTGGTGGAATAGGTGTAGTTACCAGTTGCTGAACCTCCGGAGACGCGTGGCCCGATCCACTTGGAATCTGCGGTGTTAGGGGACCAAGGTCCAGCGACAGGAGCGATGGTGCTATCGATGACAAATGCGTCAGCGAACTCGGAGTCAGGGTTGGTGGTGATCTGGTAGTGTGGGTCCGTAGCGCCGTCGGTGAGAAGTGCTCCTGATGCGTTGACTCCGGTGTTGAAAACAAGATCAGGAATGTCTGAAACGACGAGTAGGGTGGCGACGGCGCTGGTGCCGGAGCCATTACTGTTGGTGGCGACGACGGTGTAGTCTCCGGCATTAGCGGCGGTGGCTGAATCGATCGTCAGGGTGCCTGTTGTGGCACCGGCGATGTTCGAGCCATTGAGTCTCCATTGGTAAGTGACCGTGCCGGCGTCAGGGTGGCTATCAGCGAGAGCGGCTAGGGTGACAGGGTCGCTGCTCAGAGTGGAGGTGCCTGCTGGTTGGATGGCGAAGCCGGGAGGGTCCGTGGGCCCGACGGTGGTGTCGGGTGTGCCGGCGATGGCGACTCCGAAGTCCCGGTGCGCTGCGCTGATGTTACCGTCTTCTTTGTAGAAGAGGCCATTGGGATAGTGGTCGGTGCCGGAGTTGGAGTGACGAATGACTCCGAGTGAGCCGCCGCCATCGACGAGCTCGATTCCGTATCCTGCGTCTCCGAGGGTGGGATCGAGGGTGAAGACATCGTCTCCGGTGAGGAGGATGCCGATGGTGGTGGTGGTGTCGGGAATTTCGACGGAGGAGTCGAAGGTGATCGTTTTGACAAGTGCGCCGGGGTTCCAGGTTCCGGCTACGGTGTTGGCGACTTCGTAGATTTTGACGGTGAGGCCATTGTTGGAGACGGCGAAGTCAGCGGAAACGACGATTTCCTCGACGCTTGTGCGTTGGGAAATTTTGAAGGTTTGCCGGAGTTGACGTCCCGCAGTGAGACCGCGAGCGGCGGGAGCGTTGAGTTCGGGATCGACAGTGAAGACGGCGGGCGAGGCTGGATAGGGGTGGTCGGCGACAAGGGTGGCATCGCCAAAGGCGGCCCTTGCGCCAAGGAGAAGGGAAAGGAGGGTGAGCGTGGTGGCTTTCATGTGAGTCGGAAGAAATTACTAAGGGCCCATATTATCAGTTCGCCCCTTGGGAGGGGAATACCCCAAATGAGGGATGCTCATGATCGGAATGAATTTTTATGCTTATTCCTGCAGAGAGATCTCCAGCGAGTAGAATCCGCGCGGGAAGTCGCCAATGGGCGCGGGGATGAGGTGGGATCTGCCGTCTCCGGGGATGTCGGTGAAGCCGGGGAGCGGGAAGTCGCCCCAGGTTTGGAGATCCTCGGACCATTTGACGGAGTAGTGTCGTTGGAGGCCGTTGAGATCAGGGCTGGCCGCGATGGTGGTGAAGAGAAATCCTTCCGGGGCTGTTTGCAAATGGGGCGTGCTCTGGCGCCGGAGGGGATCGGTTCCGGCGATGAATTCCGACCCGGTGGAGGAGCCATCGAGATCATGGTCGGCTAGGGCGGCGGCTTCGAAGTCGAGACTCCAGTTGGGGTCTTGGCTGGCGAGCCACCAGTCCGGGGTGTTTTGTGGGCCGTAGAGTTCGCCGTTGTATCCGGGGCTGGGTTGGAAGGAGGGATACCAGGAGGTGGGATCGTTTCCAGCCCACCGGGTGAATTTACGCTGGAGGGATTTTCCGGTGCCGTCGGCTTCGGCGGTCCAGGGGGCTTGGTCAAAGTAGATGACTTCATCGATGATGTTCCATGCGATGGGATCTCCGGGAAGCTTGCCGGGTTGGGCTTGTTCCAGGGCGAGGCGTTCGCCGCTGTTGCTGAGGTTTCCGGAGAGGGGGCCGAGGACGGTAATGTCTCCCAAGTTGAGGCCGTAGGTGGCGAGGAAGGTGGTGAGTTGGACGGTGTCGGCGGGATCAAAGGTGACGAGCACGAGGTGCCCGCCGGGGGGGAGCGTGGTGTTTGGCGGGAAGGTGAAATCGGCTCCGCCGGCGATGCGCCAGGCTCCGGTTTCGTTCCAGAAGTCGATGGCGGATTGGGTGGGGTTTTGGATTTCGATGAACTCGTCGAGCGTGTTGCCCGCAGGGTGATACATGATCTCGGAGATCACGGGGCGGAGAGAGGGGAGGAGATTACGCAATCCCGGTGAGGAACTCAGGTTGTAGAGGTTGATGTCACCATCCTGATAGCGTCCGAGGGCTTGGTCGGGTTGCTGGGCTTTGAAGCGGATGGCATCAACGACGTATTGATCTCCAGTTGACGGGAGATAGGAAAGGAAGAGTTGCTCGCCTTGTTGGTCGAGTCCGAAGCCCGAGGTGATAGGGCTGTGGAAGTCGTTCACTTCATCGAGAGAGAGGAAGCCTTTGGCGGGAAGGTTGGCGGTAGCGGGAACGGGCCATTTGTTGAGTTGGGCCGAGTCGTCACTGAGATACCAATCGGAGCCGAGGGTGCGCGGGGTGTCGAAGGGGTTGTAGAGTTCGATGGTGTCGTTGGAATCGTGCTCCGGATTGGCGGGGCTTTGGTAGCTCGTGTTTGCGGTGAGTTCGTTGATTTGAACGAGGGGGAGGAAAGTGGGATCGGGTTGGCTGGGTGAGCCGTTGATGGTGGCGCTGGCCCGCCAGTTGCCGCCATGGTTGAGGGAGCTGCCTGGCAGGGTGAAGTCGAGTGGAACCAGGGAGTGTCCTGCGCCGTCGGCGGCGAGAGGCCAGCCGCGACCGGATTGGAAATCGATGCTGAGGATCTCTTCGCCGAGGGGGCCGGAGAGGGTGAGTGTTTCTCCAGCGTTGGAGAGTTTGCCATCGAATTTTCCAGCGAAAGTGATGCCGGCTCCGCCGTAGCGCGGGAGGAAGGAGGCGAGGTCCGAGTAGATGATGCAGCGCTGTCCGGCGGCGAGGGTGGTGAAGGAGGTGAATTCAAAAGTGATGCCATCCGAGAAGTGAACCCCGGTGAGATCGAGCGGGGTGTCGCCGATGTTCATAAATTCCACAAACTCGTAGGTGCTGCCGCCGACTGGGTTGACCATGAGTTCGGTCATACGAAGTTGATCGCGGAGAGGGTTGCCGGTGGCGGTGCTGGTGACGTTGGTCGTGAGGGTATCGATGACGTTTCCGCCGAAGTCGTATGCGGAGAAGTTGAGGGTGTTGAGGCCCGGTTCGAGAGGAACAACCACGGACCATTGGTAGGTGCGGGAGCTGCCGGAACCCTGGGAAGACCAGATGAAGTCAAGCGGGTCCTTGTATCCATCGAGGCGGATTTCGGCGACGTCGAGCCAGCCGTTTCCGGTGATGGTGGCCTGGAGATTGTTGACGGTTTGATCTGGAGAGGTGAGGGCGAAGGGGGAGGGTGGAGAGACGTTGTTGTTGAGGTCGGAGTTGAGGGCGTTGTAGGCGCTTGTGATGTGGCTTTGGAAGCCATTGAAGCTTGAGGAGGCGGAAGGGTTAAGGGTGGTGAATTCATCGGTCCAGAGTTGCATGTAGGAAGGGTTCCAGGCGTTGTCGAGGATGTCGCGCATGTGGGCGTAGTAGAGGCGTTCCCAGTTGGGATCACCGGCGATCATTTTTTGGAGGTAGATATTGGCGGAGACGAGATTTGGAGTGACGTGGAATTGATCCATGTCGTGCGGGATGTAGAGGAAGCGTCCGTCCGAGGCGCGTTGGTAGAAGTAGGCGTTGTGATCGCGGCCGATGGAGAAGTTGTCTCCGCATCCGTTGGAGACGGCGTAGGCGAAACCGCGGAGCCACTGGTTGACATCCGCGACGTCGGCAATACGGGTGTTGAAGGAAGATCCGGAGGAACCCATGACATCGACGAAGTTTATGAGGTCGGTGAACTCATCGCCGCTGCGGTTGTTTTTGAGCAGGAAGGTGTGGCGATAGTCCTCCTTGTCGGTGCCGGAATAGGCGCTCATGGATTTTTCGGTGTGGCCGCGGCCTGAGGAGGTTTTGTTGCCATTGGCATCGGCGGTGACCTGATAGTAAACGTACTCGTATTCGTAGAGGAGCCCGTCGCTGCCGTTTTTGAATTGGCTGTCGAGAGTGGCGTTGGAGTAGTGGGCCAGTTGGAGTTGGGCGGCGTTGGTGCGCTGGGTTCTCGGAGCGATGACTTTGATCCAGTCGTTGTACTTCGTGGCGACACTTCCGGCGCGGTTCATGGCGAGGAAGGAGAAGGTCTCGGGGAAGCGGCTGAGATCATTGAGTGAGGATTTGTCTACGGCGACTGTGTCGAGGACTCCGTTGAAAAGATCGTCTTTGTTGAACTTGATACGGTATCCGGATTTGCTGTCGCTTTCGCGACCGCCGAGGGAGCCTTTGAGGTGGACGCCCGCGTTGTAGTAAACGTCTTGATCCCGTGAGATGATGGTGCAGGGGAGATGCTCGTTGCTCATGGCATTGATGCCCGCGTGCATGTAGCTGGAATCTGCGGCGGTCATAATGATGCGGAAATTGTGCAGGTTCGGATCGGATTCTCCATCGTTGACCATGTAGAGAGCGCGCGAGTCGGGACCGGCGGCAGGGTAGAAGGAAGTGGCTCCAGAGGTGTCGGTGGCTTCGGTGTAAAAGTGGACGATGGAGGATGACGACTGGCCGGGGATGGTGGCGGTGTATTGGCCGGGGGGATCAGCAATCATGGTGCTTTGTTGCCAGGAGGCGCCATTGACGGAATAGTGAAGGGTGAGGCTGGTGATGCCCTGGGGATCGTTGGCCTTGAGGGAAACGGTGACCGCTTGGTTGGCCTCGGGGATGACAGGGGAGTGTCGCAGGAGGTCCATGGTGGGGCCGATGTTCGCAAGAAGCGTGGAGTTGGGGGCCCCGGGGGTGCCGTTGTTGGTGGGAGCTTGGAGGATGTTGGTGTGCGGTGCGCGATTGAAGTAGAGGCGCGTGTTGAGAAGGCGTGATCCGGTGAGCCATTTTGCGCGGAAGCTGATGCGGTAGGTTTTGTTGTTCTCGACGCTTTGGTTGTCGGCGAGGGTGATTTCGGCGTGGTTATGCATGTGCTCGGTGGCTCCCGAGGCACGAAGGTGGAGGACCCTGTTTCCGCCGTCGGTGGGATCGATGATGACTTCGCTGTGGCGGTGGTTTCCGATAATGCGCCAGTCGCCGATGCTGCTTTCGAAGTCTTTGGTGGAAATGAGTTCCGTGTTGGTGCCGGCGGGGTCTTCGATGACGCTGAGGTCATCGAGGAGGATTTCTCCGGCATCGAGCAGGCCGAAGATGAATTCCTTCCACTGGCTGTCGGGGCCGACCGAGCTTGCGCTGGCAAGGGTCTCGAAGGTGTAGGTCTGCCAGGTGGATTTCGAGGCCTCGTCACTGGCGGCCCAGGCTTCGGCTTTGCTGTTGTCGGCCCAGGGATCGCGGAGTTCGAGGGAGGAACCACCGCCATCGGCGTGGTCGGGCCAGCGTCCGCCGTCGAAGTAGTGGACTTCATCAACGGGGTTGCCGAGAGCGTCCCGAAGGTGAATGGCTTCGTTTCGATTTGAGAGTGAGCCGGAGAAGGAATCGATGACGAGGAAGCCGTAGGCCGCCAGAATGGTGCCTGGTGGAATGGTATAAGAGATGCCGCCATCGAGGGTCCATCCGGAGAGATCGACGGGAGTGGTTCCGCGATTGAAAAGCTCGATCCATTCTTCGTTAGAGGGATCGTAGGTGGTGGCCTGATAATCGCCTTGGTGGTGATACATGATCTCGTTGATCACGATGTCTTCATTGAGAGAAAAAGTGTTTGGGTTGCCAGGAGTCGGGGCGGATGGGATGAGCCAGGCGTCGTCGAGCCGGGCGCGGGTGGAGGTTTGGCGGACTTGGGCGTCGCTCAAGGAGGCGCGGTCGGGCCGGTAGAGGAAGATGGACTCGCCGGTTGCGATGGTGAAGGGGAGTTGCGCGGTGTTGATCAGGAGAAATCCGCCTGCGAGGATTGAGGAGGCGGGAAGGACATACTCGCGGGCGGGGTCGCCGGCGGCGGAGATGAGATAGCCGTCGGGATCGAAAGCTTGGCTGCCGGGGTTGATGAGTTCGATCCAGAGGGAGTCAGCGGAACCGGAGATCTCATTGAAGAGGAGCTCGGGAGGATCGAGAAGAAAGGAGTTGGAGCCGGTGGCGGGCACGGTGGCGCTTGTGACGAGTTCAGCGGAGAATGCGAGATCGCTGCTGCCCGATGATTGTTGGTGGAGTTCAACCGCGAGGAGGTTCCCTCCTTCTTGCAGAAGGTGAAGCGGAAGGTCGAGGGCTTCGTATTGATTCTCTTCATCCTGACTGACGGCATCGTTGGCAAAGTCGCCGTGGTCGATAGTGCCGGCATCGAGTCGGATGCGCTCAAATTCCACTCCGTTGAGATAGAGGATGGCACCGTCATCCATCATCGCGCTGAATTGAACGGACGAAAGATTGGGCAGGTCTTGCAGAGTGAAGGTGTGGCGAAAGTATGTGGTGGGGTGTTTCTCGGTAGGGTTGGGACCGAAGCTAACCGTTGTAGTGATCCAGGGATCATCGAAGCCAAGTGGAGAGGGCCCTTGCGACCAAGTCGAGTCGTCGTAGGCCGGGAGTTTCCAAGCGGTTCCGAGATCGATTCCGTGGTCGTGATATTTCCAGTTGGCGGATTTTGAAATGAGGGTGGTGTCGATCGTTCCAGCCTCGGTTTCCGCTGCGAAGTTATGCCAGCCCGGAGTTCCGCCGATCGGACCAGGGTGCCAGTTGGCGGGGTTTGCGGTGGCGGTGAAGGTAGCCTTCTTGGCGAGAGAGGCTCCGGAACCGGCGGGACCGGTGGGCCAGGGGGCATCGATGCGATAGGAAACTTCATCCATGAGGCGACCGGCTTTGTTTTTGAGCGCGATCTTGTCTCCGGTGTTGGAGAGTTGGCCGGTGAAGGGACCAAGAAATCCCGGTCGCCCGGTGATGGATTGCAGCGCGGCGGGGTTTTTGGCGACGACGAGGAACCCGTCGGCAGGGATGATGGTTTCGGCTGGGAAGGTGAAGGAGATGTTGCCAGATAGGATCCACTCGCTGAGGTCCATGCTGTAGGAAAGGGTATTGTGGAGTTCGATGAACTCCAGCTCCTCCGAGGCATCAGCGGGGTGATACATAAGTTCGTTGATCATCACGATTCCGTTGGCATGGGCCGGGGAAAGCTGGATCGCGAGGAGCCCAGCAGCCAGGAGATGATGGATGAATTTCATAGACTTAATGCGGCGAAGAGGAACGAAGAACCGTCTTCACTCATCAACACTGAGCAATGAGAGGAAATCAGGCAAGTCCCTCAGATGTGGTATGGGATGTCCCACTAACCAAGGCTATGTGCGGCTCGACTTCTTGGCGAAGCGCTTGCGGTAGGCGCTGGGAGGTTCTCCGATGAGTTGGGAGAATTTTCGGGAAAAGGCACTGTGGTCGTAGAAGCCGACATCGAGCGCGATGGTGGTGACTGGATTGACCCCGGAGCGTAGCATTTCACAAGCCCGCAGAATTCTCAGACGCATGAGATACTGGCTTGGCGTGGTTTTGTAGATCTCCTGGAATTTGCGTTCCAGTTGCCTCACCGACATGTCGGCTTCATTCGCGATGTCGGCGATGGTGATTCGCTCCGCGAATTTGGCGCTGAGCATTTCGGTCACTTTCCGGAGGCTTTGATCGAGCTCGACCTGGTAGTTTCTCACCAGTCCACATAAGCCGGCAATTTCTCCCTCCCGGGTGAAGAGGGGAATCTTGTCGGTGGTGTACCATTCGGGGCGACCCAGTTCGTTGGGGAAAAGCTCCACGATGTCGTTGATGGGTTTTCCCGTTTCCAGGATTTTGCGATCATCCTGGGCAAATTTTTCGGCCATTTGGGGAGGGAATAATTCGTGATCTCTTTTTCCGATGAGTTCCGCCTTATCCGAAAGTCCGCAGTGGTGAACAAAGGCCTGATTTCCAGCGACAATGCGCAGTTCGGAGTCCTTCGCGAAATACATGAGATCGGGAAGGAATTCAAAGAGATCGCGGACCGTGCCCGGTCTAAGGTTTTCATTCCATTTGGCGACGTCCTCCTCAAGCATGTCGGGAATATACACGAATTAAACGCTTTCATACAAGACGTGATTTCCCTGCGGTGCTAGGGTTCAACCAGTCAAACATGTCGAACAAACCAAATATCGCAATTGTCGGTCTCGGCTTCGGTGCCGAGTTCATCCCCATTTATCAGCGTCATCCCAATGCCAATATGGCGGCCATTTGCCAGCGCACCGAGTCATCTTTGGATGAGATCGGCGACAAGTATGGCATCGAAAAGCGGTACACCAGCTACGATGAGTTGCTCGCGGATCCCGAGATTGACGCAGTGCACATCAACTCACCCATTCCCAATCATGCCGAGCAGACCATCGCAGCTCTTAAGGCTGGCAAGCACGTCGCTTGCACCGTGCCGATGGCGACTTCGGTGGAGGACTGCAAAGCCATCGTCGAGCTTTGTGCAGAGACCGGCTTGAAATACATGATGATGGAAACGGTGGTCTATGCCCGCGAGTTCCTCTTCATGAAGGATCTCTATGACAAGGGGGAACTCGGCAAGCTTCAGTTCCTTAAGGCTTCCCATCAGCAGGACATGGACGGCTGGCCCGGATACTGGCCCGGTCTTCCTCCCATGCATTATGCGACTCACTGTGTCGGGCCACTACTTGGCCTTGGTAGGCACGAAGCCGAGTATGTCTCGTGTTTCGCCTCCGGCACAATTCGCGAGGAAATGCATGATTGCTATGGCTCTCCCTACGCGGTCGAAAGCTGCCACGTTAAGTTCAAGGACAGCGACCTCTCCGGTCTCGTTTACCGTTCACTCTTCGATGTGGCCCGCCAGTATCGTGAGTCCATCGAAGTCTACGGTGATAAAAAAGGAGTCGAGTGGCCGCTTATCGAAGGCGAAGAACTCGTCGTTCACACCGCCAAAAAGCCCGAGCCGGAAATCCCGGAGCGCGTGGAGTGTCCCGACTTCGCTCATTTGCTTCCCGAAGAAATCGCGCCTTTCACCACCGGTGGAGTTTATGGCGGCGAGGATGGGGACGACCACTTGAGCTTTACCCAGGGCGCCGGTCACGGTGGTTCCCATCCGCACCTCGTGCACCAGTTCGTCGAACTGCTTCGCGGACAGGGTGAGGGCTACCCCAATGAAGTGCAGTCAGCCAATATCACCTGCACCGGAATCCTGGCTCACGAGTCAGCTCAAAAAGGAGGGGAAATCGTTCGTCTTCCGGAATTCACTCTTAGCTAACTGATTTTCAATCGTCTCAACAGGCCTCCGGAGGATCATGTTCTTCCGGAGGTCTTCATCTCTCAACTACTTTAATTTATGAAACGTCTTCCTCTTCTCCTCGCCCTGGTCATCGCCGTCTTTGCGTTGGGTCAGAATTTATCGACCCAAAAAACCGAAGGCCGTCGCCTCAATGTGCTCTTCTTCGGAGCGCCGACTTCCAATGGTCCCGGGCACGATCCGATTACCCGCTATCGGACAATCAAAAAGCATCTCGGAGTGGAAGGCGTTGATTTCACTTACTCGGAAGATCCCGCTGAGGTCTTCAGCAAGGAGACGCTCGGGAAATACGATGCTCTTCTGATGTATGGAAACTGGGAGCAAAACGGAACCATGCCTGGCGATCAGCAGGAGGCCCTTCTCACTTGGGTTTCAGAAGGTGGGGCCTTTTTGCCGATCCACTGTGCCTCGGCTTGCTATGGAAAGTCCCCGGCTTTTGTCGAATTGGTGGGGGCGAAATTCAGGTCTCACACCTCCGGGGTCTTTGCCCCCAAAACTATCGCGAAACATCCCATCGTGGACGGCTACAAGTCCTTCGAGGCCTGGGATGAAACTTATGTCCACTCCGACCACAACGATGACCGAACTGTTCTTCAGGTTCGCGAGGAGGAACCGTGGACCTGGGTTCGGGAACACGGGAAAGGGCGCGTCTTTTACACCGCTTCGGGCCACGACCATCGGGTTTGGGACACCCCCGAATTTCAGGACCTCATCAAGCGGGCCGTTTACTGGTCGGTGGGCAGCGAGAAGTATGGTCTACTCAAAAAACTGAACCTTCCCAAATTGGAACAAGAAGAAGTGTCTCTTCCCGGATACCGCGAGAGAAAAGAAATCACGATGGCCCAGAAGCCTCTTTCTCCGGCCGAGTCGATGAAGCTGGCCCAAGTTCCCGAAGGCTTTGAACTGAGTCTCTTTGCGTCCGAACCGGATATCGTCAATCCAATCTACGTGAATTGGGATCATCGTGGTCGGGCCTTCGTCATCGAAACCATCGACTATCCAAACAATCTCCAAAAGGGCGATCTTGGGCATGACCGCATTACGATTTGTGAAGACACCAATGGTGATGGACGCGCCGATAAATTTACGCGCTTTGCCGAAAAGCTCTCGATCCCAACGTCACTCGTCTTTGCCAACGGCGGAGTGATTTGCACCAACGGCACCGAGCTCTTGTTTCTCAAGGACACCGATGGTGATGACAAAGCCGATGTGCGCGAAACCTTGATCAAGGGATTTTCAATGGGGGACACCCACGCGGGACCTTCCAACCTAAAGTGGGGGCCTGACGGTTGGATCTACGCTACCGTTGGATACTCCGGATTCCGGGGTACGGTCGGAGGAAAAGAGCATCGCTTCGCCCAGGGCCTCTTCCGCTTCATGCCCGATGGATCTGCCATGGAATGGCTCCAGCCGACCACCAACAATACCTGGGGGCTTGGCTTCACCGAAGAATTCGATGTCATGGGATCCACCGCCAACGGCAATCCGTCTTTCTACTTCACCTTCCCGAAGGCAACCTACGACGCCGCCTCTCTCGATCAGGGGCGCACGCCACGGGCTGATGATAATCCGATCTTCACTCCATCCTCGGCGGATATTCGTCAAGTGGATCAATTCGATCGCTACACTGCCGCGGCCGGGCATGCTGTTTACACTGCGGATCGTTTCCCCGAGTCTTATCAAAACAAGGTCGCCTTTATTTGCGGACCAACTGCCAAGCTGGTCGGGCACTTCGACCTCAGCCGTGAGGGGGCCGGATGGAAGGCTCGCCAATCCCCCAATAACTTTTACAACTCCGCCGATGCCTGGTCGGCACCAGTTTGCGCCGAGGTGGGACCAGATGGTGCCATGTGGGTTTGCGATTGGTATAATATCATCATTCAGCACAATCCGACTCCGTCCGAACGTTCGGCGGGAATTAATGCGAAAACGGGTCGCGGAAACGCCTATGAAACTCCTCATCGCGATAAGGAACATGGCCGGATCTATCGTATTTATCCCACTGGATCAAAGGACGATGCCAATCCGAAATTGGATCCGACAAATCCTGCCAGTTTGGCTGCCGGACTAGAGCATCCAAATTTTTTCTGGCGACTTCATGCCCAGCGTCTCATCGGAGAGGGCAATCTTGTCGGGAAGATCGCCCCCGAACTGGAGCGCTTCGCCAAGGTCAGTCCCCAAGCAGCCGTTCATAGGCTCATGGCTCTCCAGCAGAGTGGCCAACTTAAGCCCGGTATCCTGGCTCCGTTTTTGACCGCTGAAAATCCCGCCGTTCGTCGGGCTGCCATCCGCCTGGCCACCCCGGATCAACTCAAGGCACGCTTGATTTCCAACGGAAAAATTCAGGCCGAAGGTCGTGATCTCGCTGAAGTCCTGATTGGGTTCTCCCGCGCCGCCACAGACCCGCAGATTGGAGAAGCCATTCACAACCTGGCTGCCAATCAATCCGACCTCTTTGATGACGATACCCTGCGGGATGCTTGGAAAATCGCCGCTCGTCGCCACGCTTCGACCGTTTTAGCGGCCTCCGGTGGGAATGCTCAGCCAGAGAAGATCGAAGCGGTCAATCTCATCCCTAATCCGGGTTTTGAAGACACCACCGGCACCAAGCCGACTCACTGGAGTGATTTACGCACTTATCAGGGAGCGGGAGCCGACAAGATTGAAGTCAGCTCATCGCCCAATGGCCGAACCGGTAAGTGTCTCAAAGTAACTGCCACCGCGGACACCGATAGTGGCGTGGCGATCTCACTTCCGATCAAAAAAGGAACCCGTTATCGCCTTTCCGGTTGGATCAAAACCGAGAACCTGAGAACCCGCCGAAATGCTCCCGGAGCTCTCCTTAATCTCCACGGAGGACAGCGCACTAAAAGCATCAAGGGGACGAACGATTGGACGGAAGTTTCGGTCGAGTTCGAATCAGGATCAGATCGGCAAGCCTTGATTCATTGCCTTTTCAGCGGCTATGGATTGGGGCAAGGCACCGTCTATTTCGATGACCTTTCGCTCACTCCCATGTCGAGTGCGAACAACCTCGCCGGAGCCCTCGCCAATCTCAAAAAGTTTGCCCAAGAGGGAGATAAGCCGGCCAAACCGATTGAGCGTAAGTTCAAGCCGGATCTTAGAATCCACGAACGGGGAGTGGCAGTCTTTAATCTCACTTGTGCTGCTTGCCACGGCGTCGATGGCAAGGGTGTTCCCGAAACCTTTCCCCCTCTCGACGGCGCAGCCTGGGCCGTTGGCGATCCCGAGCGCATGACCAAAATTGTGCTACACGGATTGATGGGGGAGCTTGAGGTGAAAGGTCATAAATACAACAACGTTATGGCTCCGCTTGGTGCCGCCCTCAACGATCAACAAATTGCCGACGTTCTCACCTACGTTCGTCAGAATTGGTCCAATGATGCCTCCCCGGTATCAAAGGAGCATGTAGCCAAAGTTCGCAAGAAGACCGCTACGCGCAAAACAATGTATCAGCCTGCAGAACTGAAAGAGTAGGTGGGTGAACTGAGTTGGTCACTGTAAGCTTAAACTTTTATCACCTGTGGATTTCTCGCTGAATTCTTATCGCTGGCCCAAACTGCCATTCCGAATTCTTATTTTTAATATAACGACTTTTCTTGCGTTTGCCTTGTCGAGTGGCTGCTCCGCCGGTCATTATAAAAAGCAGGCTGACAAAGATGTTTATGCCATCTTGAAGAAGGTTGAGAACGACATCTTTGGCGAGTCTTCCGAATTTTCCATCGACACTCCTAATTCTGCAAAAGAGTCCAAGGATGTGACATCAGGGAAGGTTCTGGCTTCTCGAAGCAAAGGTGGAAAGATGACCCTCTCGCTGGACCAAGCTCTTGAGTATGCCATCAAGAATAGCCGGGAGTATCAGTCCGAGAAAGAAAAACTCTACCTGAGCGCTCTCACTCTCACCGGAGAACGTCGGAACTTCCGCCCGAATTTTTTTGGAAGAAGCAGGGCCAACCAGTCCCGGCTCAGCGATGGAGAGCGCACCGGCGGCGTTTCAACAGAACTTGGGGTCAATCAGGCTCTGATCACTGGTGGTAGTCTTGGTATCAGCATCGCAAACGATCTGCTTAAATATTTTACTGGCGATCCACGTCGATCTGCCTCGTCGCTGCTAAGCCTGAATGTGGCACAGCCGCTCCTGCGCGGAGCCGGGCCCAGAGTCGCAGCCGAGCGTTTGACCCAGGCAAACCGCAACGTTGTGTATGCCGTTCGGGACTTCACCTTTTTCCAAAACACCTTCTCCGTTGGAATCGTCAATCAATACTTCGATCTTCTCCAACAGAAGAATGTGATCTTCAACGAATACAACAACTACGAATCACGGAAGGCGAATACCGCTTATCTCACGGCCCGGGTAGATCGTGAATCGCCGGAGGCCCAGCAGGATGCCGAGCAGAATGAACTTCAGGCCAAAAATCGCTACATCAATTCCATTACCAGTTATCGGAACGCTCTTGATCGTTTTAAGATCACCCTTGGCCTTCCTCAAACAACCGATCTTCGGCTTGATGACAAGGAAATTGATCTCGTCCGTGCCGCTGGAGCAAAAAGCTTGTATCTCAATAATCAGGAAGCGTTTCAGATCGCGCTCAAACACCGGTTACCTCTCTTTAATCAAATTGACCGTTTTGAGGATCAGAAACGACAGATCGCTATTGCTGCCAATCGGCTGAAAGCGGATCTCAACATTATCGGCAGTGGTTCCCTGGCTAGCGATGGAGGGCCCACCGACTATGCGAACTTTGATTTTAAAAATGTTCGCACCACGGTAGGGCTTCAGCTTGACCTGCCTCTTGATCGTCTTCGCGAGCGCAACGACTACCGTGCCACGCTGATTAACTTTGAGTCTGCCACCCGGACTCTCGGACAGAATTTCGATGAGCTTCGTAATTTGCTCGATCGACGAATCCGTGAGTTGGAGCAATTTCGGCAATCTTATCAAATTCAGCAGAATGCCGTATCTCTCGCTAAAAACCGGGAGGAGGGGAATCAGCTTCGGCTGAAAGCGGGAACGGTCATTTTCCGTCGCCTTAGTGAGTCTCAGGATGCTCTCATCGCCGCTCAGAATGCTGAAACCCGGGCTCTCGTCGATTACCTCGGAGCGCGGCTCAATCTGCTCATTGATCTCGGCGTTCTCAACAGTGAGCAGAAGCGTTACTGGCTCAGGGAAAATCCCTCCAACATCAAGTTCAAGCAGGCTCCACCTTCCTTGCAAAAGAATATTCCCCTCGAAGTAGGGGGCGTTGTCATTCCTCCCAGCCGACTCTTCGAATGAAAGCTCTTCTTCAAAAACGTATTCTGATTCCCACCGCCGGGGTTGCCCTACTGATCGCGATCTTTTTCATGAGTCGCAGAGGAGACGACATTGATTCTCTCAATCATACCGTGGAGCGGGGAGACTTCGTGATTTCCATCGTGGAGGGTGGAACACTTGAAGCAGTCAACGAAGTGGTTGTGAAAAACACCATTGATGGAGACTCCCGGATCATCTGGCTCATTCCGGAAGGAACCTACGTGAAGAAAGGCGATCTGCTGGTTGAGTTCGATACCGGCGAAGCTGAAAAAAACGTCGAAGAACAGAGGGTTGAGTTTGAAGCCCGCCAAGCCGCCCTGGTGAAAGCTGAGAACGATCTGGTCATCACCAGAAGTACTGCGGAAAGCGACATCAGCGAAGCCAAGCTGGCTGTTGAGTTTGCCACCATGGATCTCGAGAAATTTGAAGATCTGGAACGGGTGCACAAGGTTCGTGAGGCCGAGCTGAAGATCGACACTGCTGAGGAGGCCTTGAAGCTTGCGCAGCAACGTTATGAGTGGTCGGTCAAACTTTCGGAGAAGGGATTTGAAACCAAGACACAGGTTGACCGGGACAAGCTCGATGTGAGTTTAAAATCAAAGGAATTTGAAACTGCAAGAAGCAACCACAGAATGTTGGAGACTTTTGATTTGAAAAAGGAGTACGCGGAGTTTGTTTCCAATAAGAAAGAAGCCATTGCCAATTTGGAGCGTGTCAAAAAACAGGTTGATAGCAAGGTTGCCCAGGACGAGGCCGATGTGAATTCGGCTAAGATCACTCTGAAACTCACCGAAGAAAGCCTCGCAAAGCGATTGGAGCAGCTGGAAGCCACCAAGGTAAAGGCTCCCCAGGATGGTCTTGTGATCTATGCCAAACCCCGGAGTCGCTGGGGGGATGAACCTCAAATCGCGGAGGGTTCGACCATCCGGAATCGGGCTTCCCTGATTTCAATTCCTGATGTCAGTTCGATGAAGGTTTCGGTGAAGATTCACGAGTCTATGATCAGTCAGGTCAAGAAGGGGCAGAAAGCCTACATTGTTCTCGATTCTCTTCCCGACCAGCGTTTCAACGGCGAGGTGACCAAGGTTGCCATTCTCCCGGATAGTAATCGAAGTTGGTCCAATCCCGATCTTAAGGTTTACAGCACGGAAGTGACCATTGCCGAGACCATTGAGGGCGTGAAACCGGGGGTTTCGGCCAAGGTCGAAATTGTCATCGAGGAGTTGAGCGATGTCCTGACCGTTCCGATTCAGGCCGTGACGACCATCGATGGCGAACAAGTCTGCTTTCGCAAGAGCGGTGGTGACCCTGAACCCATTCCAGTGGAAGTGGGGAAATTTAACACCAAATACATTGAGATTCGATCGGGGCTTGAGGTTGGCGATGATGTCATGTTGACGCCCCCCCTTGATCAAAGAATCAATCTTACCGGAGAGACCTCGGAAGAGTCCCCTCAAGAGTAGCATTCATGTCTGTCGCTGCTCCAGCATCCTCCTCTCCCGAGGTCATTCGTATCAGAGGCGTTGAAAAGGTCTTTCAGGTCGGCGAGGTCGCGGTGCGCGCGCTTCGAGGCATTGATCTTACCATCAAGAAAGGCGAATTCGTGGCCATCATGGGGCCGTCGGGATCGGGGAAGTCAACTCTGCTCAATATTCTTGGCTGCCTCGATCGGCCCACTTCGGGCGAGTATTTTCTGGGAGATGAGGACGTGGCGGGAATGGACGATGACGTTCTCTCCACGGTGCGGGGGAAGAGGCTCGGCTTTATCTTCCAGTCCTACAACCTGATTGCTCAACTCACGGTCCTCGAGAATATTCAGGTGCCGCTCATTTATCAACAGGAAGACCTTGAAGAGCATCGGGACCGTTGCATCGAATTGGGGAATCTCGTCGGTCTTGGAGAGCGCCTTGATCACCGGCCCAACCAGCTTTCCGGAGGACAGCAACAACGGGTTGCGATTGCCCGATCCCTCGTCAACGAGCCTCTCATGATCCTCGCCGACGAGCCGACCGGTAATCTTGACTCACAAACCGAGATCGAGGTTCTCGAAATCATCAACGACCTCAATAAGCAGGGACGCACCATCGTTCTCGTGACTCATGATGACATTGTCTCCCATCACGCCCACCGCGTGATTCATATGAAGGATGGTCTGATCGACCGTGAGGTTATCAATCCCAACCCGGGAATCGTGCCATGATTTCATCCCACTTTCTCAACACTGTTCAGCTTGGCATCAAAAGCCTGCTGCTGCACAAGCTCCGTTCGGGGCTGACCATGCTGGGGATTATCTTCGGGGTGTGTTCGGTGATTGCGATGTTGGCGATTGGGGAAGGGGCCTCTTTCGAAGCCCAGGAACGGATCAAGCGCCTTGGAAGTGAGAACATCATCGTCAACAGCATCAAGCCTCCCGAGGACAATCAGCAAAATTCCAGTGGTCGGTCCTTCTCGGTTGAATACGGGGTGACTTACAAGGACGTCACCCGGATTCAAGATACGATTCCAGGGGTGGAGCGAGTCGTTCCCATGCGCATCATCCGTGAGAACATTCGCTTTGATCGAAGCCAGGAGTCCGGGCAGGTGATTGGAACTCTTCCTTCCTATTCTTTGGTGCAGAATGTCGACCTTGTAGCCGGTCGTTTTTTAACGGCCACCGACGAGCGATTTCAAAGAAATGTCTGCGTGATTACCGAAGACCTCGTTCGCAAACTTTTCCCGTATCAGGACCCGCTTAAATCTTCGGTAAGGGTCAAGGATAGCTACTACGATGTTGTCGGCGTCGTCGATGAAACAGGAACTGCCGAACAACGACCCCAGATGGGAAACAGCGAGGGGAAGGCGATCGACAATAATATTTACATTCCACTCAGCACCGCGCGTTCCCGCTTCGGTGAATTGCTCGTGAAAGAAAGCTCGGGTAGCAGGAGCGCCGAACGTGTGGAGCTTCATCGCCTCATCGTTCGAATGGCTTCTCCCGCTGCCGTCATTTCCGGAGAACAACAAATTCAACACCTTTTCAACCACTTCCACGAAAAGAAAGATTTCGAATTGATCGTGCCTCTTCAGCTTCTTCGTGAAGCAGAAGCCACGAAGCGGATGTTCAATGTGGTCCTGGGATCAATTGCCGCAATTTCCCTCCTCGTCGGAGGGATTGGCATCATGAACATCATGCTTGCCACGGTGACGGAGCGCACTCGCGAGATCGGAGTGCGACGCGCCCTCGGAGCGAAGCGCAAGGACATTATTGTTCAGTTCCTCATCGAGACCATCGTGCTTTCGATCGGCGGCGGACTCATCGGAGTTCTCCTGGGGATCCTGGTTCCGCTGATGGTGTCCTGGTTTACCGACATGAAGACCATCATTACGGCTTGGTCTGTTTTCCTGGCCTTTGGAATTTCGGGTCTCACCGGAATCATCTTCGGCATTTATCCCGCCTCCCAGGCCGCCAAACTCGACCCAATTGATGCCCTTCGACAAGAATAAGCTCCAGCTAATATTACCATGACCTTACTCAACCGCTTGATCACGTCCCTTGTCTTGCTTGGCTCCGCCACCGCGCAAGATTTGAATATTAAGAACGACATCTTCTGGGACACCAAGGATGGCAAGCCGCTCTATAGTCAAAGCGGCGGGATTTTTAAATTCAAGGATCCGAAAACCAACACCGAGAAATACTTTTGGTATGGCATCGAGTTCGAGGAATCAGCGAGATACCGCAACGATCCCTCGGTCACCATCACCCGGGGCAATCGCTTCAAAGCGGTGACCTGTTACACCTCCACCGACTTGGTCAACTGGGAGTCTCAAGGAGAGGCCCTCACGCGGGAAGAGGCCTACAAAAACGGGGGGCCGTCACGGTGGCCGTGGATCGCCCGGATGGGAGTGGCTTACTTCGAGAAGGATGACAAATATGTCATGGTGACCCAATATGGTGCCGGGATTTTCTTCGCGGTATCGGACAATCCGGCGGGGCCTTTTAAATGGCATAACCGGAGGGATATGACCGAAACGATCGGTACTCCGAATACCGGGGACCAAACGGTCTTTATCGACGAGGACACCGGGAAGTCCTACCTCGTTTACAGCTACGGAAAGGGGAGACATAAAATCTACATTTCCGAAATCGGCATTAAGGATGACAAGTATGATCTCCTCGATTGCACACAGGTCTATCGGGGTTCCGGACGCGAGGGAAACTGTATGTTCAAATACAAAGGGAAGTATTACCTCGCAGCTTCGAATCTTTACGGATGGGATTCCTCCTACGCCTACTACCTTGTCGCCGATGACATCCGGGGGCCTTATCTTCCCGAGAACAAGATGAAGATCATGAAGGGGGCCGAGGACGACTATGCCCATATCACCCAGACCGGATTCTTCGTGACGGTGAAAGGCAGCAAACAGGATACCGTGATTTATTGTGGCGACCGTTGGTGCAATTTTGCCGGAAATGGTCTCGGCTACAACCAATGGTTTCCTCTGTCCTTTGAGGATGACGAGCCGTATTTCAATTCGCTGAACTCGTGGAATCTCGATGCGGAGACCGGGGAGTGGCAGGTAGCCGAAGACAACAACTGGGTCAAAAATGCCAGCTTCGAAGCAGACCGAAAAGACATGCCCAGTAATAACAAGCCAAAGCAGGAACGGTTGATGGGCTGGGAGACGAAGGTGCTGAAGGGGACGAAGGTTTCCCTGGATCGCGGGTCGCCGATGTTGAATCACAAGAACAGCACCGAGGATCGCAAGGTGGTGATTGGAGAGCGATGCCTGAACATGAGTGACCGGGTGGACTTTCATCGCGAGGTAAGCCAGACGATCTCATCGTCACCCTACGTGAAGTTTGAAGATGGAACCTATACCATGACTGCCAAGGTGAAGAACAGTGAGGGTTTCGAGAATCTGGAGATCTACGCCAAATCGGGAGGGAAGGATTCTGCGATCAAAATCACAAGCGCCAATTCGAAATGGACCACCATCGAGTTGAAGGAGATCAAGGTATCCGGCAACAAGGTGGAAATCGGTTTCCGTGCGGCAGGAGAGGCGAATGCCTTTTGCCGGGTCGACGATGTCTCTCTGGTTCGGTCAAAATAAAAACGCCCTTCTTCAATCCTTACAAAAATCACGAAATGAAATTCCAAGAATCCCATGTCACTACGCGAGCGACTCTTGCTCTGCTTTCTTTCCTATTGCTCGCCGTTTTCGCCAATGCTCAAGAGATCAAGGTGACCCGTGATATTGCCTATCGCGAGGGACCGAGCAAGGCCTGGCGACTTGATATGGCTATGCCGACCGAAAAAAGTGACGGCTTGCGTCCGGCCCTTGTGATCGTCCATGGCGGTGGCTGGCGCGGTGGTTCGAGAACGGTGGATGTCTTCCAGAAAATGATGACCGACTACGCCAAGAAGGGCTACGTGACCGTGAATATCGACTATCGCCTGACCGGGGAGGCTCCTTTTCCGGCTTGTATTGAAGACGTGAAGTGCGCCGTTCGTTGGCTGCGGGCTCATGCCGAAAAGTACGGGGTCGATCCAAAACGCATCGGAGCCTACGGCCACTCCGCCGGGGCCCACCTTGCCTTGATGTTGGCCATGACGACCAAGAAAGATGGCCTCGAAGGTGATGGGGAATGGGGAGAACAATCGAGCCAGGTCAATGTCGCGGTTGGTGGCTCTCCGCCGACCGAGTTGGGAAGAGAAACGCCGATGTCGAAGAAAGAATGGTGGCCCATCGGCTATATCTTCGATGGACATCCTCCCTTGTTTCTCGTGCAAGGCGGAGCCGACCGAATTGTTCGTGCGGAGTTGACGGAGGACTTTGTCAAAAAGATGAAAAAGGCGGGCGCGGACCTTGAGTATCTTAAAATCGAGAACGGCCGACACGATGTGGCCTATGCCTCGGCACTGGACGTCACCGATCCCGCGATTGAAAAGTTCCTCGCCAAGCACCTCAAGCCGGTCGCTCCTCAAGCGAGTGTGAAAAAGAAATCATCCCTCGTCGTGATTGAAGATGGCGGCACCGGCCCGTATTCGGCAGTCGCGACCGAAGCCCGGACTCTGCCTGGCATGACTCTCTTTCGTCCCCGCGATCTCTCGGCCTTTGGCGACGAGAAAAAACTGCCCGTTCTTCTTTGGGGCAACGGAGCCTGTGCCAATACGACCTGGGAGCACAAAAACTTCCTCAGTGAAATCGCTTCGCATGGCTACCTCATCGTCGCCATCGGTTTGCTTGATGAGATCAATGAACGTGGTGAAGGGTCGCGGCAGAAAACGAAGTCATCCCAACTCCTCACCGGTCTTGATGTGATTCTTGCCGAGAACAAGTCCGCCGAAAGCATCTACTTTGGGAAGCTCGACGCCTCAAAGATCGCCTCCATGGGCATGTCCTGCGGGGGACTTCAAGCCATCGAGATCTCCGCAGATCCCCGCATTTCCACCACCGTAGTTTGCAACAGCGGAGTGCTTCCAACACCTTCGCCGCTGCCCGGGATGCCGGCTCTCAGTAAGGAGGTTTTGAAAAAATTCCACGCGCCCGTTCTCTACCTCATGGGTGGCTCGAAGGATATCGCCTACAACAATGCCATGGATGACTATAAGCGAGTCGACCATGTTCCCATCGTGATGACCAATCTGAACGTGGGTCATGGCGGCACCTATGCCCGACCCCACGGCGGGGAATACAGTCCGGTAGCCCTCGCCTGGTTGGACTGGCAACTCAAAGGTAAAAAGGAAGCCTCAAAAATGTTCCTGGGTGAAGACAGCACGCTCGCCCGCGATGCCGAATGGACCGTCGAATCAAAAAACTTTAAGCAATAGAACCCACTCAACATGAAACCAGCACCATTTCTCTTCCGTCAACTTTTCGCCATCGCGTTATTCGTTGTTTTACCCACGGGGCATTCGTGGGGAGCCAAGCCGGGAATGCCCGAGGGCTGGTCGGATGGCTATGTTTATGCCAATGGTGCCCGGCTTCATTATTACCGGGCGGTTCCGGCATCAGAAAAGCCCGACCTTCTCATGGTTCATGGCGTCACCGATATCGGCTTGTGTTGGGCGACTCTGGCGAAGGAACTCCAGGGCGATTACAACATCGTGATGTTGGATGCGCGGAGTCATGGATTGTCCGATCCCATCAAGGCCACCGACGATGGGGATACCCTGATCAAGGATGTCGTTGAGGCTGCCAAGGGACTGGGGTTGAAAAAGCCGATCCTGATCGGTCATTCCATGGGTGCCCATACCGTGATGCATCTCGGGGCCAAGTATCCTGATCTCGCCCGCGCTATCATTATGCTGGATCCGTTTCTGTCGCGACCGGGGGCCAAAGGACCCAAAGGGAAGCCGGGTAAAGAAGGCGAAGCTGACGCCAAGGCGGTTCAGAATCGGCTTTCGGTTCGCATGAATGCCGATCCCAAGACTCTCGTTGAGCAAAACAATTATCGCTTTGAAGATCTCGTCGCAACCGGTCGCCGCCAGTTTCCGAAATGGGATGATCTCGATGTCCGCTACTGGGCGCTTTCAAAGAAGCAATATCATGGGGCCTATTCCGATGAAGCCTGGCAGGTCATGTCGTCATTGATGCAGACGGGCGATTCCCTCAGCAAAATCAAGGTGCCCGCCTTGATTCTCAAGGCAGATGCTTCACCCGAACAGAGAAAAGCCGATGCAGCTGCCGTGAAAGGAAACGACAAGATCAAGATCGCGCATGTCGACGATGCCGGACACAATCTCCATCAGGATCAACGGAAGGCGACCCTGAACCACTTGACCCGCTTTCTGAGCGAGCTTTAGTTCGAAGGGCTGTTCTTCAGGAAGGAATAAACCGCATCGAAGCAGGGCTTGGGTTTCCTGTCGCGATCAAAGAGGAGGGGATGGTTGGTGCGCTTCCACGGGAAGTCGTTGAGCCAGCTTCCGCCATCGTGTAGGTTCCAGAAGGAGACCCTTTCAATGATGTCACGGTAGTCGTGGAAGAGTTGAAAGAGGGCGAGGTATTCCGCGCTGAGTTGCTGGTGCTGTTCCTTGGTGAGGCCGTTTTTGTAGGGATCGAAGGTCGCGAGTTCCTCCCGGTGCTTGTTGCCATCAGCCCACCATTTCCCACGGGTGACGACATCGATATCGAGCTCGGAAACGACAACCTTGATCTTAAGTTTGCGGAGTTCCTCGAAGGTGTCCCGAAGTTCGCCGATCGAGTTGTCGCCGAATTCAAAGTGCCCCTGCATCCCGTAGGCATCGACCGGAGCTCCGGCCTTCTTGAGCTGTTTCAGCAACTCGATGAGCTTCTTGCGCTTGTCCGGTTTGTGGCCGTTGTAGTCATTGTAAATGAGGAGGGCGTCGGGGTCATTGGCCCGGGCGGTCTTGAAGGCGGCGACGATGAAGTCGATGCCGGTGGTGCGGGAGTAGATGGAGTCGCGCAGGAGTTGCTCGCTGTCGCCGTCTGAGAGAGCTTCGTTGACCACGTCCCACATCGTGACGGTGGGAGCGTATCGTTTGGTGACGGTATCGACGTGGGTTTCAATGCGCTTCAGGAGAGTCTCGCGGGAGACGGGTTTTCCATTTTCCTCCATCATCCATTGATGGGTCCGGTCGTCCTTGGCCCAGACCAGGCAGTGACCAACGGCGTCGAGTTTGTTCGTGCGGACAAAGTCCATGAACTGGTCGGTGGCGGCAAAGTTCCACTTTCCTTCCTCCGGTTGAATGCCTTGCGGCTTCATGCAGTTCTCCGGAGTGAGGATGTCGAATTGCTGCCGGATGAGGGCGGCGTCTTCCGGAGAAGTGAGAATGCGGTGGCTCACCCCAACGCCAATTTGAAAGCGGTCTCCGGCCGCTTTTTTGAGAGAGCGATCTTCAGCCGAAAGGATTGGAGCGAGTATAGAAAAGAGAAGCGGCAGGATGGATGCTTTCATAGCGCAATTTTGTGGAGCCGGGGTGAGAATGACAATCAAAGTTTGCTTGGTTTGTCTTAGTGAAAAACTAGGGTTGAGGAATGAGTCGATTTTTCGGGTTTGTGATGCTGGGAATGGTTGGGATGATTTTTGGCGAACCCCCGCTGGTTTATGAGAAGGAAAACACGGGAGATGGGCTCGTGGCTCCGGCCTTGCCGGGGCTGGAAGACTTGCCGGTGGTGGAACCATTAACGGATCCGCTTCTTTGGTCAGATGGGAGTGGACGGGTGAAGGAGTTTGAGGAATGGCGTCGTCGTCGGGCGGAGATCAAGGCCGAGATCGAGCACTATGAAATCGGGAAAAAACCGGGGCGTCCGGAGAAGCTGAAGGCGACTTATAAGGAGGGGATGCTTAAGGTGGAGGTGACGGTCAATGGGGAAACCCTGACCTTGTCGTCGCGGGTTTCGCTCCCAGAGGGCGAAGGACCGTTTCCGGCGGTGATCGGGATTGGGATGGGAGGGCGGCCGGGAAGTTTGCCACCGGAAATTTTCAGCAGTCGCAAGGTCGCGGTAGTTTCCTTCAATTTCGGTGAGGTGATGGCACACACGCAGAAGCGCGGACAGGAGCCCATCAATAAACTGTATCCGGAATTGAAACACATCGGCGCCTATAGTGCGTGGTCATGGGGAGTGAGCCGCTTGATCGATGGGCTGGAGTTAGTGCAGGATGATCTGCCGCTTGATCTCAAGCGTTTGGGAATCACGGGGTGTTCCTTCGCGGGGAAGATGGCTTTGTTCGCGGGAGCTTTTGATGAGCGGATTGCCTTGACGATTGCCCAGGAACCGGGTGGGGGCGGTGCCGCGGCCTGGCGGGTTTCGGAGACTCTTGGGAAGGTGGAGAAGCTGGGGGCGACGAGCCGGGCCTGGTTCATGGAAGAGATGTTTCAGTTTTCCGGTGGGAACGTTTCCAAGCTTCCGATGGATCATCATGAGTTGATGGCCATGGTGGCACCAAGAGCTCTCTTGGTTCTGGGGAACCCGGATTTCACCTGGCTGGCGGAAGAATCGGGATATGTCTCGTGTCGGGCGGCACACGAGGTTTGGAAGGAGTTCGGGATCGGAGATCGCTTCGGATTTTCGATCATTCCCGGGCACGGCCATTGCCAGCTTCCGGAGATTCAAAAGCCGGAGGTCGAAGCGTTCGTGGACAAGTTTTTGCTCGGCAAAAAGGAAGTGAACACCGAAGTGACCTTGAGTCCCTACGAACTTGTCGATCATTCACGGTGGATTG
>CBFHQJ010000071.1:0-26056 GCA_965657795.1 Akkermansiaceae bacterium
ACTTGGCGTCAAAGCGATCCAGCTCCGATTGTGGAATCGGCATCTCTTTTTTTAGAAAAGCCTCCAGCTTTTTGCCCTTAAAACCGACCCACATTCCTCCCCATGCCGAAGGTATCCTGAGAAAATAGTTCCCGCAATGCCAACAGAGTGAAGTTTCAAAAACTTGTTCATCTTCAAGAAAAAGACGCACCCCATGGATAGGATAGTGGCACATGGGCCCCGGAGACATCGCCGGCTCCTTGAGCAAAACCACAACAGCTTCGACAAGTGGCTTCATGTTCTCGCCCTTGATCTCCTTCCTTTTCAGAATCTTGGAATAGGAATCGTAATTCGGAATGTAGAGATGGGTGTCACGACCAAAGCCTTCTACTTCATCACCATAAAATTTTATCGAGGGCCGCAAATCCCCACCTCCAGGTCTCGGGGTGACTTCAAAATCCAACAGCAAAATCTCAGCGCGGTCTACCAATTGAAACGCCTCTGCAATCCTGCCACGATAGGCGGCTTCGACATCGCGACGCTCCTTATCAAACGCAAGATACGCCTCCCTATAAAATTGGCTAAATTTATCATACTTGGCATTTTTCTGATCATCAACCTCCGGCGCTAAAGCATCTTTTTCCTGCCCAGACGCTAATCCGATCAAAACAAATAATAGGATGACTATCTTTTCACTCATTACGAACGAGTAACGACAACACGATTCAAAACAATCTCAATCGGTCTTCATCGCAATTTACGTTGCTTCGACTACTTCCCCTTGCCCACCTTTTTAGCAAACTTGTAGTCCACCGGTCCCTTTCGCTTTGCGGGAGGCTCTTCCATTCCAGCTCGCTTCTTGAGTTCCTTGATTTGATCGCGGAGGTGGGCCGCCTTCTCGAACTCAAGCTTGGCTGACGCTTTTTGCATCTCTTCCTCCATCTCGCGAATCACCTCAACGGCGTTAAAGACCATCTCATCTTCCGCCACAAGCGAAGTGTTCACGTCTTGGGCTGTCTGATGGCTGGCCTCGCGATCATGAAGACTCTTCTGCACGGCCCGCTTCACACTTTGCGGAGTGATCCCATGTTCTTCATTATATTCCTTTTGAATCGCGCGACGATATTCAGTGACATCAAGAAGGCATTGAATGGATTCCGTTACGGTATCGCAAAAGAGAACGCACTCGCCGTTGACGTGTCGCGCAGCGCGACCCGCGGTCTGAATCAAGCTCGTCTCATTACGAAGAAATCCTTCTTTGTCGGCGTCGAGAATACAAACCAATGAGACCTCGGGCAAATCCAAGCCTTCACGGAGCAGGTTGATTCCAACCAAGATATCAAACTCGGCCGCCCGCAGTGCCCGCAGAATTTCAACCCGCTCGATTGCATCAACATCGGCATGAATATAGCGGACCTTCAAATCGACCCCCTGAAGGTACTCGGTCAAATCCTCTGCGGTCTTCTTCGTCAGCGTTGTGATGAGGACCCGCTCATTTTTCTCAACCCGCTGCTGGCACAGCTCGATGGTCTCATCAATCTGTGACTTCAAAGGCCGCATCGTCAGGATTGGATCGAGCAGGCCGGTCGGTCGAATGATCTGCTCGACGATCAATTGCCCACCACTACGTGAGACATCGAAGTCTTCCGGGTCCTCGGCAGAACCACTTGCCCTGATAATAAGGCGTTTAAAAAAGCTGGGGTCGAAGTCGGCCTCGTTTCTGGCCTTGATGGGGATGTAAGTCCCGTTATCAGGCCTGGAATTCACAATTTCAAAGGCCCCCGGCGTTGCGCTGACATAGAGCCGCCGCTTGGTCATCTTCATGTATTCGTCGAAACGCAAAGGCCGGTTATCCATCGCACTCGGCAAGCGGAAACCGTGATCAACCAGCACCGATTTCCTGCTCTTATCGCCCTCGAACATCCCTCGAACCTGCGGAAGAGTGGCATGGCTTTCATCTGCCAAGAGAAGGTAGTCGTCCGGAAAAAAGTCAAGAAGAGTGTAGGGTCTGTCGCCAGGCTTACGCCCAGTGATGTGTCGGGAATAGTTTTCGATCCCCTGGCAGAATCCCATCTCCTGCATCATCTCCAGGTCATACTCGGTTCGCATGCGAATCCGTTGCGCCTCGATAAGCTTGCCGTTCTTCTCGAACCAGGCGATTCGATCATCAAGCTCCTGCCGGATCGCAACCATCGCGCCCTTTAGTTTTTCCTTCGAGCTCACAAACTGCTTGGCCGGATAAAAAACGTAATGAGTCACCTCATCGATGACATGCCCGCTGCGGGTATCGATGGAGGAAATCCGATCAATCTCGTCACCGAAAAATTCGATCCGAATCGCTGTCTCTTCCAGATAAGCTGGCCGCACTTCGACCACATCTCCCCGGACTCGAAAGTGCCCCCGCTCAAAGGCGATGTCGTTCCTCTCAAACAAAAGGTTCACCAGTTCGGTCAAGAATTCATCGCGGCCCACCTCCTCTCCTTGTCGGATCCCGAACATCATATCCTTGTAGTCCTCGGGATTTCCCAAACCGTAGATACAACTCACGCTGGCCACCACGATGACATCGTCGCGAGTGATCAATGAACCCATCGTGCTCAGCCGAAGCCGCTCGATCTCTTCGTTTATCGATGAGTCCTTTTCAATGTAAGTATCCGAGCGCGGAATGTAGGCCTCGGGCTGGTAGTAGTCGAAATAAGAGACAAAATATTCAACCGCATTCTCCGGGAAAAACGCCTTAAACTCGGAATAAAGCTGGGCGGCCAGGGTTTTATTGTGACTCATGATCAGCGTCGGCTTTTGAATCTGATCAATGACGTTCGCCATCGTGAAGGTTTTACCTGATCCTGTCACCCCTCTGAGAGTCTGATGCCGGTTCCCGGCCTTGATCGACTTTACCAATTTGGCAATCGCTTGCTCCTGATCCCCCTTGGGGCCAAATTCACTGACGAGGCGGAACTCCACGCGCCGAATCTAGGGGATCTTTGCAGCTTGTCCAATCCTTCAGGATGTGGGATCATCGGAGAACGCACACGCTCATTAATGAAATCATTATTATATCTTCTCTCACTTGGGACAATTTCCGCCTGGGCCGATTTCACTCCCATTATTCAGGTTGGCACCAACAACAATTCAACATCAGAATTTTCGAGAGAAAATGGCACGGAGGACCCCTCACCCGGTTCTGCAAGCGTGCGGGATGACCACTATTACCTGACGGGAGTTTACCCCCTCCCCATCGGACTCCTCGCTGAAGATGAGGATATCGATGATTTCGAAAGATCTCTCACGTCCTCAGATCCGCGCAACGTCATCCACTTTAAGTTGGCTCCGACACAAGCCACCACAACGGGACTGCTAAGGATCGAGCTGGATTTCATCTGGAGTGGCGCTTCCGTGGATGGGAATGAGGCTCCTTTTGAAAATGTCGTAGAGGTCAGCCTGAATGGAAACCCGGCATCATTCACCAGCGAGGCTTTTCAAAACTACGTAGTGATTGCTGCAGAGTTCCCGACGACCGGACTCGGGCTAAGCGAAGGTGCCAACACGCTGGAAATCCGACGCATTGGAAACACACCCGGCACCTGGATTGCCATTGATCGAATTTCAGCATTTCTCGATCCCACCGCACTTCTGGACACGGATGCCGATGGTCTGCCTCTTTATTGGGAAACTCTCTACCAACTTTCAGATTCAGATTCTTCGGATGCATCCGGTGACCTCGATGGAGACACCCTGTCAAACCTGGCTGAATTCTCCGCGGGCACCAACCCGCGGCTCGCCGACACCGATGAAGATGGCCTGGGCGACGAGAATGAAACAATCAGTGATCCGCTTGATCCGGATTCAGATGATGATGGACTCCTTGATGGTGAAGAAACTCAATCCAGCCCCGTCTTGGTTGACACCGATTCAGATGGTGTCTCGGATGCCTGGGAAATTCAAACCGGTTACAACCCCTCCGATGACCAGAGCACTCCACCTCAATGGGCGGGTGCGATCGGAATCAACTTCCGCTCGGAAAGCCGACCCGACGATGGACGATGGCCATCGACTTACCCAAATGGCTTTATCCCCCAGATCAACTGGAACCAGACCGAGCTCTTGGAGAGTTCCGGAGTTTCAAGCGGCGACCCGTTGCGACCCGGAGACAGCACCCAGATTGCCTCTCCCTTACCCGGAGTTCTTGCAGACGCTGCCGGCAACCCAACAACAGCCACCGCAAGCTTCACCTTTGACGGCACCCGAACCAGCCGGGCTTATGACACTCCTGCCGCCAACCTACTCAATGGCTACCTTTCATCGGATTCAGGAACTCCGGCGACCTTACAGATCGACAACATCCCCGCTTCTTTCGTGACCTACGATCTCTATGTCTACATGTCGGCCGGCTACCTCGGGCCACTTGCAACCCTGAGAAGAGACGGGCGTTTCCTCGAAAGCTTTTTGATGAGACCCATGGCGTCAGGAGGCGATCTCGATTTTATCTTGTTCCGCCCCTCGACCGGCCCGGTCGCACCTCGTGCAAATGTCGTTCGCTACCAAGGGCTCACAGGGCGATCGGTCTCGCTGGAGAGTTTTCAAACCTCCAGTAATTCTTCGGGAATCGCCGCAGTTCAAATCATTAACACCAGTAACGACACTGACGCCGATGGGCTCCCGGATTGGTGGGAGATCCTTCACCGTTCCGATGTCACTGTTGATGAAGACCCCGATGGTGACTCGCTGAATTGGCTCGCCGAATTCAATGCCGGAAGTGATCCCTGGAAAGCCGACACCGATGGCGATGGGTTGGACGATGCCGCCGAAGCCTCGGCAGGAAGCGACCCAAACTTTGGAGACACCGACAACGATGGTTTGTCAGATTTTAACGAGATCAATCACCCGCTCCCGAGTGATCCGACCTTGGTGGACACCGATGACGACGGTATCGATGATGCCACGGAGAGGGCTAACTTTTCCGACCCCAACGATGTGAGTTTCACTTCCCTGCCGGTTCCAGTTTTCGTCAGTGCAACTGAAGTCCTCTGGGAAGCCACCGATCTTCAATTTGTGAACGATCATGGTGATGGCATCCGGAGCGACAGCGGCACGAACCGGGACTTCATTGATTGGCGGGTCGACAATCTCACTGCTGAAGTCAGCAACACTTTCAGGATGCGCCTACCACGACGCGATGGGAAAATCGTCTTCAATGTTTTGACGCGCGGCCAGGGAAGCTTCCGACGAAATGGAAGCAGCTTCAGCTACAACGATTACAATACCGATCTCAGCCCGGCTCTCGGCTTTGTCGGCTTTGGCTCATGTGATACCTCGGACCCTCTAACCTTCCGTGTCCTGGCAGTCAGCAATGGCAACGCGACAGCAAACTGGACTGTCATCTTTTCAATCATCAATCAGAAGACCGGCATCACCGTCGCCGAGCGGGAATTCACCGGATGCGACGCCGTTCCTTCTGTCGCCGATCAATCCGCAACCTGGGGTGACGATGATGTTCCCGGAGCCTCTCAGATGCTACTCGGACAAGGGATCCAACTCTACCGGTCCTCCACCCCGGTCGCACAGCTCAACGGACTCTCCCATTGCGCTGACGCCGACAACGATGGACTGAGCGACCTCTATGAATCAACCCATGGGCTCGATCCAAACGCCCCCTCTGACGCCTTACTCGACCTAGACTCCGACGGACTCTCAAACCTCGCTGAATCCATTCTAGGGACCGACCCCGATGATGCCGATAGCGATGATGACGGGGTCAGCGATTCTCAGGAGGCGGCTCAGTTTACTGATCCAAATTCAGCCGATTCGGTCCCCCCGCTCTTCAATCAAGCAATTATTGGAACCTCGGATCTTAATAGCAACGGGATGTCTGACCTTTGGGAAGCCCACTTTGGAGCGGGCCAACTTGCCCCAACCCAAGATGAAGATGGAGACGGTTTCACCAATGAGGAAGAGTCGGAACTCGGAAGCGATCCTTTTGATTCAAATTCAAACTTCCGCATCGTCTCTGAAAAGTCAGCGACGCCGGACGCTTTCGATATTTGCTTCCCTAGATTGCTTCTTAAATCCCAGCAGATCTATTCATCGGGCAGCTTGCAGAATTTCACACCCTCCGGCCTTTCAATGAACGTCGACGGCGACGAATACCGCGTAACCGCCCCCTTCGACCCTTCGCAGGAGTTCTTCCGGGTCGCCGTCACCGATCGCGATCTCGATGGCGACGGCTTGAGTGACTGGGATGAGAGCATCCTAGGCTCAGCATCCAGTTCATCAAACTCACTTGGCCGCGAAGTTGCCTACGATAGCAATGACGATGGAATCGCAGACGGGACAATCTCTGGGGACCAGGCCGTCTACCTGGAACGTTTTGCCAACCGTGCTTCCCTTTCAGCTGGCACCGGAAGCATTACCCCAACCCGCACGGAAGCCGCGCGCCTTCTCATGCAGGCCTCGTTCGGCCCCACGATGTCGGAAATCGAATCAGTCCGCCAAATGGGAGTCGAAGACTGGATCGATGATCAGATCGAAAACCAAGTCGCAACGCACCACGAAGACTACATTCGCAAAATCGAAGCCGACCTCAACGGCCCACGTGTCGACAACACTTACCGGACCAACAATGACGAGCGGGTCGAGGATGAAAACCTTCAGTCGGCCTTTGCCCGTGCGGCAATCTCCGGACAAGACCAGCTCCGCCAGCGGGTCGCATTCGCTCTCTCACAGATCCTCGTGATCTCGCGTCAGGACGGCAACATTGATCAAAATGTTCGTAGTCTTGCCCGCTACTACGACCGCCTCGTTGATCACGCATTCGGGAACTATTACGACCTCCTCATGGGAGTCACTCTGGATCCAAATATGGGCCGCTACTTGTCTCACGTCGGCAACCTGCCACCCGATCCTTCCATCAACCGCTACCCTGACGAAAACTATGCGCGGGAAGTCATGCAGCTTTTCTCCATTGGCCTCTGGGAATTGAACCAGGATGGCACTCGTAAACTTGATAGTGAGGGAGCTCCCATCCCCACCTACGACAACGACACCATCACCGAGCTTGCTCGGGTTATGACCGGCCTTTGGTTTGCCAATAATGGTTGGGGCTCCCAAACGAGGCAGGATCAAGAGCATCTTGTTCCTATGGAGTTGTTCCCCGAAAACCACGACTTTGGTGAAAAAACACTTCTCAAAAGTTTTGTTATTCCGGCAAGAACTCCAAGTGTCGAAAATGGCATGCAGGATATTCGCGACTCCATCAGACATCTCTTTGAGCATCCAAACTGTGCTCCATTCATTTGCCGGTCCCTGATTCAATTTCTCGTTACCAGCAATCCCCGACCTGCTTACGTCGAGCGAATTTCCGCAGTTTTTGCTGACAATGGAGATGGCGAACGAGGAGACCTCGGAGCGGTGGTCAAAGCAATTCTCATGGATCAGGAAGCCCGGGATCCAGCTGTCGCAACTTCGCCTGGATTTGGTATTTTCCGGGAGCCCGTCATCCGCACGATGCATCTGGCCAAACTGACCAAGATGAATCGTTCCGGTGATCTCGTGTGGTGGGACTACGGCAACTACTTTGAAGACACCCTGCAGATGCCGCTCAACTCCCCTACGGTCTTTAATTTCTATCGACCCGACTATTCGCCGCCCGGCAGCCTTGATCGCGCGGGACTTGATGGTCCTGCCTTTGAGATTGCCAACTCTTACACCATGGTTTCGCTTCCCAATCGATTTTGGGACATCGCCGATCGGGGGTTCCGGGTCAGCGGGCGTTTTCAATTCACTCCGGACTACGGCAACTTCATGCCCTATCTGGAGGATTCCGACGTCCTGCTCGACTACCTCAACGTGGTCGTTTGCGCCGGCGGAATGAGTTCTGAAACCCGCTCCATCATCAAAACCAATCTGGCCAACACCGCCCTAGCAGATCCTGTGGAGAAAGTTCGCCTAGCAGTTTATCTCGCCATCATGTCCCCCGAAGGATCCGTGCAACGCTAAACACACACAACAACATGTCCCCTTTTCACAATCTCTCACGCCGCTCTTTCATGGGCGAAAGTGCCTGCGCCGCTCTCGGATCGGCCTCCATCATGTCGACCCTCTTGAATCTCAAGATGGCCAACAACGCAGTGGCTGCCGACCTCCCTGCCGACTCCGAAGACCGGAAGACACTGGTCTGCCTCTATCTCCACGGCGGTATCGACTCTTACAACGTCCTTGTTCCAAACGATGCCAGCCGCTACGCCGACTACTCCGCCACACGGACCAACCTAGCTTTACCACGAGAGTCGCTCCTTCCATTGAACCAGGCCGCAAATGGTGATGGTCAGGACTATGGCATCCACCCCGCCATGGGAGGCCTGCAGTCCCTCTTCAACGGCGATGGAACACCTGAAGGCCCAAGGAGACTTTCCTTCATTTCCAACATCGGGACTCTCATGGAGCCCATGACGATGACAGATTACAAGGACCGATTAAAACCCCGTCCACGCGGTCTTTTCTCGCACAGCGACCAGACCGAGCAGTGGCAGACTTCCCTCCCGCAGGGTGATGTCAATTTGACAGGCTGGGCGGGCCGGGTTGCTGATGTTTTACATGACCAATCGAATGGGGGTTCCCAAACCTCGATGAGCATCTCGCTGGCGGGGAATAATATTTTTCAGGTCGGTCGCGATACCCAGCAATTTGTTATGACCAGTCGCGGAGCCTTGAACTTTTCCCAGGAAAGCTCGGCCCCTCATCCGTCTGCTCTCAAAAACCTGGCGCTCCGATCGATGATGGAGCAGCAATATGCCAACATGATGGAGAAGGCCTTCGCCGAACTAACGGATCAAAGTCTTGAACAGCAGGAATTTATCCAGACTGAATTTGATGCTCTCGAGGGTGATTTTGCCGGGGTCACTTTTCCTGATTCAAGAATAGGCCGAAGTCTTCTCGCGGCACTCAAGACCATCGCTCTGCGCGCCAAGCTCGGACTGCGGAGGCAAACCATCTTTCTCTCCCGAGGCGGATGGGATCATCACAGCGCACTGATTGAGCCACAACAAAACCTCCTCGCTGAACTCACCCCGGCACTTGCCGCTTTTCAAGAAGGTCTCGAGAACTGCGGCCTCGCAGACTCTGTCCTCACCTTCTCAGCCTCAGACTTTGCCAGAACCCTGCGCTCCAATGGCTCAGGCTCGGATCACGCCTGGGGAGGCAATCAATTCGTCATGGGTGGCCCGGTGGCCGGTGGTCAGGTTTTGGGACAATATCCTAACATTGCTCTTAATTCTCCGGACGATGTGGGTCGCGGCGGCCGCATCCTTCCCACCACTTCGGTCGACTCTCTCGTCGCCGAACTTCTGCTCTGGTTCGGACTCGAGGGGCGCTCAAACTTCGAGAAGGTTCTTCCGAATCTCGAAAATTTCTACAATATCGATGACGCTGATTCCGCCGACCCTACCTCTCTTCCGATCGGCTTCCTGAAACCTGATGCCTTCTAAATGAAAGCCGGAATCGTGGGAGCCTGCGCGCTTCTGATCATCCTCGTCCTCTTGTTTCGCGGGCAAAATTCCGAACCGGCTCCCGATCAAGAATATAAACCGAAAGAGGTTCCCCAGATCTTCTCAAAAGAACCCGCTGATCCGGTTCTTTCCGACACCATGCTCGCCGGATACGCCGGACACGAAACCTCGGGGGCCGAGGACTTGAAAATTATGGCTCGTTTTCTGGACAGTGTTTTCTTGTTGGTCAAACAGCGCGACATCGCCGACTACGCTACCAACGAAGATCTGGTTCTCTTCCTACATGGGAGAAATTCACACCGCGCACCTTTTCTAGCGAGCGATGGCCCCGCTCTGAACGGCCAAGGTCAACTCGTGGATCGATGGGATTCACCAATAATCGTTCATCCGGTTTCCCAAAACCTGCTGGAGCTCCGCTCGGCAGGACCGGATAAAAAACCTTATACCGAAGACGACCTAACCTGGCCCAATGAAAAATAAAAAAGCCCCACGCAGTCGCGTGAGGCTTAGAAAGTCATTGCGAGTCAGCCCCGCGACTACATCTCGAGCATCATCCGGGTCGGATTTTCGAGGCAGTCTTTGATCCGGATGAGAAAGGTCACCGCTTCCTTGCCGTCGACAAGACGATGATCGTAGCTCAAGGCGAGATACATCATCGGACGGATCTCGACTTTACCATTCACGGCCATGGGGCGTTGTTGAATGGTGTGCATTCCGAGAATTCCACTCTGGGGAGGATTGAGAATCGGGGTGCTCAGAAGAGATCCGTAAACTCCTCCGTTTGAAATCGTGAAGACACCACCAGAAAGATCCGAAAGCTCGATCTTCCCTTCCTTCGAACGAACCGCGTATTCAATAATATCCTTCTCGATCTGCGCAAAAGATTTCTGATCGCAATCCCGAACGACTGGAACGATCAGTCCTTTCTCGGTTCCGATCGCGATCCCGATGTCGTAGAAATGGTTCTCAATGATCTCATTACCCTCGATGCGGGCATTGATGGAAGGAACGTCTTTGAGTGCCTGAACCACAGCCTTGGTGAAAAGCGACATGAAGCCAAGCTTCACCCCGTGTTTGCCTACGAAATCCTCTTGAACCGATTTCCTCAACTTCATGACCTCGGTCATATCAATCTCGTTGAAGGTGGTCAGAATCGCAGCTGTCTGCTGGGCATTGACCAGATGCTGGGCGATCTTACGACGCAGCGGAGTCATCTTCTTCCGCGTGACCCGGGAATCATCATCCTTTACAAGCTCCAGCTTCGGCGCTGGCGAAGCCGGTGCCGGGGTTGGAGTAGGAGCCGGTGCCGCTGGCATTTCGACCTTGGCCGGCGCGGGTGTTGGTGCCGGCGGGGCATCTGAAGCAGGAGCTTCGGAAACTGCGATTGATCCTAATTTTTCGCCGATCGAAACCTCCGTCCCTTCGGAGACTTCGATGCTCACAACTCCGGAGGCTTCTGCCTCTAATTCGCTCGATACCTTGTCAGTATCCAACGAAACAAGAACCTGCCCCTTTTTTACAAAGTCATTATTGGAGACGGCCCAAGCGGCCACGGTTGCCGAGGTAATGGACTCGCCGGCAGCAGGAACAACGATATCGATTTTCTCGCCAGTAGGTCCGGAAACAGCAGGGGCGGCGGCTTCTTGAGGAGCTTCTTCCGACTCGGGAGCAGCGGCTGGTGCGGCTTCGGCCACAGCGCCTTCGGCGATCAAGCCAATGACGGTTCCGATCTCGACCTCCTCGCCTTCTTGAACGGTGATTGAGACGGTGCCGGCGACCTCAGCTTCAAGTTCATTGGAGACCTTGTCGGTTTCAAGGGTGACCAGAGTCTGGCCTTTTTCGACGGTAGCTCCATCGGCGACGTGCCATCGGGCAACGAGAGCCGAGACAACTGATTCTCCGACAGGTGGAATTTTAATTTGATGAGACATGGTCAATTAAACTGAAAAGGCTTCTTCGCAGAGCATCTTCTGCTCGCGTTTGTGGACGGCTTTCGAACCGGTGGATGGACTGGAGGCTCGATCGCGACCCGCGTAACGAACACTTCGTCCGGTCGCCTTTTTGAGACGTGGCTGAATGTATCCCCAGGCGCCCATGTTGAGTGGCTCTTCCTGGCACCAAACGAATTTCTTCGCGGAACTGTAGGGGCTGATCGCCTGCTTGATCGCTTCGATGTGAAATGGATAGAGCTGCTCGATGCGAACGATAGCAGCATTCTTGATGCCGTTTTCTTCCCGATAGGCGAGAAGGTCGTAGTAAACCTTCCCAGAGCAGAAGACGACCCGGGAAACATTTTCGGGCTTCTCAAATTCATGGGTATCCGGAAGAACCTCCTGAAATGAGGTGTCATCGAGGAAGTCTTCCACTTGAGAGACAGCTCGTGGGTTGGTCAGGAGACTCTTCGGAGTCATCACAACCAAGGGCTTGCGGGTCGGAGAATGCTTCTGTCGTCGGAGGGCGTGGAAATATTGGGCCGGAGTAGTGAAATTACCCACGATCATATTCTTGTCGGCACACAATTGGAGGAATCTCTCAAGTCGGGCGCTTGAGTGCTCGGGTCCCATTCCCTCGTATCCGTGGGGCAGCAGCATGACAAGTGAGCTTGGCGTTTGCCATTTCGACTCTGCGGAAGAGATGAACTGGTCGATGAGGACCTGGGCTCCGTTTGCAAAGTCACCAAATTGCGCCTCCCACATGATCAACATCTTTGGACAACCGATGGTGTATCCGTAATCGAAGCCGAGCACGGCAGCCTCGGAAAGCAGACTGTTATAGACGCAGAATTTTTCCTGATCGTCGCTCAGGTTGCTCAAAGGGACGTAGCGTTCACGCGTCTCGTAGTCGTAAAAGACGGCGTGACGATGGCTGAAGGTTCCGCGTCGGCAATCCTGACCGGAAAGTCGAACCGGGAATCCTTCGGTCAAGAGGCCACCGAAGGCCAGTGCTTCCGCAAAAGCCCAATCGAAGGGCCCTCCGTTTGCAAGAGCTTCCACTCGTCGGGGAACAAAACGTTTTGCAAGGGTCGGGTGGAGCTGGAAACCTTCCGGAATCGTGGTGAGGACCTTCCCGATATGCTGGAGCCGATCCAGCGGAATTCCGGTAACAACCGGATCGTGAGAGTAAGGCGGTTGGGCCTCGGCAGTGGAGCCGGTATAAACATCGAGGTTCCCCTCCTGTTCATTCTTGCGCATCTCTTCAAGACCCGCATCAAGTCCGGACCAGATTTCATCGTGAATTTCCTGTCCTTCACCAACGGTCAGAATTCCGGAAGCGACCAATTCGTCGAGGTAGAGCTGACCAGCGGTCTTGCGACCCGAGATCTGGCGGTAAATGTGGGGTTGGGTGAAAGCAGCTTGATCTGTCTCGTTGTGGCCCTGACGACGATAGCAATACATATCGATAACAACGTCGCGGCCCCAAACCTGTCGGAACTCAAGAGCGAATTCAGCAGCCCAGATCAATTCTTCAGGACGTTCACCATTCACGTGGAGGATGGGAGCTTCGATCATTTTAGCGACGTCAGTCGCGTAGGCCGAGGATCGGGCGTCCTCGGGCATGGTCGTGAAACCAATCTGGTTGTTGATCACCAGGTGAATCGTTCCTCCGGTTCGATATCCCCCGAGTTGAGAGAGATTTAGCACCTCGGCAACAGGTCCTTGTCCGGCAAAGGCGGCATCGCCGTGGATTAAGAGCGGAAGCACGACCTTTCGGTCGGTTTTTACTCCGTCGTCTCCGATCATGCGTTGGCGGGCCCGAGCTTTTCCTTCCACAACCGGATTAACGGCTTCGAGGTGACTCGGGTTGGCGGCAAGACTAACCCGCACCTCCCCATCGGCAAGCTGACGCACTTTCTCATATCCGAGGTGGTATTTTACGTCGCCATCACCTGCTACGAGGTCGGGGACGTAGTTCGGAGTAAATTCGTATAGGAGCGTCGAGATGGACTTTTTGACAAAATGAGCCAGCACATTGAGGCGGCCACGGTGGGCCATACCCATCTCGATTTCCTTGATCCCGGAGGACGGACATTGTTCCAAAATGCGATTCAAAAGAATCATCAAGCCTTCGCCGCCTTCCAGCGAGAAACGCTTCTCACCCAGGAATTTCTTACCCAGAAAACTCTCGAAAAGTTCGGACTCCATGAGCCATCGAAGAGCCTTTCTGCTGTCTTCCCCACTGATCGACGGAGCATCGACCTTATCCTCAATCCGCCGCCGGATCCAATTACGGACCTGCGTATTGTGGATGTGCATGAACTCGAATCCAGTTTTGCCCGAGTAGGTTGTCTTGAGTGAGATTTCCAAATCCCGCAGCTTAATCGCCTCTCCGTCCCTGAAAAATTGGGTCTTGGCCTCACGATCCAGGTCTTCGTTGGTGAAACCAAATGTTTTGAGCTCAAGGCGAGGATTCACCGGGCCAGATCCTTGAAGCGGATTAATATGGGCCTGGGTGTGGCCGAGAGTTCGGTAATTATAGACCAAACTCACGACTTTACCCCGAAAAGAAAGCTGTTCTTCGGAAAGTGGCTGATCGAGCCGGCCTGGATCTCCGCCGGCTGCAGGTTGCCCATTGGGACCTCCTTTTTTAGGAACCGTCGAACCAAGTTCGAATCCCTCGAAAAATGCAGCCCAATTTTCTTCGACAGAAAGAGGGTCGGCGCTCCATTGCGCGTATTTTTCGTCCAAAAGTGCGGCATTCAGCCGAGGCGAGATGTGGGAGGACATGTGTTATTGGGAAGAACGTTTATCGCGAAAGAATGACATTCAGGCTTGGAACAGCGTGAACATTACCGTTAGGTAATCCGCACACCTCTGCGAGTCAACCCGCACCAACGATTCTCTACAAAAAAAACTCATGATCGAGATCTCAAGTCTCAGCAAGAGCTATGGGCGCCATAAGGCGGTCGACCAAATTTCCTTCGAAGTGACTCGAGGGGAAATTGTCGGCTTCCTGGGTCCCAACGGCGCAGGCAAGTCCACCACCCTGAAAATGCTGACCGGTTTTCTTCCGCCCACCTCGGGCGCAGCACGGATTGCCGGAAAGGACATCTTCCGCGAATCCCTCGAGGTTCGTAAAAAGATCGGCTACATGCCGGAAAACGTTCCTCTCTATACCGACATGAGAGTGAAAGAGTATCTCCGGTTCCGGGGAGGCCTTCGCGGACTCTCGGGAAGTCGGTTGCGCAAACGCATGGGTGAAGTTATGGAAACCTGCGGACTCACTCATGTCCGCCGCAAGATGATCAAAACCCTTTCGAAGGGATACCGTCAACGGGTTGGCCTGGCTGACGCACTGATTCATGAGCCGGATTAGCTCATTTTGGACGAACCTACCAACGGTCTCGATCCAAATCAGATCCGCGCCATTCGCCGACTCATCAAAAATCTCGGAGAAAAGCACACGATTCTCATCTCAACCCACATTCTCAGCGAGGTAGAGATGACCTGTAACAAAGTCGTGATTATCGATGAGGGCAGGATCAAGGCCGCCGATACTCCCGAAAACCTTGTGAGTTCGATGCGGCGGGCCGGCCGGGTCACCGTGGAACTCCAGGCCCCGAAGTCCGAAGTGGAAGAGAACATCTCGGAATTTGAAGAGGTCACCCGCGTCGTTGGCGAGTCGCTTCAGGATGGATGGTATCGTTTCACGGTTTTTGCCGCGCCAAAGACCGATACCCGACTCAAGATCGGTAAACTTGCTGCCGCTAAAAAATGGCCCCTCCGATCACTGAGTCGCCGGATCGGCACGCTTGAGGAGGTTTTCATCGAACTCACCCGCAAAGACTAAGTCCAAATTCTCATGCGCATCTTCCGGATTCTCTACTTCAAGGAATTGAAGTCCTATTTCCTCAGTCCTTTCGGCTGGCTCATTCTTTGTTTCGCAGCTCTCATGCAAGGATTTGCTCTCACTGCGACCTTTAAGCAGTTCTCCGACAATGCCGTTCCCGAAAGCCTCGTCTTCGTCACCTTTACTTCGCCCATTTTTGGAATCTATTTCCTCTTCTTATTCCCCGTTCTTACGATGAGGCTGTTTTCGGAAGAGAATCGCTCGGGAACAATCGAAGGATTGCTCACGGCTCCGGTTCGGACCTGGCAGGTCATTCTGTCGAAATTTGGTGCCGCTTACACCACCTTTTTATCGCTCTGGATCGCAGCGATCGTTCATTTCTACCTCTTCACTGTTCTTACAGACGTCCCACCGCCGTTCACCAATGGCGAATTGACCGGCGCCATCACCATTATTGCCCTGATGGGAATGCTCTTCACCGCATTTGGATGTCTGGCTTCCGCCCTGACTTCCAGCCAAATCATTGCCGGCGTGGTTTGCACCGCCATTCTCATCTTCCACATCTTCCTCGGATTTATCCCCCTCCTTTTTGGGGATCAAATTCCAGCGGCACCTTTCTTTGAATTCATCTCATCCCAGAGCCACCTTCGTGAATTTTCAAGAGGGCTCATCGATAGCCGGGCGGTTGTCTACTACTTTTCGACCACCGCCTTCTTTCTCTTTCTCACCTTTCACCTCTTGGATTTCCGACGCTGGAAACCCTGATTTTTAGGAACCATGGCTGACACAGATTCCAACTTCGACATGGCACCGCCGCCACAACCGGTCAAGCGACTTGGTCTGGGCGTGCGGGCGATCCTTCAGATCGTCCTCGCCCTCCTTTCGCTAGTCTTCGTTTACTACCTCGCTCTGACCTACCACACGAAACACGACCTGAGCGAAAACAGTGATTTTACGCTCTCGGAGGCGACCGAAAAACTTCTCGCTTCCCCTGGAATACAGGACCGAGAGGAGCCCATCAAGATCATCGCGGCGCTTCGAAAGACATCGCCTCACTACTCACGACTTCGCCCGGTCGTTGAAGAATACGAGCGGATTTCAAAGGGCAAAGTCAAATTGGAGTATCTCGACCCCATCCGCGATAAGGACCGGGCCTTCGAAATCCAAAATAACTACGGCGATCTGCTCGCCGGAAAACTGTTTGAAGACGACATCTTCATTATCGACGCCCGCGAAGGATCAGCAGCAGCTTCGGTCGAAGCGACAGAGGAAGTCATCAGTCATCTCCGATATCTCCCCGCCAGTTCAATGGTCATCAGTCGCACCGATGCCAACAATCAAAGGCGTACTGTGGGCTATCGGGATGAAGATCTGCTCAGCTCCATGATTCAATCGGCAGTCGAAGGGAAACCTCGCATCATGTATTTGATCGAGGATAAGAGCGACCTCGAAGTCACGGCTGCCGGCTCACCTCTTCAGGTCATCACTGAGGCTTTCCAAAAACAGAACATTCTCCTCTTGCCACTCAGAATTTCGCAAATCGACAGTGTCCCCGACAATGCTGAAGGCTTGGTCATTGTGGCCCCTGAATATGACTTTGAACCCAATGAAATTGAGGTTCTCGAAGCCTACTGGAAGCGGCCTTCCTCAGCGATCATTGCTTACCTCACCCCGACAACCCGCCCCATCAATTTCCGGGCATTCCTTCGCAAAAACGGAGTCACTCCACGCGATGATCGAATTATTCGCACTCGAAACGGTCGAACGGAAAGCCAGGTCCTCGCAACCTTTACTGCCGGAACCAGCGATGGTCTCAACATCCTTGGAAGCTTGGAAGGTAAGTCAGTCCCATTTGAAGGCCGCGTCAGCAGCCTGGAGGTTCGGGAAGGAGCAGAGGATCTCGTTACCAACCGGATTAATGCATACAGCCTTATCGAGGCCTCCTCCGACTTCTGGGGGGAAACCGATTACAAAAAGGCCAAGCCAAAGTATGACGACGACTCCGACAACAGCGGCCCTCTCTCCATCGGAGCTGCGGTAATTCGGGGCAATGCCAACGCCGATGACACCTCGGAAAATGTGTCCAAGATGGTCATTCTTTCGACCTGCGATTTTTTGGACCCCACCCGCCTTGGAAACGAGCAACTCGACTTCGTAAAGAACTCGACCAACTGGCTGATTGGGCGAGAGGAATTGATGGGCATTGGCCCAAGGAGCCTCCAGCGTCGCAAGCTCAATCTCATCAAAGATGAAGTGAAGTTTCTCAGCAACATTGTGCTATTCTTTATTCCGGCAGGCTTGTTCATCGTCGCCATGTTCGTCTGGAATATTCGCCGGGCCTAACTTTCATTGCCATGAGAATTCTCCCTACCCTTTTCATCCTCTTGATCACCGCAGGTCTGGGATTTCTCGCGGTGATGCACCAGCTTCATGGCAACCTGAACTTCATCTTCGGAGCTCCGGCTCTCAAGCCTGGCGACACCGTCTACCAATTTGATCCGGCTGACGTTGGGCGGATTCACATCCTCAATAGTGATGGCACCCGTGCCGAGGTCGTCAAAGCCGGCGGAGTTTGGTTGATCAAAGAACCTTGGGATGACTACGCGGATGCCCGCACGGTCCGCTCGCTCATCGATTTTGCAGCCCGCTTGCAAATCGAAGACATCATTGAACGTGATGAGGTTGAGGATCTCGCAGACTACGGACTCAAAAAGGACAAGATCGAGGTCGAGTTGTTTGATAAATCCGGTAGTCCCCTCTGTCATTTCAAGATGGGCCGCTACACCAGTTGGCGGGGCTTCGATCCCACCTTCAAATCCGAGGACCCGACCAAGGCTCCACCCAGCTTCCCCACCCTGATCATCCAACCCGCGGAAGAAAATCAGAAAGACTACCTTTATGTTTGCTCCGACTTTGCGGACCCCAAATTACGAACCGTAAAAATGAGAGATCTTTTCACCGGGGAACTGCGGCTCTTTCGCGACCACCGCGTATTTTACAACTCTCCGGGTTTTGCCGGAGAAATTACTTTCAAGGAGAAGAATTCCGAAATCACCGTCAAGCGAGACAGTCTCTCCAAAGGCGATGAGTGGAGGATCACAAAGCCCTATGAACTTGCCAGCAGCCCTGCCGCGATCACAAAGCTTTTGGGAGGTCTGGCGGCCCTGCAAGCGAACGCCGTCCTTGATGAATCGGCTCTTGCCCTTCCCGATCCGCTACCCGACAACATCGACTACACGATCAGCATCAGCTATTATCTGCCCGATGGGTCCCTGAGCGCGCCGGTCACCGCAACCTTTTACCCTCCGGAAAATGATCAGGTCACCACAATCCCCGTGATCGTCTCGGAAGGTCCGGAGAAGAAAAGGTCTGCCGTCCTTCTGGTTCCAAACGGAGCGGGCACCATTCTCAACAGCATTCCACGCAGCGTTAATACCATCCGGAGCCGGACCATGACTTCCCTGCAAGTCAGACAGGTGGAATCAATCAAGCTGGGTGACTTCACCGGACGCTCCGTTGATCTCAGCCTCGAGATGAATCCGCACGAGCGTGCAAGACGTTGGTATGCCAGAGTTTCCCAAGACGACCTGCCATCGTCTCAAGGGCCGGAATACGACGGACCCGCCAATATTTTCCAAATCAACGAACTCTTTCAGGCACTCTTTAAAAATGAAGTGAAGGGCTTTACCAACGACGCTTCCACAGACCCGGCTGAATACGGTTTGGATCAACCCATCCGAAAAATCTTCATCAAACTCAAGGATGATGAACCCGCCAACTTCGTAGTCGGCGAAAAACTCCGACCCCAGTATTTCGCCCGCCGCGCTGGCAATGGACGACCGCTTCAAATCTCCGAAGAAGCCTACGAATCCGGACTCAAAGGACAAAAGCATCGCGAACTCGAAATCGTGGCCAGCCCCGGGAACAACCTGACCACGAAGGCCACCGGACTGGAATTGTTGGGATTGGATAAACCCAAGGTCGTGCAAGTTGACGATGTCACGATCCATCTGGGAAAGGTCAATGCCCGGCACTTCTTTGCCAACCGGCTCGATGAAAAGGGAAATCATACCCCGCACGTAGTCGAGATTGGTGCCGAAAAAATCGGGCAAATGCCTCTGGAAGCCTACCAGTGGCGGGGCGAGCGACTTTGGAACATCAACCGCTTTGAGATCAGTGGACTCTCGATCAAAAAGAAAGGTCAACCAGCTTTGGATCTGAGCTACAATTTCTATGCGTCTGAATGGGCTGCCACCCGCTCCAGTAAGGATGTCACCGCCTTGCTCAACATTAACAAGGCTGAGAAATTGCTCAAGAAGCTCACCGATGTCGAAGTGAAGAAGTGGATTGGCCCGATGGTTGAGGATGCGGCAAGCCGCTTGATCGAGCCCGACCTTTCCATTGCCGTTCTTGTGGAGGAAATCGATGACACCGGAAAACCAATCGGAACAGTTCGACGAGATCTGAAAATTGCCGAAATCGTAGAAGGTCAAGCCAACCGACTTCTCTTCGGCAAGACTGATACCAATCCGAGCTACTTCCTCATCGATCTCGCCACAGTGCAACGCTTGTCGGTCGAGCTGCTCGAAGAGTAATCAAGCGGGTATCGTCTTCCGGATCACGGAAGACTCCCGGCCACTCGCCCTCAATCTTTCTTGGCGTAACCGGGGAATTTCTTCAATCGGGCAAGGCTGATATTCCAGCTGCTCCACAAAGAAATCGACCGCTCTCGTGCTGAGGGCAAAAACCCACGGGATCCCTAGCTCGCGGGCTCTCTTTTCAGCCGCTTGAACCAGAAATTGCCCGTATCCCTGACCGCCGTGACTTTGTTTGACGTAGAGACATGCGATCTCGGCGCACATTGGATCGTCCGAGCAATGCAAAGCGACACAACCCACAACGTTGCCGTCGATTGTCATGACGAGGAAGTCAGATAGCGAAGTCTCAATCTCCTCGTACGAACGGGGCACAAGGTGGGCGTCGCGCATTGAACGACCCACCATGGCCAGCAGCTCTGAAATATCGTCAGGACCAATCGGTCGAATCGAGAGATAGTCATCAGCATAAACCATCACCCCGACACCCTCGTTCGAGAACAACTCGTCCATCAAAACACCTTGATGGGCCTCGTTCAGCAAATGAACCCGCGGAATGCCGCGATTACAAACTTCCGCCGCCCGATGCAGCAAGTCCTCTCCTTCCCCCTCCCATTTCAATGCTTCCTCGCTCGAAATTGCGTTTCCACCCGAGACTTGCTCAGAAAGAAGAACGATCAATTTGAAAGCCCCGAGCGAACCGGCGAATTCAACCAGATCATCTCCCAGACTTTCCAGGCCGGGCTTCTCGATCAAAGCCAGTTGGCCTCGGTTCAGAATCGCTTCAACTTCGCCTTTTTTAAGATCCGCTGATTGCCATTTCAGTTCACCGTCGATCAACAAATGATCAATCCGGGCCTCCCCGCTGCCAGTTGAAATAACAACAAGCTTTACCCCAACCTGCTGGAGAGCAATGAGATCGAGGAGGGATTCCGCCAGCGCCAACTCAGGCATCCGGGCAGCATTCACCACCAATACGAAAGTCTTCCCACGGAAGAAGGGAACGTATTGGAGCACGGCTCGAAGGTCGCTCTGCACGGGGGGACGTTAGAAAACCTTAATGAGATTGGCAAGGCACCTCGTTTTTCCTTTGCCTTGCTTCCACTTTCCCTAATCCTCCGCCCGTCATGGCCAAGCCCAAAAATGCAATCACACCCACGCGCTCGGAGAACTTTCCCGAGTGGTATCAACAAGTCGTCCGCGCTGCCGATCTTGCTGAAAATTCCGAAACCCGGGGATGCATGGTGATCAAACCGTGGGGCTTCGCGATTTGGGAAGCCATTCAGCGGGATCTTGATGGACGCTTTAAAGCGACCGGGCATGAAAACGCCTACTTCCCGCTTCTGATTCCTCTTTCCTATCTCGAGAAGGAGGCCGAGCACGCCGAAGGCTTTGCCACCGAGTGCGCCGTCGTCACCCATCACCGGCTTGAGACCGAAAAAGATCCCGAGACCGGAAAAACCAAAATGGTTCCCACCGGAAAACTGAACGAGCCCTACGTGATTCGCCCCACTTCGGAAACCATCATCGGAGCGGCCTTCTCGCGCTGGACAAACTCGTACCGTGATCTCCCACTTCTCATCAACCAGTGGGCCAACGTCATGCGCTGGGAAATGCGTCCCCGCCTCTTCCTACGCACCGCCGAATTTCTCTGGCAGGAAGGTCACACCGCGCACGAAACCAAGGAAGAGGCCCTTGAGGAAACCCACATGATCCATCAGCTTTATGCTGATGCACTCCGCGACCTCCTCGCAATTCCTGTCATCATGGGCGAAAAGACCGAAGCGGAGCGCTTCCCCGGAGCTGAGTCGACCTTAACTGTCGAAGCGATGGTGCAGGACAAGAAAGCGATCCAGGCCGGCACTTCCCATTACCTCGGTCAGAACTTCGCCAAGGCTCAAAACATCACTTTCGTTGATCGAGACAACAAGGAGCAACACGTGCACACCACGTCGTGGGGTGTCTCGACCCGCTTGGTTGGAACACTCATCATGGCTCACTCCGACGACGATGGCCTGGTTCTCCCACCCCGGGTAGCCCCCCAGCAAATTGTCATCGTACCGGTCACCCCAAAGGAAGACTTTCGCGATGCCATTATCGATGCCTGCGAAGCCCTCGCTGTTCGACTCCGCGAGCAATCTTACGGAAGAGAAAGCCTCCGCGTCCACGTCGACAAACGTGACCTTGGTGGTGGCGTGAAGAAATGGGAGTGGGTCAAAAAAGGGGTTCCACTTCGTGTTGAGATCGGCCCCCGTGACCTGCAAGAACGAAAGATCTGTCTCCAACGCCGCGATCAGGCTGCCAACGAGAAGACCTTCATGGAGAAAGAGGAATTTCTTCGCGACGTTGTTGAAATCGTCGACGACGTTCACCAAACCCTTCTGGAGCGGGCCCGCGGCTTTCGCGACGAAAACATCAGCGAGTGTAGCGATCTTGCCACTTTCGAAAAACACTGGGATGACTCGAACACAAACCCAGGTTGGCTCATCACCCCATGGGCGGGTTCACGCGAAGAGGAAGAAGAGATCTCGAAAAGACTTAAAATCACCGTCCGCTGTCTGCCTCTCGACAAGCAGGAAGAACCCGAGGTTCCTTGTTTCCTCACCGGCAAGGCAACCGCAGCCCGCGCGATCTGGGGCCGGAGTTATTAAGCAAATTAAGGAGCTGCAGTCTCCAGACCAGATACCGATTTCAAGAGGCGTTCGAAAGAGCGCCTCTTATTTTTTTGGCCACTGTGCCTATTCCGCCACAAGTAATGCGCAGTCATTCGCAATCGATGCGAAGCAGACTTGTTGAATCCGGATAATCTCCGGACCATGAATTCACGCCCATCGGTCGACAAAGACTTTAGTTCATGGCTGGTCAAACGCAGCCTTTCCCGCAGTAGCGGGCAAAGCCAAAAAGCCGACTTCAGCATAGCGATTGAGTCGCCATGCGTCGTTTGCCAGCCCCGTGTCGCTGCGAGTCTTGCCCGCTATCTAAACGAGTTTGACGATAGTGAGAACCAAAGCAATTGGCTGCCTGTCACCGATCACCGTCTTGAACAACTTCAGGCACATCACGAATTTCAAAAAATGCTTCGCCACTCCGATCCGGACGATCCAGACTCGGCGATTGCCTATCTGAGCTCACAAGGTGGGGGCGTTCTCGAGTTTCCCAAATGCCACCGCTAAACCGAAAGCAACGCCAAGGTCTTTCAGATCAGCCTTAGCTGCCAGGAGCCGCCCGAGGGAAATCACCACCTTTGGGTGAATGTCAAACGCATCCCTAAAAAAACGCTCTTCCGAATCCCAAGGTCATGTTTGGAGGTGGGACTTCATCCACGACTCCACGGTGAAAGGAGGAAGCTTCCGGGCCCCGAGTGTGGTGGATGAATCCACTCGGGAAACGTATGAGTTAAATCCCGCTCGGAACATTGGTTCGGGCAAAGTCTTAGAGTTGATGGGAGAGCTGATTGATCGTCACGGAGCTCCTAACCCTATTCGAACCGACAACGGTCCCGATTTTGTGGCGAAGTCCATTCAGCAATGGCTGGCTAAGGAATCGATCAGAACACTTTATATCGAACTTGGATGTCCGTGGCAGAATGGCTTTGTGGAAAGCTTCGACGATAAGTTTCGGCGTGAATGCCTGGCTCGAGAGCACCTCTACACCCTGAGTGAAGCGCGAGTTGTCATTGCAGCGTGGAAGAAGAAATACAACGAGCTTCGCCCCCACCGAGGTCTGGGGATGAAAACGCCGGAGGAGTTTGCGAACGGTTGGGACCCAGGGGAGCGGTGGGGCCCGCAACAGGCTTCCTGCGTTTCGGCCTGCGGCCATCACTCCGGAAGCCTGTTGAAATCGGGTCTGGAAAGTCAATCGAAAGGCACCGATCCTCTCACGCTAAGTGGACCATAAAGTGGAACGGTGGTAGCATGATCCTCCTCCTTGAGACATTCGCCGATCAGCTTTCGAGGCGCGCAAACAATCTCGTCTTCATTCTCGACGGAAGTGAACCGGAGGCCCTTCCCAAAGTGCGTCGCCTCATTCACGCAAAGCTTGGAGAACCCATCAGCCTTGCCGGGCTCGCTACCGCCACCGGTTTAAGCGAGAGCCATTTTTTTCGGACCTTCAAAGAGGTGAACAAGCTCACAGTAAATGATCACACAATCAGGGCTCTCATCGCTGCGGCCCGCAAAGAGCTTTTCCGCCCCGCTGTCCGAGTCTCCGATATTGCCTTTCAGGTTGCCTTCCAATCCCTCTCAAATTTCAAGCGTCTGTTTGCAAAACTTGTCAGATGTTTGCCTACCAAATTCAGGGAAGCAGAACTTAAGAAAGCCAAGCTTCAAGTGTAGTGCATCCAAACAAGCGTCCCAGACGATCAACGTCACTCGCAATAGTTTCGGGCTTTCGTTTGATGCTGCCCATTAGCGGACCGGATTAGAACTGATCGAAGACGACTGTGCCTTCGCCAACCCAGACGACTCCGATTGACTCCTCGCAATCGGGCCGACCAATTCAATATCGAACGTGAACAAGGGATCTCCATTCATGAATTTTGGACACCCTTAAGTACAAGATACGCTAAAGTTTGAGCTCATAGATTAGCGACGAACTATTGAAGACTACAACACTGACGGTTCAGAGTCGACCCGACGATCGAAACCATACGCGCCGATCAGGTGACACTAAAACCACCTATTCACCTCCAGCGTCAGCCTGCAAAGCAGCATCTCGAAACGGCTTCCCTTCTTGATAAAGCTTCATCTTTCCCTCAAGACGCTTGCCCATTTCCTCTTTTTGAAATTCCCGGGCCTTGGTGATCGCTTTTTGAGAAAGCTCAACGGCCAACTCCATCTTTCCAAGCTCAGCATTTGCGGCGGCAAGAGTCCCGAGCAAGGGGGGAATCCCGTGATCTGTTAATTCGCAAGCTCGCCCCGCCCACATCAACGCTAACTCACCATCCCGAACTTCGGCTTTAGGGTGGGTCGCCAGAATCCAAGCATAGTTGTTGGCGGCGAGAATATTCCCGGGCGAGACTTTGAGCGCAGCCTCATAGTGCTTCACTGCTTCTGCTGCTTTGCCCTGATCCCGGAGCTTGTTGGCCAGAGAAACCGCTGTCTCGGGGTGAAAGCGCAGTCCCAAAGATTCACGATACAAGGATATCGCTTCATTCACCTTGCCCTGGCGATCCCGCAACTTGCCAAGCTGGGCAAGATTCTCGAAGTCATTGCGGTCGATCTTAAGCATCGTCTCGAGCTGTTCGGCAGCCTTTGCAAGATCTCCTTGAACCAGATGGACATTCATTAACTCTTTGAGAATGGCTTCCTGCTCAGGAACAATCTCCAGCGATCTTTGGTAAAACTTGATAGCACTTTCGAGCTCTCCTTTTTCATGAGCGATAGCGCCAAGAACCCGATGACATTCTGCGAACTCCGAGACCGCTTTTCCATCCTCGGAGCCCGCATAGTTTTTAATCAGCTGATTGATGTAAGCGCGAGCATCATCAAGCATTCCGTTGGAGATCATTTTCACCGCCACCATCCGTGGCAAAAGCCCTTTTGGAGTCGTCTTCCATCGACCAGCTTCCGGAATGGCCATCTTGATCATCTCTTCCTGGGATGCTTCACAAGCTTTTGAATCTTTAACAAGTCTCTCAACCGAGACAGGCCCTTTATAAATTACGCTCACCTTACCAGAAGCATCAACCAACAGAGTGGAAGGCAACGGAAAGTCTGTTTGCCGTCCGATGAATGCTCGTTGCAGAATATTCAGGTTCTCAATGAGCGAGGCATTCGCGTGCCCCAATTCAAATGCCCCCCCCCACTCCCGGGCCTTCGACTTTGCCAAACTCAATGCGGCAAGAGGATCTTCCCCGGGTTCATCGACACAGATCGCAAGCACCTTGAGCCCCGCTGCTTCCAACTTCCCGGAATCTTCCGCCCACTCCTTCATTTCCGCTTCGCAATTGGGACACCAACTTGCCCAAAGATTCAAGACAGTGGGCTGATCCTTGAATCGTTCCAAAAGATTCTCATTCACACCTACTTCATTGGTAAAATCTAGCTGAGCAGGGATAGGCGGCGGATTCACCAAAACGACACGAGACGGAACTTCCGGTGGAGAAATCGGACTCGTGACATCCGGATCAAATGCCACTGAAGAGATTGCGGGAGGATCCCACTTCACCGCACTCCCTCGACCTTCTTCAAG
>CBFHQJ010000072.1:0-25253 GCA_965657795.1 Akkermansiaceae bacterium
GCCTCATCGACGTAATTTACATGGAGTGTCCATTTTTCGGGCAACGCCAATTGCGAAACGAACTCCGAAAGCTGGGTCATCAGGTTGGACGTAGGCGGATCCGGCGTCTCATGAAAATCATGGGTATTGAGGCCCTTTGCCCCAAGCCGTCGACAAGCACGCCCTCGCCAGCTCATAAGAAATACCCCTATCTTCTCCGCAATGTTGAAGTGACAGAGGTGGATCAAGTTTGGTGCACCGACATCACCTATATCCCGATGCCGCAAGGACACTGCTACCTCGTCGCGATCATGGACTGGCATAGCCGGGCAGTGCTCTCGTGGGAGGTGAGTAACTCAATGGACACTGGGTTTTGCCTCAGAGCTCTCCAAAGAGCGTTTGAGCGGACCGGCCGTAAACCCAAGGTTTTTAATACTGATCAAGGATCTCAGTTTACGAGTCCTGAATGGGTGAGAAAGATCGAAGAGAATGGGATTAAAGTCAGCATGGACGGCAAAGGCCGCTGGATGGACAACGTGTTTATCGAGCGACTTTGGCGAAGCGTCAAATACGAGAAGCTGAGACTGTGGAGCTATGAGACAATCGGAGAAGTCTCCGAACTCGTGTCTGATTGGATGGAGTTCTACAACCATCGACGAAGCCACACAGCCCTGAATGGACAATCTCCATGGGCTGTCTACGAACCTGAAATCACGATTAAAACAGCAGCCTAAATCTATGCCCCACTGACCAGCCTGACCATCAACAAACTCCAGAATTTACTGGCTACAAAAACGGGACCACTTCAGATTACAACATCCAAACATGCCAACAACCTTTGGTTGACGAAGCAGGAAAGCGTCTTCGTGAGATTTTGAATGATCTGCCACGACCCTCGGCAATCTGGTGTGGAGACGATGTCCTTGCACGGCGGGTTTGTGAAGCAGCCTCTGCGATGGGTTTGCGGATTCCCCACGATCTTGCGGTGCTCGGACTGTGGAACTTCCGATCTTCCAAAACCGGGGACAACTCTCTATCCACCATTCCGCTGCCGGGCGAGACGATTGGTTATCGGGCAATCTCGGTGCTGGAGGCCAAGCTTTCCGGCGATAAAAGTTTTCCGGACTATATTCCGGTGGTCGCTCCGGCTGTCATGATCCGGGATTCCACGCTCAAAAAAATTGACGGAGATCCGGTCTCGCGTGCGCTTGCCATGATTGCAGATCAAGCCTGTGAAAACCTCAGTGTCCGCAAGGTGGCTGAGGAGCTTTCAATGTCGCCTCAAAGTTTGCACAGCCGCTTTGTCGAGAGGAAAGGCCGGTCACCGGGCGAGGAGATTCGAAGAGCAAAACTGGCTCAAGCCCAGAACCACTTGAGGGACCCCCAATTGACGATTGCTTCAATCGCCTCCCGCTGCGGTTACAGCGAACAAAACAAGTTTAGTAATTTTTTCAAACGCGAAACCGGTCTCAGTCCCAGCAGATGGAGGTCGGTGAGCGTTTGATTGGGCCCTGGAATCGTTTGGTCTATTTGAAAGCTGGCGCCTCGTAGTGATGGCGCAGGCGGTTGAACTCTTGAGTCAGTTCTTCCTTCACCTTGGCGTAAGCGGGATTGTCATGGACGCTTTTCATCTCTTGAGGATCCTTGACGAGGTCAAAGAGCTGCCATTCGTCGGTTTCGGGAAGGTAGAAAAGTTTGTGCGTTTCGGTGCGGACGCCGAAGTGCTGGGGGACGTTGTGCTCCCCTTTTTCGTAGTAGGAATAGTAGAGTGATTTGCGCCAATCTCCTGGTTCGCCTTTGAGAACGGGGGCGATGGATTTCCCCTGAATTTCGGCGGGAATTTCGACTCCGGCTGCTTCCAGAAAGGTGGGGGCGTAGTCGATGTTTTGGATCATCTCCTTGGGTCGTGAGCCGGGCTTGGTGACACCGGGCCAGCGGATCGCAAATGGCATCTTGAAGGACTCCTCGAACATCCAGCGTTTATCGTACCAACCATGTTCGCCGAGGTAGAATCCTTGATCGGAAGCGTAAACGACGATGGTGTTTTCTGCGAGGCCGTTCTTGTCGAGGTAGTCGAGCATGCGTCCCACGCTTTCGTCTACTGCTTTCACGGTAGCGAGGTAGTTCTTCATGTAGCGTTGGTATTTCCAACGAACGATGTCTTTGTGGCTCATCGTCGGAACCTTCTCGATGAAGGCCTTGTTCTCCGGCCCAAAGTGGGCGTCCCATTCTTTCTTTTGCCCCTCATTCATGCGGCGGTATTCCACGGTCGGGTAGCGGTCCAAACCGGGGAGCTTGAGACCATTGCGTTCATCTTTGCGAACCTTGGCGTCGTAAGCCCAGTCGAAGTGGCGATCGATTTCCATTTCGTTCTTGGCGAGAGTGCCACTGCGGTTTTTGTATTCGTCGAAGAGCGTGGGAGGCTCGGGAATGGTGACGCCATCAAAGGCCTTGAGGTGACGAAGGGCGGGGGCAAAGGTGCGGTGGGGTGCCTTGTGCTGGCACATCAGGAAGAAGGGCTTTTCTTTGTCCCGCTTGTCGAGCCACTTGATGGCTTTGTCGGTGGTGATGTCGGTGCAGTAGCCGTTGAACTGCTTCTTGCTGCCGTCCATCTGGAGGAAGACCGGATTGTAGTAGCTGCCCTGGCCAGGGAGGATCTCCCAGTAGTCGAAGCCGACGGGATCGGAAACGAGGTGCCATTTGCCAACGACTGCGGTGGTGTAGCCGGCTCCGTTGAGAGCTTTGGAAAGGGTCCACTGGGATTGGTCGAGTCCACGTCCGGAGTTACGAAGGAAGCCGTTTTTGTGACTGTGCTTTCCGGTCATGATGGTGGCCCGGGAAGGGCCACAGATGGAGTTTCCGCAGAAGGAATTTTCAAAGATCGCACCAGTCGCCGCAAGACGGTCGATGTTGGGAGTGGGGGCGACTTTAGCAAGATCACCACCGTAAGCTGAGATGGATCGAAGGGCGTGGTCGTCCGAAAAGAGGAAGAGGATGTTGGGCTGCTTGGCTGTTGCCAGAGAGGCACATGCGAGGGCCAGAAAGGAAAAGAATTTCATGATGTCTGGAATAAGGTTCACATGGCGATTGGGAAACGCCAAGCCGCTTTGAAGGGTTTTAAGCGCTGCTTCTTTCGAAAGATTAAGGCGTAACAAAGCTGTATGATAGCTTCATGAAAACTCTTCTTCTGGCAGTTTCGTCTATTTTGATCGCTCTATTGTGGTCGAGGGACGGTGGGGATGAGGAAAGGAGGCCCGTTCGCGTCCTCATCATTGATGGTCGCAACAATCATGATTGGATTTCCACGACGGAGTCACTGCGGGCGACCTTGAATGCCACCGGGCGATTTGAGGTCAGGGTGGCGACTGCTCCCGATTTCGGAATTCCCAAAGGGCCCCGGAGACCACGTTCAAAAGATCCCAAGGTTCTCGCGGCTTTCGAGGAAGCCCAAAAGCGACACCGGGCGCTTCCGAAGAGTCAAGAGGCGTGGGATCAGTGGCAGATTGATTTTTCAAAATACGACACCGTCATTCTGAATTACAACGGTCCGCGTTGGCCTAAATCGATTGAGGAGGGGTTTACCAAGTTCGTGCGTGACGGTGGAGGTGTTCTTGCCATTCACGCGGCTAACAATTGTTTCAGCGATTGGCCGGAGTATAACGAGATGATTGGGCTTGGGTGGAGGAAGCCCAGCTTTGGCAAAATGGTCACAGTTGATCCCAAGACCGGGAAGGCCATGGCGAGCGAATCGGATCAAGGAACGGGCCATGGGTCGAAGCATTCTTTTGAAGTGACGGTGAGAGCGCCGGAGCATCCGGTGATGAAAGGACTCCCCAAGGTCTGGCTTCATGCGCGGGATGAACTTTACCACCGGCTGCGGGGGTCGGGTGAAAATCTGACCGTTTTGTCTTCGGCCTATTCGGATCCCAAAACCGGAGGAACGGGAAATCATGAGCCGATCACGCACGAGCAGACTTTTGGGAAAGGACGAATCATCGTGACGACGATGGGCCACTTTTGGCCCGGTGATTTGGAGCGGAAGTCACTCCATTGTGTGGGCTTCCAAACGATCGTGGCCCGGGCGAGCGAGTATCTCGCGACTGGCAAGGTGACTCTGCCAGTGCCCCGGAATTTTCCCGGAGTGAAAGAAGAAAAGATTGTGGCGCCCTCCGAGCTGGGGTTTCGGCAGGTTGTTTCCTCAACGGATTGGAAGAAGGTGAAAGAAGAGAACGAGTTTCATCCTTTGACGGTGGCAGAATCGCTCGATGCCTTCGAGCTGGCCCCCGGGTTTGAGATCGAAAACGTTGCAGCCGAGCCTGACGTCGAAGAGCCGGTCCTGGTGGTTTGGGATGGGAACGGGGCGATGTATGTCGCGGAGATGCGGAGTTACATGCAGGATGTGGAAGGCAAGGGCACCAAGACGCTCAAAAACGGTCGGGTAAAGCGACTCGAGGACACCAACGGTGACGGTCAATATGATCGCGTGACGGTCTTCGCCGATGGCCTGAATTTGCCCCGCATGATTCTCCCGCTGGATGATCGTATCGCGATCGTGGAGACGGATACGACCTCGGTCTATTCCTACCGGGATACCAATGGGGACGGGGTTGCCGACGAGAAGGAATTGCTGTGGAAAGGGAAAGAGATCCCTCCGACCAAGTCCGTCGAGCACCAGGATTCGGGTCTGATCTGGAATCTCGATAACACGATCTATGTTTCTTACAATCATACCAAGTATCGTTTCACCGACGGAACCTGGCGTGGTTTGAAGGCCGAGAATATCTGGGCCCAGTGGGGGCTGGATCACGACGAGACCGGTCAGATTTTCTACTCTACAAATTCCGATCCTTTTTTCTCGAGCCAAATGCCGCGCGAGTATTGGGGCCTGATTAATCATCGCGGAGGAGCGCGCCCCCGCGATGCCGAGCCCGTGGCCTTTGGGCCTGCTTACGATCAGAGTTTTCTGGAGATGAAGAACCTTTGTGAGACGAGGGATCGAGGTGGCGAGAATACGCCAAGAAGGGGGATGACTTCGGCTGGAGGACAGAGTGTTTACAAGGCCAACAAGCTTCCAGCGGAGTATCTGAATAGCTTCTTCATCACCGACCCGACTGCTCACGTGGTGAGACATGGCTTGGTGAGAGATCGTGGCGGCCGACGTTTCCTGACTCATCCTCACGGGCAGGAGGAGTTTCTGATTTCTCCGGATATCTATTTCCGCCCGGTGAACACGCATGTCGGTCCGGATGGCGCGATTTACATCGTCGATATGGCTCGGGGGATTATTCAAGATGCTCCCTGGTTGAGCCCCGGACCCCGTGAGTTCATTCGTGGGGCGGGCCTTGATCAGGTGATTCAACGGGGCCGGATCTGGCGGGTCTCTCATCAGGATCATCCTCTCACTTTTGAGAAGCCCCGAATGCTCGATGAAAAGACAGCTTCGCTGGTACGACATTTAAGCCATCCGAATTCATGGTGGCGCATGACGGCGCAGAAACTCATCATTCTTCGCAAGGATCGTAATTCAGTGATCCCGCTGCTTGAGGATCAAATCCGATACTCCCAGAGTGTTTTCGCCCGCCTTCACGCTCTGTGGACTTTGCATGGAATGGGAGCAGAGGAGGCCTCATTATCGTTTGCTTTGAAGGACCGTGATTGGCGGGTGCGTGCGGCAGCGATTCGCATGCATGAACCCCGGATCAAAGAAGGAGATCATTCCGCCCTCGTCGCCCTGGTTGATGACAAGGAACCCGAGGTGGCCAAGCAAGTGATCCTCTCGCTGGGATGGTCAAAAGATCCTGCGGTCTTTGACCTCATCGGACGAGCGATTGCAAACCACCCTGCTCATCTGGGAGTCACGCTTGCGGGAACGGTTGCGCTTTGGAAACAGGAGACTCCCACGGTGAAGCGGCTTCGTTCGGGTGAGTCATTTAAAAAGCTCAAAGATCCCGCGACGGCGGCTACGAATTGGAAGCAAGCGCTGGCGCAGTGGAATCGAGGGCTGACTTTCCCCAAGGACATGATCAAGGATGATGTCCGCAAGATTCAAGGAGGAGAGGTTCTCTATTTCCAGAATTGTGTCAGTTGTCACGGCGCGGACGGGAAGGGGACGCGAATCCCGGGGATGAAGAATGCCCTGGCACCTTCACTCGCCGATTCCAAACGTGTTCACGGCGCCCTCTCCGGCCTCATGCTGGTGATGGCAAACGGCCTCATCGGCCCAATCGATGGCGTGACCTATCAGGCCAACTACATGGCGCCGGCTCATGTCCTGGGGATCACCCGCGACGATCGCCTCGCCGAGTTGCTTTCCTACCTGCGCTTCGCTTGGGGAGGAAACACGACCTTGATCAAGCCGGATGAGGTCAAAGAGTGGAGACGCAAACTTAAGGACCGCGAGGCTCCTTGGACGGATGAAGAGTTAAAGAAGCGTGCCGAGTAGATGGCGATTTCAAAAATCAGGTGAGTGATAATATTTCCGCGTTAAAGTGACGTGACCGAGAAATTAGTTTAGCTTCCGCTCATGGTGAAAGAGGAGCCTCAGTATGATGTCATTCTAAAAATGGTTCTTTGGGATGAGAGTCGTGAGGCCATTTTTCGCCGTCTTGAAGTCAATGGCATCACCGGCGAGCGTGCCGATGCGATCTACCAAGCGGCGAAGGCTGAACGCGTTAAGATTCTTCGGGCCGACGGGCTTAAAGCCTTCGGGCTTGGCGCCGGAAGTTTGGCGATCGCGGCAGCGTGCTATTTCGGTTTCCGACTGGATAAGCTTCAAGTGATGCGCTTTGAAGAGGGATTTCATTCCCTTCCCCTTCTTCCTTGGTTGCTCGGATTTTTTGCGGCGATTCTATTTGCGTTTGGAATCTGGAAGGTGGTTCAGGGCTCAATTGAAATCGCATTCGCTTCAATGAAGAAGGGCTCAATCGCTGATCGCTAGTTGGAGGCTAAGCGAATCACGGCGATAAAGCCGGGCTTCTGTTTTTCCTCAAAGGGTCGGCCTTTTGGATCCACTGGACGGGCATCCGGATTTCGAAGGACAAGGTAAGATCCTTGAGTTAAACGAATTGAGGTGTTGATACGATCTGTTCCAAAGACTGGTTTTTCCATCTTGTTTTCGGTGACGATGATTTGAACCTTTCGACCGAGCCAATCGGTGGCGTTGGATGTAATTGGTTTCCCGTAATTGATGAAGCCAAGAAAGGTTTTGCGATGGATCTCCAGATCCAGTTCGAAGATTCCATCTCCTTCTGGTTGTCCAGTGAATGAAACGGTTGTTCCGACTTTGGTCGTTTTAAATGACTTGGGTGTGGCCGGTGTGACTGGGAATCCGTCACCAACGATTTTCTTGTTCGGACTTGGTAACTGAGGAGAAGTCCACTCGGTTGGGTAGATAAATTTTTTTTTGTTACTGAGCGTTTTGGTCTGTCCCGGTCGACCGGTGGTGACGCCGGAAAAGGTGGGGTTTTGATCCAGTTTCGCCAAAAGGTCGGCGGCTTGTTGGCATGTCATCAGTTCGGTGGGCTCATTTCCAAATGGATGTTTGGCCGGGAGCTCGAAGACACGGATCTCGTAAGTGACCCCCTTTGACGGGGTTACCAGAGGTGGTTCGGGCTTTGAAGTGCTGCAGGAAGAAAGCAGAAGGGCAATTCCAGTGAAACCAAGGCCCATGGACTGTCTGACGAATCGTAGGTGATGACTCGTCCTAGCTTCGTAGCAGACTGACAGGCGTCTTCAACGAGTTTTACCGACTTCAGATAATCTTGGACCATGCTATAGACTGGTGGTTTTCTTGGCTGCAAGGAGAGTCGCTTTTGGCTAGTATCGTAGCGATGCGCGCTCTTGGTCTGATTCTCGTCCTCACTTTTGGGGTATTGCCTGCTGCCGAGGTACTGGAGCTTTTTCAGGAGAGCTGCGTGCAATGTCACGGGAAGGAAGGCAAGGTGAAGGGGAAGGTGAATCTGCTTGAAATTACCGATTTGGATCACTTAAGGGGCGACCCTGAGCTCTTGCAGGAGATTATCGATGCTATTGATTTTGAGGAGATGCCGCCGGAAGATGAACCGCAGATTGAGGCGGGTGAGAGAAAGCAATTGCTGGCTGATCTTGAGGCCCTGCGACTGGAGGCGGTTTCGAAGGACAAGTCTTTTGCCCTAACTCCGATTCGTCGGATGAACCGATTCCAATATCACAACGCGGTGCAAGACCTCTTTGATCTGAAGTGTACCGTTTTTAGTTTGCCGGAGAAAATGATCCGCGATCACGGCGGGTATTTTCAACCGGCATCGGGCAAGATGGGCCAGGTGGTTAGGGTGGGTAGTAGACCGCTTGGAAAGTCCCAGTTGATCGAACCACGTTTGGCGGGTGTCGCGGCCTTTCCACAGGACCTGCGGGCGGAACATGGTTTTGACACGCAGGCGGATCACCTTTCGATGTCGCCCTTGCTAATGGAGTCTTTTTTGAAGTTGGGGCAGTCGATTACCGGGAGTAAGGATTTTGGCCCAAAGCGTGTAGGGGTTTGGAAGGAGTTTTTTGTGCTCGATCCACGTGATGAGCGTGAGGTCAAAGTGGTGGTGCGGGAACGGCTTAGGCAGTTCCTGAGAAAGGCTTTTCGGGGGAGGCTTGAAGGTGGCGTGTTGGACCGTTATGCGGGCTTTGTTGACAACCAGCTTGCGAGTGGGGTGGAGTTTACTGATGCCATGAAGTCGGTGGCGGCGGCGGTTATTTCCTCGCCGCGTTTTTTGTATCTTTACAATGGACCCGGGAGTGATGGGCAGGTTGATGGATTCGATTTGGCTTCCCGCTTGTCGTTTTTTCTTTGGGGCAGTCTGCCGGACGATGAGCTTTTGCAGATGGCGGAGGCGGGGGATTTGCTGAAGGAGAAAATTTTGCAGAAGCAATTCGAACGGATGCTGGGCGACCGGAAGTTGAAGCGCTTCTGCGATACCTTTCCAGCCCAGTGGTTGCAGCTCGATCGCATTATTTCGTCGGTGCCGGATCCGAAGAAATTTCCCAAGTTTTACTTCTCCGCCTATCGCGACAGCATGCATATGATGATGGAGCCATTGTTGCTTTTTGAGACGGTGCTCATTGAGGATCTTCCGGTGACAGAGTTTATCGATTCAAGTTTCACCTATCGGTCGGGTCATCTCGAACAATCATACGGGGTGCTGGGGAAACCGGGTAAGAAACGCCGGGGACAGGTGGGCGTTCTCGATTTTCATCGGGTGCCGGTGAAGGACCGTCGAGTCGGTGGAGTGATCACGAATACTGCGGTGATGACGATGACTTCCGGTCCCGAGAGAACTCAACCGATCACCCGTGGAGCCTGGTTGGCGGGAGTAATTTTTAATAATCCGCCCGAGCCCCCACCGGCCGATGTTCCGACCCTTGGCGAAAAGCCGAAGGAGGGTGAGGAGCATTTGACGCTCCGCGAAAGGTTGTCGATGCACCGGGAACGATCAGATTGCCGCGGTTGCCATGAACAAATCGATCCACTTGGTTTTGCGCTGGAGAACTTCAATGCCATCGGGAAGTGGCGGGAGAAGTACGAGAATAATCGTAAGGTGGATATGGAGGGCGTTCTTTTTCGGAAGCATAAGTTTTCCAACGTGGTAGAGTTTAAGGACGCCATCCTGGCCGAGAAGGAGCGCTTTGTGAGAGGGTTGGCGGGACATTTGATGTCGTTCGCGCTGGGGAGAAGGCTGGGTCCGGCCGATGAAATTGCTCTCGATGAAATTGTTGAGAAGGCCGGGGCGAAAGAGTATCGAATGAAGGCTCTCTTGCGGGAAGTGGTTTTGAGTGAACCTTTTCTGGCAAAGGCGACCGAAACGAAGAAGTAGATTTTGAAACGATGACGACACGACGAGGATTTTTACGAGGATTGGGCGGGGCTGCCCTGGCTCTGCCATGGATGGAGAGTTACGGATCGAAGACGCTTGCGAGCGGAGTGGCCAAGCGGATGGCTCATTTTTACGTGCCCATCGGTGTGGTAAGACGGGGTTTCTTTCCAGGTGAGGCGGATGCGACCATTCCGAAGGGCAACTTGGGGCAATTGAGGAGGTCTCTCGATAAGCAGGATCCGAATTACAGTGTCCGGAAATTGGATCAGCTCACTCCGACGATGGAGCCGCTGGCGGGGATGAAGGATAAGATCAATTTGATCACGGGAATGGATCGCACCTTCCAGCAGGGGACCGATGTGCACGCGCAGTGTGCCTCCTGTTATTTGAGCAGTGCGCCACCTTATACGATTGAGGGAACAGCATGGCCGCTCGACCGGACGCTCGATCATTTGGTGGCGGATGTCGCGGGGAAGAAGACTCCGTTTTCAACGCTGGAGTTCAGTTGCAACAGCCACAAGGACAACAAAGAGTCGATCTACTTCGATAACATTTCGTGGTATGGCACGGGGCATTTGGCGCCATCGATTCGTGACCCGCGAAAGATGTATCGCCGCTTGTTTTCGACCAAGGAGATTGACCGCTATCGCGACGTGACGGATCTGGTTTTGGAGGATGCCCGGTCGATGAAGAAGGATTTGGGGTATGCCGACGGGCAGAAATTTTCGGAGTATTTTGATTCGATTCGCGCGATCGAAACACAGATGGACCGCCTCGAAGCGATGAAGGGCGAGCTGGCCAAGGTGTCCTTTGATGAGCCTGCGGAAGCCTACCTGCCGCGGGGCGAGTATATCCGCTTGATGGGCGATTTGATGGTGGTGGCGCTTCAGTCGGGATTGACCAATATCGCGACCTTCATGGTTGGGCCGGAGCGCTGGGATACGCCCTATCTTTTCGACGGGCTCTTTGACCAGCCGATGAGCCATCACGGGATGTCTCACAACCAGACCAAGATGATCAATCAGCTTCTTCAGGTGGATCGTTTCCACATGGAGCAGTATGTTTACCTTCTTGAAAGAATGGAGAGTGTCGTGGAAGCCGACGGCACGACCTTGCTGGATAATACTCTCTTTACTTATGGCTCGGGCCTCGGTGATGGCTCGACCCATCAATACAATGACCTCCCCATCATCATGGCGGGCGGTGGCAAGCAGGTGAAATCCGGTCAACACATCAACATGCCGGAAGGTACGCCGCTCGCGAATCTCTGGCTGACGCAGGCGAAAATGATGGGGGTCGAGACGAAGCGCTTTGCTGACAGCACAGGCGAGATTGGCGCGGTAAAGGCATAGCCATTGGGATGGCATGAAGATTCTTAAACAGACCGAAATTCTTTCGAGGTTCTTCTTTTGGTCTATTCAGAAAGAATTTGGCAAGGCGTTGGAGGTTGCTAAGGTATTCAGACCCAAAGAGCCCCACCCTCTCCCATGATGTTTTGTTTTCGTCCTAAATCTCCCTCGCATTCGAACCAACTGTCTTCCCGGTCTTCGTGTTGGAATCAAAGGGTTTCAGTCGTGTTGGGACTCGTAGCCATCTTGTTTTCCAGTTTCGCTGAAGCACGCACTTGGGTGGACTCAACAGGCAACCCAATTGAGGCCGACTTCATTGGATTGAAGGCGGGAAAGGTGACTTTTCGTCTCGAGGATGGAAAGACGCTCGAGATGCCTCTGGTGGCGCTTTCAAAGGTGGATCAAGAACGCGTCAGCAAGCGCAGCTTTGCCGCCAAGGCCGAGCTGGTCGCCCTGGCAGCGAAGCGGATCGATGCTGCCGTCGAGAAGGGTTTGAAAGACAAGAAACTTCAATATAACGAAGGTCTGAACGATCACATGTTTCTTCGCCGCATCTACCTTGATCTGGCCGGCCGGATTCCCAGCTACGAAGAGGCGAGAGATTTTCTCACCTCGCGCAAGCCGATGAAGCGACAGGAGCTGATCACCGAACTTCTCAGCTCTGTCGACTACACCAGTCACAACTACAATTACTTTGCGGAGCAATTGCGAATCCAGTCGCGCTTCCCCGGTACGGTTTTGCGCAACGATGCCTTCATTTTCTGGTTGAAGGAACAGATCCAGAGCAACCGCCCCTATGATGAATTGGTGCGTGAATTGATCACTGCCGAAGGCCGGATCTGGGAGAATCCTGCAGTGGGTTATCACTTTCGTGACAAGGACATGAAGCTCGACCATGTCGCCTTCATGGGAAAGATTTTCCTGGGCACTGACATCACCTGTGCGCAATGCCACGACGATCCCTTTAGCAACTGGACACAATACGAATACTACGAGCTTTCAGCCTACCTCTCCAATCTCGACACCAAGGGACCCAAGCCAAAAAACAAGGCCATCCCGAATCGTAAGCAGATCGAACAGCATCTCGCCGCAAAGAATGGGCTCGATCCCAAGAACGCGGAGGAAAAGGAAAAACTCCGTAATTTGGTGCGTCGTTATGACCGTCCTTTGAGGGACATCAATCGCGCCGGCGAGTTTATGGTCCGCAGCGTTAAGGACCGCCCCATGCGACTTCCGGCTACCTACGAGTATGACGATGCTGTGCCCAATGAAGTCGTTCCTCCCCGCGTTCTCTTTGGCAAAGAACAAGGCGCCGCAGTTGCCGCTCTCAACCCCCAGGAGCGTCTTGCGGCTTGGTTGACCTCTCGTAACAACAAGCGATTCGCGATGAATATCGCCAACCGGATGTGGGCAAAATACATGGGCCGAGGAGTCTCCGAACCACTTTACAACATCGATCCGAGAAAAGCTTATAACCCGGAACTCCTCAAGGTCCTTGCGGAGGAAATGCTCGTGCTCGACTTCGATCTCAAGGCCTTCTCCTGGGTCATCGTTAATACCAAGGCCTACAATCGCCTCGCCAGTCGTACCAAATCATCGGAAGCCGAACCCTATTATTTCCCGGGGCCGATCCTGCGCCGAATGACTGCCGAGCAGGTTTGGGATTCCATGATGACTCTCATGCTCGGAGACCCCAACCAGTTTCAACTGGAGTCCGGTGAAGAGTTCAATGAGCTCATTGATCTGGCTGGCCAGAGTCCCTCTTCGGTCGAGGCGTTCCTTGCTACCATCGAGAAATACAACAAGTTCCGCCCCGAGCAGCTTCTCGTGAACGAGGAGGGTACCCCCATTCTTAACGCCAAATTGACCCCCAAAAAGACAGGCGCTTTCGGCACCAATCTCACAAGATCTCCGTTCAAAAAAGATGGCTCGTCTGACGAGGAAGCGATGATGGCACTGATGGAAGTGGCCAAGAAAAAGAAGATCCTCCTGGCCCGGGCGTCAGAGCTTCCCCAGCCCTCCGACCCGGCCCATTTCCTCAGCCAGTTTGGCCAATCCCAGCGAACCTTTGTGATCCGCGCCAGTTCGCTGGAGGGATCGGTGCCCCAGGTGATGGAGCTGATGAACGGATACACCACGGAGATCCTCACCCAACCAGGTTCCAAGATTTTCCTCGATATGAAGAATCTTCGTTCGAACTTCGAAAAGGCCAACGTCGTCTTCACAAGTATTCTGAGCCGTCGTGCGATTGGCAACGAACACCTCCTCATCGACAAGGAACTGAGCTCCGGAGACGAAGAGGTTTTTGCCGACCTGATCTGGGCCCTCCTCAACACTCCCGAATTTCTCTTCGTCAAATAATCCTCCCCCAACTTTACCTCACCAGCCATGAAAGACACTTTCCGTAAATTCGACGATCTTGATCGCCGGGGTTTCCTCACTGGAACCGCCGCAGCCGCCCTCGGGGTAACTATTCTACCCGATCTCGCAATCGGAGAAGAGAGGGAGATCATCAAGCCGGCGGCCCACGCCACGGCCAAGAATGTCATCTTCCTCTACATGGCAGGTGGGATGCCGCACGTGGATACCTTTGATCCTAAAATCCCCAGCGAGATCGCCGGCGGTTCTTCGCCGCTCTCGACGATTGCCAGCGGTCTCCAGATCTCCAGCCACCTTCCCCGGATGGCCAAGCAGGCCGATAAGTTTGCGGTGGTTCGTTCCATGACCACCAAGACCGGCGACCATGCCGGCGGCAACTACCTCATGCATACCGGCTTCAGCCGCCAGCCGGGAATCAATCACCCGCAGATGGGATCCTGGGCCCAATATTTCCTTGGGCGCCGCAACAAGCTCATCCCCGACAGCATCGTCGTTGGGAGCGGTAATCCCGGGCCCGGATTTTTCCGCCCCGATCACAGTCCGTTGCCCATTGGCGACCCAAGCCGTGGCCTGAAAGATCTCGTTCCCAAGATCGACAAGAAGCGTTTTGAACGTCGCATGAAATACGCTAAAGCCTTTAGCGAGACCTTTGAGGAGAGCTTCCCTCACGACGATGTGCGCGCTTACGCGGATTTCTACGAGGAAACGGTTAAGCTCTTCGACGACAAGACCACCGAGCTTTTTGATATCAGTAAAGAGCCCGCCGAAATGCGGAGTCTTTATGGCAATTCTCGCTTCGGACGTGGCTTGCTTCTGGCCCGTCGTCTCATCGAAAACAACGTTCGTTATGTCGAAGTCCAGCTTGGCGGCTGGGACGGCCAGCACGGAAACTACAACGCCGGTTCCAATCGCGCCGGCGAAATGGATGGACCCGTCGCAGCCCTGCTTCAGGATCTCAGCAATCGTGGGCTCCTCGACGAAACGATGATCGTTCTCACCACCGAGTTCGGGCGCACCCCAAAGATTAACCAACGCGGAGGGCGTGATCACTTCCCGAAGGCCTTCTCGATGATGCTCGCCGGTGGCGGGGTCAATGGGGGACAATATATTGGTGAAACCGACGAACGTGCCAGTAGCATTAGGAGCGAGGCATTCAGACCAAAGGATCTTCATACCACGATCGCCTACGCCCTCGGCCTGCCAATCGACAAGCGCGTTCACCCCGGTGGCGGACGCCCCTACTTCGTTGGCGATCGCGGGAAGGTTATTAAGCAAGCCTTCTCCTGATCCTCGCTGATGAGCTGGATTGCAGAACGGAGATCACTTTCGTATTTTTCAGGGGCCGCTTTTGTGTTTCAATGGGACAACCATGAATACTCGAGGGTCCCTTTGCTGGCTTCATTTTTTCAGCTTCATTATTATTTTCGCCTCAGGACTTTTGGAGGCTCGAACCTGGACTCAGGAGTCGACCGGACGAAAGCTTGTCGCAGATTTCGTCCGTCTTGATGAGGAGAACGTGGTGCTGAAAATCAGGGGGCGGCAGGTGAGCGTTCCTCTTGCTACGCTATCCAAAGCGGATCGTGATTTTGTGGCTGCCAATGCTGGCAAAGGCGGGGGCTCTCCTTTGGTAGGAGCGAATGGGGAATGGCCAACTTTTCGTGGACCGAATCGTAACAACGTCTCGTCTGAATCCGGCCTCATGAAATCCTGGCCCGACGGCGGACCGAAGAAGTTGTGGTCGATCGAGCAAGCGGGTGAAGGTTACAATACGATTATTGTGGCCGATGGCACCCTTTTCCACAACTCGACCATCAACGGGAAATTGACCGCGATGGCGATGAATCCTAAACTGGAAAGGAGATTTGGAAAGTGACCTTTGGCGATGACGATGGTGAGGGCTACGGGGGGATGGGCGCGGGACCGCGATCGACGCCGACCTATGCCGACGGAAAGCTGCCACGCGAAAGATGGGAGCGAAGCTTGGTCGGTTGATTATCGATCGGATTTTTCAGGTAGCATGGGGCATTGGGGCTATGCCGAATCTCCCTTGGTCGATGGAAACCGGGTCATGATTTCTCCGGGTGGCGCGGAGGATTCGATCGTGGCTCTTGACTTGAAGACCGGAAAGAAGATTTGGGGTTCCGACCTCGGTGTGGGCTCGGCCGAATACACTTCGATGGTCGCCGCTGAAATCAGTGGAACCAAACAATACGTGAAGCTTTTCATGGATAAGTTCGTCGGTGTTGATGCGGAGTCCGGGAAGAAGATCTGGGAAAGTGATTGGCGCGGATCGACCGCGGTGGCTTCCGCTCCCATCGTGTCGGACGACAAGGTTTTCATCACCACGGGATATGGAGTCGGCTGCAAGCTGGTGAAGGTGAAGGGGAAATCAACCAGCGAGGAGTGGGACAATAAGAAGATGAAGAATCACCACGGCGGCGTGGTCAAAGTAGGAGATCATATTTACGGATTCTCGGATAGCGCGGGTCTGGTCTGCCAATCATGGGAAACCGGAGAACAGGTCTGGAATCACAAGGATTGATTCACGATTAAGGGAAGCCTCTGTGCGGCGGACGGCATGCTCTTTTGCTACAACGAAGATGGCGGTGGCGTCACCCTTGCCAAAGCAAGTCCGGAAGGCTTCGAGAAGCTGGGGCAGTTCGAGATCGAAAAATTGTCTGGCCGCAAAACCTGGGCCTATCCGGTCGTCGTCGGAGGGAAGCTTTACGTCCGGGACCAGAACTACCTGGCGTGCTTTGATGTCAAAAAGTGAGTCCCGTTCAGTTTAAGTCAAACCTGGTCCGGTCCCTTCTTTCTACCCGGTGGCACGTTCCCTGGTAATGGGCGATACAGGGATCGAATCCCGCGATCCACAGCCCGTTGGGCCAGAAAGCTCTCAACCTCGGCTGCTAACCAGCAGATGAGACCAACCGGCCGCCCCCTGTGACTCGAATGCGGCTATCGATACTGCGCATACGATAATCGCGAGCAGTGGAAATGCTTTTCGAAACCAGCGACCTTTTGGTTGAGATGAAAAAGTCCTCGAACGAAGCCCCTGGTTGGGATGTTTAACCAACAATGCTTGTCAGATTAAGGCAATGTTGCTGCAGACAATCCGAACCTTGAGTGAATCCTAGGTAAGGTAAAGGAAGGCCTCACCTCGAGAGTAGAATTCGATCTTGAAAAATCGTGCAATCGAGGCGACCTCTGTCTGCCGCAAGCTGTCCCAAAAACTGACCATGACTTTCCGACTTCTCACCCTCGCAGCCCTCTTCCTCCTGACTCACAACCCCGGGTTTTCCCAGGAACCTGGTAAGAAGCAGCCCTTCCGGGGCAAGCTCACGGATTCCCAACTGCAGGGATACCAGATCGCGGCGTGGCCTTTGGTGAAGCATGCCACCAGCTTTGAGATCGATGAGAAGGGGCGTTTTTTTATCGTCGAGTCGGATCGCCTGAACGGTGGCGGTGTCCTCGATATCCGGGGTGAGGGAACACTGACGGTTGGAGACTTTCGCCTGCAGACCATCGAGGATCGCCGCAAGCAGCTCCTTGCCGACAAGAAGTTCAAGCCGGGCTTTTTCTCGACGGTCTCCGAGCGTCTCGCGCGGATCGAGGATGTGAACGGGGACGGGATTCCTGATAAGCGTACCGAGTATGCCGAGGGCATGAACGATGTCCTGGACGGAGTGGCCTTTTCCGCGCTAGCCGTCGATGGCGCGCTTTACCTGACCTGCATTCCCCACCTGTGGAAGTTCGAGGACACCAATGACGACGGGGTGGCGGACAGTCGCGAGAAGTTGGTGTCAGGGTTCGGGGTGCGCACGAGCATGATGGGGCATGATTTGCACGGCGTCATTCGCGGACCAGACGGAAAGCTTTACTGGAGCGTGGGAGATCGTGGTTACAACGTGACCACGAAAGAAGGTAAGAATTTCGCGGAGCCGAGCCGCGGAGCGGTCTTCCGTAGTGATCTTGATGGTTCGAATTTCGAGGTGGTTCATCACGGATTGCGAAATCCGCAGGAGCTGGCTTTTGATCAATACGGGAACCTCTTCACTTTCGATAACACGGGTGATATCGGAGACAAGGCCCGCGTGGTCTATGTGCTGGAGGGCGCGGATTCCGGTTGGTACGAGGAACATCAGGCGGCGCACCAATACCGGTCACGACTCGACTTTGCGGACATTGCCCTGCCGAAATCGATCTGGGTTTCCGAGCAGATGTTTGCCCCGAGAAACGACGTTCAGCCCAAGTGGATTTTGCCACCGGTTGCCAATGTCGGTAATGGACCGTCGGGTGTCATTTACCTGACCGGCGAGTCGCTTCCGGAAGATCTTCGCGACACCTTTTTGATGTGCAACTATCGCGGCAATGCCGGGAATTCCCAATTGCTCTCAGTCCGGCCAGAGCCAAACGGAGCTGGATTCAAGGTGGGTGGCGCCAAGGTGGTGATGAGCGGGGTTGCCAGCTCTGATGTTGATTTGGGATATGATGGTCGCATCTATGCGCTCGATTTCGGAGGTGGCTGGAGCAAGAACAAGAACGCTTCCATCCAGGCTATCGAATCGCCGAAGCATCTCGAAAACGAGTCGGTCAAGCAGACCAAGGAATTCTTTGCTCATGGCTTTGGCAAGGCCAAGTCGGAACGGCTGGCGGAGTTGTTGGCCCATCCCGATATGCGGGTCCGTCAGCGTGCTCAGTTCGAGCTGGTCAAGCGAGGCGAGAAGGAAAAGCTTGCTGCCGCCTCGAGGTCAGCCAAAGCGGTTACGATGCGCCTGCACGGTCTTTGGGGACTGGCGCAGTTGGCCCGCAAGGATGCTTCGCTGGTGCCCCTGTTGATCGGTCTTGCCAAGGACAAGAATCTCGAGGTGCGTGCGAATGCCTGTCGTTCTTTGGGTGACCTCAGGACGAAAGAAGCGGTGGCGATTCTCCGGGAAAACCTCACGAATTCCTCGCTCCGTGTGAGGAGTCTCGCGGCCATTGCCTTGGGTAAATGCGGAAGCCTCGCTGATGCTACTGCGATCTGGAAACTCATCGAGGAGAACAAGGGGGAAGACCTTTGGATTCGCCACGCCGGAATCTCGGCGCTCAAGATTCTCAAGGACAACGCAGGCGCCATCGCCAAGATGTCTTCCCCGAGTGAGGAGGCGCGGCTTTGTGCGGTGGTGCTTTTACGCAAGCTGGATGATGCGGCGGTGGCCGGATTTGTGGGTGATGCCTCGAAGGAGGTGCAGACCGAAGCGATTCGCGCAGTCTATGATCGCCATCTGATGAGCGGTTTTCCGGCGCTCGCCCAGCTGACCGGAAAAGCCTCGGAGTTTGCCGATACCATTCAACGTCGTATTCTCTTCGCCAGTTACTGGATGGGGCAGCCGGAAGATGCGGCCCGTGTGATGGCAATGGCGGGTGATTCCAAGGTCGATGCGAAGGTGCGCGAGACTGCCCTGCGTGCTCTTTTGCGCTGGGACAATCCTCCCACCATGAACCCGGTGACCGGGATGTATCGCCCGGTTGAGAAGCGGGAGGTCAAGTTGCTGGCCGCGTTGGCGGCGCCGCTTCGAAAGGTGATGCAGAATGCGAAAGGCAAGGAACAGGCGCTGGCTCTCGACCTTGCCAAGGCGGTCAACCTGCCAATGTCTGCCGAGGCTTTGGAGGCTCAGGTCTTCGATGAATCGCTGGAGTCGGGGATCCGCGTCGCGGCCTTGAATACGGTGGCGGGTCAGAACAAAGAGAAGATTCCGGCGATTGTTGAGAAGCTGAAGGGCACCAAGGACAGCGAGATGCAGGCGGCCCGCCTGCGGCTTATGTTCGAAGGTAAGTTGCCTGGGAGAATTCAAGCGGCGGAGGGATATCTCAAAACCAAAAATCTTCCGGCGGTCCGGGCGGCGCTCGCCTTGCTGGCGATGGATGCCGAAGGCAAGGAGATCCTGACCAAGGTTTGGAGTGAATCTGATTCCGTGATGAAGGAAGCGCGGCTCGACGCCTATCTCGCTCTGGCTTCATCAAGCGATGCCGGTCACAAGAACCTCGCGGCCGGGTTTGCCGCCAACCCGGCCGAACTGCAGAGGCTTTCCTTGCACGGGGGAGATGCAGCAGCCGGAGCGATTGTTTTCCAAAATCAGGGAGCCTGCATGCAGTGCCACATGGTTGGTGGAAAAGGAGGAGTGCAAGGGCCGGCGCTCGATACCGTGGGCAAGCGGTTATCCGGCGAGAAGATTTTGGAATCGCTGGTGAATCCAAGCGCAGAGATTGCCGAAGGATACGGCCTCTTTACCCTGACCACGAAGGCCGGAGAATCATTGGCGGGTCGGCTTGGAAAGGAAACAAAGACCGAGGTTGAGTTGATCCTTCCTACCGGTGAAACCAAAACGATTCCGACGAATGAAATCAAGGAGCGGGCCGGCCCGATGTCGGCGATGCCGCCGATGGCTTTGACCTTGCCGCCGAAGGATCTCCGTGACCTCGTGACCTATCTCACCTCGCTGAAAACCGAGGCCAAGGCGAAGGGACACTAAAAAAATGGATTCGCGGAACCCTACTCCTTGGGGAGATGGGGTTCGAGCGAACTGGAGCGCGCCTGCTGGGCGGCGGCGGCTTGTCTGGCGAAGAGCTGGGTGAGGTGATCCTGCATGCGGAAGCGGCGTTCGCCTTTCTCGCGTTCGATCCGTTTTGAGCTGCCGTCGGTCTGAATGAGATAGGCGTTTTGATTGTCCTTGAAGCAACTTTCGAGGATGCCGATGAGAAGCTTTTTTGAAGCGCGGTCCATAATCGGAGTCATGACTTCGACTCGTTTTTCAAGGTTGCGTGTCATCCAGTCGGCCGAGGAAATATAGACTTCATTGTCGCCGCCCTGATGGAAGTGGAAGATGCGCATGTGCTCGAGTTGTTGGTCGATGATGGAGACAACTTCGATGTTCTTGGCTTCTTTGCGCTCGCCGGTTTTGAGGCAGCAGATTCCGCGAATGTTAAGTTTGATTTCGACACCGGCTTTTGAGGCGGCGTAGAGAGCGTCTATCATTTCCTTGTCCTGCAAGGAGTTCATCTTGGCCATAATGCGGGCCTCTTCGCCTTCGAGGGCCCGAGCTGTTTCTTCTTCGATCAGGCTGATGAGGGTGCGCTTGATCTGAGTGGGGGCCGGGATGAGGACGCGGAAGTTTTCGAGCTTGGTTCGACCGGTGACGGCGTTGAAGAAAATGGAGGCATCAGTTCCGTATTCGGGTCGACAAGTGAGGTAGGAAATGTCGGTATAAAAGCGGGCCGTCATTTCGTTGTAGTTGCCGGTGCCGAGGTGGACGTAGCGTTTGAGATTTCCATCTTCGTTGCGAATGACGAGGGCGACCTTGGCGTGGGTTTTAAGCCCCTTTACCCCGTAAAGAACCTGGGCGCCGGCGCGGCGGAGTTCTTCGGCACGGTCTAGGTTGTGCGCTTCGTCGAAGCGGGCCTTGAGTTCGACAAGGGCGGTGACCTGCTTGCCGGACTTGGCGGCGTGGATGAGAGCGTCAACAATCTGAGAGTTATTTGCGGTGCGATAGAGGGTTTGCTTGATCGCGAGAACGTGGGGGTCGCGGGCTGCTTCCTCGATGAAGCGGACGATGGGGCGATAGCTTTGGTAGGGGTGGACGAGGGTGATGTCCTGCTCTTGATCGAGGATTTCGAAGATGCTCCGAGTTGGGTCGATCTGGGGGGATTCGGCTCCGGAGATGGGTGCGGTGCGGAGGTGGTTGTATCCGTCGGCCATCGCGAGCGAAAAGAGATCGGCAAGCGCGAGGGGGGCGTTTTTGGTGAGGAAGACTTTGTGGAGATCGAGCCCGAGGAGCTCAATGAGCTGGTGGGTGAGGTCGTTGTCCTGTGAGGTTTGCAGGCGGACTGGGAAAGATTGGCCACGAGCGGTCACGACCTGGTGGATTTCTTCGGCGAAGTCGTGGGCCTCGTCTTCGTTCGCGGGAATGTCGGTGTTGCGAGTGAGGCGGAAGGCGGTGTGGTCGTCGATTTCCTCACCGGGGAAAAGGGAGGAGCAGAAGTGGGCAACGAGGTCTTCCAGTAGGACAAATCCTCCTTCATTGACGAGCGCGGTTCGGGGCACGGCAGCCGGGAGAGGGAGGATGATGATTCGAGATTCGGATGTTTTGGGATCACGGACCGAGAGGGCGAGGCAAACGCTCAGGGAGGGGATGATTTGACGGGAGTTCTCGGGTGTGAGAAGGAGAGGGGAAAGGAGGGGCTCGATACTGGATTCGTAGTAGTACGAAAGATTTTCAACTTGCTCCGGAGTGAGGTCGGCGATGGTGTGAAGCGGGAGTCCTTTTTCGGAGAGTGATGGGAGGAGTTCCTTTTGGAAAAGCCGTTCCTGGTCTTTCTTGAAACGACGGACCCGTTTTTCGATCGCGGCAAGCTGGGTTCCCACGTCCATGCCTGAGATGTCGCGAACGGTTGGGGCGGATTTGTGAAGGGTGTGAAGACCTCCGATGCGAACCTGAAAAAATTCGTCGAGATTGGATCCGGTGATGGCGAGAAATTTGACCCGGTCAAGGATGGGGAGGTCGGGGCGCAGGGCTTCGTTGAGAACACGTTGGTTGAATTCGAGCCAGGAGAGTTCGCGGTTGATGTAAGGAGGCTTCATGAGATTTGAGAGCTGAACACGAGTGATGAAATTTGAGAGAGGAGCTTAGGCATTTTCGTTGAGAACGAGTTTGAGCCCGAAGAGGTTTTGGAAGAGGTCGGCCTTACTGGGGAGGGCGAGTCGTTCGGCGGAGGCGTCGAGGATGCCTTCGAGGTTGAGGGTGGCTTTGCCGTCGCCAATTGTGACAGTGAAATCCTTGATGCGTTGAGAATGGGTTCGCTCGAGGGCGTCAGCGACGCGAAGCATGGCGGAGAGCTTGGCGACGCGGATGCGATCACTTGGGGTGAGTCGCTTGTAATGTGGATGCGAAAGTTGTGGCGCGGCCTTGCGGTGGTAGCGGGTGATGAGAGCGACGAGGAGGCGGTCGGGATCGCTCAGGCCGAAGATTTCGGAATGGCGGATGATGTAGAGTCCGTGGACTTCGTGGGATTTCGGGGAGATGTGATTTCCGACCTCGTGAAGGATGGCGGCGACTTCAAGGAGGAGGGCGTCCTGATCGGTGAGTTCGTGGAGGTCGCGGGTTTGCTCGAAGAGGCGGCCACTCAGGTGGGCGACGTGGCGGGCGTGGCGCATGTCGCAGCCGAATTTTTTAGCGGTGAGCTTCGATGAGTGGAGGAGTTGGGATTTGAGTTCGTCGTGCGCGGCGTCGGGGTGGGCGAGGTCGGTGAGGAGGCCTTCCTCGTAATCGGAGCGAGAGACGCGGAGGGAATTGAGGCCGAAGGATTCGGCGATGGCGGCATTGATGACGAGAGCTGGAAGAACGGTGCCGGCGGTTTGGTAATCGAGGTTGTAATTCTTAACACGCTCGGGTTCGGTGACGGCGGCGATGTCCGAGGTGAGTTGACGGAGGACGTTGTAGCGGGACTTCGTCTTGTCCGGTTTGGAAAGGTAGGGCGCGAGCATCTGAATTTCGGTGCCGATCATGACGAGATCTTCGATGCCTTCTTCGCCGAAGTCGTAGTTGATCTGCGCGATGAGCCCGGTGATCTGTTCGCGGATGAGGCGGATGATGGGCTCGCCGGTGAGGTCGGGTGAATGGAGCCGTTCCCAGCAGCGATGGGTTCCGAGGCGGTAGGATTGGTACCGGACAATGCGGCCCTTTTTGGAGAGGATGAGGCGGGCGTTGCCGGGACCGACGTGTGCGACGATGGTATTGCGCTGCTGCATCGAGGGGGTGTCCTTGAGGCGGCGTCGGGTCTTTAGGAAAACGAGGCGGGTCATTTCGCCATCGTCGAGCGACTCGAAGTGCCACTTGCAGCCGATGTGGAGGCGGTTGAGGAAGTCCTCGGCGTTGGAAGCTTCTTCCAGGGTGTTGGTGGTGACGGCGCGTACCGGAATGTCTCCGAGGCCGAGTTCGGCGAGTGATTCCTGGAAGCCGCGAATGACGGTGACGGCTTGCTCGATGGTGGAGGAGAGGACTTTGCCGTAGCCGAAGATGTCTCGTCCGAGCGGGATGTTTTTCTCGAGGAAGTCGACCCGTTCCTCGGTTCCGTCCTCCGCGATGCGCAGGATGATCATGGAAGCGTGGCTGGCTCCGATGTGGACGGCGGCTCGGAGCATTTCAGGAGAGGAATCGGACATGGTGACGAGTGCAATAGACTCGAAAGGAGCCTACTTCGGCAACTTGGAAATTGTGACCTTTTTCTTGCATGTCCGAGGGCGGTGGGAGTTCATAGGGAATGCTCGGTGAAGATTTCACAAAAAAGTGCATGGTTAAGCCCGGTGCGCGGGTGAATTTGGATGATCTGTCAACGACTACCCTGGGGATTTTGGGTCGGCCGGAAGAGGAGGCTTTGCCGATTTTTCAGGAGCTCCGGAGCAAGGTGGCGAGCCAGCAACGGGTGCTTTATGCCGAGGGTAAGAAGAAGTTGCTCATCGTGATGCAGGCCATGGACACCGGCGGCAAGGACGGTTGTGTGCGAAAGCTTTTTTCGCGGGTTGATCCGCAGGGGGTCTGGGTGACTCCGTTCAAGGCTCCCTCAACGCGGGAGTTGTCGCACGATTTTCTGTGGCGGGTTCACAAGGTGGTGCCGGCGAAGGGTGAGATTGCGGTTTTCAATCGAAGCCACTACGAGGACATCATCGCGGTGAGGGTTAAGAATCTTGCGCCGGAGGAAGTTTGGCAAAAGCGCTACAAACACATCGTGGACTTCGAGCAGATGTTGGTCGATGAGGGCACGACGGTGCTGAAGTTTTTCCTGCACATTTCCAAGGACGAGCAGAAGCGGCGGTTGCAATCGCGGCTCGACCGTCCGGAGAAGCACTGGAAGTTTTTCCCGGCCGATTTGGAAGACCGGGCGCGGTGGGATGATTTTCAAGTCGCCTATGAAGATGTTTTCGAGCGCACCAGCACCGAGCAGTCTCCTTGGTTTATTATCCCAGCGGACTATAAGTGGTATCGTGACATGGCGGTGGCCCAGATCGTGACCCACGCGATGGATAAGATGAATCTGGAATATCCCAAGGTGACCTGGGATCCGAGCAAGGTGGTGGTGGAGTAGCTGGCTGACTTGGATTGAACGGGCAGGGGAGAGCAGGGCGCAGATTCCAGACCGAAAGGCTACGATAAATGCGACCAATCAAAAGTCGTGGGTGGGATTACCGATTAAGCGAGCTTGGCGTTTCCGTTGAATTCGGAAGTTCTTAATTTTCCCGAATTAATTCCTTGGCGTAGTCTTCCAAAAGCTTTGCATCAATTGACCAAAGTTCTGGAAGACAAGTCGACCCTTCACCGAGCACAACAATGTATTTTCCATTCCATCGTCCAAGCACATGGAACTGGAGGAAGTTACTTTCAAGGGCTTCCTGCACAGTGCAAAAATTATAGAATTTGCGTCCACGCTTCATTTTGCTGAGATTGTGGTAGTAGCCTTCGCGCGAATAAAAGGAGCTGTCCATGTCGGGGAGCGAAAAGCGAATCTCTCCCATCCATTTTTCCTGACTGATAAGACGATGATGACGTTTTAAACCAAGTGTCGCGGGCTTAAGCTTTCGGCCAAGCGTCGGAGATACTAGGCTGTGTGGACAAATTAAAAACCCTTGAAAATCAGTGAATTTGAGTGATTTTAGGTCATGAAGGTTCCCTTC
>CBFHQJ010000073.1:0-24420 GCA_965657795.1 Akkermansiaceae bacterium
TGAAGAATCCCTGGATCTGAGCGGCGTGGAGATCGAGAGTCACCACACGATCAACTCCGGCGGCGGAAAGGAGATCTGCCACTAGTTTGGCGGTGATGGGCACACGGGGCTGGTCTTTCCGATCCTGACGGGCGTATCCGAAGAATGGGATGACGGCATTGATACGGCCGGCGCTGGATCGCTTCGCCGCATCCACCATGATCATGAGCTCCATGAGGTTGTGGTTGGTAGGCGGGCAGGTCGGCTGGATGATGTAAACGTCTTCTCCGCGAATATTCTCGTTGATCTTCACGAAGGTCTCACCGTCGGGAAAGGCCGTGACGCTCACGTCGGCGAGGGGGCAATCGAGGCTGGTCGCGATGTCGGCGGCAAGCGCGTGGTGGGCTGTGCCGGAGAAGAGTTTCATGCCGAAGTTGGAGGTCATCTGTGAGAAGGCTTAACGGGTCGCCGGATCGGAATCAAGACCGGCTTCCTGCGCGATCGCTTTCTGAATCTGTTCTTCGGTCAGCTTCGCGGGCTGATATTGCCCGGCTTCGAGAGTCTCGACACTAAATTTGAGCTGCTTAGCCTCCTTCTCCCAGCGTGGATTCTTCCCTTTGACAAGCTTCTCGGACAGCTGGTAGCGACGCTGGGCTTCCAACAGGAAAGCAAGAGCCAGCTCGGGATTACGGGGCTTGGCGTTGATCCAAATGTCATTGCCGCGCTGATAAATGGCCCTTCCTTCGTAATAGTTGATCCAAGCCTGAATGACTTCGCGAACCTCCTTCTCTTCTTTCTGCTCGCGGGAGGGCTCCAGGATTTCACGACGCTTTAGAATCCGGATTTCCGCTTCGCGAAGGAAGGCAAGGGCACCGGCGTCATTGTCGGCTTTAAACGCCTGCATCAGTGAACTTCTGGCAGCGTGGAAATGCGGGCGTAAACTGAGTTCACGGGCCCAGATCAGCTCCATGGCCTTTTGATGACCTTCCTGCGCCGCGGCATGGTTGCCAAGGGCATCTTCAACTCTGGGGAGTCCGGCCAGGGCGGCCGAGAAATTTGGATTGAGTTCCAGCGCCCGCTCGAAAGCGGCTTTGGCACGCTGATTGAATTTGTTCGCAACATCGGGGTCTTGTTTTTTCAACGCAACGTTGGCTTCGATCATCGCGCGACGGGCGAGAACCTCAAACGACTTGGGATCGCGGGAGCGTTCACCCGCCTCTTCCATAGTATCCAAACCGGCAAATATTTCCTCCACCGACTTCGCCGCCGTCAGCTGACCCTCTGCCTCATTGGAAAGCTGGTATCCTTTGGCAAAGTTGATTCCCAAAAACACCAAAGAAGCTGCGGTCGCCATTCCCCCGAGCCCAATCAAGAAACCCGGGGCACGAAAACCCTGCCGTTCTCTGGACTTACATCTGGATTGGCTCGCGAGAATTGCGAGCTGGAAAGCACAAAGAGCAACACAGGCTGGAAAGTGGAAGATGAAGCTAAAGTAGGACTGGCAGAGCATCGCCACCAAACCGCCGGCAGCACCCAACTGCCAGACCGAAAGACCGGAATCGCGATCATCGTTGTTCACCAAGTTCATGACGCCCAAAATCCCATGAATGAAAAACAGCGCGAGGAGCAGCGCAAAACCCACGATGCCGTAATCGGAAAGGAGCTGGACGAATTCGTTGTGGGCAAATTCCGGATCCCCCATCCAGAGCTCCAGGGTATCGGGATCCCACTTTTCTAGCGCCCGATAGGAAAAGGCCCGGGCACCTCCGCCGATGACCGGAGAATCGAGAAAGATTTCAAACCCCATTTGCTGGAATGCCACCCGGCCTCCATCACGGACCTCATTGTCCACTTCATAGTTTACCTCGTCTGCAATCTTCTCGACCCGCTTTTCAGTAATTCGCTTCACCATCCAGACCGAGCTCACAATCCCACCCACTCCGAGCACCACGACTGCGATCGAAACGACTCCAAAAAATTTGCTCTGCCGGTGCTTCAAAAACAAGACAACCAAGATCATCCACAGCGTTCCACCGACGACAAACGAAACCCATCCACCGCGGGACTCACTGATCAGAAGGCTGGCAATCAAGCCAACACCCAGGAGAGCACAGGCACACCGGCCAGCCAGATTCTTTCCAAAAAATGCATAGGAAAGAAAGAAGAAGACGCTGCCATTCAAGAAGGAAGCAAAGGCATTGTAGTGCGCAAACAAGCCAATAGTGTAACCCCCATCTTCACCCGCCGATTCCCATAGGTAAAAAGGATTTTCCAAAACCGATTGAGAGATTGCCAGCCCCACGTTCGCGAGAGCCAGCACGGCTAAAAGAACAAACCAAAAACTCCGGGCACCTTTCCCGGCAGAGACCACGGCGAGATAAATTCCCAGTGCCGACAGGACGAGCGCTACGTCGTGAACCGCCAAACCAACCGGACCGCCGATAAGGGCGCGACCGACAAAGTAACCTGTTCCCAGAATCGTCAAAACAGTGAGCCAAGGTCGACCACCTTGCAAAGGACCCGCCACTCTAAAAATCGAAGCCACAAAAAGAGCAACACCCAGCCCCAAAAGCCCGATGCCGGTGCGACTGCTGATCAAATCAATGCCTGTCGCGGCAATGACCACGAAAAAAACAGCAGCCAATCCCAAGGCCAAATTAGACAATTTATTCATCGTGCTCCTTTGCTAAACAAGACCGCAGGAACGGTCATAATCAAAATTCGAAAATCCTCCCAAATAGACCAACGATCGATGTAAGCCACGTCGAGCTTCACCCACTCATCGAAGTCAGTGATGTCACTACGACCACTGATTTGCCAAAGACAAGTGACACCGGGCTTCATACTTAAACGGCGGCGGTGCGATGATTTTTCGATCGCCTCGATTTCGTGGAGTGGAAGCGGCCGCGGCCCCACCAGACTCATCTCCCCTTTCAAAACGTTGATCATTTGAGGCAGTTCATCGATACTGAACTTCCGCAAAAATCTCCCGAAAGGAAAAATCCGCGGGTCAGACGCCAGCTTGAAGGCCGGACCGTCGACCTCATTCCCATGCTCCGCTTTAATCTTTTCCAACATCCGATCGGCATCTGGCACCATCGTCCGGAATTTGTAGATTCGAAATGGCTTCCCATAGAGACCAGCCCGCTGCTGGGTAAAGATCACCGGGGCACCCGGACTGGCGAACTTGATTCCGATCATCGCCGCGATCCAGAATGGAGAGCCAAAAATCACGATCACCAAAGCCCCAATGACATCGACAAGCTTCTTGGCAAAAAGTTGCCAGGAGAGTTCGGGAGTTGAGCGAAAAACCAACATCGGCCGACCTCCCACGGCATCAAAGCTCGGACGGGCAACTTGTGTTCTGAGAAAGGTTGCCCCAATCCACGCCTCGACACCCTGGACTTCACAGGTCTCAACAGCCCTGGCCACCCGCTCAAATTCCGCATGACCGGTGAGGAAAACCACCCTCTGAATAGACTCTGCTTTGATCAGCGCATCCAAATCCTCGATGGATTGAGCTTCAAGATCGAAGTGTTCGACAATTTTCCAGGTCTCCAAAACGCCAGATTCCAGGTTCTCAAGAAATGCTCCCGTTTCCTCCAAACTGCCAGCAAGGACAACCCGCTCAAGAAATCCTTCCGAGGCCGCTCTCGACCTGAGAACCCGTGTCGTCACCCGACTCCGAAACCACAAGAAAACCGAGGTAAACGAAAGACCCAACCCAAGCACCAAACGCTTGGTCTCTGAATACTTCCCGAAAACTGCCACCATCGTAATGATGAGAACAACTGTAAGCAGTGCCCGGAAAAGGATGCTTAGACTCTGAAATCTAAGTCTCGAAAGCAACCGATCGTAAAAACCAAAGCGCTCCAGGACGAGTGGTGTCAGAGGGACGACAATAAAAATGACCCAGGTCATCCCCTCCAAACTGCCTTCTCCGATTGAAGACATCCCCAATAGTTGCCTGATCGGCGCATGGGCTGCTGAGGCAATGACGAAGCCCAACCAGATCAAGAAGGCATCGCAAATCTGCAAGGCCTGAATCGAAAAATGCTGCTTGGCGCCCCGCTCCGTCATGATCCGATGTTTTTACCGTCGGCCAGCGACTCATCATATCCTTTCCCCGGATCGGAAACCACAATCGGGAGCAGTAGCTTCAAGAACGACTGAATATGGGCTTCCGTCTGCTTTTCATCAAACCCTACTCCGCCATCCTTGATCAAACCTTGATCGTAATGCTTCTTGGTAACAAACGATGAAAACGTGGCATAAGCCCACCGTTGGTCGTAGCCCTTGAAAAGGCGGTCTTTGATATCCTGCCCGGTCCGCTCGTAGTGCCCCGAGACGATTTTCTCATGTCCAAAAAAGGTATAATAAAAGACTCTCCAGATATAGGCCTTTTCGCCATTCGGAAGGAGGGCATCCTCCAAATCACCTTCCTCATTATTGCGCATTAAAACCCGGCGGCATAAGATTTCCTTCACCGGCAAAGCCTCACCGCCTGGAAGAAGGCCCTCCCAAACATGACGCCTCTGCGCCATAAACTGCCAGCCTTGAGCATCCAGGCAAACCTCGGGTTGGTGAATGCTTTGACTAAGATTTCTCCCAGAGAAAACGATAGAGGTCTGGATCGATGGCAGCAGCCCGTCCTGATCTTCATAGCGCATCCGCTCGAACTCGGTATCCTGCGCGAGCTTCTCCTTCTCCGCTACACCCGGCTCCTCAGGTTTGCCAACCCAATTCTCAACCGTCTCCGGGAGGCTTTTGGCAAGACGGGACGGCTTCATTCCGGGGCTATTGGGAAATGCCATCACGATCCCGGCAAAAACCGCGACCGTCAGGCTCAGAATAATGAGACGCTTCTTCATGACGTTGCTTCTTGTTTGATCACCTTGCGGGACTTCTTAACCGTCCTTTTAACCCTCTTGGATCGCTTCTCTTTGAAATTCAAAAGGTAGTCGATCAGATAGAGTCCGGAGAGCGCGATCGGGAAAAAGATCAGCAAGCCCGCCCAGTCATGCCACGTGCCCGTGCCAAAGTCCGCATAACCGAACTGCGCCAACACCAGGATGGTGAAAATCCGAAGAAAGTTTCCAATAATTGCCAGTGGAAGCGCCGAGGCAAAAAGAACAGCCTTCTTCCAAAGCGGTTTCTGGGTGTAATTGGCGTAAACTGCCGCGATCATGGTCAGGGCCATCAGAGACCGGATGCCACTGCAACCCTCTGCGACTTTGACACTGCTTCCTCCTATGTAAATGTCCGCCCCGGTATTCACAAGATCCATCCCGAAGAAAACACCTGTGTGATAGCAGGACTTGGTAATCAAGACCTGCAAATTTCCCGTCAAGATGGCTTCAAGCCCTGGCACGGGGACGGAAAACCACAAAAAGAAGGAAGGAAAAATCACATGCTTCGCAATTTGCAACCCGAAGAGATAGTAGGTGAAACCGATCACCACGAACGGCGCTCCAATGAGGGCCAATCGAGGTTGGATCGTCCTCATCGAGACCAGGAAAAACAGCAAGCCCAACAAAAGAATTGGAAGTCCCAGATACGAGGACTTGGCCTCCATACCTTTGGTCTTCTGATAAGCCATCCAGATCATTACGCCGAACGCCACCGGGACAAAGCGACCGTGTAAAAAATTACTGATCGGGTTGCACGCCCCCCAGGTCCACGTCGCCAGAGTCTTGTGAACGAATGATGGGTATGCCGGGTAGACAAAGTAAATCAAAGCCAGAACCACGATGGCCCCGAAGCCCATCGCACGCATCGGCACCGGAAGATTTTTTATCCCGGCAAGAGTCATCCGCTCTTGAACGACCTCTCCGGTAGCTTGCTTCGAATCACTCATCGCGACGGGATTAACGGCATTCTCGGGCTTCGCAGCAAGCTCAAAGCGGGATCTCAGCCGCGCCGATCGCGGTCCACTTTAAAGGACCTTCCGCGCAGTTTCGCATTCTTGAGCCCGTCGATGACATCTCCCGCCACATCCTCGCTCACATCCACCAGGGTGTGTTTCGGGAAAATGGTAATCTTACCCAGCGAACCATCCGGCACATTGCATTCACGATAAATCATTCCGGCAATATCACCGGGCTTGATATGCTGGGCCTTGCCGATGTTCATAAACAAGCAAGCCATTCCCTTTGAGTTATTCCGCTCCGGTCTCGATTTGCGATCACGTTCCGGGCGCTCTTTGCGCTCACGTTTTTCATCGCGCCAGCTCGACCTCTGTTTCTCGTTGGCAAAGGCCTCCTTCTGCTTGTCTTCCGCAATGAACTCCCCTTCCCGGGTCGTTGATTCGCGAAGCAAGGTAAAGGCCGAATTGGCAATGTCAGTCGCAGTGTGGCCCTGCTCCAGCAGGCGGTCCAAATAAGTCTGATAATCTCCGACTTTCCCGCTCTCCAAACTCTCCTGAATCATCTGGAAGAGCTTGTCCGCCCGCTTGCCTTCAACTTGCTCCTGGCTTGGCACACGTTCGCGGCGAATGCTCTGGCGGGTGTATTTTTCAATCGTCTGGAGGCGATAAATATCGCGACCAAAAACAAAGCTCACTGCCCGGCCCGAGCGCCCGGCACGGCCGGTCCGGCCAATTCGGTGAACGTAATCCTCGGGATCGTGGGGGATTTCGTAGTTCACCACCAAATCGATATCGTCCACGTCCAATCCGCGTGCCGCCACATCCGTCGCGACCAAAATCTCAATCGTGCCCTCGCGAAATCTCGCCAGCACCCGCTCTCGCATCTGCTGGGTCATGTCACCATGCAAACGATCCGCAGAATAGCCACGAGCCAACAAACCTTCCGTGACCTCGTCGACCAAGCGCTTGGTATTACAGAAAACGACCGCAAGACGGGGAGGATCGATGTCCAGCAAACGCGAAAGAACTTCCACTTTCGAACGTTGGCGGACCTCGTAACAAGACTGGTCAATGGCATCAACCGTGAGCGACTTACGCTCAATCTCGATGGTCTCCGGCTTCTTCCCGAAATTATCGATCAGTCGGCTCACACGACGATTCATCGTCGCGGAAAAAAACATCGTCTGGCGATCATCGGGCAGCGCTGCCAGCAATTCCTCCATCTCCTCCTGGAAGCCCATGTCCAGCATACGATCCGCCTCATCGAGAATCACCGTCTGGATGTTCCGGGGATCAAAACTGCGGCGCTTCAAATGATCCAGCAACCGGCCTGGCGTTCCCACCACGATATGCGCGCCCTTTCGTAGACCCTTCAACTGGCGATCAATGGGCGCGCCACCATAAACGGGAAGAGCACGCAGCCCCTTGATTTTACAACCCAGGCGGAACACTTCTTCGCAAACCTGCACCGCAAGCTCGCGGGTTGGACAGACGATCAAGGCCTGAGGCTCGGCAAGTTGAGGATCAATTCCAGCAAGAGTCGGGAGAGCAAAAGCAGCCGTCTTTCCAGAGCCGGTTTGGGAAAGTCCAATCAGATCCTTCCCCTCCAAAGCGAGCGGAATCGTCTTGGCTTGAATGGGCGAAGGACTCTCGAAACCCATGTCGAGCACGGCAGAAAGAAGAACATCGGGGAGGCCGAGATCGGCGAACATAGGGGTATCCATGGCGTATCAATTAGCGTTCGGAACGAGAGGTAACGTGCGCTTGGGAAGACCCGCGCCATCTCAGGGTTTCATTGGATATGCAAGCCAGAAACGAAAGTTCCGCAGGCGAGTCACATAATTATTTTCGGCGCCAGAGCAGGAAAAAAATCCCGCACAGGCCACCAATCAACACGGCCGACGGCTCGGGAACCGAAGTGGTTTCAGCAGCTTGCTCCGCGGCCAGGAGACTGGAACCGGAGGCTGCCAGACAGCCTAAAGTGATCCAGATTTTTGATGCTTTGTTACTCATCGAAGACGATTTAGTAGAGGTATTAGCTCATTTGAACAAGCCAATTTTACAATTGTTAGTCGATTTGAACCGCAGCCTCCTGGAAAACTTCCCTCACTCTTGAGCCGTCGGCATTTTCGAAATCACTCCGCTGAACCATTAAGAGATAGGCCCGCTCGCGAACGGGATCAATCCAGCCCTGAGTGCCATAAAGACCACCGTGCCCAAAACTCCCCGGCGAGAACATGCGCGTCACTCCTTGCGGATTCACGATCACGGCGCAGCCAAGACCCCAGCCATTACCAGGCGTGAACCCTGTCTCCAAACCGCCGGTCTGGACCGATCCGAGCTCGCGGCACGACTCCGCCGAAATCAGCCCCGCACCTCCCCGCAAAAGGCAGCGGCAAAACTTTGCGTAATCTTCCGCGGTCGAAAAAAGTCCGGCATTCGCCTTGGGATAACGATCGCAGCTCTCCAGGCGACCATGGGTCACCCAATCGTGGTCCGCCTTTTCCCAGCCACCTCCATCAACTCGACCGTAAATCGACGCGATTCGCGCAATCTGGGCCGCGTTCGGATAAAAAGTGGTATCGACCATATCCAAAGGATCAAAAATTCGTTCGTGCAAAAACCTTGGGAAATCCAAGCCTGAGAGAACCTCCACGACATGCGCCGCCATATTAAGACTCGTTTGGCAGTAGCACCACTCCGCCCCGGGCGGAAACCCCACCGGCTTCGAAACAATCCGCGGAATCAAATCAGCAAGGGTTTTACATTCATTTTCCTCCTCCAAACTGAGATCACTCATACCCGAAGTATGACTGAGGCACTGGCGAAGGGTCACCTCAATCGGTCGCCCCGCCTCATCCTTGAGCCCCCCAAACTCCGGGAGATGTTTCGCCAGAGAATCGTCGAGCGACACTATCCCTTCATCAACCATCATCAAGACCGCCACTGCCGTGATTGGCTTGGTCATTGAGGCAATACAGAAAAGAGCATCCCCGGGCATGGGCGTTTCACTCTCCAGGTCGAAATACCCTGCCGTTTCCAAAGACAAGGCCCTCTCCTGATCGGTGACCAACGCAACCGCCCCCACGATTTCCTCCTCGGCAATTGCCCCCTGCAAGGCTTGTTGAATCTCTTCTCCCATTTCCGCTATTCAATCGAAATGACGGTCACACACGACCAAAAAAACTGCCCGGATCAATCAACCCGGACAGTCGTTTCTAATCAGTCGGGTAACGACTTAGAACTTGGCCTCAAAACCAACGAAGGCGTTGCGGCCGATATTCGCGCGAGGTCCGCGAGCCAGACGGGAAGTGATGCCTCGCTCGTCGAAGAGATTGCTCACGCCGGCAAGCAGCGTAACATTCTCGTTGAGGTCATAAGTTCCGGTCAGATCGAAAAGCAGAAGCTCGTCGATCTTACCGGCACGGGCTCCGGCTCCGGTCGTGTCCTGACTTGGTGAGTCAACATTCTGTGCGGTGCCAAAGGCATCGGAGACGAAGGTTGCGTCCAAATTGAGACTCCAGTCTCCTTTTGCGAGACCAATTCCAGCAGCCACCTGCCACTCGGGCACATAGGGGATCTCCGAACCATCAGTGGCTCCTGCGTAAATGTTGTCGCTTCCGCCTCCGGTGACCGCCGAGGTCAAAGTGGCGTCAGTCCAAGTCGCACTAATATACACCGGCAATGAAAGTTCACTTCCGCTCCCCGCGAGAGGATCATAGGAGATCTGGGCTTCGAGACCGAAGACCTCGGCTTCTCCCACGTTTTGCGAATTATCAAGAACACCGAGACCAGCGTCGGTCGCGATGAGATTGTCAAAGTCGGTAAAGAAGGCTGCGAAATCGTAGCTCATTTTCGGGCTCTGGTAACGGTAGCCCAATTCGTAGCCGATCGACTCCTCTTCCTCCACGCCATTGCGGGAAGCAGAGCGAGGCCCGGGAGTGGAAATCCCACGATAAACGCCACCGTAAACCACGGCCGAGTTATCGAGCTCGTAGTTGAATCCAACCCCGGGCGAGAAGAGGTCAAAGGTGTTTGCCCCTGATTGGTTGGCATTAAAGTCACGGAAGGACTGATCGATGTGCTCGTAGCGTAGGCCGGGAGTCACAGTCAGATTCCCCATCGCAATTTCATCCTGCACCCAAATCGCGAGAGCGTCGGTCTCCTGGAAGCGATTTCCCTGACTGCCGGGGGCACCCACGATGCGATTGGTGATCGCTCCGGTCGCTCCGAGCATAATCTGCTCGTCGTTCTGGAAACGACGAACGTCATCGCGGTGATAGCGCGCTCCGAATTTCAAAAGATGATCCACGTTACCCGTGGCAAAAGTGTAGTCACCCTGAATCTGGTAGCCATAAGCCGAGTAGTCCCGGTTATTATTACGGTAGACCAAGGTGCCCGGCCCTCTCATTTGAAGAATGTCGAGCCCGTTCTCGGTTGCCAATGCTCCACGGACTGAATTGGCTCCACCTACAATGTCATCCACCTTTGCCCAATTGCGGGAGAACTCGTTGTAGTAACCGGTTATCTCAAGGTTGAGATTCGCAGTCGGCTCAATGCGATACTTCAGATAAGTACGATGTTGCTCGGAGGCCATGTTGTCGAACCGGGTTCCGGGGTAGCGACGGTCCGGACTATTGCGGACGTCGTTTTCGGTGAGACCGATGTAAGATTCGTCCGAGTCGAAGTCGGAGAAACCATACTTAAACTCAAGTCGCTGGCGGACCGGAGTGTTGGGCTCCCAGAAAAGTTTAATCATGGGCTCGGTCAGAGTGAAGCCCGTGTTGCTGGAACGGGGCAAACCTCCGCCGGCATCAATGTCGCGGAAGCCATCACTGCTGTGGTGGAACAGCTCCAAAAGAAAGCCAAAGGTTCCCGCGTTGGTCTCGACGGTGTCGCCGTAGTAGCTATGGGAGAGCAAAGTATTAAAAGCCCCGTACGTGTTGCGGGTGTAAAATGTTTCCTCGGTCGGAATCTCGGTGGAGAGGAAGTTAATAACTCCACCGGTCGTCTGCGGACCATACTGAATCTGGCTCGATCCTTTCAAGACCTCGATCCCCGACATGCGAGCTGCCCGCGGAGAATAATAAGCCGCCGGCGCGGAATAAGGAGCGGGAGCGGTGAGAATCCCATCCTCCATGATCGTCACTTTTTCGGAACGCGTGCCATCGCCACCACGAAGAGAAATGTTGGGGAAGTTACCAAAGCCATCTTCCTCCCGGACATAAACCCCGGGGACTTTGCGGAGAATTTGCTGGATGTTGGTGAGGCCCTTCTTTTGAAAGTCGCCGGCTTCGAGAAATGCACCCGCTCCAGTCAAGCCAAGGAGATCGTCGGTGCTTCCGATGACATTCACTGTCTCCAAGGTTTCGATGGCGTCTTGCGCCGTCAACATTCCAACCGCGAGAGCGGAGCTTAGGGAGAAGATTCCGATGTGTTTCGTCATATATTTTCTATGTTGAGAATGAGTCGCAGTAGCAGCCCTAATGTGAGCTGAATTGGTATAGGGTAGCAAAAAAGGTAGCCGAACCGGGCGATCTAGCTGGTCAGCTGGAAATTAAAAGGAATGGCCTTTCTAACGCTGACCGCCTGGCCGAGCCCGTTCTTAGCCGGACGGAATCGATAACGCCGGGCCGCGCTGACCGCCGACTGGTCGAGCGTGCTGTGCCCACTACTTTGAGAGATTTGACAACTGGAGACTTTTCCAGAGGTCCCAACGGTCACCGTCACCACAACGCGACCTTGTAACCCCTTGCGGCGTGCACTTTTGGGGTAGTGAGGGGTGCTCCGCGAAACGACGGAAGCTTGCTGAATCACTTTTCTGGCAAGGCCGGCAAGGCGCGCTTTCTCGCGACGCTCAAGTTCGGGCTGGCTGGGGCCTGAACGTTTTGTCGGGGTGCTTTTCTTGGCAACGGATGTGGTCGACTTTGCTTTGCTCACTTTCGCAGGCTCTGCTTTTTCCTCAAAAGGATTTTCAAAGTCCAACTCTTCAAGAACCAAAAGCTCACTGCTCGTCTGATCGGGCTCGGGTGCCTCCGTGAACTTCGGCTGCTCCCGGGTTGGCACGACTGGTTTCACCCGGGCAAATGATGGCCCGTTCAAAACGGTGATCATGCGCTCGGGAGCCAGATTCACCTCGGGCTTGGCCTTTTTGCGAACAGGCTCAACGTAGTTGGTCGTGATGGCGTCAGGCGTGGCCTGAGCCTCGTTCATAACACGATGAACTTGCACGATGAGCGCCAGCGCTGCACAGATTCCTGCCGTGCAACAAACAGCCACAAAGAGTGAGGCTGAGAAGCTTTTTCCGTAGCCGGTGATCCGGGTCTGGAGAGCAGGTGGCGTTTGCATGCCCCTTGTTACGCTCCTTTCCAGCGATTTACTGTCGCGCAGTTGCTTTCTATTAGCGGTCAATTGTCTCCTGGGACAAATGGACAGCTTTGTGATTTTCTAAATATTTACGACTTTCTAATCAATTTTGTAAAATCGTCTGGAGTCGAGGGGAAATCCCCCTAGGGAAGCACTAACGTAAATAAACGAGCACATCCAATCCAGCCTCTCCCGGGGACGCCCTTCCGACGATCCTTTTCGTCGACGATGAGGAAAAAACGAGAAAGCACTTTAAGCGTCTTTTTCAGAGACAATTTAACATTCTCTTGGCTGAGGACGGCATTGAAGCCTTCAAAGTTTTTCAGGAATCGATTGACGAAATCGGCATGATCGTCACCGACCAACGCATGCCCAATGAGACTGGAACAGAGTTTTTGGCAAAGACCGCTCTCCTCAAACCCGGAGTCGTTCGCATTCTCTCCACCGCTTACGCCGAGGTCGAGGCCGCCATCGATTCAGTGAACAAAGGTGGCGTCTATCGCTACATCACCAAACCGTGGGAAGTGCCCGGGCTCGAAGTCACCCTGACTCGCGCCATCGAGCTCTACCAGCTTCAGCATGAGCGGGATGAACTGGTGAAGCAAAAAATGACGAGTCTTCAAAATCTCGCCGCTTCCGAGCGCATCCACTCACTTGCCGCGCTTTCTGTTTTTCAAAACTCCGGACTTCGTCACAGTTCGAAAGCTCTTCAAACCCTCGTGCAGCTTGCTGATCAGCCTACCGCACAGAGTCCTTCTTCAGCAGGAGATGAGCCCGATTGGCGGGAGGCTTACCGCCACCACCGTCATTTTTTGGACGTCGCCAAAGCTCTTCTGCCAAGCGATCTGGCCAGTGCCGCCACTCCGGAAACCAGCCAGCTTGTCGCTGCTGCCACCATCCTTCAGGACGTCTGCACAACCGACAATCGCTTCCAATGGCACGACTCGGAAAACCGGGGCATCGCCTGGCCCGGACCAGCTGAAGTTGTCACCCCCATCGCCCAGCGACTCTTCGAAGGCTTTGGTGCCATCCTTTCCCAGACCGATCTGGTCACCGCGAGAGAGACCGAACACGGAGTGGAAATCGCCCTTTCATCACTTTCCCTGCAACACGGCCTGCAAGCGCTGGTTTCGCCGGACTTCCCTGATGGTCCGGAAAAAACCGCTGCCTGCAACTCACTGCTGCCTTCCTGCAATGGGCACACCACGGCGGCACCATGGAGATTCTACCCAACCCGTCGAGCCGGACAGTTTCGCTGCGTCTCGGCCTCTCCTCACCGGGCAACGTCAACGACCCTTGGGAAACACTGGCCGCCGACCTCGTGGCCAACGACTTGTTCTGGCAACGTCACATCGGCTAAACAACCGAAAGCTGCCTAGCTGTTGATCTCCCAGCCCTTGCGATACTCCTTCGTGAGGAGTTTGTTTGCGGCTTCGTCATTTGTGATTTTGAAGTTCTTGGCATCCCAATCGAGAGCATTGCCCGCACGGTGGGCCACGTTTCCGAGCAAATTGTGTTCAATCAACGAACCGGAATAATCGAAGTTGCAGAGCGTCTCGCCCTCACCCCGGCACGCCTTGAGCCACTCGTTATAGTGACCGGCTGATGGGGCGATCGTTTGCTCTGGTCGCTGATAGTCCTTAAACTTGTCCGATGGGCTGAGGATGTTCTTTCCATAATCGGACACCAGCACTCCGTTTTCACCCACAAAGGCGACCCCGATTCCCCACTTGTTGATCACGGTGTCATTTCCAACCATCGGCTGAAGCACCTCGCTTCGACGCTTCATCCCCTCGGGACCGTGATACCAAATCACCTTCACATCATCGGGATGCTGCCACGTGATCTCCTGCCACGGAGCAGCTCCAATTGAATCAGGAGCCGGTCCTTGAGAGGACACCTTGGTCGGGTGACGCAGCTTCAAAGCCCACCAAGCCAAATCAATCAAGTGGCTTCCCATGTCTCCCGGCACCCCGTTGCCAAACTCCCAGCGACGATTCCAATTCAGGTTTCCGCCCTTCCAGTACCCTTCGTTATAAGCCCGATCAGCCGCCGGCCCCAGCCAAACATCCCAATCGAAATATTCAGGCACCGCCTGCTTCTCGAGCACAGCCTGCCCGACCTCACGAATGCTCCGACTGCACCAAACGTGTGCCTCCTTCACCCGGCCAATCGCCCCTGCCTCTATCAATTCCACCGCTCGACGATAACTCCCGCCCGCATGAATCTGCGTCCCCATCTGGGTTGCGATCTTGCCCTTTGCTTTGGCATACTCCTCTTGCATCCATCTCGCTTCCTGCACCGTGTGGGCCAATGGCTTCTCACAGTAAACATGCTTCCCCGCCCTCATCGCGGCAATCGCCGCCGGAGCATGATGATGATCGGCCGTGCTGATCACCACGGCATCGATTTCCGGATTACTGACCACTTCACGCCAATCCGTTGTCGTCTTTGCTCCTCTGAATTTCTTTTGAACCGCTGCCAGCGTCTTGCGGTTCACATCGCAAAGAGTGTGGATATTCTCAGCTTTCACTCCATTTAAGTTTGCTCCACCACGGCCACCTGAACCAATGATTCCCATGTTAATCTTACTGTTTGGCGACTGACCGCGCACAACGGAAGGAGCGAGGGCGGAAGCGAGACCGAACCCGACAAACTTACGTCGGCTGAAATTGGAGCTTTGGTCATTCATGACAATTGATCGATTTTGTTGACGATTCCGACAAGGTTGCGATCTTGATGGCGTATTGCAAGACCATGATTCTGAAATATTTACGCGCCCAATCGATTCTCGGAGCAAGCTTCCTCGCTCTCGGCATTTTCACCGCCCAAAGTTTCTCCGATGAAAAAGAAGCCAAAGCCGAAGCCGCACCCGTTCTGAAAAAAGCCTTCATCGACGGCACCGGACAAGGCTGGCGCGAGCTCACCGGCGAAGACTTTGTGAACGTCAATTGCGATCCTAAAACCTGGACCTGGAACGGCGGACACGCCTCCTGCACCGGCAAACCGGTTGGTGTCATTCGCATGAAAAAGCCCATCAAAAACTTCGAACTCGTTTGCGAATGGATGCACAAAAAACACGCAGGAAATTCCGGCGTTTTTGCTTGGGCCAGTCCCGCTTCCATCGAAAAACTCGCTGCCGGAAAAGGGCGCCTTCCCGATGGCATCGAAGTGCAGGTCCTCGACCTTGGGTATGAAACCAATTGGGAAAAAAACAAAGGCAAGCCATCCGACTGGTTCACCTCCCACGGCGACGTCTTCCCGACCGGCCCCGCTAAAATGAAGCCCTTCCCACCGGTCGCTCCAAACGGCAAGCGCAGCTTCCCCACCAAGCGCCTCACCAAAGGGATCAACAAGTGGAATCACTACTACATTCGCGCCATCAACGGTGAAGTCCGCCTCTGGGTGAATGGCGAAGAAGTCTCCGGCGGAACCAACTGCGACCCCGCTACCGGCTACCTCTGCCTCGAATCCGAGGGCTCGCCCATCGAGTTCAAAAACATCCGACTCCGCCTCTTACCTTAACAGGTCGTCCGGATCCTGATGCGCGATGTCGTGAGCCGACCCAACCGGCTGACACGTGAGTTTGCTGGCGATTGTATTGATCCCTCCAAGCAAGGCAGGACGCGTTTCACACGCCCCTGCCAACCCTTGATCTGCAATCATGGCAGTCCAGGGGTGCGTCACGTTATTCAAGGCCTGCGTCGCGGTGCGAGCGTAGGCTCCGGGCATGTTGGCAACACAGTAGTGCAACACTCCCTCCTCCTCGAAGGTCGGATCCTCGTGCGTCGTCGGGCGCGTCGTTTCCGCGCATCCCCCTTGGTCCACCGCGATGTCCACGAAGACCGAGCCCGGTTGCATCAAGCGTAACATCTCGCGCTTGATTAACTTCGGGGCCGCCGCTCCCGGCACCAAAACCGCACCAATCACCAGATCCACCCGGGGTAGAAGTTCCGAAAGATTCGCCTCGTTGGAAAATAAGGTGTGCGTTCCTTCCATCGTAATATCAAGGAAGCGCATTCGCTCAAAATCCACCTCAAGAATAGTGACATCCGCTCCGATTCCCGAAGCAACCCGCGCCGCATTAACTCCGGCGGTACCACCTCCGATAACGACCACCCGCCCCGGAGCAACTCCGGGCACTCCACCCAATAGAATACCGCGACCCCCGCGATGATTCGCCAGATGATATGATCCCACGATCGATGACATCCGCCCCGCAATCTCACTCATGGGCTCAAGCAACGGCAGATGACCATTCACCGAAATCGTCTCGTAAGCCACCGCAGTGCAACCGGTCGATACCAACTTCTCCGTCAGTTCACGACTCGCCGCAAGGTGGAGATAAGTAAAAAGCGTGTGCCCTTCATGAAGCATCTCAAGCTCGGAAGGCTACGGCTCCTTCACCTTCACGATCAATTCCGCTTCCTCAAAGACAGCCTTGGCATCCGGCACCAAATCAGCACCGGCCGCGACATACTGGTCATTTAAATACGAAGCTCCTTCACCAGCTCCCGCCTGCACCACGACACGGTGCCCGCGCTTCACCAAATCCGCCGCATAGGCCGGAATCATCGAAACGCGATCTTCCTGCGGCTTTATCTCCTTGGGCACACCAATAACCATGCTCCGATCATCGTCGCAAAAGAGAGGATCTGTCTAGACAATCAAATAAACAATCGCCGTAAGGATAATCCAACCTGCCATTCCCAGCTTGAGACGGCGCGCTCCCAAAAAAATCGCAAGGTGCCTCGCCAAAGTCCCGCCGATCAAAGCCCCCGGCGCAGCGAAAACGAGGACTTCCAGAACAATAGCGGACTTCCCAAAGTAAAAAGGGACTCCGGTAATGACCGTGATCGAGGTCACACAGACCGCAACGGCAACCGCCAGGTTTACCCGGAACCGGAGCGCCAGTAGATAAATTGCCAGTATCTCACCAACCCCAATCGACAACCACGCCGTAATCGCGCCACCAACTAACCCGCATCCCGCAAGCCCGGCCAACTCACCCGGACGGATTCCATCCTCGCGCCCTCCGTTCACACCACTCCCTTTCAGAGTTCCGACCAAAATGACAAGCCCCACCACCAGCGAGAAAACCGAAAACAACCACTCAACATTCCAAACTGGATCTGAAATAAATTCCTGCGCCATCCGCAAACCCAACAAGGATCCGCATCCACCCACCAAAAGGATTCGGCGAAAACCCTGCGACTGGGCATCCACGATAGCTCCCCTCTGAAGATGCTGAAGCCACGACAAGCCTCCCGCCGTCATTCCAAAACTCTGGATCGCCAGACTCGTTGCCAGCGACTCGGTCACCGAAAGCCCAAGCAAGGTAAACACCGGCAGGAAAACAATACCTCCCCCCGCCCCGGTCGAATTCGCAACCGTCGCCGCAAGGACACCGATAAAGAAGAAATGCCAGTGCCCGGCCACTTCTCCCAGCGGTGACCCACCCTTGCCTGAATCAATCGTTCCCAGGGTCACCAAAACAACGGCCGCCACCAGATAAAACCCGAGGCGCATCCATCAGAGACGATCGGTTTTAGAACTCGAGGACAAGCCTGACATATGCGTCAGACTCATCGCGGCCCCGCCTTCCCGCAAGTGAAAGTCCCGGCAATCCTCCGGTCACTCTTGCCTCCTCGTTTTAATAGGGGCAGTCTGCGCACCATGTCCGAGGAACCATCCGTGAATCCTTATGCCGCTCCTGCCACCTTCAGTCACGAAAAAATGACTTTCGGCGGATTTGAAGTCCGGGGCAAGAGGCTCGCGGTTCAAGACGGGGCCTTACTTCCAGCCCGTTGCATTAAGACCAATCAAGAAGTCACTCCTGGTGAAAACGGTAGAATCAAACGCATCAAACTCGCCTGGTCTAATCCATGGTGGGCCCTCCTGATTTTGGTCCCTTATTGTGGCATCTTGATCTATATCATCGCCGCCCTGTCCACGCGCAAAAGCGGATCGATCTCGGTTCACCTTTCCAACCGCGCCATCAAACGTAAGCGTATCTGGCTGGGTTCGCTCATTCTGGCGGCGGTTGCAATTCCCTCATTAACCTTCGGACTGAATATTCGATTCACCGGGACCGTCTTTCTATTCTTCTTTGGCTCGCTATTCTTTTTGCTACTCGCCCTTTTTTTCGTCCGCTACCTGACCCCTGTGAATCACAGCAATGGCTGGTTCCTGATAAAGGGAATCAACCAGGAACTCCTCAACGATATCGCCTCAAGAAAAATCTGACCGACCCGGCGCTACTGCTGCCCGGCTCCAAGCAGTTCGTTGATCCGAATCACCACATCACGCGCCTGCGTCTTCGGGTTCACCGCTCGGTCATGGTGCACCAGAATCCCATTGCGAAAGAGGAAGGTCTCACGACGCGGCTTGCTCTTGGGATGTTCAATCCGGTAGGCATCACAAATCGCTCCCGTCGTGTCACAAAGAAGCGGAAAAGGAATATCAAACTTGTCCGAGAATGCCCGTTGCTCGGCAATCGTGTCCATGGAAACTCCGATCACCTGAATCTTGTTTTCCGTCAATGTCGCGAATGCAGACCGCAGCGACTTTACCTGCTTGATTCAGCCCGGCGTATCCGCCTTGGGATAAAAGAAAACCACCGCCCAGGGGCCGGACGTCGCCTCTTGGAGATTCACCTGTCGGCCAAATTGATCCGGCGCTGCAAGCGAGGGCGAACGCCAGCCATTCACATGAGGGTCGACATCCTCATAGACCGTGCACGCCGTCAAAAAGGCGGCAAAGTAAAACAGAGGGAAGCAAAAAACTGCTTTCATGAGCGAGATCCTGCCGGATCAAACCATACTCTGCAATCAGTCTTTCTCCTTCTTCTCAAGGAACCCCAGCGATCCCAAAAAGCGGTCCATCTCCTTCACCGTCTCATCATACTTGGCCTTGTTGAAAAAACCATGGGGCTGGTCCTTATACAAAAATAGCTCCGAACGAACTCCCGCATCCTCCATCAAATCACGATACTTCTCTCCCGTCGCAACCGGGATCAAATTGTCCTTCGTCCCCAGGAAAACAATCGTGGGAGGTGTCGTCTTATCGATATTGTGCATCGGTGAAATCTCCCTCCAATAGTCCTTCACCCTGCTGTGACCATAACCCTTCGGGCCATTGTCATAAACCGGATTGAAAAGCACCAAAGCATCTGGTCGTGCTGAAACCTTTTCATCCTCACCCTTCTCATCGAATCCCTTTGTCGTCCCTGTCGCCGCCGCCACATGTCCTCCGGCCGAGCCACCGCCCGCCGCCAGCTTCTTGGGGTCGATCCCCAACTCAGCCGCATGACCGCGGACCCAGCGGATCGCGGACTTCCCATCCTTCACACACTCGGCAGGTGTCGTTCCATTCCGGCTCTTCACCCGATACTCTGCTGAAATCGCCACCATTCCGAGCTTCGCCAAATGATCGCACTGCGGAAAAAACTGAGAAGGTGAACCACCATTCCAACCGCCACCAAAAAAGAACACAATCGCAGGCTTTTTATCACTCGCCTTGTGGCCTTCCGGATTAAAAATATGCAGCTTCAACTTCACATCACCGACCTTCTTATAAACTTTTTGTGCGTCGGGAGTGGGTCCGGCCGCAAATGACAGCGAACAAGCGAGAAGAAAGGAAAGGATAAACTTCATGGGGTTCACTACGTCTCAAGATCCCACCATTCTTCGAAAGAACTTTGAAAAGTTCTAAGGTCGCTTTTCCATCTTCCAACCTTCAGCCCTTGGGTTCTCGTTCACCCTTCCCATACCCTCGACCGTCAGCCAGGTAATCACTGCCATTGCACCCAGCAAAAGAAACCAAACCAACAGTCGCCCAAACCAAGGATCTTTCACCGATTCATAGGTCCGCAAGGCAGGGCTGCGATCATCAACAAATGGAATCGGCGTCTCTTCCACCTTCTTCTTGGGCAACTGCAACTGTTTGATCGCCAAGCTCGCGAGCAACTTCCGAACCTCTTCTTTCCCGTCGCAACCAGCCCCCGGACCCATCCCGGCCGCGATGTCCTCGAACCACCGAAAATAATCGATGGGAAAAACGCAATCTTTCCGCTCCTCGCCAATGAAAACAACTTCGGACGCCTCAAAGTGAACCGCCCCCGCCACCGGACCGAAGTCATCCAGCAATCTTTTGGCATGTTTCGACACCGTCTCAATTTCCCGCTCCTCAATCTTCACCTCGTCCACCGTCTTTCCCTGCTCCCATCGCGACATCACCCAGGGGATCCCCTTTTCATCAAGACCGCAGTCCAGCACCTCGCTTAGAGAAGGATGCCGAAGCGTCTTCAATTCATCCAAGGCATCCCGCAACAATTCCGACCTCTTCAAACGCTCACGGTCATCTTCATCCAACAAAATTCGAGTCAGCCGCAACGGCCTCCCATCCTCTCCGCGAACCCGATGAACCGTACGGATCCGGCTTTGCTCGACGAGCTCTTCAATCTGGAATTTTGCAGGCATGGAGGACAAGGCCCAAAGCTAAGCAATCTAACACCAAGGCGTCCAGCGAATCTCCCCCCAACAGAAAACCCCTTCGCCTTTTTCCCGCCTTCCGCTAGCTTCCCGCCATGGCTGACATCCAAGACCGTCTCCAGGAAATTTCCCTCCTCTCTTCCACCTCCGCCACCCTTGGCTGGGATCAGGAAACCTACGCCCCCGCCCAATCAGTCGCTCACCGGGCCAAACAACTGGCCTACCTCCACGGCAAAATTCATAAGCTCCAAACCTCGGACGAATTCCGCGACGGCCTCGCCTCCCTCGATCCCGCAAACCAACGCGAACTCACCCACCGCTACGAACGCGCCACCAAACTCCCGCAAGAACTCGTCGAGCGCGACTCCGAAACCTCCTCACTCGCCAAAGCCGCCTGGTCCGAAGCCCGCGAGCAAAACGAATTCCAAACCTTCGCCCCCCACCTCGCCAAGCTTCTCAAGATCGCCCGCGAAAAAGCCGACCACTGGGGCTACGAAGACGAACCCTACGACGCCCTCCTCTCCGAATACGAACGCGGCGCCAAAACCAGAGAGGTCGCCAACCTCTTCGAATCAATCGACACCGAAATCGCCGAAATCGCCGCCGCCGCGGTTGAAAATTCATCATCCAGTCCCGCCGACTTCCTCCACGGCCCCGCCCCGATCGAGTCCCAACAAACCCTCAACCGCGAAGTCGCCGAATCCCTCGGCTTCGACTTCTCCCAAGGCCGCATCGACACCACCGCCCACCCCTTCTGCACTACCCTCGGCCCTGCCGACGTCCGCCTCACCACCCGTTACGAAGATCACGACTTTGCCTCCTCGCTCTTCGGCGTCATGCACGAAACCGGACACGGACTCTACGAACAAGGCCTCCCCGCCTCCGACTTCCACCTCCCCTCTGGCCAAGCCGTCTCCCTCGGCATTCACGAATCGCAATCCCGCCTCTGGGAAAACCACGTCGGCCGCTCCCGCCCGTTCTGGGAAAAGTGGTATCCCCGCGCCCAGGAGCTCTTCCCCCATCTTCGGAACATTTCACTCGATGACTTCCTCCCCGCCGTCAATCGCTGCGCCTACTCCCCCATCCGTGTTGAGGCCGACGAAGCCACCTACGACCTCCACATCCTCCTCCGCTTCAAACTCGAACGCGCCCTCCTCGCCGGCGAACTCCAGGTCACCGACGTCCCCACCGCCTGGAATGACGAGTTCGAAAAGCTCTTCGGCTTCCGTCCAAAAACCGACACCGAAGGCTGCCTGCAAGACATCCACTGGTCCATGGGCGGCCTCGGCTACTTCGCCACCTACTCCCTCGGCAACATCAACTCCGCCCAACTCTTCGAAGCAGCGATGAAAGACGCAAACGTCTCCTCTGCCTTTGCCAAAGCCGACTTCATCCCGCTCCTCAACTGGATGCAAAAAAACATCCACCAACACGGCTCCACCCACTTCCCGCAGGACCTCATAAAAAAGGCGACCGGCTCCAAAACCGACCCCCAACCCTACCTCAAACACCTCCGCAACCGATTCACTACGGAGCTTGAACGTTAGTCCGAATCATCCAGCCTCATTGAGCACCGGCAACGCTCCGCCAGATCTCACGCCGAATGAAAACCTATCGTCCCAGCGCAATCTCACCCGAAGCGTAGTCTGCCATTGATACCTTCTTCCGCTTCAATGAAATCCCCTGCCTGTCGTCCGGCCACTCCGGCGATGGCATCATCGTCGAAACCGTGGAAACCAATAAATTCGGCATCGAGATCACCGGGCACATGACATTCCTTGGTGGTCCCACCGGCTACTTTGAACATCAGGGCACACTCGTTCTTTCAAGACCTCGCTTTTCTTCACCCGAAAGCGTCACACCAAAAAAGATCTCCGGGAGCGTCATTGAAGCGGCTACGCTTCAGGACAATTTCCTCCTCATCCATCTGGCTTAATTACAGACCTTGGACTTTTGTCCTAGTCGTCCAAACGGCTTGCCCGGACTAAAGTCCAAGCTCCGTATCCACGACCCACTTTCCATCTCGAAAGACCACTCGCTCCCAATTTTCTCTGAGCATCTCCACCACATCCTCATTCTTCCCAAACCATCCCTCCAACATTTCGCGCTCCCACTTTTTCCCACGAATCGCTTCCACCAAGAATCGTCGCAACGCTTCCTTCTCCCCAATCTCGACACCCCATTGGACCCAGACATGGTGATTCCCGAATCCAGTCACCGCTCTTTGCCAAGCTTCCCGCCGAACCTCATCCCAACTCACTCCGGGATGACCCCTCATTGCTGCCGCCACCGCATCAAAATCACCGTCCATCCGGAGTAACTGATTCACCAAATCATCTCCCATCTCTTCCTCCCCCACCTCCGCCAAGTAGATCACAGCCCGCTTCGAAAGCGTCTTCCCATCTCTCAAATGCTCTCGCAAAACCAGCTCCGCTTCCTTGGTCCAATCTTTCTCAAAAAACAGATCCGCCATCCAAGGATTCAAGTCCAACAAATCCAGTAACCGTGGCAAATCACCCTCCTCCGCAAATTTCACCAGGTAAGGCCTCACCACCTTCTCCCAACTCTCCCCGGACCACGGCTCCACTGCCAGAACATCCTCCATCGCCTCCCGGCCGCTTTTATTTAGCTCAGCAACAGTCGCCACAAATTTCTTTTTTTGGCGGCTGCCACTAAAAGCCCAGCGAAAGGCTTCTTCGACGGTTTGCGGCTCTTCAACGTATCGAAAACTCTGGCGTTTCAATCCCTGAGGCCGTCCAAAGGCCAACCATAGCTCTGCATCTGCCAATAGATCTTCAGCCGACTGTTCATTTTCGGGGAGAGCCAATGGCGAGTAGATCAGAGCCGAATACTTGGCTCGCCTGTCGTTTAAAAGGGGCAGCCGACGGTGATTGTTTTCCGAGCGAGCCACCATCTTGGTTCCAAAATAACGCCTACCATACGAAATCATCACCCCAAATTCTTTGGGAAATTTCTGTCCAAAATTCTCCATCCTTTCCCCTTCCCACAGGACCTTCATTTCGGTTCCAGCAATCTCGATCTCGGTGATTTCAAATCTCATCCCTTCTATCTCCAGAATCGACCCAGTTTTCAAAGGTAATTTGTGAATCTTATCCTCATCGAATTCCCCATAGTAACTATCTGAAGTTCTAAGCCACTGCCAATCTTCTACTCCCTCAAAAATGAGCGGATTCAAAGTATAGTGACTTGTTCCAGCTGATCCACCTCGTTCCCATTTGAAGCCATGCTCTGACAGTAGCGACAAACCCGTTACGGCAACAACCAACCCCCATCCAAAATTTGTTCGTTTTTTTGATTCTTTGCTGATCAAGGTCAAACCAGCAAATCGGCAAATGACAAAAATTACCGCCAACCCGATCACCACCCCGATTCCATCCTCCATGACCTCCCGCCAACCTTCCCGACTGGGTTGTAACACCTCCCCCACCGCAAACATCCGAACCGTCACGGCAAGAGCGATCACGACCACCAGAAGGATAAGCTCTGCCACGACATACCACAGCCGCCGGATCGGTCTTGCTCTCGAACCTCCAAATGTCCCAAACTCGGAATCCGTCAGACTGACTCGCACCACCAACCAAACCACCCCAGCTACTTCAATCCAAACGAGAGCACTAGGCAGTATGGACAAAATCATTTTCGGGTCCAAACGCTGATGGCAGCAAGAAAAACGAAGCCCATGAAGGTGTCGCCTCG
>CBFHQJ010000074.1:0-24304 GCA_965657795.1 Akkermansiaceae bacterium
TTGCCGATTTTCAAACCACAATAATCGGAGTTCAAAACCACTCGACAGATTCCGATTGAGGGTTCAGGTTCCCGCGCCATGTCGAAACCAAAGCTTTTTATCCCCGGTCCCGTGGACGTTGCTCCCGAAACTTATGCCGCAATGGCTGGTCCTGCTATCGGACACCGTGGAAAGGATTTCGAGGAACTCTATTCATCGATCCAGCCCGGAATTCGCCAGGTGGTAGGCACGACCCGACCGGTCTTTTTCTCCACCTCCTCGGCCTGGGGAGTCATGGAGGGCTGCATCCGTAACTTGGTCAAAAAGAAGGTTTTGAACCTCTGCTGCGGTGCTTTTTCCGATAAATGGTATGGCGTCGCCCAAAGCTGTGGAAAAGAAGCGGAGAAAATTCAGGTGGAATGGGGCCAGCCTATTGATCCCGAGGCTGTGCGCCAAAAGCTTTCCGAAGGTGGTTTCGATACCGTGACCCTCGTTCACAACGAAACGTCGACCGGAGTCTTGAATCCTCTCAAGGAAATCACAGAAGTCGTAAAATCATTTGAGGGCATCCTGATGGTTGTCGACACCGTCTCTTCTCTCTCTGCCATGCCCATTAACTTCGATGACCTCGCAGTGGATGTCCTCCTTGCCGGGGTCCAAAAGGCGATCGCCCTTCCTCCCGGACTTGCTGTCTTCGTCACCTCGGATGCCGCTCTTGAGCGCGCCGCGAGCGTGGAAGATCGTGGTTACTACTTCGACTTTTGCGAATTCGCGAAAAACGATGCCAAGGATAATACTCCTTCCACTCCGGCTATACCGCACCTCTATGCGCTTCGTGAAAGAGTTGGCGTAATGCTTGATGAAGGTCTGGAGAAACGTTTTGCACGCCACCTGGCAAACAACGCCATGGTTCACGATTGGGGCGCCAAGCATGGATTTGAACTTCTCCCACCCGAAGGGTTCCGATCACGCTCGCTGTCCTGCTTCGTCACTCCGGAGAACCTCGATCAAGCCGGCTGGATTAAATCGGTCATCTCCGAACACGGCTTTGCCATTAACGGTGGCTACGGCAAGATTAAGGGCAAGACCTTCCGCATCTCCAATATGGGCAACGAAACGGCCGAGACGATGCAGGAGCTTCTTGACGCGCTCGACCAAGAGTTGCCCAAATTCCTCTCCTAGGAGACTCAATCCTCTGTAATCTGCAAATCCCCTGGCGAGATCTCCCTGGTCGGGGATTTTTTTGGGGTGGTGCCAAGAAAAGTTCAAGTTCTTGACTGGTCAAGATCCCTTAATAATCAACGAATGAAGAGCGCCAAGATTGCGAATGTCCGCTGAATCCGGAAAAACCTTCAGAAAATCCTTGGCAAATCGGCTAAGTTACTGCAGCTTCCGCGCCCACCACCAAAATTATGGTAGCACTCCGACTCACTCGCCAAGGTTCCAAGGATCGTCCTTATTATAAAATCGTTGCCGTCGACAGCCGCAAGCGTCGCGACGGTCGTTACATCGAACAACTTGGAACTTACAACCCAATGGCCGACGGTGAGAACTACACTCTCGACCTTGAAAAAGCTGACAAATGGCTCGGTGTTGGCGCAAAGCCAAGCGGAACTGTTGCAAGCATCATCAAAAAAGTCCGTAAGGCCAGCTAAGGCTGACCTTCTGGAATATTTGTCTCAGGATCCCGTAGTCTCCGGACTCCGGGATTTTTCGTGCCGATTTGTATTTTTCGGCAACTTCTGCTAACTTTCCAAAATGAACCTGCCTGAATTCCAAGCTCTTCTGGAAGCACACCCCGATCATGGCATCACTCTTGCCTTGCCGGACGGAAAGGAGGCTCCTCCACACTTTCACGTCACTGAAGTAGGAGCCATTTCCAAAGCTTTTCTCGATTGCGGAGGGAAACACCACTCAGAAAATTTTTGTGTTCTGCAGGTCTGGGTGGCCGACGATTACGATCATCGCATCAAGGCCGGAAAGTTGGCAGCAATCCTCCACAAGGCCCGCGAGCTCTTCGACTCGACCGATGTCCCCGTGGAATTCGAACATGAGGCTCCTGTCCTCACCCGCCTTCCCATTGAGTCCTTTCAGATCGATGAGGACCTGATCACCTTTCATCTTCGTTTAAAGGAGGCCGATTGTCTCGCCAAGGAACTTTGCCTTCCAAAGCGTGACTTCAGCCTGCCGGACATCCCCTCCGGGGTGACCAGGAATGGAACAACCCAGTTTATTTCACTCAAGGACCAAAGATGACTCTGCCCATCCGAGGGTAGGTTCCATAGCAGTCTTCACGTCTGGAGGAGAACTGTAGCCTTGCTCCGCCCGTCCCTCCATCCACGATGGAGCCATGATCAATTTCTCACGCATCCTTGCATTCGGAATTGGGATCACTCTCACCCTGTCCCATAACCTTCTAGCTCAAGCAGCTGATTCTGCCGCTCCCGGCGCACGCACTTCTCACGAGGTGAAACCTTTGACGCCAGCGCTCTCCAAGGAATATAATCTGGATCCAGAGTTTTATGCCAAGACTACCTTGGTTCAGGATATCCTCATCGCGACATCCAGAAGGGTCTCCGATACCACACACCTCGAGACCGCCTATCTCTTTGAGCGGATGATGCTCGATCTAAAGCCGGCGATCGCGCAACGGATTCGCGAAGCCAAAGTTCTTTGCCTCCTCGTGGGCCATAAGGAACTCACTTCGGACTTGCCCCAGTTCAAGTCCGAGAAAACCGGAAAAGACCTCGATTTCTACAATTGGAGACAACGTGGCTTTCTCACCAAAAAGAAGGGGCGCTTTGTCGTCCTTTTTGCTGAAGAGGATGTCATGGAGTATGAAGGAGGCATGCAAATTGAGAGCATCCTGATCCACGAATTCGGGCATGTCATTCACGGAGCGGGATTCGACGAGGAATTGAAGAAGCGTTGGACCAAGGCCTTCGAGACCTCGAAGGCGAAAGGACGTTGGAATGATGGGCGTGCCGCGCAAAGATTTCGCCGGGTCGAGGGAGAGGGACCTGTCCCGCTTATTGACGCTCTCGCCAAATCTTTTCCCAATCAATCCCGGGAGTTTCTCAAAATGTGCCTGGATGGTGGCGATGTTCTCGTCAATGGAAAGGCCACCCATTCCAAAATCAGGGTTACTGGCAAGGACAAGGTCCTCATCGTTTTTGGAGGAGAGAAAGCCTGCTACGCGGGCAAGAACCGTGGCGAGTATTTTGCCGAAGGAGTTCAGTGCTGGTATAACACAAATCGCACCATGGATCATGATCACAATCATATTAGGACACGTGAACAACTGAAAGCTTACGACCCTGCCCTGGCCAAGCTCTGTTCCGATATTTTGGGCGAAAGCGAATGGCGTTTTGTGTCCCCCCGAAAGCGGGCCGGACGGGACCACCTTAAGAACTACAACCCGGCCAAAGCTCCGGTTGTCGAAGAACTCGAACATATCAAGCAAGCCGGCCTCGACTACTATGACAAATATTGGGCCGATTATTGGTCGAGACTTCACAAGAAATATCCGACCGCCACAAAATGAGTCTCCTTTGGTAATTGGATCTTGGTTGAAAGAGCTCATTGGCCCGAAGGGTAATTAGCAGTGACTCAAGTCGATAATTAAAATGAAAACCACCCTCACAACCCTCATTCTCTCCACCTGCCTTCTTGGCTACGCAACCGCAGAACCCAAGCAGGATAAAAAGAAACCCACCCCGCAGAAGGTCGAGAAGAAGGCAGACAAAAAGAAGGCCAAACCTGCCCCAAAAAAGTCCAAGGAGGCCGTGGCTCGCGAGAAGGCTAATCGGGCTAAAAAAGCAGCGGCAGCAGCAGCAAAGAAAAAGAACGACGAAGAAAAAATGGTCAAGGACGCCATCGCAAAGATTAAGGACCTTAGCGCAAAAAAGAAGGCTGCGGAATCGACCCGCAACAAGGCAGTAGATGCCCTTCGTGCTGCCGATCGTAATGTTGCAGCGATTGAGAAAGAAATCAAAAATCTTTCCGCGATGCTCAAAGCCAAGGCTGATAACGATCGCAAGAAAGCTGAGCAGGAAAAGGCCCGCAAACTCCGTGACACGGAAGCCAATGAGCGCGCTCTTGTCGCAACCATGAAGAAGGAGCTTCAGGGTCTCAGACAAACCGTGGATCAGCTCAAAAAACAGCTGCAGGAAAAAAATTAATCCGAAACGGAATACCAAAGTTAAAGCCTAGTGCCCTGTCCGAACGGATAGGGCATTTTTTGGTCAGTCTTGGGTGAAATAGTGGCGGAGGGTGTGGGATTCGAACCCACGGATACATCACTGCATCACTCGATTTCGAATCGAGCGCCTTAAACCGAGCTCAGCCAACCCTCCTTGATCGTCTCTCGGCGGGCGGAAACTAACAAAGAAGCGCCACCGGTCAAGTGCTCTCTGGCTCTTCCTAAAATCGGAGATAGTTTCATTCAAAATCCCATAAATTGACTGCGCTACATCCCAAAATCTTCGATTGGTTTAAAACCAGAGAATGGAAGCCCTTTTCGTTTCAGAATGAAACGTGGGAGCGCTATCTCGTTGGCGATTCAGGACTGCTTCATGCTCCCACCGGTTTTGGGAAAACCCTCTCGGTTTGGTTGGGACCCGTCTCGGAAACCCTTACCAGAGACAAGACACCCCGCCATTGCGAAGTTCTCTGGATCACGCCCCTCCGGGCTCTTGCAAATGATACCCTGCAATCCTTGCGCGAGCCCATCGAAGGAATGGGCTTGGCTTGGTCGATCGAGGCTCGAACAGGTGACACCTCATCCTATCGAAAAGCAAAGTTGCGGGAGAAGTTCCCCTATTGTCTCGTTACGACACCCGAATCACTTTCACTACTCCTCACCTATGCCGACACCAGGCAAAAGCTTGCCCATCTGAAATGCGTTGTCGTTGACGAGTGGCATGAGCTACTTGGCACAAAACGGGGAATCCAAACCGAACTTTGCCTCACCCGCCTCCGAGCCTGGCTGCCTGAGTTACGGACGTGGGCGCTCTCCGCAACCTTGGGTAATCTCGATGAAGCCGCCAAACCTCTTATGGGTTACCATGAGCATCAGGTGGTCGCAGCCAATCAGGATAAGAAGATTGGGATTAAGACACTCATTCCTGACGAGATCGAATCTTTTCCATGGTCAGGCCACCTTGGGACCAAGTCAGTCAAGCGAGTTACGAAACAACTTGAGAGGGCACGCACCACTCTCGTCTTTACCAACACTCGATCACAGGCCGAGATTTGGTATCAGGAGATTCAGGACGCAAAACCCGATTGGGCAGATGAGATCGCAATCCACCATGGTTCCCTGAGCCGGGACGAACGTGGAGTGGTCGAAACCGGGCTCAAGGACGGCACTCTTCGTTGCGTCATTTGCACCTCATCCCTCGATCTTGGAGTGGACTTTTCGCCGGTGGATCAAGTGATTCAAATCGGCTCACCAAAGGGAATCGCCCGCCTTACCCAACGAGCTGGAAGAGCGGGACATTCGCCCGGCGAAGTTTCCAAAATTTTTTGTGTTCCAACCAATGCACTTGAACTCGTTGAGTTCTCTGCAGCCCGTGACGCCTGGAACAACAAGGAGATTGAATCCCGAACCCTTCTCAAAAAGCCTCTCGATGTTTTAACGCAACATCTTACTTCTCTCGTACTTGGTGAGCCAGCTTCACCCGATTCACTCAAGGAAGAAATCTTTTCATCCTTCAGCTACTCGGATCTCACTGAGGCTGAATGGAACTGGGCCATCATGTTCCTCACCAACGGTGGCCCCCTCTCCGCCTACCCCCAGTATCAAAAAGCGGAATTGGTTGAAGGTCTCCTGACAGTAACCAACAAAAGAACAGCACAGCTGCACCGAATGAACATCGGGACCATTACGTCCGACGCTTCGGTGCTCATTAAGTTTGCAAGCGGACGAACTCTTGGAAGCGTCGAGGAGGGATTTGCCTCCAAGCTGAAGGTGGGAAAACAATTCATCTTTGCCGGTCGCCGACTTGAACTCATTCGATTCCACAAACTCACCGCAACTGTTAGAGCCGCAACGAAAGCGACCAAAGGAGAAGTTGCCATTTGGGGTGGCAGCAAGATGCCCCTTTCCACCGAGCTCTCGCATGCCGTGGCACGAAGTCTTCACAGTCCGATAAAGAGCCCGGAACTCGATGCGGTGGCGCCAATTCTCAAAATTCAAAAATTGTGGTCCGCCCTACCCTCGGACAACGAACTCCTCATAGAATTCACACGCACCAGAGAGGGCGAACATCTTTTCGTTTATGCCTTCGCCGGTCGACTCGTGAACGAAGGTCTGGGTGCCCTGGTGGCTTTCCGGCTTTCAAGAGAATCAGGTGAATCCATCAATGTAACTCAGAATGACTATGGATTCTGTCTCGGTGCCCCGCGCGGCCTCCCCCTGGACGAGGCCGTTCTTCGCGAAGCAATGAACACCGATAACCTCCTCGAAGATCTTCTCGAGTGCATGAATACTGCGGAAATGGCGCGCCGGCAGTTTCGATACGTTGCTAGAGTTGCTGGCCTTTTAATCCCCGACATGCCGGGGAAACGAAAACCCACCCGTGACCTGCAAGTTTCGGCCAATCTTCTTTTCGAAGTCTTCACCCGCTACGACCCCGACAATCTCCTTCTTGAGCAATCCAGACGAGAGATCCTTGAGAATCAGCTCGAACTTGTCCGCCTGCAGAAAACACTCGCTTCGATTCAAACCCGACCCTTTCAGCTCATTGAAACCCGGAGGTTGACGCCCATGGCCTTCCCTCTTTGGGCCGACCGGCTGAGTGCCTTCCTCCCCGCCGGAGACGCGGCGACCCGACTCGAAAAAATGCTCAGCGAACTCCAGAAGGGCAGCGAATAAGTCCTAATCGACCCGGACACGGCCTTTCACCAAGTCGAAAGGCACAGTCCCCCCAGTATCGACTATCAAGAGCGTGGGCACGATTATCTCCCGAAACAAAGAATTCGTCCGTCGGAACTTTGATTGGAAACTGAACTGGAACATCGAGCCCCCCCCTGTCCGGGACCCGATAACCGCCAGCTGAAATTTCATACCAATGTTCTCTTTGACGCTCAAAAACCTTGTCGTCACGAATAGTCGTCTAAATCGCTTCTCCATTGATCGTGTAGTTATCTGCGGAATTGAAATCAATCGTATCACCCGGAAGCCCAACAACTCTGAATACGTATGTGGAGGGGCCCTTATTTGTCTGGGTGTAAAATGAAGCTGGAGCCGTAAAAACGATTACGTCACCCCGCTGAACTTGCTCGGGAAGAGAGTAGGCAAAATCGTCTACTAACACGAAGGTTCCGGCAGGAATAGCCGGAGACATCGATCCAGTTGGAACACGATAAGGGTGATATTTTTCCACCCTAGAAAGCCAATCCCTCCGAGCGCGATTACGATTCCGAAAACGACGAGAAGAACTCTTTGAGTTCGTGAAAATGTCACGATCTACTTCATCAATGATCCAAGAAGAGAGTTCATCCCCGCAATAATCGAAGAAGGATCTTTAACCATTCCGGCGGCCATCAAGGCGTTGTCAGCCAACTGACCGGCAACTTGCGATGCCACCTCTTCATTTTCCTTACGAAGAGAATTTAGTTTGGCCACCAATTCATGGCTGGGATTGAATTCGAGACGAGCCTTGGGCTCCGGAGCGCCTTGTCCCATTGCCTCCATCATGGCTCGCATTTGTCCACTTGGGGCATCTTGCGGGGTAAGAGCGACCACCGGGTGGGAAACGAGACGCTTGCCCATGTCAACGCTTTCAACCTTGTCACCAAGGGTCTTGCCAAGCCATTCGATGAGATCCTTGCTTTCCTCTTCACTCAGCTTGGCTTCCTCATCAGGCAGTTCATCGAGATCAATCTCGGCCCGATCCGCGCTCACCAACTTCTTGCCCTTGAACTCACGAAGAGTTTCCATGATGTAATCATCAATATTGTCAGTAAGGAAAACCACCTCGATTCCCCGCTTCTGGAAAGCCTCGACGTAGGGGCCGGCCTCCATTGACTTGCGATCAATGCCCACCAGATAATAGATCGAATCCTGATCTTCCTTGGCGCGGGTCAAATAGTCATCGAAGGAAGTCTTTTTTCCCTCATCGGTCATGCTCGACTCAAAGCGGAGCAGTTCGGCCAGCGCTTCGTGATGTTCAAAGCCGGTCGCGATCCCCTCTTTGAGGAAACGGCTGAAACGCTCATAAAACTCCTCGTGCTTCTCGGGGCTGGCCTTCGCTTCCTTGGCAATGTGCTTAATAAAACGCTTTGTTAGAAGCGTGTTGAGCTTCTTCACCAGAGCACTGTCTTGCATCGACTCGCGGGAGATATTCAGCGGAAGATCCTCGGAATCGACCACGCCTTTCACAAAGCGCATCCACTCGGGAAGCAGGCCTTGTGGCTCGGCATCGATTAAGACCTTGCGGCAGTAGAGAGAAACCCCGGCCTTCATCTGGCCGAAACCAAGTCGCTCGTGGTTCTCGTCCGGAGTGAAGAGAAGAGCGTTAATGTTAATAGGCGCATCAGCACTGAAGTGAAGAGTGTGGCGGGGCTCATCAACGGCGTGTGCGCAATATTGGTAGAACTCCTTATAGTCCTCTTCTTTGATGTCGTTTTTCGACTTCAACCAAATCGCTTCGACCGTGTTGACCCGCTCACCATCTAGGCTGAGCGGGAAAGAAACAAAGCGGGAATGCTTATCAATGACTCCCTTTAAAGTGTCCTTCTTGGCGAAATCTTTTTCTTCCTCCTTGAGGTGAACGACAATGCGAGCTCCCCTCTTTTCATCTTCAACTTCGGAGATGGTGTAACCGCTTTGACCATCACTTTCCCACTTGAGGCTACCGGCAGACTCGTCCCAGGAGTGAGTGTAAACCTCGACCTTTTCCGCAGCCATGAACGCAGAGTAGAATCCAACCCCGAATTGCCCGATCACCGATGCGTTGGCATCCCCTTTTTCCTTGAGGGCCTCGAGGAATTCCTTGGATCCGGAACGAGCAATCGTTCCCAGGTTCTCGGTCAATTCTTCGCGAGTCATGCCGATTCCATGATCGGTGATGGTAATGGTTCCGGCCTCCTCGTCGGTGGTGATATTGATTTCGAGTGGAAGATCACCTTGGTAAATTCCTTTCTCAGTCAACTCCTTCAAACGCAGCTTCTCCAGCGAATCGGAAGCGTTGGAGATGAGTTCGCGGACAAAGATCTCTTTGTCGGTATAAAGAGAATGAATGACGATATCAAGGAGTTGACGGACTTCGGCTTGAAATGACTGTGTGTGAGGTTCGCTCATGATTGTGGATAAAAGTTAGAACGCGCGAAAAATAGCTCTCCGACTCCCAGTGTCAATGCCTCCAATGAGTTACCTTTTGAAACCGGGAGCCTCCTACTTTTTCCTTTGCGAATATGGGACCTCCACCGGAGAAATCACAATTCCTTCGGCGGTGACAAAAAACGGAAAAATCCGGGCGGGCTGACCAGTCCGACCTTCCCCTTTCTTCAGCTTTTCCTCAAAGACACAAGCAACCCCCCGAAGCCAGATCTCTTTACTTTCGGAAAGGCGTGACAACCCGACCCGCCGAAGCTGTGGGGTCGAAAGATCATACTTCTTCGGAAATCTTTCGATCTCGGGCCAAGCACGCTTCCCGGCCTTTGCCGGCGTAAGTGATACGGGTGATTCATCCAGCGGCTGAATCTTTGCCAGTTTTTGGAGATCTTCCGTGGTCAGCTTGATGCTAAATCTACGATCGCCAAAGTAATAGGACAGTCCGAGTGAGGCAAAAGCCTTGGAGGCCAGAAGAACCGAAAGTAAAAAAACGCGCGCCTCATAGCCAGAACCCTACGTTTGCAGGTCCCATGAATACAAGCACAGTGCCCACAAGAGAAATTGGCGAATGATCGCGCTGCGATTTATACTTTAATGCTAGCGTTCGCCTTTTGCCCGGGGCTCACCAGACTCCCGGGTCGAACCTGGGCTGGTCACGAAGGGGCCACCTTCGAGCGGAGCAACTCCACTGAATGCGACATCAGGCATCTCGCTCTCCTTACCAGCAAGAGGGAAATCCTTACGAAGCGGAAAATACGGAAAGCCTTCCCACATCAAAATCCGCTCAAGGTTGGGGTGATTGGAAAACTTAATCCCCATCATGTCATAAACTTCGCGTTCATGCCAGTTGGCGGTCTTCCAAATCGGGACTGCCGTTGGAACATCAACTCCCTCCGCAACCTTCGTTTTCACGCGCAGGTGCTTCGAATCATCAAGGGTCGCTAGCTCATAAACCATCTCGAACCGAGGCTCTTCGCCCATGTGGTCAAGACTGGAGATATCTAGCAGCATCTCGTAACCAAGTTCCTTGCAACGTTCGAGGATTGGATAAAGAGCCGAAAGGCCCACATTGATCGTGGTTTCGCCGCGAAATTCTACTGACATGCTTTGCCCGAGAGCCTGAAGGTCGGATTCGATACTCATGGAAATTTGGATTAAGCGTTGGCTGGCTCCTGCTTCTGGGCCTTCAGAGATTCCTCACCTTCGATCTTCCGTTGAAGCTTCATCAAACCCTCGATCAAGGCCTCAGGACGTGGAGGACAGCCCGAAATGTAAACGTCCACAGGGATCAAGCGGTCAATTCCCTGAAGAACGGCATAGCTGCGATACATTCCACCGGAAGAAGCGCAGGCGCCCATTGCGATACACCACTTTGGTTCGGGCATCTGATCCCAAATTCGCTTCACCGCCAGAGCCATTTTATAAGTCACCGTGCCGGCCACAATCATGACGTCAGCCTGGCGCGGCGAAAAACGCATCACCTCGGCGCCGAAGCGGGAGATATCGAAGCGGGAAGAAGCGGTTGCCATCAACTCGATCGCGCAACAAGCTAGGCCCATTGGCATGGGCCATAGCGAATTCTTTCGCATCCAGTTGATTGCGGCATCGAGCCGCGTGAAAATGATGTTTCCTTCGATCTTGGAATCGTAGGCGGCGTGAGAGACCGTAAGATTTTCTTCCGTCATTGCTTCGGCAGGAGGATAGCCTTGAAGGCTCAGGCCTCAAACACTTTGTGAAATTTTTCACAAAGTCGTGAAAACACCCTGAAATACCCGGTTTTATGCATGTTCGACCAGGATGGCATCAACTGCTGTGCCTTCGCGATGGATCTCCGACACCACAATGATGGGTGTGCCCTCATCAAGTTCCCTCTCCTGCTGCAAAAAGCTAATGGCATTGGCAATGGTCTTGCGGGGCTGATCGTCAAACTTGACCTTAAAAGATCGCACGCCACGCGAGAGAGTGAACTTCGAGCACAGCGATGATTGCGGGGTGAAGGCAAAAATCGGGCTACGGGGTCGAAGCAAGGCCGTTTGGTGGGCAGTCAGTCCGGATCGGGTGAACACCACAAGGAGAGCATGCGGAATGGAATCGGCCAAACCACAAGCTGCCTGAATCACTTTTTGTTTTTCGGTTCGGAGGGTCGCCTCTTTCCCATAGCCCAATCCGCCCGACCGCTCGATCCGTCTCGCCACCCGATCCATTAGTTGCACGCAGCGGATTGGATGTTTTCCCACCGTAGTTTCACCAGAAAGCATGATGGCGTCGGCCTCTTCATAAACGGCGTTCGAGACATCGGTCACCTCGGCACGGGTCGGAGTAGGATTCTCCGTCATCGATTCCAGCATGTGAGTGGCCACAATAACCCGGCGCCCCAGCTGGTGGCAGCGTTTCACGATACGGCGTTGAATGATGGGAAGCTCCTCCACGTGCACTTCGATTCCGAGGTCCCCCCGCGCCACCATGATGACGTCGGACTCACGGATAATGTCGTCGAGATGGCGAATCGCCTCCTGATCCTCAAGCTTGGAAACAATCTCCGCTTCGCTTCCCTCGGCTCGAAGAGCGGCGCGGAGTTCTCGAACGTGACCGGCATCGCGAACAAAGGATCCAGCCACGAAATCAGTCCCGCACTCCGCAGCAACCTTGATATCGGCCTTATCTTTCTCAGTTAGCGCAGGCAATTTCAAGCGAACACCCGGAAGGTTGATATGGCGGCGCGAACCCATGTGTCCCGCCGTTACCACACTACAAACCACGCGATCCTCCTCGATCTTCTCAATCTTCATCAACAACTCTCCGTTATCAACCGTCAGTTGATCTCCCTCGTGAACATCGGACATCAATCCGGGGTAGTTCATGGTAGTCGACTTCTTGAGCTTCGGCTCGGTGCCCTCATTCCGAAACTCCACCAAATCGCCCTTGTTCAATTCGATCTTTTCTTCCACATCACCGGTCCGGATTGACGGCCCTTGGAGATCAAAGAGGACACCAGCCGTCCTTCCAACTTCGTCGGAAGCCTCGCGAATTCTTGGAACGATTTTACGACACCAATCATGCTGTGCATGACTCATATTTAGGCGAAAGACATCCGCTCCGGCGGCGAGCATCTTACGTAACATTTCCGGAGACTCGGTCGCGGGCCCGAGGGTGCAAATGATCCGCGTTTTTCTCATGGTGACCACCCGAAAAGCATAGTGACACTTCCGGCTCCTACAAGTGCTGTTCTGCGACGATTAGCATTCGATAACATTCACAGCCAAGCCACTGCGAGCCGTCTCCTTATATTTGGATAGCATGTCGGCACCAGTGGCCTTCATTGTCGCGATCACCTTGTCGAGCGAGACGTAGTGGCTCCCCCCGCTTTTCAGTACCAAGCGGGAAGCGTTGATTGCCTTGACCGCCCCCATGGCATTGCGCTCGATGCACGGGATCTGTAACAATCCACCGATTGGATCATAGGTCAGACCGAGGTTGTGCTCCATGCCAATTTCCGCTGCAAATTCAACCTGACGAGGGGTTCCACCGAGATACTCGGTCCAAGCACCCGCCGCCATGGAACACGCCACCCCGACCTCGCCCTGGCAACCGACATCCGCCCCCGAAATCGAAGCATTTTTTTATAGAGGGAGCCGATCGCCCCCGCAGTCAGAAAAAAACGATATTGTCCGTCGGCAAAAGGAGATTTCCGAAATTGCCGGGCATATCGAAAGACTGAAGGAATTACTCCTGCCGCACCATTGGTGGGAGCTGTGACAACACGACCGCCATCGGCATTTTCCTCGTTCACGGCCAAGGCAAAGAAATTCACCCAATCCATCACAACCAGACTATCGTCTTCTTCAGTTTTCGATAGAGCCTGATGATAATCTTTGGCACGCCTCCAGACTTTCAATCCACCGGGCAAAACCCCCTCCGATCTCAAGCCCCGCTCGATACATTGGTCCATCGCCTCCCAAACCGCGTCAATTCGGGCCATCGTTTCCGACCAAGACCGGAAAGCCGTCTCATTCGCTTTGACGACCTCGCTAATCGCAAGATCTTCCGTATCACAGATTTCAAGGAGCCGTTGCGCGCTATGAAAAGGAAACGGAACCTCAACCGGATCAGATTCCACCACCACGTTTTCACCTTCAATCAAGGTGAAACCTCTCCCGATCGAGTAAACGACCGCCTCTTCTAACAGGCTTCCATCTTTGGCCTGCGCCGTGAAGTGCATGGCGTTGGGATGCTCCCCCAGGTTTTTCCCTCGATGAAAAATAATATGATCTTTCCGGGTAAAACCAACTCTCCGTCCATCTGGGAGAATTAATTCCGATCTGTCTTCGACTGCTCTTAAAAGAGTGGCGACCTCATCGATTGGAACCGTGCTAGGATCATATCCCATAAATCCGAGAATCACCGCCGTGTCCGTCCCGTGACCCCGGCCGGTGTCGGCCAAAGACCCAAAAAGATCGCAGCGAATCACTTGCACCGGCACACTAGCCAAGGAACTGGCGAAAGTGGCGGCAGCCCGTATGGGGCCCACTGTGTGGGAAGACGAGGGACCAATTCCGATCGTGAAGAGATCCAAGACGGAGAAGGCAGATGAAGAGGCTTTCATTGGCAGAGACTGCGATCAGGCATTGAATCGCGCTGTGGATAAGATCACTCCTTTCCTTCGCTTTGAAAAGATCTCGTCAGGCTATCTCGAATTTTTTATGTAGTTGTTATGCAAACTTGGCATTACGCGGATCAGCAAAACCGCCCCAAACAGATTCTCGATGAAGAAATCCTCCCGCTGGTGAATTCCGGTGAAATCCATCAACAAACCCGTCTTTGGAAAGACGGAATGGAAGATTGGGTTCCCGCGGGCGAATTGATGCCTCAGCTTTTTCATTATGGAGTCGGCGCCACGCCACCTCCCCCTCTTCCTCCGGGTGGAGGCGCGATCTCCCCTTCCGGCCAGCAGTGTCACGAAATCGACTACGAAATCATGGGTGGTGACATGCAAATCGTTGAGGTCGAACTTGATCCCCGTGAAACGGTGATCGCGGAGGCCGGAGCGATGAACTACCTCGAAGAGGATGTCACTTTTGAAGCCAAAATGGGAGATGGTTCCGAGCCCAACCAAGGAATGATGGGGAAACTTCTCTCGGCCGGAAAACGCGCCATCACCGGCGAATCCATCTTCATGACCCACTTTTCCCATGCCGGTGCCTCCGGAAAGCGCCGGGTCGCTTTTGCCGCCCCCTATCCAGGAAAAATCATTCCTATTAATATGGCCGAATTCGGCGGTGAACTGCTTTGTCAAAAAGACGCCTTTCTCTGCGCAGCTTATGGCACGCGTGTTTCCATTGCTTTCAATCGCAAGCTGGGCGCAGGCTTCTTCGGTGGTGAGGGCTTCATTCTCCAGAAGATCCAAGGCGATGGCATGGCTTTCATCCATGCAGGCGGCCACGTCATTAAAAAGGAACTCAAAGGGGAAACTCTCCGCGTCGATACCGGATGCCTTGTCGGATTTTCGCCATCGGTCGACTACGACATCGAGAGAGCAGGCAGCCTGAAAAGCATGTTCTTTGGCGGCGAGGGATTGTTTCTCGCAACCCTGCGCGGCCACGGAACAGTCTACCTTCAATCCCTGCCATTCTCACGCATGGCCGATCGGATCATCGGTGCCCGCGGAGCTTCTGGCAAAGGTGAGGGGTCGGTCCTCGGCGGACTCGGCAACCTCTTGGATGGAGATTGATCTCTAGGTGCGGGCCCCGAAAAGAGCCTCAACACTGGGCAAATCAGCAGCCGACTCCGCCTTTTGTTCTTCAAGGATCTCACCGTCCTTGAAGAGAAAGGCTCCCGGCATTTGCAGGCCATCGCCTTTCAGCATCCCGACGCCACATCCGCGGAAAAAAGCCATCGCCCCGCGATACCATACCTTGGGGCCGAAGAGTTCGAGAAAGCCCCCTTTTCCCAAACCGAAAGCACGATAAAGATCGCATCGTGGATCAGCGATCCGGACGACACCGTCGGTGTCGACAAACTCCCTTTCTTCCCCCTCTTGTAACATGTGCACGAGAATCAAGCGCGATCCCTCTTCCTCGGCACGTTCGTGCATTTCCCGAAGGTTCATGAGAAGCTGCCTTGTGAAAGTGCAGCCGAAGTGACGCAGGAAAACGATCGCCAGTTGATCTTTCTGCGAGGCCTCTAAAAGAGTTTCCCCCGACGTGAGGCGAAACGAATTCACCGCGCGACTAAGCGGCATCGGTTCACCAACGGCCGGCCGGCCCACCATGAGACGGGCTGCTGCCCACAAAATCATCGCAAAGGGCGCGAGCCAGATCAGGTCGTTGAAAAAGATCATCCAACCAGCCTGCCATGGCAGCTCACCTTGTGAAGCGGCCCATACGAAGCCAATCGGCCCAAAAACCTTTCCAAGAAAACCCACCAGAACGATGGGCCAATGACGCAAAGGCGCAGCCGCAGCTGCCAAATAGCCAACGCCATAAACACCCACAATCATCCCTACGCATTGCCAAAGGAAAGGATACCGGGGCAATTCCATCCCTGAAATTTCAAACCACGCACCAGGCCAGCCAATCACCCAAATCCCGAAGAGAATATTGTAGAACCCGGCAAGCTTGAGGACGGATCCCATCCAATCCGGTGCTTTGCAACTCTGTGCCGTGCATTCAACAGTCATGGGCGACCATAGTCGGCTTTTCCAAGCCCGCAAGGGACTTAAGAAATCTAAAACACCTCCTTTTCAAAGCTTGCCGCGCAAGCATTCCTCGCCTTCACTCCGCCCATGACTCACGGCGTCACTATCGCAGGCACAGGCAGTTATCTCCCTGAAAAGATCCTGACCAACGATGATCTATCGAAATTTGTCGAAACTTCCGACGAGTGGATTGTGACCCGGACCGGAATTAAGGAACGTCGGATTGCTGCCGAGGGTGAATCCACCTCCCACCTTGGATCCAAGGCTGCCGAGAAGGCCCTTGAGCAGGCAGGCATGGCAGCGGAAGAACTCGATCTAATCATCGTTGCCACTATTACCCCGGATACACTTACTCCAGCGACGGCCTGCTACGTCCAGCAACAACTTGGAGCGACCAAGGCAGTGGCCTTTGATATCTCGGCTGCTTGTTCAGGATTTCTCTACGCGATGAAAATCGCCAAACGGATGATCGAGTCCGGCGCATTTGAAAATGCCCTCATCATCGGAGCTGAAAAACTCTCCGCCTTCGTGAACTGGGAGGATCGCACCACCTGTGTTCTCTTTGGTGACGGAGCCGGAGCCGCCATTTTGCGCGCTTCGGAAGAAGGTGAAGGACGTATTCTTGCCACCGACATCGGGACTGATGGCAAGCAAACCCATCTTCTCAACATCCCCGGTGGCGGTTCGGCCTGCCCCATCACCATCGACAACGCCGGCAAAGGGCTCGCAACCCTCGCCATGCTTGGCAAAGAGGTCTTCAAACACGCGGTCACCCGCATGAAGAACTCCGCCAATCTCGTCATCGAGCGGGCCGGTTTGCAACCCGATGATATTGCCGTTGTCATTCCGCATCAGGCAAATCTAAGGATCATTGATGCCATCGCCTCGCGTCTGGCCGTCCCAAATGATCGGGTCTTCGTCAACCTTCACAAATACGGCAACACCTCGGCCGCCGCCATCGCCATCGCGCTGGACGAAGCGCACCGCGAAGGCAAAATGAAGCGCGGCGACAAAATCGTCATGGTCGCCTTTGGAGCCGGCTTGACTTGGGCCGCAGCCGCCATCGAGTGGTAGAAGGATGACCATTGTCACCAAGAAGTAGACGACGGCCATGCATCTTGGCCTGGCATTAATTTGGTCGACTAATGCCTACCAAAATTTTCACCGGGGAGACAAAATATGGGCTTCAATCTTGGGCTTTTCGGTCGTCATCTACCTGATCCTGGGATTCCGGCACTACCGACAGGTTTGGGAGATCACAAAGGAAGGAAAGACTTTCAAAGTCGTCCGTAATCGCAAAGTCCTTTTCGAAGGGAGGTCAATGGATCTGGCCTCCGTGGAGACTGAACACTTTAATTACTTCATCCATCCTCTCAATCAGCCTATAATTCAGATTCCCAAGAAAGCGGCAAACGAGGCCTTTCGTGATCTTATCAAATCCAGGGATCGAAAAGAGCTTGGTTCCTGAATTCATTGCCGCTGGCCTAATTCCGTGGTTGACCCACGGGCCGGATAGCATGAAATGCCCACCAACCGCATTTTACGCCCTTGAGTTCAGAATATCGCTCCACCCCGACAGAGAGCACCGGCATGCCCGGTGGTATCCCCTACATCATCTCGAACGAAGCTGCCGAGCGATTCTCGTTTTACGGGATGCGAACCATCCTGGTGATCTTCATGACTCAATACCTCTGGCTCATGGACGGGCTGGGTGGCGAAGCCATGAGCAAGACCCAGGCTACCGCCTACTACCACGACTTCGTGGCATGGGTCTATTTCACTCCGCTTCTCGGGGCACTCCTGGCCGACGTTTTCCTCGGAAAATACCGCACTATTATACTTCTCTCCATCGTCTATTGCGCGGGACACGCTTGTCTCGCTTTTATGGGCGTGACCGGAGTTTCCGGTTGGTGGCTTTTTGCGGGACTTCTCCTGATCACAATTGGTTCAGGCGGGATCAAGCCCTGTGTCTCGGCCCACGTTGGCGATCAATTTGGTAAAGGGAACTCCCATCTCCTTACCAAGATCTACAACTGGTTCTACTTTTCTATTAATCTTGGCTCAGTCATTTCCACTCTGATGACTCCGTGGCTCCTTAAGTGGTATGGACCGCACTGGGCATTCGGAATTCCCGGCGTCCTAATGGCTATCGCAACTTTCCTTTTCTGGAAAGGTCGCCACAAATTCATTCACGTGCCACCCGGCGGAACCAAATTCTTTGACGAAATATTTTCCAAAGAAGGACTCGCGGCCATCGGCAAACTGATTCCCCTTTATATCTTTATTGCGATGTTCTGGGCGCTTTTCGACCAGACTGGATCCTCATGGGTTTTTCAGGCTCAGGACATGGACCGAAACTTCATGGGCATCAACTGGCTGGAATCGCAGATCCAGGCAATCAACCCCCTTCTGATTCTTACTTTCATTCCACTCTTCACGATGCTGGTCTACCCCGCCATCGATAAATTTTTCAAACTCACCCCGCTTCGAAAAATCGGCATCGGCCTCTTTCTCGCCGCAGCTTCCTTCGCGCTGGTGACCCTTGTTCAAAGTTGGATTGATGCTGGCGAACAACCTTCCGTGGCTTGGCAACTGTTGGCTTATGCCTTGCTCACCGCAGCCGAGGTCATGGTATCGATCGTCGCCCTCGAATTTTCCTACACTCAGGCCCCCCGCAACATGAAGTCCATGATCATGGCCGTCTTCCTTCTCTCAGTATGGGCTGGCAACTTCCTGACTTCAGGAATCAACAAAGCCGTCATTATTCCGGAAGCGAGCACAGCCGAACTGAAAGAAGGCTTCGATGAAAAGCCGGATTCTGGTGATGAAATCGCCGAACCAGAGAAAGATAAGGAACACGCACTCCATGACTTCAGCACCGAAGGACTCAATGAGAGATTCCAAGCCATCCTTGCTTCACTTTCCACTCAGGTCGAGAAATCAGGAGAGTTCCCTGACACACTCGAACTCCCCAAAGACCCTTGGGGGAACTCATTCCGTTACAGCCAACTCAATTCCCAAACCGCAAGAATTTCCTCAGATGGACCCGATAAGAAAGCGAAGACCAAGTGGGATCTAAACATGACCCTCACCCTGCCGCCGCCGGAAGAGAAAGAGGAAAAGTCGTGGACTGATGCACTTCACCCCGAAACAGCATGGCTCGACAAGCGCAAGGCCGAGCTAAAGGTCGAGGAAAAGGAGAGCAAGACCACGCAGCCTTTTTTCTTCAAGGTAGAATCTTCCATTGGCGGTGGAACTGAACTTGAGGGAGCTTCGTACTTCCGCTTCTTCACTATGTTGATGTTGATCACCGCATTTGTCTTCGTCCCCTTCGCCTACTTCTACAAAGAGAAAACCTATCTCCAATCGTAAACCATGGACCTTTGGGATATTCGCCAACAAGGACAAATCCACGCCGCACAGGCAGAAGTGGATCAAGCTAATAGCAAAGCGCGCAACGCGGAGAGGAAAACCGAGTCCTTGCAGCGGCAACTGGATCACCTCACCCTCCTTTGTCAGTCAATGTGGGAACTCCTTCGCGACCATTCCGACCTCACCGAGGATCTACTCCGGGCCAAGCTCGCCGATATCGATACGCGCGACGGCAAAGCAGACGGCAAGATCGGCAAGCAGGTCTTTCCCTGTCCTTCCTGCGGCGCCAACTGCAACTCATCCTCCCAACACTGCACAATGTGCGGCGAGGACTTGAAGATGCACAAGCCTCACATCTTTGAAGCCTAGTCAGTGAAATCGCCCATCACCGACTCTCATTGCCATCTGGGCTCTCATAAATTTTCGACGGAAGAGATCCCCGAAATCGTCGCCCGGGCGACGGAGGCTGGTGTCCATCGGATGATCACGCTTTCCACAGAAGAATCCGACATTCAAACCAACCTCAATATTGCCGAGACTTACTCTGAAGTCTCGGCCTGCATTGGTATCCATCCTTGCGACGTTCACACGACGCGGGAGGACTTCGAAACTCTTCTCACTTACCACCTTGAAAACTCCAAGGTGGCCGCCATTGGCGAGACCGGATTGGACTATTTTCACCCCGCCCCGGAAGGCTGGACCGAAGAAGATTACCATGCAAGACAGCGGGATTTCTTGAGGCGGCATTTTGAATTGGCAAAATCGGCGGGGCTCAACATCGTCATTCATACCAGAGACCGAAAAGGAAGCGGCAGTTTTGATGACGCGCTTGAGATCTATGCGGACTACTCAAACGAGGTGCGGGCTGTTTTCCACTGTTTTCCCGGACCGCCGGAGCTTGCAGAGAGAGTGATCGAGGCTGGCGGTCTCGTCTCGTTCACCGGAATCGCCACCTTTAAGAACGCCCACGCGGTTGTCGAAACGGTTAAAGCGGTCCCGGACGGATCTTTCATGGTGGAAACTGATTCACCCTACCTTTCTCCGACTCCTCATCGTGGAAAGCGATGCGAACCCGCCTTCACAAGATTCACCGCTGAGGCAATCGCGAAGCATAGAAATTTGCCATTTGAGCACCTCGCCGCCATGACCGAAGAAGTCGTCAACGACTTCTTCCGCTTCCCGGCTGATTCTACCGACTAATCCTCACATCAGGATTGATGAGTCTTCTATCCGGAAATTCGATTTCAGTGCTACCTTCAGCATAAATTCCACCGATCGTAACAGTTTTATCTAATGTCCAACCGAACGATTTTCACTCTTCTTTTCTTTGGGATGGTTGTGACGGCAATCCAGGCCGTTGAAATCAGGATTGCGACATACAATGTTCTCACCGGAATTGGAAATGTAGGCGACGAAGGCAGGGCGGAATTCGAGGCTGTCATCGCGCGCATCGATCCCGATGTCTTGGCTCTTCAGGAGATTACTGGAAATGACTTCAACGGCCCGATCACCGAAATCGCCGCCAATCTGGGATACCCCTTTGGTTTCGCTCCTGTGACTGCTCTTGATACCGGTAGCAGGGTCATCATTTTATCTAAATTCCCTCTCGTCCCAGACTCAAGCGAGAGCATCATTTCACCACCCGGAGCCAATGATGTGACCCGTGCTGCTGCTGCCGTAGTCGTAAATGTTCCAGGAACCGATAACGATCCCACGATCATCACCGCCCACCTGAAGTGCTGTTTCGATCCCGATGACCCGTTTCGCCGTGCGGTCGAAATGTTGCGAATTCGCAAATACCTCGAAGAAAAGGGACTTCATGAGAACGACAACGTCTTTGTGATGGGTGATTTTAACCTTCTCGGAAACGACCTCGTCTTCAGCAGCCTCCCTCCAGGATTGCCTCAAAGTTACAGACTTGGGTCCGACATCAACTTTGACGTCAACTACTTCGTCGATCCGGTCGACTACTTTACCGGCCTTGGCCTCGTGAATCCCGGCTACCGTCAGCAGGATGGAGTCACCACAGATACCTTCCGCGGATCTGACACCATTCTCGATTACCTTCTTATCTCAAACTCCGTCGCCCGCCGAATGCCTCGCACCGAGATTTATAACAGCGTGCTCGATAGCGCAATCCCCGGCCTCCCGAAGGAAGGAGCACCTCTCGCGTCTGGAACCAGTTTAGCGGCGTCGGATCACTATCCGGTATTTGGAGACTTCGAATTGGATGGCGGGCTTCAGCTGGAAGTCGGTGTCGCCCAGGAGATTCTCAATGAAAACTCCCCCTCCACTCTGGTTACAGTGACTCTTCCCGAGCCGGCACAGGGACCGATTCAGGTCGTCTTGCAATCAAGCGATTCCTCCGAGGCTACGATTGTAGATACGGTTCTTACGATTCCTAACAACGGCACCGTGGCCTCAACAAGCCTTCAGCCAAAGTCGGATAAGATCAGCGACGGAGACCAATTGATCGAGATTACCGCGACTGCGTCCGGATTCATCGGAAATGTCGCAGGTGTTACAATTCGGGATTCTGATCCAATCATTTACACTTTTGCCGATGCGACCACGTCGATTCTTGAGGATTTCAACGGGTTTGAAGGAGATCAGTCTCTGGCAGCCTGGTCGGATGAAGATCTCACGTGGATTGGAAATGACGACGGAGGCTCGTCTCTCAACGGAGCGAGATCCTACCAAGGGGCTTTGGGTATTCTGACAGCTTCTGAAGCTTCTTTTCAGACAAGCTTTCTGAATGGCTCAGGCCAGCTCATTCCAGCTCTCAAAATTGAATTTGACGCCCAACACTGGCGACGGTTTGCAAACGGTTCCGATGACAGACTAAAGGTCTCGATTGTCAAAGGTGGCACACCCATCGCAATTCCAGATCTCAATTTTCAATCGGTCACGACCGGACAATCCGGCCAGCTTTCCCCACCGGAAACGCAAGTGCGATCAGCTTATGTTCGGGACCTGAATCTCGCCGATGGCGATGAATTCGAATTGTTGGCCGAAATCATCCCCGGAGCCTTGGCCGGTTCCGAGAGCTCGGATGTTTTCATTAATGAATTCCACTATGACAATGGTGGAGCTGACGTTGGTGAATTCATCGAAATTTTCGTAGGCCAGGCATTCGCCGGGGACATCTCCTCCGTCTCCGTCCATCTTTACAATGGCAGCAATGGCCGGAGATATGGTTCAAGCATCTCGCTCGATCAATTCACCCCGGGTCCGTCAAACACACCCGGATCACCCGCCTTTTTCTTCAGGGAAATTTCAGGCATTCAGAATGGGGCCCCGGACGGGATCGCCCTTGAAATCGATGGTGTTGTTCGAGAATTTTTGAGCTACGAAGGAACCTTCACTGCTGTTGATGGGATCACAGCAGGTATGACATCCACATCGGTTGGAGTCACACAGGGCCCGGGCACCCCGGTTGGTCAGCGAAGTATCGCTCGAACCGGACCCGGTGGGCTTGCCGAGGATTTCACATGGGGAATTCAGCCAGGAAATCACACTCCGGGAGAGATCAACCTTGGCCAGAGTTTTGGAGCCAGCCCCCAACCCCAGGGAATTGCCATCGACAATCTCGTCATTACGCCACTAAGGGATCAAGATGGGGATCGAATCCCGGACCAAGAGGAGATTGAAATCGGGACAAGCCCCGCCTTGGCAGACACCGACCAAGACAGGCAGGACGACTACTTCGAATCCTTTCTCGCGGGGACAGATCCCCTTTCGAGTTCTTCCAGTTTCCGACCTGCGGTATCGCTGGAGCAAGAATTAGTCCAAGTCAGCTTCATGTCGCTGACCGGTCGATTCTACCAGGTTGAAACCAGCCATGATCTTGAAAATTGGACACCAGTTCCTGGATCGGCAGGAACGGGAGAGGTCATTACTGTTTCATTCGCACCTCAAAACATGCAATTTTTCAGGGTTTGTATTTCACTGCTCCAATGAACAGTTTTGTTTTAATCAAACCTGAGGCTCGATTTATTCCTGAAAAGTTCTATTCTTCCTTCTAACATCTTTGTCATGCGTCTTCTTCTTCTTCTTATACTGATTGCCTCATCGGCTTTCGCGAAAGAGAAGGTGTTTGGAGACGGTTCACTCCCAGATTTTCTGAAACATTTTGATACCAATTCCGATGGAGTGATCGACGAGGAAGAGCGTCAGGCAATCCGGGATCTTCGGGCGAAGTTACGTGAAGAAAAGCGGACCTCCATTGATTTGAATCGAGATGGCCGGATCTCCAAAGACGAAATAGCGGTAGCCCGCGCTGCCCTGAGAGAACAAATTGAACAACGCAGGCTTGAGAAATTCTCATCCATCGCCGGTGAAGACGATCTAATCTCACCCGAAGAATACACAACGATCCCCGGAGTCAGCACTCTTCCTGATTTCATTTTCGATGCCATTTGGAGTCGCCTTGATGCCGACGGAAGCGGCGACATCTCGCCTGACGAATTTCTCCAAAGGCTTCGGGCCCACTAAGGGCGCCCCCGTTAAAGCGACTCTGGTCCAAATGCCCGGGGTAAAAGTTCCGACAAGGTGATTCGAGAAGCGATATTGCCAAGCTCATCAACCATGATGATTGGCAGTTCGGGAGAAAACTCATTGAGAACCTGACGACATGCTCCACATGGACTCCCTCCACCTTTCACCACCACCACGAGTTTTTCGAACTTCCGCTCACCGGCTGCTATAGCGGAGCCGATCGCAACCCGCTCGGCACAAATCGTTAGTCCATAGGATGCATTCTCCACATTCACCCCGGTATAAATTTGACCTGAGTCTGCAAGTAATGCTGCACTTACCGGAAATGAGGAATAAGGACAATAGCAGCGGGACTGAGCCTCCATTGCAGCTTCGATAAGAATTTGGTCAGTCATGATTCAATCTTCACCGCTGCTTCAAGT
>CBFHQJ010000075.1:0-24074 GCA_965657795.1 Akkermansiaceae bacterium
ACGAGGCGACACCTTCACGGGCTTCGTTTTTCTTGCTGCCATCAGCGTTTGGACCCGAAAATGATTTTGTCCATACTTCCTAGCTGTCAGTGAACGGAATTGATTCATTTAGCAGAGCAACCGATAGCGGTTCGGCCTATCGAGAATTATTGGGATCCGGGCCGCAACTGAGTTTCCCATGATCTTTTCAGGCCTTTTGCTTAGCTTAATAAAAACCTGGGTTTGCAGAAACCCGGATCAGCCAAGAGGTCCAATTTTGGTGGAATTCTCGTCAGATTTGACGCGTCGTAATGGGATTACGAGAGACTCGTATTTGGACAAGCAATGATGAGCATGACTGGCTGGTGGAATGAACTCAGCTAAATTTCTCCAAAAAAGGTTGAGTTGTTCCCAATCTTCGCCTATCCCACGTCCGTCGAAGGACGGTTTGGCTGCAGTGAAGCGGCTCGACGGATCCCGATTACCACTAAAATGACAAACGACTACGGAATCAACCTTGCTGACTTCAAGCAAAGTGACAATGACACCGGGAGCGCTGACTTCCAGATTGCCCTCATGACCCAGCGGATCAAGCACTTGACCGAGCACATGAAGGACCACACCAAAGATTTTGCCTCACGTCGCGGACTTCTTCGCCTCGTGGCGCGCCGCCGCAAGCTCCTTGATTACCTCAAGAGCAAGTCGGAGGAACGTTACCAGTCAGTGTTGAAGGCACTCGATCTGCGTAAGTAAAACCAATCTGCAAAAGGCCACGGTGATCTTCACTGTGGCCCTTTTGCTTTATGAGAGCTGCCGCAATTTGATAGCGGCGCCTTCAAGCGGAGCGGGTTTCCCACCCAAAATTAAGACCGGGAAAGCCACTTCGTTTTCAAACACAAAAATCGCCCGGGAGGGTCCCGACGCGATTCCAAAATACAAAGACAATGAGTATACAAAATGTAACGGCCAATGTTGGGCCGAGTCCTCTGGTCATCGAGACCGGAAAATTGGCCAAGTTGGCCGACGGAGCAGTCACCGTGCAGATGGGAGAGACCATCGTTATGGTTTCGGCTGTTTCACAAACAAAAATCCGCGAGGGCCAGACCTGGTTCCCCCTCTCGGTGGAATACAAGGAGCGCGCCTCCGCTGCCGGAACTTTCCCCGGTGGATATTTCAAGCGTGAAGGTCGTCCGACCGAAAAAGAGATCCTGACCTGCCGCATGACGGACCGCCCGTTGCGTCCGCTCTTCCCGAAGGGTTATCTCTATGACACCCAGATCATCGCCCTCCTTCTGAGTGCCGATCAGGAAAACGATGCCGACGTTCTCGCAATGAACGGAGCTTCGGCAGCACTTGCAATTTCCGACATTCCCTTCGCCGGCCCCATTGGTGCCGTCCGCGTGGGCCGCATCGACGGAGAATTCGTCATCAACCCAACTTTCGAACAGCGTGAAGATTCCGATCTCGACCTCATATACGTGGGGAACAAGACCGACGTCATCATGATCGAGGGTGCTGCTGATGAGATCCCTGACGCTGAGTTCAAAAAGTCTCTTCACTTCGCCCAAGCTGCCGTTGCGCAGATCGTCGAAGCCCAGGAAGAGCTCGTGAAACTTTGCGGTAAGCCCAAGCGCGAATACACCGTGACCGTGGCCAAGGAAGATCTTCTTGAGATCGGATACGCCGTCGCCGGTGACCGCATTGAGGACGCCATCTACGCTGCTTCCAAGGTGGAGCGCGGCAAGAAAGTCGGCGCTCTTCGCGACGAAGTGGAAGCTGCCATCAAGGAGAAATTCCCCGAGACCACCGAGTTCGAAATCGAGCAGGTCTTCGAATACATTCAGAAGAAGGCCTTCCGTGTTTCCATCATGGAAAAGGGAGTCCGCGCCGACGGCCGCAAGCTTCGCGACCTCCGCACTCTTTACGGAGAAATCGGCACCCTGCCTCGCGTGCACGGTTCTGCGATCTTCTCCCGTGGTGAGACCCAGGCTCTCGGCATCTGCACCCTCGCACCTGCCGACGAGAAACTCTACGTCGACAACTACGCCGGTGGTGAAGATTCCAAGAACTTCTTCCTCCACTACAACTTCCCACCGTTCTCGGTTGGTGAGACTGGTCGCTTCGGCGGCATGAACCGTCGTGAAATTGGTCACGGTGCTCTTGCTGAGCGCTCCATCGCACCGATGCTTCCTTCCACCGAAGACTTCCCATACTCCATGCGAATTTCTTCCGAGGTGATGGAGTCGAATGGTTCCACTTCGATGGCCACCGTTTGTGCGGGCACCATGGCTCTTCTTGACGCCGGTGTCCCCATGATCCGCCCGGTTGCTGGTATCTCGACTGGTCTTGTGACCGAGCAGGATGCTGATGGCAACATGACCAAGCACGTTGTCATTCTCGACATTATTGGTTCCGAGGATTTCTACGGTGACATGGACTTCAAACTCTGTGGCACCAGCGAAGGTGTCACCGGTTACCAGCTTGACCTTAAGCTTCCCGGTATCCCTCTTGCCATTCTTGAAGAAGGCATCGACCTGGCCCTCGAAGGCCGCGGCGACGTCCTTGCCAAGATGGCTGAGTCCATCACCGAGCCTGGTGAGTTGAGCCCATACGCTCCACGCATCGAGACCGTCACCATCCCACAAGATCGCATTGGCGAGCTCATTGGACCTGGCGGAAAGAACATCAAGGCCATCCAGGCCGAGTCTGGTGCCGAGCTGAACATCGAAGACGATGGCACCGTTCACATTTATGCTTCCAAGCAGGAAGGCCTCGAGGCTGCCAAGAACATGATCGACATGATGTTCGCCGAGGTGGAGATCGGAAAGACCTACACCGGCAAAGTCATGAACGTTACCACCTTCGGTGCTTTCATGGAAGTGCTTCCCGGCAAGGACGGACTCGTTCACATCTCCGAGCTTGAAGAAGGTCGCGTGAATCAGGTAGAGGACGTCTGCAAGAAGGGTGACGTCATCACCGCCAAGTGCATCGGTATCGATGACAAAGGCCGCGTGAAGATGTCCCGCAAAGCCGCTCTCCGCGAAGGAGCCGGCGGTGGCGACTCTGCTCCTGCTCCCAAAGGAACGCCTCCGGGCGACGACGAAGTTCCTCCTTCAGAGGAGGAAGTTGTAACCTTCGGCTAGGTCAGGCTGACTTCAAAAATCACCAAGCGCCCGCCCTGAAAAGGTCGGGCGCTTTTTCGTAAGGGCGCCACCTCACCTTTTACTGATAAGTCCTTTCTCGCCTCTCACTTCAACAACTCCCCAGCCCGGTTGATGACGGATTGCCGCGAGTGTTTCTCAGGTTGAGATCCGGTTTTGGGTCACTGGTGGCGCGGCGATCAGTTTCTGGTCGCGGAGAGGCGCCAGAAGGCGCGAGGAGCTTTGCTGCGGCCCTCGGCGTGATAGTAAGCTTTGGATGATGAAAAGCCACGACGAGTTAGCCCGATACGCAGCTTTCAATGGAGATGGAACTTTGTTTGAGACTCCTTTGAAGGTTCCCGTTGAGGGTGCGCGCCCGCCTGTCTACCCGGGTGATGAGGGGTTTGCGATGGTGGAAATGCCTTATCAAGGAGGCAGGGTGTCGATGGTCGTGCTTGCGCCCAATGATCCGAAGGGACTGCCGGCTCTTGAGAAAATACTCAGTGGTTCAAATGTTTCTACATGGACCAAGAGTCTCCGCCAGCGGGAAACGACGATTCGGTTGCCGAAGTTTAAGATGGCGGCGAGTTATGACTTAAAAGAAACTCTGTCTTCAATGGGAATGCCGACTGCTTTTAATGTGGGGCAGGCCAATTTCACCGGGATCAGCAAATCTGAAGAGTTTTACGTGGGAGCCGCGGTTCACCAGGCCTTCATTGAGGTGAACGAAAAGGGAACCGAGGCCGCTGCCGCGACCGGAATGTCTTTGGATGAGCGATCAGCACTGAAACCGGAGGTTCCTTTTACCCCTGTCTTTAATGCAGACCGCCCGTTCGTTTACCTCATCCGTGATGTTGAGAGCGGAGCGGTTCTCTTCATGGGAAGAATCACGAATCCCGGGCAGTAGGAATTCGCACCTCAATTTCAAATAGAGAAGGTCTTCATTGCTTGGGGGCCTTCTCTTTTGTGGGTCGAAACTTTCCGTTTCAGAAGTTGAACTGCTAAGGCTGGTCGCGAGCATTTGAGGTCTTTGAGCAAAGAGGAGGCCTATACGACCTGTAGCAAGGAAAACACCGCTTCTCGCAAGATGATCGAAGACGTGGGCGGTGTTTTACAGGATGAGATCATCGAACCTGTTGATCAGAGGTCGACCTTGGTGATTTGGATCGGCATCAAATTTAGGGACTCTTTTGTTTCCTTTTTCGAGAACCGTCGGAGGATCTGGGCGTGGGTATTTCGAACCATCAGAGAGTGCATCTGAGAAGACACTTGCGATCTGGCGTCAGGCTGGTGCGCCGGGCGATTGGTTATGGATTGTTGGGTGCGGTAGTGGTGCTTTTGTTGATTTATATTGTCGTTCTCGATCGACGCGAGGATCTGGAATTGTGGCACGAAGTCCACCTTGATGAAGAGTATCAGCAAGAGAGCGAGGTGACCGATTTTTAGGGTTATCTCGAGTTGGAAGACCGCTTGTTCAAACAGCTGGATGAAGAGGTTTATGCGAAGACGGGCGAGCCGGTTGAGGATTCCATCCTGCGTTACCAGCGGGGAAGCTTGATGGATCCGCTTAATTGGGAGAGGGATTGGAATCGCAGCTTTGTGCTGGAGTCTGATGTGCCCAAGGCAGGGGTGCTGATGTTACACGGAATGTCTGACTCGCCTTATAGTGTCCGTCATTTGGCGGATAGGTTTCACCAGGCGGGCTCAACGGTTTTGGCTTTGCGCATCCCCGGGCATGGTACCGTGCCTACCGGATTGATTAGAGCGAAGTGGCAGGACATGTCTGCGGCGGTGATCCTGGCCATGAAGCATCTTAAATCCAAGGTGGGTGATGCTCCCATCTACTTGCTTGGCTATTCAAATGGGGGAGCGCTTTCCGTGATGTATGCGCTGGATTCTTTGGAGGATTCTTCGCTGCCACGGGCGGATGGTTTGATCTTGTTGTCGCCGGCAATTGGGGTCAGTCCGGCAGCGGCACTGGCAGTGTGGCAGGGACGGATTGGTCGTTGGTTTGGTCAGGAGAAGCTCGCGTGGAATTCCATTGGGTTGGAGTATGATCCCTTTAAGTATCGATCGTTTGCGGTGAATACCGGTGATCAGGCTTATCGTATCACCCTGGAAATCGGAGAGAAGATGGAAAGACTGGCAGAAGCAAATGCACTTGATGAATTCCCATCCGTGTTGGCATTTCAATCTGCAGTGGACAGCACGGTTTCCGTGGAGGCTTTAATCTCCCGCTTGTTTGCCAAGTTGCCGGATGGAGGGCATGAACTGGTCTTGTTCGACATCAATCGCCTTGCGACCGTGCAGCAGGTGCTAGCCCATGATCCTAAGGATGAGTTGGAAAGACTACTGTCCGCTGACAAGGAATTCACTCTGAGTGTGGTGGCCAATCGGACGGAAGAAGGCAGGGAAACTCGAGACCTGGAGGTGCGTAGTCTTGCGGTAAATAGTGACCAATTGGCTCGCACTCCTCTGAATGTTCAATGGCCGGAAAACGTTTATTGGCTGTCTCACATTGCTCTGCCTTTTCCGGCTCATGACCCACTTTATGGACAGGGAGGTGAGAATGGTGAGTCCATGACTCTTGGGAATCTGGCTTTCTATGGTGAAATCGGGACGGTGCAACTTCCAGCGGCTGACATGTTGCGCCAGCGCTGGAATCCATTTTACGAATTCATGGAGTCGCGAATGTTGAATTTTGCCAATCTTCCCGCTGTTGGTGAAGCGGCTCCGGAAGGGCAGTGAAAGCGTGGCTACAGCCCTGAGTCAGGCGCCGCATCGGAATGAAGAATCATACCCGTTCGGAATGATTCGCCATAGTCATGGCAAAAGCCGAATGAAAATCAGCCTTTCCAGGCATCCGAGACGAGGATGCCCGCGAGTTGGTCTGCCGGTTTGGAAAGCTTGGCTCCTTTCTTTTTCAGAAGGTAGATCTTTCTCGTCGGCACCGGTTTTTTGAAGGACCGGACGACGACCTTGTCTGGCATGCTGTTGCGAATGGCGAGTTTGGGAATGACGGCCATCCCGAGGTTTGCGGAGACCATTGCGAGTGCGGTCTCAAGTTGGTCGCACTGGAGGCCTTGTTCGGACTGATTGAGCTGACAGGCTTTTAAGGTCTGGTCCCGCAGGCAGTGGCCATCGGAAAGTTGAATGAGATCCCGCGCCTGGAGTTCCGAGGGTTGCGGGTCTTTTTCCCGGTGGGCCCATTCGTGGCGAACCGGCAGGGCGAGGAGGAGAGGCTCTTCAAAGAGCAACTTGGTTTGAAGGCCGAAGCGTCTTTGGTCTTCCGTAGTGACGTCGCTGAGAATGGCGAATTCGATTTCGCCATCGGCAATGCGGCGGATGAGATCGGGGGTGCGGTTTTCGCCAACTTCAATTTCGATGCCGGGATGACGTCCTCGAAATTCTCCGAGTAGCAGAGGGAGGAGATAGGGGGCTAGGGTGGGGATGAGGCCGAAGGAAACTTTTCCGGAACGCAACTCGCTACGGTCATCGAATTGCTCCCTTAGCTTGGCTTCTTCCGCGAATAATTTCTCGGCATGATGGAGAAGAATACGCCCTGCATCAGTGGGAACAACGCCGCGTCGCCTCCGCATGAGGAGTTGTTCGCCGAGTCTCTTTTCAAGTTCGTTGATCGCCAGGCTCATGGCAGGCTGGCTGACCTTGCAGCGCTTCGCTGCGGCACTCATGGTCCCGGTTTCAACCGTTTCCGCAAAGTAACGCAATTGCTTTAAATCAACAAAATCTCCAGCCATGGTGGTGGAGACTCGGTTGAACAAGGATATAAGTCACGCTAATTATTCGGCAAGTGACATAAGTTAGGGGTCACCAGGCAAAGACGACCGGGGCACCCACGATGGTTGGGTTTCGAGGGCCATTGTTTTCGCTGATTTCGATCGAGCTTGCGTAGCCATTTTCGAATTCAACTACGATCTTGGATTTCTCCTCGTTCGTGGTGTGAGTCAACTGGCGGAAAATTTGGCCGGTGTAGGGATCGCGGACGGTATTGAAGTGGCTGACAGTGTCATATTCGATGAACTCCCAAACCGTGGTTTGCCCTTTAGCGGTGCGCTTGACCTTGGTTTTGGTCGGGCGCGTGTGAACTTGGCTGACTTCCTCGGGAGTCATTCCAATTGCGATTTCTTTCTTCTCAATGAGATCCCGCACAACAAGTTGGCGGGTATGAACCTGCTTCAGTTTTTCAACAAACTTGGGATCCTTTGAAGAGAAGGCCACGGGAGTGACCCATCCGGAGACGCCGATGCCATTGTCACGCTTGCCGCGAACGAAGTAGGCTTTCTCGGTGAAGGAGACGAGCTCGACATCGATGCCGACTTTCAGAGAGCCACGCTTGCGGCCGCCCTGATTGGTGGAGTAAACCCAACCGGGCTTTTCGACCTTGAGCTTGATGCCCTTGGGGGCGAACTCTTCTACGTAGACCACGCCCTTCTCGGGCTTATCAGGGAGGGCCAAGGCGGGGAAAGCGAGGAAGAGGAGGAGGAAAATAACCGTTTTCATGGTGCTAGCAGTATAAATAAGGCTTGGGATTTGTCGACACGTCTCTGACGGTAGCGGATTCAATATTATTCAGATTTATTTGATCCGGATTTAAATTTTCGTTCGAGTGGTTGTGGGGAAACTCTGTAAATTGGTGCAATCGATTCAGGGAAAGAGGCCGCGGGTCTTTTTGACGCGGGCGACATTATCAACTCCGGTGGCGAGAGCTCCCAGACGGGTGCCGCATTTATGGCGGTCACAAAAGCCGAGAAGATTTTCAAAGGCCTCGTTGAGCTTGGTCTCCAGTTTGGTGAGGACTTCTGTTTTGGTCCAGTGGAAGCGTTGGAGGTTTTGGACCCATTCAAAGTAACTCACGGTGACTCCACCCGCGTTGCAGAGGATGTCGGGGATGAGGAAAATATCAGCTCGCTCCTCGATGATGGCGTCGGCTGGTTGGGTCGTGGGACCGTTGGCGGCTTCCGCGAGGATTTTACATTTGAGCTTCGGGGCACTCTCTTCGGTGATGACCCGCTCAAGGGCGGCGGGAACGAGGACGTCGCATTCGCGGAGGAGCATTTCGTCCGGATCGATCGATTCGGCTCCTTCGAAGCCGGCGACGCCGCCGGTTTGCTCGACGTGTTCGCGGAGCTTGTCTGAGTCGAGCCCATTGTCATTCCAGATGGCGCCGGAGATGTCGGATACTCCTCGTACTTTCATGCCGTAAGCATTCATGGTTTCGACGGCATAGGAGCCAACATTTCCGTATCCTTGCACGATGGCAGTGGCTCCCTGAACAGGCAGACCGAGTTTATTGAGGGCGCGGGTGGCGAGGAACGCGACGCCGTGGCCGGTGGCCTGGGTGCGACCCTCACTGCCCTGAAGTTCAACCGGTTTACCGGTGATGATTTCAGGTACGAAACGTCCGGCGTGAGTGGAGTAGGTGTCGAGAATCCAGGCCATGTGCTGGGCGTTGGTTCCAACGTCGGGCGCCATGACATCGATTTCCGGCCCGATGAAAGGCGTGATTTCCTGGGCGAAGCGGCGGGTGAGACGTTCCTGCTCGGTCATGCTGAGCTTGCGTGGATCGCACGTGATACCGCCTTTGCCACCGCCATAGGGCAGTCCCATGAGGGAGCATTTCCAGTTCATCCACATGGCGAGGGCAGCGACTTCACCAACGTTGACCTTGGGGTGAAACCGGAGACCTCCTTTAACGGGGCCGCGGGAAAGGTGGTGCTGAACGCGGTAGCCGAAGAAAACCTCGGTGCGGCCATCGTCCATGTGGACGGGGAGACTGAAGGTGAGGATTCGTTTGGGCCACTTGCAACGTTCCCGGACCGATTTGTCGAGATTGAGAAAATCGGCCACCCGGTCGAATTGGCCGGCAGCCATGCCGAAAACGGGATCGTTGAGAAGCTGTTCTTTCATGCTTCGGGCAATCTAATCAAGGATCGCAAAATTCAAAAACGAATTTCGCGGTTTCGACTCTTCTGTGACGAAACCGGCGAATTTTTAGGAGTCCTGATACGTAGGATGAATGATGTAAAGTGAATCGGTATCACCTACTTTGGAGGTTGCCCGGGTGCATCGTCCGGCGGGTTTGGTCTCGTGGGTGCAGGCTTACCGGCTCTATTTACGGGAGGAGGGGCTTTATGTGATTCATCTGGGGCGTGGGTGGATGGGGCCGGAGGTTGTGCCCAATTGGTTGGGGAATAAAATTGCGAAATGGCTGCGGTCGAAAATCGATGCGAAGTTGGCGGCGGTTGATTGTGAGATTGCCGGGGAGCTTCCGGAGGATTTGTTGGGAAGAGGAAAGAGCTTTTTGGTTTCGATTGCGGAATTGGGAGCGGTGAGGTGCGAGATTGAAGAGGCTTGCGATCCGAAGTTGTTGATTAGGTCGAGTGCGAAGAAGTTGACATTATTTGGCCGGGAGAATGCAGAGGTGGCATTCGCCCAGATTGCGCATTATTTTGAACGTTGAGGTGGGTGTTGGGGTCAGAGGGGGTATGATGCGAATCCTTTTGATGTTAAGCTTGGTGTTTCAGGTGGCCGTTGGTCAGGAAGTTCAAGAATACGAGGTCAAGGGAAGTGTGGCCAAACCGGGGAAGGTGAAGTGGGAGAAGGGCGTGACTTTGGCGGGGGCGATTGAGGCGGCCGGTGGATTTAAGGATGACGCGGTTGTGAGTCGGGTGACTTTGATTCGAAACGAGAGGAGCTATGTTTATGATTTTAGAAATGAAACACACCAAGAGATTATAATCTATGCCCGGGATGTGATTGAGGTGAAGCGACAAAGCGCAATTAGAGCGGGGCAGTCGCTGGCAATTCGTATCACGGGGGTGGCGAAAATCGATCAGGCGAGACTGAATGCGACCTACTCGGTCGACCCCAAGGGGATGCTGACGATGTGGAAAATCGGAAAGATCAAGGCGCAGGGGAAAACGAAGGCGGAGTTGGCGAAAGAACTTTCGGATGCCTATAAAAAGGCGGGTATTTTCGATGCTGCGGTTTTTCAAATTTTTGCAGATAACGGGGGCGATGTGAAGTTTATCGGATTTACGGTTGGGGGGGCAGGTGAGGAAGCCTGGGCAAAAACCCTGGAAGAAAGGGCTGACACTTGCGAGTGCAGTTAAGGCGGCGGGAGGTGCCACGCCCTTTGCCGCGCTGAAGAGAGTAAGGCTTTATCGAAATGGGAAGCGCTATCAGTTTGATTTGACTGATCGTGCTCGAAAGCCGGTGAAAGTTTATCCGAGAGATGTAATCGAGGTGCCTGAGATGAATCTGAGGTGTCGGTAGCAGAGGTGCTTGCTCGAATCGCGAGAACTCCGCAGCTAGGCTCGCGCTGTGGAAACGACTAGCGAGCAGATAAAAACGGAGGCGAGAGCTTGCGATTTGCGTAAGCTGGAGCAGGTGAAGCGGATGACACCGACGGAGCGGTTTTTGGCGGGTGCGGAGTTGTTTGATGAGGCTTGCGAGATCACGCTGGCGGGGATTCGGGCAGGTTTGGCTTCCGACGCCCAAGGACGTGGTTGTGCAAAAGCTCCGGTGGGCCAAGGGGGCTGCGAGGTCGAAGGACTTCGATGATGTTGTGGCGGTACTTCAGATGCAGAAGAAATTGGACAATGACTACATCGAAGGGTGGTGCACGAAGCACGGGGCTTTGCCATTGTTGGCGGAGGCGCGGGAGGCGGCGGTGCTTTAGTGGTTGGGTTCGTCGTCGAAGTATTCGTCGGAGGGATCGAAGGTGGGGACGGGGATGTTGATGATTTTCATTTCGCCGATGGCGCGGTGCCGGCAACCGGGTTTGATGAGGATGCTGGTCATGGGTTTGACGGGGAAGACTTCGTCATCAAGTTCGATGTGGCCTTCGCCTTCGAGAATGAGATAGATCTCGGTCATCTTCTTGTGGTAGTGAGTGCGAGCCTCCTTTGAGATATCGACCATGTGGATGCTGGCGACAGGGTTTTCGGGAACGCAGAAGGCGCGTCGGGAGGTGCCGCAGGGACAGGGGGTGCCGGGGACTTCGTCGAGTTGCTCGATGAGATAGTTTTTCATGGCGTGGATGTTGACGGGGCGGGTTGGGATGGGAAAACAAAAAAGCCCGCGCCGGATGAAACCGGGCGGGCTCTGAAATTGGAAAGAGGATTCTTACTTAATCTTAACGGTGACCTCTTCTTTGGTCTCCATTTTGACGCCCTTCAGCTTTTGCATGGCTTTGGCGCTTGCTTCGGGATCCTTGCCGGCTCCCATCACGGCTGCCACACCGCCGGGGTTTTTCATGATTTCGTCAATGTTCATTTCGACCATGGTGATGGTGTTGCCATCTTTGAAAGTGGCGTTGGTCTCGGCGATGCCGTCGGCGATGACGAGTTTCACGGACATTTTCATACCCTGCATCATTCCGGCCATCATGGCTGCGTTTGGATCGTTGGGATTTGCAGCAGGAGGCTCTGCTTCGGGGTCTTCTTCACCGGCTTCGGGCTGGGGCAGGCCGATGGTGAGGAGGCCGTCGGCGTATTTGAAGGAGGCTTCTTCGCCGTCAGCTTTGGGTTGTGGGTCTTTGGGCCCTGGCTTCATGTTGCCGAGATCGCCAATCGCGCCGGCCGGGCTCATTTTGACCTTGTTGATGTCGGTGAACTTATAAATCACGCGAACGCCCTTGCTGCCGTCATCGCGTTTGATGTCCTCGGACTTAAAGTAGGTGACGCCTTCGCCGTATCCTGCGGCCTTTTCCTTGATTTTGGCTTCGTCCTTCATGTCGGCAAAGGGATTGGCTTGGTTGCCACCTTGGGCAGCGGCCATTTCCATCATACCGACTGCTCGGGCGCCAAGGACCATTTCTTCGGTGATTGTTCCGCTGCCGTCTTTATTGAGCGTAATCTTGGTTTCATATTCGAGGCAGCTGGGCAGGATGAGTGCGATGGCCGCTCCGATCAGGGTGAGGAGTGTTTTTTTCATACCGATGGGAAGCGTAGCGGGTGATCTGTCTTGTCTGCAATACGCAACTTTTGTTTCACCAATCCATCCGCTTACTTGCACGCGTTCGTCGGATGAAGTAGAATTCAAGGACGATGAGCGATGTTCCAGCGGTAGAGGTCAAGAATCTGGTGAAAGACTTCAAGGGGGCTTTTCAGGGGAAAAAGGTGAGGGCCGTGAAGAACGTCTCACTTCAGATCGCTCCCGGTGAGGTTTATGGTCTGATTGGTCCGAACGGCTCGGGAAAATCGACGACGATGAAGGCGGTCTTGGGGCTGGTGGCCCCGACTTCTGGATCGACTTCGATTTTTGGCCGGAATTCCCTGAAGGTGGACTCGCGTAATGAGGTTGGTTTTCTCCCGGAGAATCCTTATTTTTACAAGCATCTCACCGCAGCGGAGACAGTGCGTTTTTATGGGAAACTCTGTGGAATGCGCGGACGCAAGCTGAAAGAGCGCATTGGTGAGTTACTGGAGCTGGTTGGGCTTCAAGATGCGCGAGACCGGCGTTTGAAGGGGTTTTCCAAAGGAATGTTGCAGCGAATCGGGCTGGCCCAGGCGATGGTGCAAGATCCGCGTTTATTGGTTCTGGACGAACCCACGGCTGGTGTGGACCCGACGGGTTCGCGAGAAATTCGCGACCTCATTTTGGAACTCAAGAAGCGGGGGATTACCGTTTTCCTGTGTTCGCATTTGCTGGAGCAGGTCCAGCAGGTGTGTGATCGGGTGGGAATTATCCACCAAGGAGTTCTGGTGAATGAAGGGCGTCTGGACGAACTGATTTCGGTGGAGAATCGCACCGAGCTGATTTTGGAAAATGCCAGCGAGGGTTTGTTGGAGCAGATCCGCTCCCTGGTTGATGTCACTCATCGGGCCGAAGTGGTTTCGGAGGGCAATGCCCGGACCACTCTGGAAGATTTGTTCCTTCGCGAAACAATGTCGGATGCGAAAGAGAAGGCCGTAGGCAAGTAATCACCGGGAGTATCGAACCACTTTAAAATATTATGAGCCAACGAGCCTCCACTTCTCTATTTTCCCTACGCCGGATTTTGATCATCGCGCAAAGCACCGTGACCCAGTTGGTGCGGATGAAGGTGTTTTATTTTCTGGCCCCAATTGCGTTGCTGTTCGTGGGAATCCAATTTTTTGATCTAATTTGGTATCAAGGTGCGGAGACGCTTCAGCCCGAGCAGGAGTTGAGAATGCACAAGAACATCTGCCTGGGAACGATGATGGTTTTCAGTTCGATGTTTGGAATCGTGGCGACGGCGCTGCTCATCCCGGGTGATATCGAGGATCGAACGCTTTACACGATTCTCTGCAAGCCCGTGCCCCGGCTCGATTATTTGGTGGGTAAACTTCTCGGGGTGATGGCGGTGATCTTTATTGCCATGGTGGTGATGGATGTGCTGTTGGTGGCGACCCTCCATTTTCGAACAGAAGAGAAGTTGGCGGAAGCCACCCAATACATGAAAAAGATTGGATATCCGGAGGAGGATTTGGCTGCGGGGCGGGCGGAGATTGCGGCGCACGGACCGACCTTGATTTTACAATACGGAGTGCTGGCTCACTTTCTGAAAGCGTCGGTGATTGCGGCGGTGGCGCTCTTGATTTCGACTTTCTCGACTTCGACAATCTTTACGATCGCGACCAGTGCGATGGTTTGGATCATCGGATCATTCCAATCGGTGGCGCGCGAAGGCCTGTTTACCGACCCTTTTTCGGGTGGGGATCCGAACCTGGCGGAACGGATTGTAAGCACCTTTGTTTCGCTGATTTTTCCAGACTTCAAGCTCTTCGAGTCGATTGCCGATGGGGCGGTCCGGGCGGAGGATGTCTTGCATACCGACATGGCGCAGCTAGGTGGATTTGCGGCACTTTATATCGGGATCTACGTGGTGCTCTCGTGGTTCGTCTTTTCGGATAAGGAATTTTAACGGTACTTGGGAATGAGGAGATTTAAGACCATCCGAAATCTGATTGTAATTGCCGCTGTTTTGGCAGGCACGGGCTACCTGCGGCTGCCGCGTGAGCAGAAATTTACCGAAGATCTTCGTGAACGTAAGATTGCCCACCCTCAGATCGAATCCGAGATTTGGAGTGAGATGGGCCAGACCAGTTTGGCGGGAGCCTTTGGTGGCTTGCGCTCGGTCATGGCCTCTTTCATGAGCGTGGGAGCTTACGATCACTTTGAGAACAACGACTGGTATGAGCTGGAAAAAGACTACGAGGTGATCACGGCGCTGGACCCATACAATTCTTTTTATTGGGACACCGGGGGGTGGCACCTGGGGTGGAATGCAGCTTCGTGGGCTAAGCGAAATCAGGACTTCAGCCCGGCCAAGCGTCAGCTATTTGAGATGGAGTATCTCGAGAAGGGAGACGCCTTTTATCGCCAGGGATTGAAATATAATCCTGACTCCGAAAAGCTTTGGTACGAGATGGGTGCGATGTGGTCGAACGAATTCAAGCGCCCTGATTTGAAGAGGGCGGCGGAAGCGTTCAAGATGATCCGATATTCGCGAAATCCGGTTTATCGTCGTCGTTATCTTTTCACGATCACGCGGATTCCTGGAATGGAGGAAGCAGCTTACGATGAAATGATGCGCCTGATGAGTGATGGTCCACTCCATTTTTCGGTGCCAAAATTTAGAGTCCTCGCGTTGATTCTAGGAAGTAATCCAAACCTGGCAGACGGAGTTCTCCGTCCCCGGTTGAACCAGGTCTTCCAGTCGAAGGAAGTGGCTTATCGTGATCTCTATAATTACCGGGCACGGATTAAATATGATGGCTACTACGCCGGCAATATCGATCAGCTCATGAAGCAATTGATCGACGATCTGAATGTTCCGGATTCGCTTAACCCATTCATCACAGAGCCGAAGCGCCCGCTCTATCCCAGGGCTTGGCGTGAGGCGCTTAGCAAAAGGGATGCGGATGCGACGATCAATTAGGTGCTAAAAAACCAGCCGGTTGATTGAGATTCAGACGATAATCTGACCTTTACAGTTGGCGGGGGACTGACAATTGTTACGTTTTCTTTGCCGCGTTATGCGTATTGCCCTTTTCGGAGATATCCACGCCAATCTTGAGGCCCTCGACGCCGTCCTAGCGGACGCCGCCCGGCAGGGTTGTACCGACCACGTTTGCATGGGCGACATTGTCGGCTACAATGCAAATCCTGCTGCCTGTCTTGAAAAGGTTCGTGAGAGCAATTGGCCGGTGGTGAAGGGAAATCACGATGAGGATGCTTCCGGCAATCACAGCCTGGACAGCATGAATCCGGTTGCCGCATCTGCGCTGCAGTGGACCCGCGATCAGCTTACCGACGACCAGCGCGATTGGCTTCGCAAAATCCGGATGGTCCGGCAGGTGGAAGACTTCACTGTCGTCCACTCCACTCTCGACCAGCCCCAGTCGTGGAATTACGTCACCAACAAGTTCGATGCGATGTCGAATTTTTCATATCAATTTACCAATCTCTGCTTTCACGGCCACACCCACGTGCCACGGATTTTTGTTCGTGACTCGAGAGTGGCGGAAGTTGAGGCCGACTCGGTCGTGATCGAGCCGGGCATGAAGTATTTTATCAACACTGGATCCGTTGGTCAGCCCCGTGACGGCGACTGGCGTGCTTGCTACGTCATTTATGACATGCCCACTTCAACGGTGACCTTCCGTCGCATCGAGTATGACCTCGCCACTACCCAGGAAAAAATTCGTGCCGCCGGTCTCCCTGAAGTTCTTGCCGAGCGTCTTGCCGAAGGTCGTTAGATTTCTGGCGCTTGCCGGTGTTCTCTCGCTCACTTCGTGCTTCAGTTCCCGAATTGATGTTTCGATTGGAGAGGAAGTGGTGGTCGGCTCGGCTGGTTTTCAAAAAATTGTCAGCGAAGTGACCCGGTCGCCGTGGGTCCCGGGCAATGACATCCGCACTCTGCCGAATGGCGATGCTTTTTTCCCACCCATGCTGAGAGCGGTGCGTGGGGCAAAGAAAAGTATTACCTTTGAGACCTTCGCTTTTGTGGATGCTCCGGTGACCCGTCAGTTCTCGCAAGCTCTCGCGGAGCGGGCCGAGGCCGGAGTGGAGGTCAAAGTGATTCTTGATGATGTGGGGTCGGCGCGAGCAGGCGAAGCAAACATCAACCTCATGAGGCGTGCCGGGATTCAGTTGGAACTCTATCATCCCATCAATATTCTCAGGCCGCGCTATTCCAATAATCGGACGCACCGAAAAATTTTGGTGATTGATGGGCGGGTGGCTTTCACCGGTGGAGCCGGCTTCGCTTTGGCGTGGACCGGCAATGCACATAGCGAAAAGCATTGGCGGGATACCCAATACGAAATTAGAGGTCCCGCGGTACGGGGGGTTCAGAAAGCGTTTCGTGAAAATTGGTATGGGCTCACCGGTGAAGAAATCGAAGGTTCATCGTACTTTCCGGTGCTCGCGGAAGTGGGGCGAACCAAGGTCCAGGTCGTCTACGATGACCCATGGAATCCTGATCACCCGGTGGCCCATAGTTATATCGCCGCGATCAATGGTGCCCGGGAAAGTCTGCTTCTCCAGCAATCATACTTCATTCCGAATCAAAGGTTTCGTGCTCTCCTGTTGGCTGCCGTCGCGAGGGGGGTGAAGGTCGAGGTTATCGTTCCCAATCACCTGATCGATTCCAAGCCAACCCGATATGCTTCACAAAACCACTGGGCCGAGCTTCTGCGGGGAGGAGTCCGGATTTACCAGTATGAGCCTACGATGATGCATGGAAAGCTCCTCGTGGCGGACGGGCAGTTCAGTATCGTGGGCTCGGCAAATCTTGATGACCGCAGTTTTTTTATTAATGATGAAATTAATCTGCAGATTGATTCGCGGGAATTTGCGCTGGAGCAAACGAGGATGTTTCGACGCGATCTTGAGGCTTGTCGGGAAATTAATCTCGTGAACCTTCCTTCAGTTCTCGAGTCCTGCTACAAGCGCTTCTTCGCGCGATTTTTGGAGTCACAGCTCTAAGTGTGAAGAATGACTGCGGGAAAAGGTGTGTTGTTGGGAATCTGCTTGGATTTTTTTCGGGGTTGAAGACCATGAACTCTCCCCAGTATGTCAGAATTTAAATTTTCCTGTCCCGCTTGCGGGCAAAATATATCGGTGGGAGCGGAGTTCAGCGGGCAGCAAGTGAGCTGTCCCTCTTGTCAGACTGCGATGGTGGTGCCCCAGGCTCCGGGCTATATGCCAGCTCCTCAAGCTGGCAACACTTTGCCGGCAGGGAGGCCTGGAAGCGTAAGTTTTCTCGTATGGTATTACATGATCGGAGCGATTCCGGTGATGCTGTTTTCACTTTTTGGGTTCACGATTCCAGTTGAAGAACTGACGAATCACCCCGAATACATTGAACGTGATCGTGGTTTTTTGACCGCAATCAAGGTGCTGATGTTTGGAGGCTTACTGCTTTACAGCGGGCTTCACTTACTTGCCGGTTTCAAACTTCTGGGAGGTAAGAAATCAGGCTACATCATTGCCAAGATCCTCTCGATTTTGGGAATTTTTCACCTCAACCCATTTGCGGTTCCAGGTCTGATTGTCTTGTCGAAGAAGGATGTGCAGCAGCACTTCGGGATTGCCGGTTGAGGCCTCTACTCAACACCGATTCCCAGCTCCTCGCGTGTTTTTTGCAATTCGTTTTGCCGGATGATTTCAAGCGGATCGGGCCCGGCTTGTTTGAGCGGATACCTGGCGAAGAATTCATCGAGAGGAATCCGATTGGGAGCGGGCTGAGCTTCTTGGGAGTTCATAGTGGCGTGACCAAATGTCTCTTTGGCAATATCAATCGATGAACCAAGCCTAGCTTCAAGGAGCTGGCCTCCGGTGCCAAGTGCGGTGGCGCGTGGAACGTGCTGGCCCACCTGGACGTCAACTGCGGTGAGGCCGGTGTAAAAGGTTTGCGCGATGGATCCATCGGGAAGGCGGTGCCCAAGAAGAACGGCTTTGCCATCATAGCCGTCGGGATCGCCAGCGTAGAGAACCAGCCCGGTGGCTGCGGCTTCGACATCATCGCCTTCGGGTTTGATGAAGCCCCGGACGGTCGGGAGCCGATAGCGTTCCATGGGTGACATGGTGCTGAGGTTGGGTTGGAATTCGGTTGTCTTGAATTCGGTCGGGCTGCCATCTTCATCGTAGGCTGTCGCGATGGGGTAACCGGCGATGGAGTCGGACTCCTGCCAGGTTCGCAGCGAGTGGGCAAAGAATTTGATCGGCTCCTTTTGATGGAAGACCCCGATGACCAGAAAAGTGACGCCCGAAATGATTAGGGCGGCAATGATCACCTGATGTCGTTTGATCTTCATCGTGAAGGAAGTCTGGCTAGGATCGCAAAAATAAAAAGGCACGAATCAGGGAATGCCCCCAATCGTGCCTGATTCTTGGTTGGTTTTTGCCAGGATTAGAGCTCTTTGACAAAGATGTTGCGCCACTGAACGGGGGCGCCATGGGTCTGCAGCTGAATTGGTCCGGCTGCGGGAAGTGGGCCCTTTTTGTCGAAGTAGTTGTAGAGCTTGGCCTGATCGACTGTCAGCTTGTCGTTCAGGTGGATTGTGACTTTATCTCCAACCAGTTTGACAACGAGGGTGTTCCATTCGCCGACGGGCTTGTCCGCATGGACGAGGGGCTCGCGTCCGGGTGTGCCTTTGGGGTTATTCCAGAGTCCAGTTGATCCTTTTTTGGCCCCGTGCCTCCAGCTGCCTCCGGCCTCGGTGGTGTCCCAAAGCTGAACCTGAGGAATGCCGCGCAGGTAGACTCCGCTGTCGGCCTTGGGATCGAGCTTGAACTCAAGGCGAAGTTCGAAGTCCGAGTAGTTTTTTTCGGTAGTTAGGAAAAGTCCGTGGCCGTCGTTGTGAATGACGCCGTCGACCACTTTCCAGTGCTTGGCGATGTTTTCGAGGCTCTTCTCTTTCTTGGCGGCGAGTTTTTCTTTGGGAAGAGCGAGGTATTTCGCGGGGTTCTCAGTGGCGGCTCCCCACCAGCCGGTGAAGTCCTTGCCATTGAAAAGGTTGGTGAAGCCTTCGGGAGGACCAGCGAAGAGAGGGGTGACGAGAAGCGTGAATCCAAGCAATATTGTTTTCATGGGAAGAAAATACACATTTTTGAGGAAGGCTTTATCACGAAATTGGAAAAAGTGAGAAAAGCCACGTCCAAAAGAAATTTTTCGGTCGTATCGGTTCGATTTGAGGAATATGCGTGTAGGGGTTACCCTCTCACCAACATGAAAAAAGGAATCTCACTTGCTCTGGTTATCGCTCTCGGATTCGGAATCTTTGTCTATGCGCAGGATAAAAAGGAACCTGCGATGCCGGTGGCCAAGGAAGTGCCCAAGGCGATCTCCAAGGAAGAGGCTGCCAAGCTGACCGACGAAGAGTGGAAAAAGCGTCTCACTCCGGAGCAATATCGGATCTTGCGCCAAGCCGGGACCGAGCGATCGAATGGTCAGGTCTACAAGGAATTCAAAGCGCAGGGTGGTGGAACCTACTACTGCGCGGGTTGCAATACCGAGCTCTTTTCCTCGAAGGAGAAGTTTGATTCCCACTGTGGCTGGCCTTCATTTTATGACCCCTCGAAAGCAAAGAACGTGAAGACGAAGGTCGACCGCTCGGGCTTCATGGTGCGGACCGAAGTGATCTGTGCGATTTGCGATGGTCACCTGGGCCACGTCTTCCTCGGGGAGGGATTCGATACTCCCACCGACAAGCGTTACTGCATCAACGGAACAGCCTTGAAGTTTGTCCCTGCTGAAGCGGTGGCGGCCGCCAAGAAGAAAGAGGCCGCAGAAAAGAAGCCTGCCCAAAAGACTGAAGCCCAGCCCAAAGAGACCAAGGAAAAGAAGGGTGAGTAAAAAGCTCCTCGCGCGACCGGCTGCGCTGGCTCTCATTGCGGCAAACTTCATCCCGCTCTGGGGAGTCATTTTTCAAGGTTGGGATACCGCGAATATTGTCCACCTCTACTGGGCCGAGAATGTTGCTTTTGGGCTCGTTACCCTGCTCCGAATCCTAACGAACCGTTACGCTGGCACCGGGTTATCCGGTAAGATGTTCCTCGGTGCTTTCTTTACCGTTCACTACGGTTTTTTCTGTTTTGGCCATGCCATGTTTGTCTTCGGCTCCGCTTTTGACATGCCTGGGCTCGGGTCGTCTGGTGAGCACGCGCTTTTGTTTTTGGAAACCCATTGGTATGTGGTGGCTGGGTTTTTCCTCAGCCATCTCATTTCTTTCTTTCTCAATTATCATGGCAAAGGCGAAGCCAGCCGATTGAAGCCGGGTGAGGTCATGTTTCTGCCCTACCGCAGAATTTTTATCCTTCATTTCACCATTATCTTTGGTGGCATGGCAGTGCTTGCGCTGGGGAACTCAGCTTCGCTGGTGGCAGTCCTCGTAGTTGCCAAGACGATTGGAGATTTGATTCTTCATCTCCGGGAGCATCGCGGAGTGGAGGCCTCGGAGCACTAGTCATTGAGTCCTTTTCCGGTCTCGGCGAAGGCTTTAAAATTCTCCATAAAGGTCAGTGATTCTCTCTTGGCACATCCCTTCATCATCCAAACCAGGATTTTAAAAATCCCCGAGGTCTTGCAGGTATTGTGCGTAATCCACCGGGTGCGATTGTCACCGGCTTCGGTGAACAAATTTTGAACGGTCATCTCCATGCCCTGAAAGCGGAAGGTCGCAGTGAATTCTCCAGGTAGTTCGTTGAGGTGGATCTCCTCGATCATATCAATGGTTTTCTTGCTCTTCTCATACTTGAGCACTGTTTTTCCCTCGACCTCTTCCCGTCCCAGATAGCCGGGCTGCCATTTGGCCAGGTTTTGCTCGTCGCCGAAAAGAGCGCCGACTTCGGAGAGAGGTTTTTCGATTTCAAGTTCGATAGTGTAGTTCAAGGACCGGGCTTTGGTGGAGATTGGTCTTAGTGTGAGTGGGCGCAGCAGTTTTTTGACTGCCAGCTCCATTCGTGACTTAGAATTTCGGAAGAGGGGATGACGATCCTGTTTCGAGCGGCGCGGGCCGAGGTGGAGTTGGTGCTCACACCGAAGCGGAAAAAATCCTTTCCAGAAGCGACAAGCGGGACGACGACGGTTTGGGCCGATCCGTCGCCGGAGATAGCCTCACCAAGGTTGGTGAATTGTGAGTTGAGATTTCCTTGGAGGATTCGATAGGTGAACCCCGTGTTGGTGGGGACCTTGAAATTGACCTCGCCATTGGCAACCGAAACGGTGCCACTGGCGGGCAGCTTGATCTCCCAGCCGATGTCGATGAGGGCCGCGAGATCGAGGTCGGTGAGGACATTGTGATTCCCGCCATTATTGAGAGAAATTGCGTTCATTAATACCCGTTGGGACTCTCCATGTGGTGCTCCGAAGCTGTTGAAGGTTGTCGATTGATAAGGTCCGGATCCGGAGTTGGACCAATGCCCCTTGTTGCTGTCCAAGGCTGGAGCAGTCCCTCCGTTGGCGGTAATGCTGGTGGCGCCCTGGAAGAGGAGATCATCGCCTGCCCGGTCTTTCCAGGAATCGGCGGTGCCGACTCCGAGGAGGTGACAAATTTCGTGGAGGGCGACGCCGACAAAGTCTGTCTTGGTTGTGTCGGTCTCAGTCAGTGAAAAATTCCAGATGTGGTCGCTCCCGTCGAATTTCCGGGTGTCAAAAGAGATTGATCCGCCCCAGGGTCCAAAGTCGGTGGCTGGCGTGTCGGAAGCTCCGGTTTGGCCGCGATAGAGAACCTGATTGAAAAAGTCTGTGAGTCCGCTCACTGATAATCCGCTGGTCGCAAAGCCCGCGGTGGATCCCGGGAGATCGCGTGCCCCAAGATAAATGATGAGGGTATCTTCGGGCACGACAAGGTTGACGATCTCCAACGAGTTCCCGGTGGCGGGATGCCGGGGACGGGCCGTCCAGGTGTTCCGGTTATCACCGCTGCTTGCGGCGTTGATTTCCTCTAATTGATCCACAAGAATGTCTTCAAAAAAGTCAGCGCAGGCACGCATGGTCTCCTTCGCTCCAGGCTGATTAAAAAAGCCGCTGGTGTCGTAGTCGTAGCGAAGCTCGATCTCGATTCCGCCCGCTATCGTGGGGAAGGTCGCAAAAGTGAGCAAACCAATCAAACGGTGGACTTTCATGCCAGTAAGCTAGCGGCCATGGGATCGGCTGACAACAGCTGGTGTTTGGCTTTTGGATTTGGTATGGGGATCACCCATGAAGCTGATTTTTATTCCTCCGGTTTTGGCGAGCCTGGTTTTGCTACTCACTGCCGAGACCCGATTGCGGGTGGGGCATGCCCACGGTCCGGAGGAAGCGAAGGCGGAACTCGCATCTCTCAAGAAGAGCTATCCGGATCTGCCGGCCTGGCAAAAGAGGAAGAAGCTCTTGGTGGCGGGAATTCTTGAAGGAGCCAGGTTGACCAAGCTCCCCGCAAAAACTCCGCTCAATCCCAAACGTTCCAACAAGCGGACCTATGAGGGTTACACTGCCGAAAGTGTCGCCTTTGAAAGCTCGCCGGGATTTTTCGTCACGGGAACTCTTTACGCACCGACGGAAAAGTTTGAGTCATACGCCGGCATCCTCTGCCCGCACGGTCATGGTGGTCGTTTCCGGGCGAGCCGACAGGCGCGATGCGCTGCCTTTGCCCGCATGGGAGCCAAGGTCTTTTTATACGATATGGTGGGATACGGAGACTGGAAGGAAGCGGGATGGGATCACCGCAGGACACCGGACGTTCTCAGGCTGCAAACGTGGAACAGCATGCGTGCGCTCGACTTGATCTCGACTCTTCCCGACGTGGATGCCGGACGAATTGGCATGACCGGTTGTTCGGGCGGAGGAACCCAGACTTTTATTCTCGCTGCAATCGATGAGCGGATTGCGGTGAGTGTTCCTGTTTGCCAGGTGTCGGCCCACTTTTTTGGAGGCTGTGTTTGCGAAAGTGGCATGCCCATTCACCACGGCAAAAACCATCTCACCAATAATGTTGAGATCGCCGCCATGGCCGCACCCCGGCCTCAGCTTTTGGTGACAAACGGTTCCGATTGGACCGTGAACACACCGGCGGTGGAGTTTCCGCACGTGCAGCATGTTTACCAACTTTTTGGTCGGAAGGAGTTGGTTGAAAACGCGCACTTTGCAGACGAAAAACATGATTACGGTGTCTCGAAGCGCATGGCGGTTTATCCTTTCCTGGCGACTCACTTGAAACTGGATCTGGGTAAGATTCAAAACAAGGAGGGCGAGATCGATGAGTCTTTCGTGACCGAAGAATCCCGCGAGGAGATGCTGGTTTTTGGAAAGGGGAACCCCTATCCGGAGAGCGCGGTGAAGCCGAACACGCCACTTCCTTGATTGGTGCGATGAGCCGGGTGATTCGAAAATACACGAGTCAGGACCGTGAGACCTGCCTTGGAATTTACCGGGCCAACCTTGAAGCGGGATTGATTCCGGATCGATACGAAGATGAGTTTTTGGCGGAGCTGGGCTCAGGGGATGCGTTAACCCTTGTTATTGTGGTTGCCGGTCAGGTGCTGGGCTGTGGCTCCGTGAGATGTTTTTGGGATGAGGGTAGGTTCTGTTCCAATTTAAGTTTTGGGTTAATCCATCCGGATCATCACCGCAAGCAACTGGGCTCCTATTTGCTGGTCAGTCGGTTGTCCCTTCTGGACAGAAACAAGGGAGAGTTCACTGCGACTCTGAGCGCTACTGATCACTCGGTCGGTTTTTATGCCGGGGTGGTTGGTTTTTCGAAATATGACCAGACGCGGGACAAATTTGGCAACTGCTTCCATGAACTCATCCTCCATGTTGGCCTCCGGAGGCTGCAGGATGCCCAAGACTACATGGCTGCAAGTGGATTCGAGATGGAGTCGAATTTAGAGATCCCGGTTTTTGTGCCAGGATCGATTCGTTTCGTTTCATGGGATCAAAACAGCTCGTCTTGAATGTGGGTGGGCTTGGTCTTGAGG
>CBFHQJ010000076.1:0-23861 GCA_965657795.1 Akkermansiaceae bacterium
TGGGCTAGGCCGTGGGGAAACATGCGCATCTCGACGGTTCCTTTGCCGAGGTAGAGATGGACATCAATGTCCTGCGCTTTGAGGCGTTGTGCGAGTTGGAAGTTTTCGAGAATCTCCTCCTTAACCGCTTCGTGACCTCCTGCTTCTTGATAGTGGTCGCGATGAATGAGGAGGGCTTGACCAAAGAGGGTGCTCTGCGGGGATGGGGTGGCGGCGAAGGCGTCGACTCCTGCCAGGGTAATGGTGTTGAAAAAGGCAGAGAATTGCTCGTAAGGACGTCGTACTTTGTGATAGGGGCAGATGGAATGGGTGGCTTTGTGCGCGGTGAGCGCGGCCAGTTTCTCTAGGCTGTCTTTCTGGAGGGTAATGTCGGCGTCGAGGTAAAGGAGCCAATCGCCGGTTGCGGCTTCGGCTCCTTGTTGGCAGGCCCAGGTTTTTCCTTTCCAACCGTCGGGCATTTCTTTCCCGGCGATGACGGTGCCTCCCAACTTTCGGGCGACCTCTGCGGTGCGGTCGGTTGATTGGTCGTCGATGACGAGGGTCTCAAGCGGATGGGTGCTCTGATCCCGGATGGAAATGAGAAGGTTGGCGATGTTTTCTTCCTCGTCGCGTGCGGGGATGATGATGGAAATCTTTCCAGCGTCCGCTTTTGTTGAGGGAAGGTAGCGAGGGCTAGAGAGAGAGAAGAGGATCGCGAAAGAAATCAAAAGCGCGATAATGGGGAGGGCGATGAGCATCTCTCTTTGGTGGATGGTCTCGGACTAAAGTCCAAGCTCCGTAATTTCAATCCACTACGAAATCGGGTGGCGTGCAATGATACGGTCGGCGCAGTTTTGGCCGGAGAGAATGACCATGGGCATCCCGCCGCCGGGGTTGGTGCTGCCGCCGGTGAAGTAGAGGTTTTTATACTTGGTGGAAGTCTTTGGCGCTTTGAATCCGTAGTTGCGCTTCCAGTCGGTGACGACGCCGTAAATCGAGCCTCGGTTGGAGCGATACATTTTCTCAATATCGATCGGAGTGAGGAGGTCTTCGACCACGATGCTTTCACGAAGGCCTTTGATGCCGCAGCGTTCCATTTTGTCGAGGCAACGTTCTTTGAGTGCGACGTAGTCGTCGTGGGTGATGCCCGAGCCTTCGCGGAGGGGCGGAATGTGCGGGAGGATTTTGATGTTGTCGCCACCTTCGGGAGCTTTGGTGGGATCAGTCCGGGTGGGGGCGACCACGTAGAGGGTGGGGTCTTCCGGGAGCTCTTGTTTTTCAAAGACCGTTTTGAAGTGCTTATGTTGGTTTTCCGAAAAGAAGAAGTTGTGGTGGGCGAGTTGAGGAAAGGGCTTGTCGGTGCCGAGGTGGAGGACAATGCCGGAGCAGGCGGGGGCGAATTTTTGATCCAGTTTCTCGGTAAAGGGGGGGGGGGCGGTGAGGAGCATTTGATAAGCGGGGATGACCTCCATATTACTGACGATGATGTCGGCCGGATGCGAGGTTCCGTCTGCCAGATTCACCGAGGTGACTTTTTTGCCTTCTTTGGAAATGTTCTCCACGTCGGCATTGAGGTGGACGGTGATGTCCATTTCTTCCATCAGTTTGCCGAGTCCAGTGGCCAGCTGATACATGCCGCCACGCACGTACCAAAGACCGTAGTCATATTGGATGATGGGCATGAGGTTCATATAGCCGGGGGCTTGCAGGGCGGACGATCCGACATACTTGATGAAGTATTCGAAAATCATGCGGAGCTTGGGATCGGTCAGGCGTTCGGCAATCGATTCCGCCATGGTGGCGCGGTAGTCGATCTTGCCGCCCATCAGGCTGAACTTGTAGTGCTTGATGAACTCCCAGAGATTATCGAGCCCTTTCGCAAAGTAGCCGCTGTTAACGACATCATATTGCTTGCGGCCGTAATCGAGGAAGCTTTGGAGTTCGGACCAATGTTTTTCAAGATCGCCGGGGAGCTTTCCAAGCTCGGCTTTCATGAGGTCGTCTTCCTGGTAAAGGTCGATGGCGGGGCCGTTCTCAAAGAAGTTGCGCCAGTGGGGAGTAACAGCGTCGAGTTGGACGTAGTCCTCCATCTTCTTCCCGGCGCGCTCGAAGAGGTCGCGGAAGAATTGCGGGAGAGTGAAGATGGAGGGGCCGAGGTCGAAGGTGTAGCCGTCTTTTTCAAAGAGGTTAAGTTTTCCTCCGATCCGTTCGTTCTTTTCAAAGACCTCGACTTGATAGCCGGCGGCCCGGAGTGATATGGCAGCGGAAAGCCCGCCGAGACCGGCACCGATGACTGCAATTTTGGGAGCGCTCACTGGCCGTCATCTTCGTTGGGAGTCTTCTCTTGTCAACAGGACGAAGCATTTTAGTTTGTTAGGGATGTCGGACGGAATTGCAGAAGCGGTGGGGCTGGCCCGGAATTTTTTTCGCTCGGGAGAATTCCGGGATCTGGAGGTTCGAAGGAATGCGTTAAAGAAGTTGGAGGAGGTTTTGGTTTCGAGGCGGGACGACTTGCTGGTTGCTTTGGAGGATGATCTGGGGAAGCCGGGGATGGAGGCTTACCTGTCCGAGTATCATTTTTTGCTGCAGGAGCTGCGATTGGTTCGCAAGAAGATGAAGAAGTGGCTGAAGCGAAAGCGGGTCATGTCGCCGATCTATTTCTGGCCCTGTCGGAGTTGGATTGACCGTGAGCCTATTGGGGTGGTTTTGGTGATGGCGCCCTGGAACTATCCGTTTCAGTTGTCTTTGAGTCCAATCATTGCGGCCGTCGCTGCGGGGAATTCGGTGGTGCTGAAACCTTCGGAGCTGGCTCCGGCAAGCGAGCGGGTCTTGAAGCAAATCATCGAGGAGGCGTTTGCGGATGGTAGTGTGGGAGTGGTGACGGGTGGGGTGGAAGCGGCAGAGGCTTTGCTCGAGCAAGAATTTGATTTTATCTTTTTTACGGGGAGTACGCGGATTGGGAGGAAGGTAGCGGTAAAGGCGGCGGAGTCGTTAACGCCGACGCTGATGGAGTTGGGCGGGAAGTGTCCTTGCGTGATCGATGAAGGCGTGGATTTGAAGGTGGCGGCGCGCCGGGTATTGGGCGGGAAGTTTTTTAACGGGGGACAAACCTGTTTTGCTCCGGATTTTGTCACGGTTTCGGAATCAGTCCGGGTGGATTTTGAAAAGGCGTGTGAGGAGGTTCTGGAAGAGGTGCCTTGGGCCGATGAGATGGCGTCGATGATTTCAAGCGGACATGCGGAGCGGGTGAAGGGGCTTTGTCAGGGAGCAGTGAAGGTTTTCGGTGAGGATGATCCCGAACGAAACTTTCTGGCACCACGATTGATCCTGAATGCGGGCTGGGATCACACCGCGATGCAGGATGAGATTTTTGGACCGGTGTTGCCGATTGTCGGATTTGCCAATCAGGATGAACTCGTGAACCGGCTGGAAAAGATGGCGAATCCACTCGCGAGTTATTGCTTCAGCAGGCGTGAGGGGTTTATCGCTGCGGTAACGAAAGCTCTGCCTTCGGGCTCGCTTTGTGTGAATGACACGATGAAGCAGTTCTCCCAGTTGAAGCTTCCGCTGGGAGGTGTGGGGGAGAGTGGATACGGACGATACCGGGCGAGATTCGGAGTCGAGGCCTTTAGCTACGAAAAGTCGGTGACGAAGCGCTACCTAATGAAGAAGGATTACGCCGAGATGTTGCCACCGTATGAGAAGGCTTATCGGTGGGTTCGCAAGTTTCTGAAGTAGGGGCTAGCCTGCTGTCTCTTCGAGGATCTTGGTGGCGAAGTCGACGCGGTCGCGCTTGGTGCCGTAGTTCTCGTCGATGAGGTTGGCGGTAATGCGGGCGCTTTCGTAGATGGTAGGAAGTCCACTCCCAGGATGAGTCCCCCCGCCGACGAGGTAGAGGTTGTCGAAGCCCTTGAGTTTGTTTTGGGGCCGGAAGTGGAGCATCTGATCCAAAGTGTGTGCCAGATTGAAAGTGGCACCGATAAAGATGTTCGAGTCCTCCCAGGATTTGGGAGTCAGGACCTTCTTCTCGACGATGTGCTTGCGGAGGTCCTTCATGTTGGTCTTCTCGATCATGCGGTCGATGATTTGCTCGGTGTAAGCTTCCTTTTCAGCTTCCCAATCGTGACCGTGGCGGGTGTTGACGGTTGGGACGAGGAGGTAGAGTTGGGAGTGTCCAGGAGGGGCGACGGTAGGGTCGGTGATGCTTGAGTTACGAATGTAAATCGACATGTCCTTCGAGATTGTTTTGCCCTCGAGGACCTCTTGCAGGTTTTGGTGATAATCGTCGGCGAAAATGATGTGGTGGTGCGGTTGCTGTTCGTAGATTTTGTCGACCCCGAGGTAGAGCATGAAGGTGGAGCAGGAGTATTTCTTTTTAAGGAGTTCCTCGCGGGATTTCTTTTTCTCGCCAAAAATTGTGCTCCGTGCGTGGGCGTAGTCGGCGTTGACGATGAGTTGATCGCAGGAGAGGACCTGGCCGTCGGTGAGCTCGACTTCGGCTGCGGTTTTACCGACGTATTTGATTTCTCGTACCTCCGAGTTGAAGCGGATTTCACCGCCTTCTTCTTCGACGACGCGCGCCATGCTTTCGGAAATTTCCGAGAGGCCTCCCTGGGTGTGGTAGATGCCGTGCTCGTATTCGATATACGAGAGGATGCTGAAAAGCCCCGGGCATTTCCACGGCGACATGCCGAGATACTTTGCCTGAAAGGTGAAGGCAAGCTTGAGCCGGTCGTCGTCGAAATATCCGCCGAGCACGTCCATCACTGATTTGGTCGTGGCGACATGGGGGAGGGCTTTGAAAAGAACGGGGTCGAGGTAAGACGAAAGCTTTTGGTAGGGCTTCTGAAGGCAGGGAAAAATGGTGCGCAGCTTTTTGGAATGATCTTCCATGAAGCGAAGGAAGTTGCCTTCTTCGCCGGGAAAGATCTCGCTAATATTGGCGGCCATTTTTTCACGGTCGCAGCTTGTCTCCAGTGAAACATCGCCCCAGGTGAGGCGGGTCATGGGATCGAGTTTGACGAAGTCGAGGTAGTCTTCGCTCTTGCGACCGACTTCCGCGAAAATTTCGTCGAGGGTAAACTTTTGGTGAAGGAAGGTCGGGCCGGTATCGAAGGAGTAAGGCCCTAGATCGATGCGTGCATTTCTTCCGCCGACCCGGCCTTCTTTTTCCAGAATGGTAATCTTGTAGCCGCGATGGGCGAGGAGCATGGCTGCGGTGAGTCCGCCGGGGCCTGCTCCGATGATGATGATATCCTTCTTCAATTGGCTTGGGCTGATTGCCCCAAACCGTAAATCCGAAAAGGGGGATCACAAGCGGGAATTCGAGAGCGGGATTGAACAAGAGAGGGCATCGGCTTCGCTCCTCCGGCATGGAGGCGAAATACGTCCTTTCGGGATTGGCCCTGGTTTCAGTAATTGGAGGGGCTGTTTACTTCTCCGGACAAGCTGATTCGTTGGAAACGCGAGAAGTCATTGCTCCGGTGCAGCCTGTGGTTGTTTCCACCCGGAAGATAGCGGCAGAAACCGCACTGCCCTCGAGAGAAGAAATTGTTGCCGCTATTCCCGAGCAGTGGCCGGTTTTTGGATCTTATTACGTGAGCGAAAATCAGCGAAATCAGATGGATGTTTTTCGGCAGCTTGGTGCGGTCGATGGGGAGAAGGCTCTTGATTACCTGATGGAGAGAGGTGGAGGTGAGCATTCACAAGCAGCGATGGGTCTTCCGCATGCCATGGGTTTTGCCTTCTCAGGTTGGATGGAAAGTGACCTTGAGGGAGCCTTGTCAGCGTTTAAGGGGTTTCTGAATGGGAAAGGTGGAATGTTTGCGCGTCCCGGGACCTACATGTTCAATTGGAAGGGCAAAGAGTTTTACACAGGCCTGTTTTGAGGCGGGATGTTTGCACCACAGGTCGTGGTCAATGAAGTCATCCGGAAAGCGGCCGAGCTGGATCCGGCGAGCGCGAGGAAGTTGATCGAGGAAAATAATTTCCAGAGTATGATTCTCTCGACCGTTTCCTCAGCTTACGTAAAGGGCGTCATCGAACACACGGCGGGATCGGTGGATTGGTTGGGGATCGCTGATGATCTCAAAAATTTTCCGCCAGCCGAGGGGATCTTGCCGCAGCCAAAAAATGTCCCAGGGATGCAGGGCTTGGTGAGTGAGTGGGCGAAGGTTGATCCGAGTGCGGCTCTGGATTGGTATGTGAGTGATGCGGAGATTGAGCTGAATCAAGCGGAGGGGAGCGCTGCGATTGGCAGGATATTGGGAGGTGTCCCGCCGGAAAGTCAGTCGCGAGCTGTGAAATGGATGGAGCAAGCGAGAGAGCAAGGAAATTGGAATGAAAAGGTGGTGGGAAATTATGGAGAGGCTTTGGCTCTCAGTGGGACTTCACTGGGACCTCACGTTGAGCGAGCGGTGAGCTGGATCTCGGATGAAGATGAGCGCTATGAGTTCGTGGCCCGGTTCATTCCGCCTCAGACCAGACTGCCAATCCAGAGCTTGGATGGTGGGGCTTTCCAGTTTGACCGAGCTGAGCTTGTCAATTTGGTTCACGCTGCGAATTTGCCAGCCGCGAAGAGGTCTGACTTGCTTCAACGAATCGAATCGCGGAAATAGAGGCGGTGAAACGCCAGAAAACCCATGCCGGATCTCGAATTTGAAAAACGCTTTGCCAATCTCGGGATTGTGATCGGGGTGGATGAGGCGGGACGCGGCCCTTTGGCTGGGCCGGTTTCAGTGGGGGCGGCAATTATTCCAGCGGGTTTCAGTCATCCGATCATCAACGACTCGAAAAAGCTGACGGAGAAGAAGCGGGAGGCTTTGTATGATGAATTAAGCGGGAATCCGGACATACGGTGGGCGGTGAGTTTGGTGGAGTCGGATGAAGTGGATGAGGTCAATGTGCTCAAGGCGACGCACTTGGGGATGGCGCGGGCGGTTAAGGCGCTGGGGGTGGAGGTTGGGATGTGTCTCATTGATGGTCTCGCTGTTCCAAATTTTCCTTATCCCCACGAGGGGATCGTGAAAGGCGATTCGAAGAGTCTTTCGATTGCCACCGCGAGTATTTTCGCCAAAGTGACACGCGACCGTATCATGCGGGAGGCGGCGGACCGCTATCCCGGATACGGATTCGAAAAGCACAAAGGATATGGCACCAAAGCTCATCTCGAAGCCCTCAGGACTCTGGGTCCGTGCGCGATCCACCGTCGCTCGTTCCAGCCGGTTGCTCAACTCTCCCTGCCGATTGAGTAAGCTCTCGCCCCATCAAATCGGGGAGCTGGGAGAAAAGATCGCAGCGAAATACCTGCAATCACTGGGTTGGAAGGTGCTTTACCGAAATTTTAGGGCTCCCAAGGGCGGGGAGGTGGATCTCGTTCTCCGGGGCGGCGACTACCTGGAGCTTTTGATCTTCGCCGAGGTTAAGACGAGGACCCGGCGCGATTACGGTCGCCCGATGCGTGCGGTAAATGCCGAAAAACGGGCTTTGATCACTCGCGGAGCGACAGAATGGCTGAGGTTGCTGGGGAAAGAGGTCCATCCGTCGCAGAATCAGGACATTCGCCGTCAGATCTCCTGGCGCTATGACGTGGTGGAAATTGTGCTCGAAGAGGGTGAAAAACCGGACGTTCACCTGGTGGAGGAGGCATTTTAGGCCGGAACCGGAGCGTTCAAGGACGTAAAATGTTGTGATTTAGCGTTTTTCGTCGATTTTATCGCTCGCTCGCACCGGCGATCAAAAATCAGTGGGTGTTTTTGTGAAAACAACCGACAACTTTCCAGTCGCTCGGCGTTTTTATCAATGTAACCTCCAACTCAACGGAATCATGAAAATTCAATCAAAAGAAAATAAGCGAATCTCCCCGCGGATGGCCCGCGGATTCAGTCTCTTCGAAATGGTCATCGTGATGGGAATCATCGGCCTCATTCTCGGCGGAGCGATTTATAGTATGGGAAAGATCAAGGGTTCAGCTGCTCTTGGAGCAGTCGATACTGATCTGACAAGTTTCGAGTCCAATTTAGAAATGTATAACAGAAATGGCGGGACCTATCCGTCAACCTCCCAAGGTTTGGAAGCGCTCATAACCAAGCCTACCGGTTCTCCACGCCCGCGTCGTTGGATTCAGACCCTTGATGATGAGGATGCGCTCATCGATCCCTGGGGGACAAAATACAAATACGTCTATCCCGGTTCCAAAGATCCAAGTCGTCCCGAAATTATTTCTGCCGGCCCAGATAAGGAGTTTGGCGGCGAGGATGATATGAGCAACCAAGACTAGGTCCTGAATTTCACCAGTCATGCGATACTCCTCATCCAAAATCGTCTCACGAGGGATCCGTCAGGGATTCACCCTCCTCGAGTTGATTTTTGTGATGGGGATTACCGCGATCGTTTTTGGGACAGCAGTCTACATGGTTTCAACACCGAACATGGAGAAGGAGGTCCGCGAAGCGCACAGTGGGATCGAGAGTTTGGCGCTGAGAGCCCGGGCGATGTCTTACAGCTATCAGCAGCCCTTCATTATTGAATTTCGGGAAGGCGAGGTGCGTCTCATGCCGATGGCTAGTCCCGAGTCGGAAAGTGCCGATGAAATTTCCGAGATTGTCGGTGAAAAGTCCGCTTTGCGCCGTCTTGACAGCATGTCCTGGCCGGTGGTCTTCAAGATTGATCCCCAGTATACCCTGTCCGTCCGTCGCTGGAATAGCAATGTCTTCAAGCCTGTGGACGGCAATGTTGTGGAGACCTGGATTCATCAGCCGAATAGTCCCTGCGAACCTTTTGCAGTGGAGTTGGCTTCGGAGGATGGATTGGTTTATCTTTCCCGCGAATTTCATCCCCTGTCAGCAAATGCCACCGATCTCGAAATGGCGATTGGAAACCAGTGATGAAAAGGAAACCTCAACACTCCGGTAGGCAAGGCTTCATGTTGATGGAGGTTATTATGGCGCTCTTTATTTTCGTCCTGGTAGCGACTTCTTACAGTAAGGCATTGAGTTCACTTTATCGCGGGACCTCTTATGTCAAAGAGGAGTTGTTAATCACTCAAATCATGGACAGTGCGCTGAATGAGGCCCTTTATCTGCAGAGACTCCAGGAGGGAAGTACCGAGATTTATATCGAGGAACGTGATATTGACCTCGAGACCGTTGTCATTCCTCTGGAGGAAATGGAGACCATCAATGGCAACTTTTTACAGCAAATGTGGCAGGTCACGGTGATCGCACGCTTTGAGCAAAACGGCCAGGATCAGGAACGAACAGTCAGGGGCTGGCGTTACCTGCCCCTATATCGCTAATGAAGATCATCCAGGCTTATCATTCGCGAAGCGGGGCCAAGGGGTTCACTCTTTTCGAGCTCGTCCTTGCAATCATGATCGGGGCTTTTGTTTTAACCGCGATTTTCAAGATCGCCGATGGATCGGTGCGGGCTACGTCCCAAATGGTTGACCTTCAGAACGATGAAATTGAGCGAGATGCTTTCTTCAGTTTCCTGAGAAATCACTTTGACGGTCTCCCGGGAGACGCGATTTTTAACCTAAGAAATACCAGTAACTCCGAGCCTTATACTTCGGAGCTTACTTTTCAAAACACTCCTGTTTCATTCAACTGGGGAGGGGTTCCTATCGCGGCCCAAGCGACCCGCCTGGTGACCATTCCTACCGTCACGGGTGGTCTCGATATTGTCCTGGAGTATTACGATGTTCAGATTCTCGACAGCGATGAAGGTCCGGCGGAACGGGGGATCGAGCCCATCGCTTCGGTGGTTTTGCTCAAGGACGTCCGGCTCTTCGAGTGGTCTGTTCTGGATGTCCGGAATTACGAGAATACCGAACGCGATGAATGGCCTTATGAGTGGGATGCTCCGAACCAGAGACCTTCTTACGTCGAGTTGACTGTCATCTTTGAAAATGGAGATCGCCGGGTGAAGCGGCTTTTCTGGATTCCAAAAAAATCGAACCCAAGAACGCAGATGAGCGCCTTGCAAAATAGTGCCCGGAGCGCCCGGCAAAACGCCGGCGGCGGTGCAGCTGGCGGACAGCCTCCCACGGGCGGTGGCGGCGGTCCACCAGGCGGTGCTGGTGGTGCCGGCGGACGCCCGGGAACCGGTGGGGCAGGAGCACCCGCAGGCAGCGCTCCGGCGAGAGGAGGGACCACGCGATGATTGGAATTTCCAAACGTCAGAATCTGCAGCGCGGAGCGACCTTGATTGCGGTTTTCTGGATTATTGCAGTCATGGGCCTTGCTCTGGTGGCGACGGTCAAAATCAGCCGCCTTCAGTCGGAAGTCGCTTCCTCACAGGTCAACGGAATCGAAGCCCGACAATATGCCGAGATGGGAATCAACGTGGCCGCCAACCCCGCAGTGGAGGAGTGGGATACCAATTTGCTGAACCAATCCTTCGAAAATGGAGCTGGTTTTAACGTGAAGGTTCTATCGGAAGGGGGGCGATTTAACATCAACTTCATCCTCTTTTCTGAGGACAAGGCGCTCATCCGTCTCATTTTCGCGGAATGGGGGATCGACTACGATACTGCCACTGAAGTTGCCGATGCCTTGATCGATTGGGTCGATACCGATGACAATCTCGAACTCAACGGGGCCGAGCGCGACTACTACGAAGGACAGGGGCTCTTTGAGCAGCCCTTCAACCGACCATTTTATGCCCTTGAGGAAATGCGCCTCGTTCGCGGCATGTCTTTAATTGAAGCTGCCAATCCGAACTGGCGGGACTGGTTTACGGTGTGGAGCAGCGGGGGACTCGATGTCAATGAAGCTCCGGCCGAATATATTGCAGTTGCCACCGAGAGTAATGTCGAGGAAGCGGTCAGCCTGATTCAGATTATTGATGGCCCCGATGGTATCCGGAATACGGAGGACGATCAGCCGATTGATGTTCCTACCGCCCTCGCCAATCTCGGTGTTGTGGACCCCACGGGAGCGATCCCTGCGCGGCTCAATGCCAATGATCCGGTCACGAGGATCGAAAGCGTTGGCTTTGCGGGCCCTGTTAGGCGTAAGCTCATTCTCATCATCAACAACCGTTCACAAAACCCTACCATTCTCGACCGAAAGGAAATTGCGATTCAATGAGTGCTAAAAAAGGAGACCTTAACTTAATGATTCCCGGCGCTGATGGCTGGGAAATCTGGACCGGATCCACCGTCAATGGGTTCCAGCAGCATTCCTCGACCGAGCATCTGCTCGCTCTCGACGTGACCGGCCTGCCCTCCGGAGGCGTCGCCATGGCAGTGCCTGTTCGTCAGGTTTCGGCCGTGCCCTTTCGCGCGCAGACCGACGATCTCTCATTGCTGGGCGATCTTGCCTCGATGCAGCTTGAGAAGAACGGTAACCGGCCTGCTCTCGATGGAGGCCAGCTGACCGACCATTTTGTTTACGGAACGGCTCCGGAGGAAACCCACCTCACGGCCGTTGTCATGAATCCGCCCACCGAAGGGCAGCTTCCTCGCAAGAGTCCCGATCAATTCGACATCTCGCCACGTTGCCTTCCGCTTCCCGAAGGGCAGGTGGTTATTTGGCGAGAACTGGGTCGCTGGGTCTTTGGTATCGGAAAGCCGGGCCACGCCCTCTATTTCCAGTGTCTCTCCGCCGAGCGCCTCGATGCGCGGGCCGGCAATGAGATCCGCCTCGCTTTGACTCAACTACAGCTTCAAGGTCTTCTCACAACCATGCCTGAGAGTTTGGTCGTCTGGTCCCACGGATCAGCCACCGATGCCCGGCCAGAGGAATTGGAAGCCCTCTCCCGCGGCGCGGGGATCCCGGCTGGCGCTTCACCCCGGCCCAATCCCATCTGGCCGGTTCCCCCGAGTCGACTCCTCCCCGCTGATGTCCGGGCCGAACGCCTCGCGGTGCAGGGGCGCCGCAACCGCAATATCATGATCGCGGCTCTCGCGATGATTTACCTCGGAATTGTGGCATACCTCTACTTTGATCTCGATAAAACAAAGCAGGCTGCGGCCGTAGCAAAACGCAAGGCCGATGCTGTCAGCGGAGAGGCCGATCTTCTCGATAATCACCGCGCCAAGTGGGATGAACTCCAACCCGTCGTGGAATCCGAATATCACCCTTTGGACCTCTTTTTGGCTGCTTATCGAGCGCTGCCTAATACGAAAGACGAACGATACATTCGTTTTGAAAAGCTCTCTTTCGTCAATCAATTCCGGGAAATTGAAGGCGATCTCAGGGTCGCTCGCGAAGTTGTAATCGAAGGTCTCGCCGATGAGGGAAATCAACCGCAGATCCCCAAATACGCCGGTAATCTTAAATCAAGCTCTGATCTTCGGGACTTGGGTTTTGAATGGACATTTAAACCAGAAGAAATAGACAAAAGGACAGGGAAACTGACTTTTACCTATGTAGGCAACGCCACCCAGTAGATTTCGAAAATGTCAGAACGCGAAAAAAAGCTCCTCATTATTTTGGGCGTCATCTTCTTTCTCATATTGAACTTCATTGGATTCAATATGCTTTATCTCCCGAGCGTGCAAAAAGCGAAGAGTGCCAGGGTTGCCGCTCAGAAAAAATTGGAAGCGGCAGAAATGACGCTCTCGCAGCGTGCAGAATTCGAGCCCGAAATGGCTTGGTTGGAGCGGAGTGGTACTGTTCGGACCACCGCTCGTGATGCCCAGTCAAAGCTCCAGGCCCTGCTCCGCAAGCAGGCCAGTGCCCGTCGCCTCGAGATCCGTGACTCGCGGATCATCACTGCCCAACCCGGCACTCACTTCGACCGGGTAAAGGTTCTCTTCAAAGTGACCGGAATGGAACGGGATATTCTTTCCTGGCTTACCTCAATCCACCAAATCAATCAGCGTCAGGTCATCACCAAGATGGACGTGAAACCACAAAACAACGACTCCACTCGAATCGAGGTTGAGATTGAGATCGAAAAATGGATTCTCCCACCCCTTGACGAAGAATAACCCCAAACCACCTCACAAAGTATGAAATTTACTCCAGCTATTCTCCTTACGATCTTCGCAGGTGGTCTCGCCTTTGGAGCTCCGCCCACGGTCCACCGTTCGGACCGCTACAAGGATCTCTATCTCAATTCAGCAATCACAGATCCTCCTAAAGTCGAGCCTGTCGATAGTGGGCCCGATGAGCTTCCCGACTGGATTCTGGTCGCGGTCAGCAAGTATGTCGGCAAAACGGAAGTTGAGGTCATGAATATCAAGGATCGTACCCGGGTTCGAATTCCGAGTGCGGAAGCCACAGAAATGGGATTCAAGATCAAGGAGGTCAAGCAGTCTCGAAATTTCATCGAGGAAACGGTCGTTACCCTTGAGAAGGGGAACGAGAGCGGAGAGGTGACTTTTGATCCCAAATTCCTTGTCCTCAAAAAGGCAGCGGGCCCCAGCACGGCCAAGGGGAAAAGCCCCAACGGAAAACCGACGACCAACAAAACAAATCGTCCTCCGACTCCGGGTCGTCCACCTATTCCCGGCCGCTCGTCAGGTAACACGAAGTCCGGAACAAGCAGCCGATCCGGATCAAGCGGGAGTCGTGTTCCTCTACCGTCCAGTTCAACAACTTCCACCAAATCCACCGGTTCTTCGTCGCAGAAAAGAGTTCGCTTCGTGAAGCCGAAAAAGTAATCGCTCAATCGCACCAGTTTTATTCAGTTCAATTCTACTATGAAATTCTCACTCACTCTCCTTCTCGGGCTCACCGCCGGAGTTCTTGCCCAGGAGCCTCCCGCTCCAGGCACGGTCCCTCCGCTTCCTCCGGTCCCGGCTCCCGCTCCCGGAGTTCAGCCCCGCACGGTGGCACCCACGCCTTCGCCGATCGTAGGTCGGAAAGTTGATCCCAACCAGGTGATCGTAACCGCCAACGACTCGATTAACGAGGCCAACATTCTAGCGCTCAAGGCTGCCCAACTTTATGAGGACTTCAGCGGAAAGCGCGTCATCATGACCAATGATGTCGCCCAGAGTGAGGTGTCATTCACGATGCGTGGACCTTTGACCAACAGGGAAGCCGCACGCTTCCTCCAGCTTACTTTACTGGCTGAAGGACTGGCTATGATTCCTATCCCGGAAGAGCCCGACATTGTCCGTCTGGTGCCTTCCGGGCCGATTACCAGTCCGAACCAAGTACCAAAGGATTTCTACGATGACGAATTCAAGCTTCCGGTTGAAGACCAGCTCGTCATGTATCAGATGGTTTTCAAATACCTGAAGCCTGAGGAAGCGATCAAAGTGCTTCAGTCTGCCTTGGGTCAGCTCAGTGCCTCCGGAACCATTGCTGCCGTTCCGAATGCCTCTTCTTTGATCATTACCGAGAATGCCTCTCTCATTCGCCAAATGATTAAGATCCAGAAGGCGATCGATGTTCCAACTTCAGTCGCGGAGAAGTGGGTTGAAGTGGTTTATGGAGACGTCGAGGAGATTGCCGAGCGCATGAACGAGATTTACAACGAACAGGGGAACAGCCGACAAACCACCCGGACGACCCGTGCGACTCCTGTCCCAACTCCCAATGCGGGGGGGACCGCCACTGCAGGTGAAGAAATTCCCCTTCGGATTATTGGCGTGCGCCGCACCAGCCGCATTCTTCTCTTTGGCCGGCCTGCTGATCTGGTGGCAGCCGAGTCGATGATTCGCAGCTTTGACCAGCCCAGCAGTGGAAACACTCGTCAGACTTTCAGACTGCGTTACCTGCGCGTCGCGGACTTCTTGAACATTGCTGAGAATGGCATCATCGCAACTTTGGGCGACGGAGCGACCGGGGCTCAGGGAGGCAATCGTTCGCTCAGTAATCAGAGTAACAACACCCGCAATAATAGTCTCAGCACCCGGAATAATACCAATAACCGGACTACAGGACAACAAGGAGGCCAGGGCGGTGCCGGTGGTTCACGAACCAGCCTTCAGGCCCAGGACATCCCAACTGCTCCGGATTCCATTCTGGTCGGGGGACGCACTCTCCTTGTGGCCGACAATGTTGCCAATACCATCATTGTGAATGGCCCGCCGCATCACATCGAGCTTGTTCGTGATCTCATCGCTGATCTTGATTCGGAAGCCCAGCAAGTGGCCCTCTCTGCAGTGGTGGGAAGTTATGGAATTGGTGATGGCTTCAACTTTGGAGTCGATCTCGCCCGCGCTTTGCAACGGACCGGTTCGAATTTCGCCGCAGCCGGTTCGGCAAGTTTTGGAGGAGTTCCTTCAGTCCTGGATCCGGGCACGCTCGGAGACCTCGGTGCCGTTCTTGCTGCCAATGGCGCAGCCGGAAGCGGACTGTCACTCTATGGCCTTCTTGGCGATGACTTCGGTGTCTTCGTCAATGCGCTGGAGACGCAGACCAAGTTCAAGACTCTTGAGCGCACCGTGCTGACGACCCGAAACAACCGGGTGGCAACCTTGTCTTCCGGACAACGAATCGCAATTCCAGCCAGCACCTTCCAGGGTGGAAACAACCTCGGAGGAATCAACACTAACATCGAATTCGTTCAGGTGGTTCTTGAGCTGGAGATCCAGCCTCTGATCAACTCCGACAATCAGGTCACTTTGGAAATTTCGCTGATCCGCGATTCGGTTGGACTCGACCGGGTGGTGGGTGATTTGACCGTGCCAGACATTAATACCGAATCGCTGACCACATCGGTGACGGTGGAAGACGGGTCCGCGGTCATTCTTGGCGGCATTATGACCACGACTGATAACAATAGTCAGAATGGTGTGCCAATCCTCAGTAAGATTCCGGGAATCGGGCGCATCTTTGGAAACAATGAACGAACCCAAAACGAATCCGAGCTGATTATCATGATCCAACCACGGATTATGACCTCCCAGGGAGACTACGATAGCTTCGGAGACGTGTATAAGGGAATCAGCCGAAACGCGAATGATGCGGCCTCACTGCTTCCCGAGCGACGTGGCATGCTTCCAGATGGGAAGACGATGCCTGCCGGCTACAACACGAACTCAAAGGGTGGTGGCATTCTGGCACCAAGCCAGAATGCTCCGGCCCCGGCATCCAAGACGAAGGCCCGCCGTCGTTCCATCGGTGGTAAGAAGGGACACCTCCGCTAGGGGCAACCAAGCCCAACTTTCAAACGCCTCATCAGCTCCGGCGATGAGGCGTTTTCTATCCCCGCGGGTGAAAGTTTTTGTGGACGGCTTTTAAGCGTTTTTGATCCACGTGAGTGTAAATCTGGGTGGTGGCGATATCAGCGTGGCCCAGTAGTTCCTGAATGACCCGTAAGTCGGCGCCATTCTCAAGGAGATGGGTCGCGAAGGAATGTCGAAGCAGGTGGGGATAAATGTTTTGGTCGATCCCGGCTTGCTTCGCGCGTTCCTTCACAATCTGACGGACACGGTCCGGAGAGAGCGGGCCGCCCCGGATTGAGAGAAAAATGTGGGAGGAGGTTTTGCGCGTCACCAGGTTGGGCCTTTCGCCGGTCAGGTAGCGATTCAAGGCAGTGCGTGCTTTTTCTCCCACAGGAACGAGACGGGTCTTGTTTCCCTTGCCGGTGATGCGGAGGAAGTGGTCATCGAGATCCAGAAATTCAAGCCGTGCGTTGCAAATTTCCGAAAGGCGGAGCCCCGAAGCATAGAAGAGCTCGAGGAGAGCAAGGTCGCGTTTCCCCAGCCTCTTCTCGGAGTTGATCGATGACAGAAGCTGCTCAACCGTCTCGGCGTTCAGCGTTTCCGGGAGCTTGGCTGTCGTCTTGGGAGAGAGCAGGGGCTCTGCGGGATCGATTTCGATGTGATGCCGTTTTTGGAGAAAGCGGAAAAAGATCTTCAAGTGGACGAGAGCGATGCGCAGCGAAGAAGCATCAAGGTCCGACTTGCGAAGATGGCTAAGAAAGGCCGAAAGCTCATCCGTGCCGAGGTCCCGCCATTCCTTGTGACCTTGCTTTGAGGTCCACTCGAGAAGCTTGTCGAGGGTCTGGCGGACAGAGAGTTGATAGGCGGTCGAAAGGCCCCGCTCGGTGGCGAGGTAGAGGATGAATCCATCGACCTGAAATTCCATGACGGTCAGGAGGCGAGACAGCCGGGACAATTCTGCACGTGATGGCCGGGCACAATTTCCGTGAGCTGCGGGGCTTCGTCGGTGAGGCAACGGGAGCGGTCTCCCAGGGTGTTGCGCGGTTGAAACGAGCAAGCGGATGGCGGCGCGTTCAAATTGGGAGGAAGTCCCGGGATGGTGTAAAGAGTGTCCCCTTTTTCATGCATCGCCGGAATACTTTTAAGGAGCGCGCGCGTGTAAGCGTGACTGGGATCTGCGAAGAGGTCGGTGGCAGTGGCGGACTCGACGACGCGTCCGGCATACATGACATTCACCTTGTCGCACGCCTGGGAGACAACTCCGAGATCGTGGGTCACGAGAACGACGGCGGTGCCAAGGCTACCCTGACGGTCTTTGATTAAATCGAGAACCTGTTTTTGCACGGTGACATCGAGAGCAGTAGTGGGCTCGTCGGCGATGAGGATTTCCGGACGGGTGATGAGAGCCATGGCAATCATGACACGCTGGCGCATGCCGCCGGAGAACTCATGAGGGTAGGATTTGATGCGCTTTTCCGCTTCGGGAATTCCGACCTCTTCGAGCGCTTCGATGGCCCGGTGGAGGGCAGGTTTTCCCTTCATGCCCTCGTGAAGCTCCAGTGGCTCGGTGAGCTGGGTGGAAATCCGAAGAGCCGGGTTGAGACAAGTCATGGGGTCCTGGAAAATCATGGAGATTTTCTTGCCGCGGATTTTACGAAGAGACTTTTCATTGGCCTGGAGAAGGTCAATGCCCTCGAATATGGCGGAGCCTGAGTGGATCTTTCCCGGAGGCTGGGGGATGAGTCCGAGAAGCGAGTAACAGGTGACTGATTTTCCTGAACCTGATTCTCCAACAATGCCAAGGGTTTCGCCTTTTTCGAGGGCGAAGGAAACATCTTCGACTGCGTGAACGATACCATTTCGGGTGTGAAAGCGGGTGGTGAGATTTTTGACGTCGAGCAAAGCCATACCGTTGCCGGGAGAATGCCTTGCCTGCGGCGGGAGCGGAAGGAAAAAGGAGTGAGCGGTTCTACTGTTTCAGGTGATAAAAGCGACCGTCTTCCGCGCCGACGAGAAGTTCCCGCTTGCCGTCGCCATCAAGGTCAATGGTGGTCGGGCTGGAGCTGTGGCCGGAGACTTTTCGTTTTGCGAGATGGTCGATTCTTCTGAAGACAGTTTTGCCGTTGAGCTGGCCTTCATTGCGGTAAAGTTCGGCATTGATCGAATTGACGAGGAGGTCGAGATCGCCGTCTCTATCCCAATCGACCAGGTCAATTTTTCGGCGGCCGCTTTTGCCGGCGTGCTGGGTGTTGAGGGCAAGGAAACGACCGGATTCCGTGATGAAGATTCGTTTTCCCGGGAGAAGTGAGTGATCCTTCTGGCGTTCGAAGAAGGCAAGGTAGCCTTCATGATCCAGCACGATGAGGTCGTTAAGCTTGTCCTGATTCCAATCGACGATCAGCGGAGTGGTGCGCCACTGGGTGACGAGGTTTTGACCTTTCGGGTCCCACCAATTCCAGGATGGTTTCGGGGGGGCGGCAGGCCAGTTTACGGTGACTGCCTGTGCCGGGCCGAGTTTGGGTTTGGTGCGGGTGCCAACGTTGGGGAACCATTCGATTTTGCCCCAGATCGAATTGATCATGAGGTCGGGAAGACCGTCGTGATTCCAATCGCCAATTGATAGCGTGGTGTAACCCCACTTGGCTTCGCAGGGCCCCTGGATGGAGCCATTTGGACCTGCCTGAATGTGAATGGCCTTACCGTTTGATTTGAGAAGGACGGGAGCGCCCCATTTTGGGGAGATTTTTCCGTCCAGATTTTCAAAGAAGGCGATGTTTCCGGCGGTGTTTCCGGAGATGATGTCTTCGTCACCGTCGCCATCCCAGTCGAAGCCCACCGGAGTGGAGAGGGCTCCAAATTTCAAGTCGTCGGCTTCTTGTTGGAAGTATCTTGGTGAGAGGAACTTCGGAGTCCCGTCGGGATTGATGGTGCCGGTGTGTTCCATAAATGCGACGCGTCCATCTTCGTCGCCAATAATGAGGTCCTGGTCGCCGTCTTGGTCCCAATCGATGGCGGTGGGGGTGATCATCTGGACGTGCATGCGGTGGGGAAGTCGAATTCCGGCGGCGTATTTAGGAGTGGTGGTGGAACCGGTGTTTTGGAAGTAGGTGAAGCTGTCGAGGAATTCACCGCAAAGGAGGTCAAGGTCGCCATCGTTGTCGAAATCGACGAGGTTGGGGGAGGGCATGCCAAAAACGTCGACTGGTTTGCCGGCGGCTTCAATTTTACGAGGTTTTTCGTACTTGGGTAAATCGTTGCTTCCGGTGTTCCTGAGAAGGTAGACCCAGCCTCGGAGTGGTCCGTTGGTCCAGTTGCCCTCCTTGTCGTAGGCATTGTCCCAGCCGTATTCAGCCCAGCATCCTTCGCCTACGATGAGATCGTGAAGGCCGTCGCCATCGTAGTCGGCCATTTTCCACTGCTTGGCGCGGACCCTGCCGAAGCCGGTGGTGAGAGTGGTGTTCGAAAGTTTCTGGGTTTTGCCGTAGCCCTTGCCGGGAAAATCAAGAAGGCTGGATCCTGGGATCAGAACGACCGGTTTTTTATCCGGATAGGAAACGTGGATGTTGGAGTTTCCCTTGCCGATGCGCACTGCCTTCTTGAAGACAGGCATTTTGGAGCCACCGGGGTTTTCGAAAAAGTAGGTCCCGTTGTAAGGCTTGTCCGGGCATGAAACGACGAGGTCGAGATCGCCATCGCCGTCCCAGTCCATGGGGAGAGGCCAAGCCCAGAGCCCGACGCCAAGGTCAACAGCGAGACCGGGGTTGTTGTATTTGAGCCGTTTCAGGTCGTGCTCTTCAGCTTGGGCCGAGAGAAAAAGAAGAGGGAGAAGATAGCGCGTCATGTAAAATCTGAGTCATAGAACGGACAAATCAGGCGGAATTTGTCCATGAAACGTCGTAAAAAGTGATGGAGGAGGTGAATCGACAAGACGCGGGCGAAGGGTTAGGCTGCTCTGACTGAATAGCATTTGAGGATACAAGGATCACGCTGATCGAACGAATTCAGAATCCTGATGATACTGAATCGTGGGAGAGGTTTGTTGCGATTTATTCTCCGGGAATCTATCGCTTTTGCCGGTCTAAGGGAATCGGGCACAGTGATGCCGGGGATTTAACGCAGGAAGTGATGCGAGCGGTTTTGGGTTCGATCGGGAGATTCGAATACCGTGAGGGGAAGGCTAAGTTCAGGTCGTGGATGTATCAGGTTACACGGAACATAATGAACACCCACTTTGGGAAGCAGAGTCGTCGACCCAATGAGGATGGGAGCACCGTGGCGCAGCGGGCTGCTGAAAACATGAGTGAGGATGAGGAGATGAAGCGGTGGGAAAATGATTATCGAGCGAGGCTTTTTGAATGGGCAACGGGTGAGATTAAATCTGAGTTTAATCCCAGGATTTGGGAGGTTTTTTGGAGGACGGCGTTGGATGGAGATGATCCGGATGAGGTGGCGAGGGAGAGTCAAATGTCGCGCGCTGCAGTTTATGTAGCAAAGTCCCGCTGCCTCGCCCGCTTGCGCGAAAAGATCGAGAAAACGGGCGAGGCTTGGGAGAGTGAGCTGGTCTCAGCAAGCTGAAACCAGCCCAGGGCTGCATTGCGGAAATTACTATTCCCTTTCAAGTCGGTAGAACCGCTTGATGTCTGCCGAGGGGGCGGGAGTGAAGGTGATGCTGGCTGGGTTGCCATCACCGGTGATGGTGCCGGTTCCGGGAACTTGAACCCAATTGCCTTCCAGAGAGGTGGAGGTGGTGAGTCTGTAAGTGCTGCCCGGAATGGTGTCAAAGGTAGCTGATCCGTTGCCTGGACTGAGGTTGAAACTGGTGATCGCGGGAGGGGTATCGTCGGAGGGTGTAACTTCCAGTTGAACGCTGAAGAGGTAGGGGGCCTCATTCGGATCGTTGCTAAGAATTCCGATAATGGCTGTTTGAAGTCCCGGTTGGGACGGATCAAAACTGACGGTGAAGGAGTCATTTAGCTCTGGAGCCAGGCTGCTGTTGACGCCTGTTACGGTTGCGGCGGGGTTGCCACTCGCTCCCTGGATGTTGATAAGGTTGGCTCCTCCACGATTACGCATTTGGAAAGTCCGGGTGACTGGAGTACTTCTCTGCATGACTGTTCCAAAGTCGGTTCCGTCGAGAGTTGAGGGAGTGCTATCTCCGGCAGAGATGATCCGGGTAAACCCACTTCCGCCACGAATCTGAAGGTCAGGGTCCGAAGTCGAAGAACTGCCTGTTCCGGTAACCCGGAAAGTATAGGGTTCTTCGTCGGGGTCATTTGTTCTGATGGTAACCAGCGCAAATTCGACTCCCTCCTGCGACGGGTCAAAGGAGACGGTGAACTCGCGAGAGTTGAACGATCCGGGTGCAATCTCGTCGCCAAATTCCAAGTCCGAAGCGACGCTGAAGTTGGCTTCGTTGGAAATGCTGATGCTTGTGAACTCAAGTGGAACATTGCCCCCGTTTGTGAGTTTGAAGCTTCGAGTGATAATCTCATTCGATGGGTTGGCCTCAGCGAAGTCGGTGTAGTCCGTTGGTGACGGGCTGTTGTCTTCATCGGCAATGGCGGTGTTGATGTTCGGTCCCCCAAAAACATCCAGATCAGGGGTTTCCGCGAGTCCCCGGATGGTGAAGTTGAAGGGGTTCTCGTTGCTATCATTTGTGACGAAGGAAATGACGGCGGTTTTCATGCCAAAGGAGGTCGGGGTGAAGCGGATGCGGAAGTCCGCGCTGCTCCCCGGACTGATGCTGTTCTCGGCAGGGAATCCTGCGGTCGCGAATTGATTGGCGTTGGCTCCCGAAAAGGTGCGGTTTCCGACTTCAAGTTCACCGTCTCCATCATTGTGAATGCGAATGAGAGTCTCGCGACTGGAACCGACATCGGTGTCTGCGAAGAGAGTGCCATCGTTTGAACGTGGAGTATTGTCTCCGTCGTTGATCTGAGTGAGGAAGGTCCCCACGACATCCCGACGTGCCTGAACCCGGATTTCCGGAGACCCAATTCCCACCCCGGTTAGGGCGAAGGTGTAGGGATCTTCGTCCGGATCGTTGTTAGCGATCGAGATGACTGCGTTGCGGACTCCGGTGGTCGAGGGGTTAAAGGTGACAGTGAAGGCCTGGCTTTCCCCCGGAGCAATATTGACGAAGGGATTCCCGGCGAAGAGTCCGGAGATATCGTAGTCAGCGGCCGCTGGTCCGGTGAAGGTGGTGGCACCCTCAATATTCAGGGGAACGTTACCAGAGTTGGTTATGCGGAATTCCCGTTGGGCTTCGTTTCCGGCCCCGGGGAGGGTGAAGGAGTAAGTTGCCTCGTAAGGTTCACCGCCGCCCTCGTTCTCATCGTTGTTATCGAAGGTGAATGTTGCGGTTTTTGTCCCTGCACTCGTGGGATTGAAGCGGATTTCGAAATTTCGATTGTTGCCCTTGCTTAGGTTGGAGGTTCCAAGCCCGATGATCTGGAAACTTGAAGCGCCACTTCCGGTGAGGCGCGGGTTGCGAATGCGGAGAACATCTTCGGCAGAGCTTGAGTTCCGGATGTAGAAATCACGGGTTAAGGGTGATCCTACCGGGCGGGAACCAAAGTCGGTCCCCTGTGTCGCTGAAGGAGTTGTGTCACCATCGTTGATAATCCGATCGATCCCAGCAGGATTATAGTAGGCTGAGGGCCCGCCCATGCGGCCTTCCCCTTTGACGGCAAAAGTGTAAACGGCCTCCGCGTCGGGGTCGTTGCTGTCCGGCTGGTTTGAACTGGCCGATAGCGAATGGTGAATTCTCGATCTGAGTTCGGGGCGACAAGGAAATTACTGCTTGGAAACCCGGGAAAGGTAAATTGTGACGAACTGGAACTGGGGCTGTTGCCGTTCACAGAAACCGTGAGAGTCGTATTCCCACGATTCTGAATCCGGTAGAGTCGGTCCGCAGTTTCATTGCCAAAAACGGAGCCAAAATCGGTGACCGCTTGATTGGGAACGAGATCATTATCGCTGATTGTATTCCAGACTCCGCTCTGTCGGCCTTGGATCCGAATGTCTCGGGCCATGGCCATGTGCATGGCTGAGACGATGAAAAGAAGGAGCATCCTTAAAATGGTAGTTCCTGTGTGGCGGTGTCGTGAGGGGCTTGAGGTCATGGGAATTGATGATTTTGCGTTGTGTCTTTCACGGTGGGAATCATCCGTTTCGGAAAGGTCTAACGAGATTTGTGAAAAAAATTCCGGACCGTGTTTTTCGTGGTAGCACGGTAGCTGTGTCGAGTGAGTCCCCTGATGATTTCCTGAATGAGCTTCCTGAGACCGAGTGGTCGGTCTTGGAGGAAATGGGGACGAAGGACGCGGAAACTCCGGATTGGGAATCGAGTTATTCGATGGCAGTGGTCGATTTTTTTCGTGCCCTGGGTAGCTGCGAAGAGGAGGCGCTTTGTGAGGCCCGGAATTTCTTTGATCAATTATTCACCGGACAGATCGACGAGGTCGAAGAATTAACCGGTGCTTTTAGAGTGATGATGAAAAAATTACTGGAGCGATTTTCGAACACGGGGGACGGGAATCAGCGATTACATGAGGCAAGTCGACAGTTTGATCGGGCCTGGGGAATGTCGCTGATGCAAAAGGCGGTCGACGCTTTGCGTGCTGAGATGGAAAAGGCGAATGAGGAACGGCTGTTCGCGCTGCTGTCGCCGATTCTAGATGGCAGGCCTCTAGGGAAGCGCTGAATAACGTCGAGATCCGGTCAAGTTGTCTTTTGGTGTGGGCCTCATCCTCGTCCAAGCCGTGATGAGGCTACAAATCTAAATTTATATTGAGCCCGTAGCTGAAGTTTG
>CBFHQJ010000077.1:0-23445 GCA_965657795.1 Akkermansiaceae bacterium
CCTTTCCTCGATGATTTGGAGAATCAAGAGTCACAAAGACCTGATAGATCCCCCGGGCGGTTGGAGGGCCGGTTTGGCGAGCATAGACAGCATGGTATGAAAGACCTGGGGGAATCGTCTCGATCACCACCTCCTTTGCTGAGCCGTTGGCAGCTTGCTTCATGCCTCTCATAATGATCTCAGCCTCAAGAGGGGTGACTTCAAGATTACGACTGTGTTGGCCGGTGTATCCCTCTTCCGTCACTCGTGCCTGCACGAGGTAGCTTCCAGCATCAACCGGCAGTCCTTGCTCCGGCTCTTCTGCAAAGGCTCTGACGGTGAACATGGGGTGAAAATTACCGAAGGCCCGTGAGTTCGACATTCCGTTCACGTCGCGAATGACCCGTCTTGCATCGTCATCGCCTCCGGTTGTCGGCTGCTTGTTGGATAGCGCGATGTTAATCCCATCATAGGGGCCCGCAGCTCCAAGGGGCTCGAAGCCGGAAGTCGCGGTGTTGTAAGTGATTAAGACGGCGATCTTCTCCGTCAGGATGATCTTTTCGAGGAAATCAAAGCGGGCAGTAAAGGCCAGCCCACCAAAGGGATATTGCCCCCTGTCATCGAGGCTTTCAGGTCTCCAAGGGATGAGAAATTCCTGAGTTTCTTGTCCAAGCAAAACCAGTGATTCTCCGTCAACGCCGTAAACGATGACGGTGAGTGGATGCAGAAAGCCGTCCGGGTTTTGTGCTGATAATGAGGGCCACTGCGCTGCGCGCGCCCAATTGACGAGGGTGACATCGACCGATTCCAGTCGGCGAAGGTCGCCGTCCAAGGTGATGGTGTCTCCGAGTGCTTTATCGACTTTTCCATCAAGGCCATAGCTCGAGTGAGAGGGTTGTGGGATTTCTGGATTTGTTTCAAAAACAATTTGAGATTGAGCTCTCGGGATGATGTCGATTTCAACATCAAGCCCGGGTGGATCGGTCGAGATCAATGGGAACTTAAGGTTGCCGTCATATTCTTGCTTCGCATTGTTGATGAAGAGGCCAGCTTCGAGAGGGCTGAGTTCGAGATGGAGTGTCGCTTCGTTCTGGATATTGTAGTCGGTGAGAGTTCGGTCGGACTCAAGTTCCTTTCCCGCAAAGATCAGGCGCTGTTCGGCAAATGAAATACCTTCCTGAGTTTCGAGCTTGGTTTTGACCAGGGCGATCGTATCTGATGGCTCCACCTCCAGGGTGATGGTTAGGCCGTCCAAATTCTTGACGAAGATCGTCATCGCCCCGGCGGGCCAAACGAGAAGCGCAAAAATTAAAAAATAATTTCTCAAAGTAGAATACTCGTACACAGCCGATTTTTTGTTAAACTTTCCGAAAGGTTCTTAAGATCCTAACCACCTCTTATGAGTCGTCGAGGGTATTAAAATTCTCAGCTAGGCCTCGCTTTGCGACCTTCGTCGATGAGACTCCAAAAATGTTTGGAATCGGCCAGCGCCTCATCCTCTCCAAGTGGCAATTTGGACCTAAAAAGGAAGTCGGACAATGTTCCGCGGTGAAGCACCCGGTGCACTGTCACCTGCTCGTCAACGACCTCAAAATAAAAACGCCACTCCTGTGACCGGAACCGATAGAGTGTCTTTCCATCTCGCTCGATCTTACCAAAGCGTTTGCCATCAAGGTTCTCCAAATCATCACGGGTCACCTTGAACTCGTCCAGGAGCTCGAGTTGTTCGAGGGTGTCCAGCTGGGAAATCTCAGCCGCACTGATTTCGTTGAAAACGATTTGTAGCACGCAGGGACCATAGGCGAATTTCCCGCGCGACTCAAACTTCGCGAAACAAAAGCGTGAATAGTGTTTAAATGAACAATAATAAGTTTGGTGTGATTTCCAAAATCTACAGTGCCGCTTTACGCGGGGTCGAAGCCGTTGAAGTCGAGGTGGAGGTTTCGGCGCGCGAAGCTGATGGCGCTTTGTTCGATCCAACGCGCAAGGGTCTGTCGGGGCAGGTCTACGCCATGACGTTGGTGATAGATTTGCTGCTGTCGATAAAGTGGAAGGTGATCGCAATACTTCGAGACAACCACTTGGGCAAGGAGCCCGGCTGTCGGAAGGCCTCCTTCGACAAGAATCCATCCCGCATGTCGATGCCATCCATCAGGAGTCCGAGAGCTTCAGGAGCGAGTTTGATTTTGCCCTGATTTCTGGTGCCGGGGCGAGGCCATGAGAACCGTCCTTTTTCTAATCTTTTTGCCAAGACCCACAAGCCCGTTCCGTCGAAATAGAGCAGCTTGAGGCGATTACGTCTCTTATTGGTAAAGGCAAAGAGTGCTCCGCTTTGTGGGTTCTCACCGAGAGTTTCGTTCATCACCGTGTGAAGTCCGTTGAAAGATTTCCTCATGTCACAGGTTTCTACCGCGACAAAAACCCTGAGATTGCCGGCAAAACTCAACATGGCTGATTGGTTTGCCAGAGGTTAAGGAAGGTCGTCGCCAGCGTCATCTGGGACTGATCGGATATGATGAGTCGGGCTCCACCAGAAAGTTCCAGAATGAGAGGTTGTTGACTTTGGGCGGGCTCTCCATCCGGAGTGTCGGGAGTCGCTTCGATGAGGGTGAACGAGCTGACGGCCTTGGGATCAGTCGTATCATCGACGCGGGCCCCCTTGAGAGCGGCTCCTTTACGGCGCCGCTGTCTCCAACCTGCAAAAGTTTGATAATTGATGCCATGAACACGCGCGAAATCTGGTCCACTGAGACTACCTTGATCGAAGGCACTCAAAAGGTCCAATCTCTGCTTTTGAGTAAAACGCATTCGACCGGCAGCATCGGTCTTAACGAAAGTCGTTTGATCGGATTGGTCACTATCAGTCATAGCCGCCTATGCTACGACCCAATGGCACTGCGACAACCCGGTGCTCTGCGTGACGCTTACGTTCATTGATCTTCATCGTCCCGCCAAACATTTGGTTTGGCACCTCTGTTTGACCAGGACACAAAAAAGCCGACGCGCACGGAGCGGTCGGCTTTGAAAGATTAGGTTTCAGCCGGTCTATCGACGACGACGGAAAAGGAGAGCAGCACCAAGAAGACTCAGGAGTCCTGTTGAGGGCTCGGGCACGGCGTTCACTTGATCCAATTGGAATCCGTTGATACCGAAGAACATCTGGTGAACCGCATTCGATGTTGGCCCCAAGGGAGCGAAGCGAAGAACGACATCATCAGTTCCATTTGCGGAGAAGGCAAGGTTCTGGGTAGAAGACAAATCAGCAGGATTTCCACCGGCAATATTAACACCAGTTCCGGCAAGCACTTCATTTTCAGCAGGTGTGCCTCCAGCCAGGCTGTTAGTCATTCTGCCATTGGTGATGCTCCCATAGGTTGCTCCGCCATCAGTTGAAATCTCGACGGTGAAAAACGCGTTCATATTTTCCACATCGTGGTGGAAAGTAGTCATGGCGTAGTTATCAGCGGGGAGTCCACCCAGAGACAAGGTCATGTAGGTTGGAGTGCCGGTCGTTCCGTCCCAAGCTCCATTAGTTCCACGTGAATCAATTCCGATCCAGTCACGCAGGAGGTTTTGATTGTTTCCGGTCCAAGAAGCAGCCTGACCATCAGAGCGTCCAATAGCCTGCCGGACAGCATTAGAAGTAGTATTCGTCCACTCGGGAAGTAGGGTCACTGTTGATACTCCTGAATTCAGAAAATTCGCATTATAGGTGGCCGCTGTTGCGGGATCAACGAATCCAGCGCCCTCATGATTGATATGGTATGACTCATATCCAGTTTCGTTGTGAAGAGGAGTCGTTGCATTGCCTGGATCTCCAGCAATAGGGGCTCCGCCAGCAGCTTGGTTAGAGTTAAAATCGACCAGTAAGGCAGCCGATGAACTCCCGACGCAAGCGAGAAGAGTGATTGTTGTGGTTAGTGCTTTTGTCATAAACATTTAGTTGTTTGATGATCCTCAAAAAAGATCTGGCGTGAACTGTGCCCGATTGCCTACGCCTCCACAAGGAAAATACTCAAAAAAAATCGACTCACACTCGCTCCAATCCATTATCACGTAGCAACTATCGCCAGCGCCTCTTCCCTGCTTCGGTCAGATTACCTCCCCGATTTCCGGAGTGATTCAGCCAAAAATTTTGAGAGAACGTCAGGATTTTTGAACTCTTCGACTGCAATTTGCCCCAGGCTTGGGACTCGGCCGCGAGGCGGATGCGTTACCCGGAGCACCCAAGGACTAAAAGTTGTTCGCCGTGATAGTTTGGCTGTTTGACAGCGCCGCTTATTCTTGTTTTGGTCTCCTTGAATTATGGGCTGTGGAGTTGAACGTCCCTCTATTTCTTGAAGGCGTTAGGGTGGGAGAATGCTAAGGAGACTGGCAATAATGATCTCGGGGGGACGATTGGGCCGGTTCTCGGAGATGGGGTCGAGGATGCGAAAAAACTGGTCAGAGAAGCCAAGAAGGACGAGGTGGATGTGATGAAAGTCCTCGATTTGGGGACGAGTGATTTAAAGGGACAGGGAGTGGCCGAAGCGAGGTTTCGGCTCGCGTTGTTGTTGGCGGAGGATGCAGAGAAAAATTTAACTCTGACAGATCAGGAGCGTGCGGCGACGAATCAGGAGGCGACAGCTCTTCTCGAAAAACTTGGAAAGGAAGATGGTCTGAATGATGCTCTCAAAAAACGGGTCACGGACCTGTTGTGTAAAGTCGGCCACTTGGTGGTGGGCTGCGAAGCTCCGGAGATCGAAGGAGCCGATCACCCTGGCGAAAAATTTCGTCTGAGTGAATATCGGGGAAAGGTGGTATTTTTGCCCTTTTGGGGCATGTGGTGAGGGCACTGCCGAAGCATGGTTTCATTCGACCGGTTGCTCGTTGAGAAGTGGAAAGGGCAGCCATTTGCGCTGGTTGGAGTCAATACCGATTCCCCGAAGATGCTCTCAAAGTATGTGGAAAACGGCACGATCACTTGGCGCGGTTTTTGCGACGGCAAAGTAGGTGGCCCAATCTCCAGCAAGTGGGATATCGTCGGCTGGCCCACCATCTACAATTTGGACCACACGGGCGTGATCAGGAACGTGAGCTTCCATGGCGAAGAGTTTGGACCAAGCTGATCAAAGAAGCGCAAGCTGAGGCCGAAGAGGAGAAGTAGAGATGAGGTTTGGCTTGGATTCCAAATCCGAAAAAATCTACCGCTGATACACCGGGATGTACCGGTGGGGGGTTCCCAGGATGATGATGGCCATGGGTGTTTTATGGGGGTATTTGTGGTCTTCGCTGTCGTTCCAGGAGCCGTCGGGTTGCTGGAGTCCGACGAGGACGTCGCGAATCTTGGGGTACCAGTTTTTGTAGTGGTCGCCGCCGGCCTGGACCATCGCCTGGATGGCGTAGTAGTGGCCGTAGTAAAAATGGCCAAGTTCCTTCCGGTTGAAGACCTTGGGACTGTTTTCGAGATAGCGAATTGCTGCGGCGACCCATTCGGTGTCGCGCTTGCCGCAAAGCTGGGCGGCATAGGCTCCTCCGGCGGTGCAGGCCACGGTGGTGCCGTTGCTTCCCTGATAACCAAAGCCACCGGAGGCTTCGTTCCAGACTTGGTCGCGGAGGTAACCGACGACGCGCTCGATGGTTTCGGTTGGAACCAGAACCCCGGCCTGGCGGGCTGACGCAAGAGAGACGAAAACCATGGCGCTCACCGAAGTGTCTTGACCGCAATCGGGACGGGCATGGTAGCGCCAACCGCCGAGCGGGCTCTGTGCACGAAGGATGATTTGCACGGACCGCTCCAAGGCCGTTTGGATCTTCTTGTTGTCCTCCTTGTCCTTGGTCATGCCCCAGAGCTCGGACATCGCGAGGGTGAATAAGCCGTGCTCATACATGCTGCCCATGGCGCCGCCCGGTGATTCCTCGGCGCGTTTGAGAAGGTAGTTTTTGGCGCGATCGAGAGCATCGCCATATCGGCCAAAGCCAGGGAAATGACCTTTTACCATGAAGGCCATGAGGCCAAGAGAGGTTCCTCCAATGTCGATCGTTCCGGTGTCCGAGGTCCAGGAGCCATCCTTGTTTTGGGTCTTGAGGAGATATTGCAAGCCGCGCTCGATGGCCTTATCGGCCGCTTCGGTGAGTTCGGGTGCGCCGTCCTCCTCCTTGGGTTGAATCTTCTCTCTCTCTTGCGCGGCGGCAGACACCGTCAAGGTGAGCGAGAGGAGAAGGTTCGTGAGTTTTTGGGAGATGGTGGTCTTCATTTGGCAACCCTTTCGTAGTAGTTTTTGAGTGTGCCGCGATACTCCAGAGGGAGTTCGCGGGCGAAGTTTTGATTGAGCGCGGCGCGGTCCCGGTTTCCGAGAACCTGCCATTCGGTCTTTTTGTCTTTGGGCGCTTCTCCGGCCACGATGTCAGAAACAAAATTGGCCACTGATTCGGAAAGGTCATCGGTTTCCGCTTCGGTTAAAACAGGTTCGTCACTGGAGGCTGAGGCCGCGAGACCGGTCTCGAGGATGAGAGCTTGCTCGATGATGAAATGTCGCAAGGAATCATTGGCGGCCTCCTGCCTTTTTCGCGTTCCAGGTCGATCGCCGGATTGGATGGCAGCCATGGCGAAGGCGAGCTCGGTGTAGGCGGAAATGAGTTTGGGATGAGGTGGGTCGCCACGTAGGGCTTTGGCGCTGGCAGCGCTGAGCTTTCTTTGTTGGTCGGTGAAAATTTTGACATTATCGATGGCCTCGGTTTGTCGGGATAGGTCACGCTGATCGCTCGCGAGTGCAAGGACTTCGAGCAAGAGGCCAAGCTCCTCGGGCGAGGCGCTGGTCATCTCAATAGAAGGCAGTCCGTGCAGCATGGTGATGATGAGGAAGAGTTGCTCGGCGCTCGTCTTCAGGCTGGTCTCGGCAAGTTCCATTTTGGCAACGGCTTCGTTCGCTTGTCCTGCTTTCAGTGATGCTTGGGCCTCCTTCATCTGGGATTCCGGATCAAGGAACGATGATTGTTCGGTGGTCTCTTCGAGTTCAATGAAGGAAGTCATTCCGGTGACCTTCTTGAGTTGCTTGGCATACTCAAAGGCCTTGGTTTGCAGGGCGGCTTGTTCGGCAATCAAGGCATCCGGGATTTTTCCTTCGAGGCCAGCAACCTGTTCGCGGACTTGCGCCTGGCGGAAGGAGATCATGGCAGCGTCGGCTTGAATGGAATGAAGGTATTCCACGATCTCGGCAACGTAACCGGTTTGACGTTGCACGGCATCGACGAGGACTTTGACTTCGGTCAGTGATTCGGCGGCAACTTCCTGGGCGTCGGTGGCGTCTTCAAAATCCTCGTCTTCGATAGCGAGGATGGCGTCCTCAAGGTCGGTGCCCGCAAAAAGGAGCGGGGTGCCGGCGTCGAGACGTCCGGCGACAAGGTCCAGCACCGGAGCAATGTCGGTGTAACATTGGCGCAGGTTTTGCATCACCGGAGTGAGCTTCGTGGCGTCCTCCGGCTTGGCCTTTCGGGTCGCGTCCACGAGGTCGCTCTGCTCTGCGACGACGTCCGCCATCCAGCCGCTGGCAATGCCAACCGAGCGTTGGAAGGAATAGAGACTTTGCAGGAGAGAGAGTCGTTCGATTTGTGACGAGGCCAGGTCCTTGGCTTCGGCGAGGAAATCGGCCGCGGCTTCCTGAGGTTCGAGCGCGTCTTCGGCCAGGTTGGCTTTCAGAGGGGCGGCGGCCTTTTTCATTTCCTGCAGGACCAACTCCAGAAGGTTGATGAGAGGCAGTGCGTCATCCTTGGCCTCCTTGCCTTCGAGGAGTTCCCGGTGGAAGGCGGCCACTTCTTCGGCCAGGAATTGTTGGGCTTCGGCTTGTGATTCGGGCTTCACTTCATCGAGCGCGGCTTCTTCGGTTTGTTCAAGGAGGACAATCTGACGTTCTTCGAAATCTTCGATCAAGGTGACCCGTTCGGTGGCGGTGGAAACGAGGGCATTGAGTCCCTGCCCCCGGAGGCTGAGCTCAAGGGACGAGCGATCGAGGAGGTCGGAGAACTCCGCCAACTTCTTCTCGATCTCCAGTTGATGAGTGATGGCCTCTTTCTGCTCGCCGGCTTCCAGTTGGGAGAGGGCTTTTGCCATGGCGCTCTCACCTTCGCTTCGAAGTTTCATCACCGGCGGAGCGGGCGGAAAGACTTGATCAAAAAGACGGGCCCTCGGGGTGGGGATGGGTGGGAGCAGAGAGGTGACAAGGAGTTCCTGGAGCTCACCCTGGGTTTTGGCCAATTCCTGATGTCTCTTTTCAAAGTCGGCTGCGCTCATTTCTTCCGAGCTCACTCGCAGGTCCTTCTGGCGGGTCAGGAGCGTTTCCAGTTGAGAGCGGAACTTCATGATGGCGGCATATTCCGCACCGGTGCGCATGCTGAATTCGGCCTTCAAAAGTGGCTCGATGATCTCGTTGTGAAGAAGGGCCGCTTCGCCTGTCTTTCCGTTTCGGATGAAGTCCGCGGCTTTCTTCATATGGTCCTCCACTCCGCTGGCGCCGAGTTCCTTGATGCGGCGGGTGAGACCGAGGACGGAAATGGGACGTTTGTCATAGCGCATGCCTTCGCGAAGAGAGGACATGAGGTGATGGGTCCACTCTGCAAGTTGTTCTTGCCGTTGGGCGAGAGGTTCGGACTTCTGGCCCTCACCGGCTTGAATCGCGAGGAGGCGGATGGTCGCTTGTTCCTGAGCGAGCATGTGCGCCTCGCGGGCCAAGACTTCACGAGCGAAGTCGATGCCGCGCTGGAGGACGAGATCGGCGAGTTCGCGGGCGGCTTGGTTGACCACGAGAATCGCGGAGGTGGGATCCAGGTTTTCTTCGCGGCCGGTTTGATCACGAAGAAGAGAAGCGGCTTTGGCAATCTGCTTGTCGGCGATTGATTCGAGGCCGGTTTTTACCTGAGCCAGAGTCTCGGCTTCGACGGCGTCGGTGACATTGTTGGCCTTGAGGTCATCGAGGAGAGCCTGCACTTCGCCGGCGATGTCTTTCAATTGTTGGCGGAGCATTTCCTGGCGGATGGCCTCCAATTGGCAGGTTTGAATATAGCTCTTTGCCGTGGGATCGAGCTTACTCACCAATTCGTGAGCCGCGCGTTCCTGTCGATAGGTCGTGCGCACGCGCGAGAGAAGGCGGTCTTTTTTCTTCTCGATTTGAGCGAGGTATTCTTCGCGGGACAGGAAGGTGATGCGTCGGGTTTCGGAACGCGCCTTGTGGGAGCCGTCAGGATACTTGTCGGTGACTTCAACAACGAATGAGACCGAGTCTCCGACCTTGAGGTCGGCAAGAGCCTTCCGGTAATCCCAAGCGAGGATTTGCTCGCCTCCGCCGTTCTTGATTTCGGTGTCGAGTGCGACTGTTTTCTCCGGGCGCAAGTTGACCCGATAGGTGATGGTGGCCGAGCCGATGCCGTGATCATCGCGGGCCCGGATGCCCAGCTTTAACTCACGCCCGAGGAGAGCATTGAGGTTCGAATCAGGGGAGGTCAGTTCGACTTGCGGAAGTTGATCTGAGGCGACCTGCAGGTAATAACGAGGGCTTGTGAAATCAAATCCGTGTTCCTTCTCGACCCAGGAAAAACTATAGCCACGGGAAGCATCGACCTCTTCGTCAATGATGAGTTGACGGCCATCTCCGGTGACCTCCAGCGGCGAAGGCTCCTGACCATCGCGAATCAGAATGGCATCGCGCACCGGGCGGTCGAGGCTGAGCTCCCAATGCACTTTTGTTTCCTGCGGAACGGTGAGGGTGAGTGCTTCGACTGATTCCGTGCTGCGCTCCAGGTAATCCGGAAAGTCGAGTTTCACCTGCACTTCGGAGATGCGGGGAGCCGTGATGACCGTGACCTTGTGCCACGCACTCTTGGCGTCTCCGGCTTTGATTTGGTAGCTGAAGTCGCGTGAGGCTGACGCGATGATGTATTCGCAGGTGCCCTTGTTGATCTCGAGTTCGATTTCACGGGGTTCTCCTTCCCCGGTCTGCAAGAGGAGAGTGGCCTGATCGGGAACGACCCCTGAGACTTCGATTCCAATGCGGGCACTGTCACCTTCCTTTAAGACAAGGTCTCCCGTTTGAAGATCGAGGATGGTATTGGTGGGGTAGGATGTAGAAACCCATGGGGTGAAAATTCTCGAAAGACCGACCGATAGGAAGGGCCCGTTGATGAGTCCGAAAACAAAAACGACGGCAGCGAGGCCGAGAGCAACCAGGCCGGGAGTACGAAGTTTACTGAAGTCAACGATCTTACGAGGCTCGAGGTCTTTGGCGGTGCCTTCGGCCTTTCGGCGGGTTTCTTTCCAAAGGGCTTCAGAGGTGCCCTCGACCGGCTTTTCTCCGAATTGCACGGCGGTGACGAGGAGGCTTTCCATGCCTCCCTCTTGCTTCTCGGTTTCCAGCGCGGTGCGGGTCGCGCTGAATCCCCGAAGACGACTCCAGCCGTTTCGCCAGGCTTGGTAAAGTGAAATGCCGACGAGAGCCGCCAGCATGACGATCCGGACGATCGAAGGGAGGTCAATGAGCCAATCGAGAGCCACGCCCAGGAGAAAGAGCGGGATGGCCCATCGGCATAAGGCGAGTAAACCTGCACAGAGGTGCTTTCGCTGCAGGCGTTGCCACACCGCGCGCAATCGCGATTCGAGAGTGAGCTCTTTGTGATCGTCGGTCATGGCAAATCGTGTCTTCTTCGAATGATCCATTCGGCCCCCAAAAGGCCCACCAGTAAAAAGACAACGAGACTGCTGTCCCACAAAGGACGTTCCGAGCGAACCGTCGTCGTCACTGGCTCGGAATTGATGAGCGAACGGAGCCGTGGGAGATCGCGGATGCTCAGCTTGGCTCCTCCGGTCAACTCTGCGATGCGCTCCAGGTGATCGGAGCGCATGTTGGTGTCGGTGAGTTCCTTGCGGAAGTCGGCCACTTGGAACTCGGTGGTGTTGGACACTTCCTTGTCTTCGTCATTGGCCTCGATGCGATAACGGCCGGTAGCGGGAGGAGAAAAGTAGCCCTCATAAAGGCCGGGATGGGCTCGGTCGGGTTGCAGGCGAATGCGCTGCTCGACGTCGCTGTCATCGGGGCCGCTCACCACCACTTCAAATCCAGTCTGCACCACGGCTTCGAAGTCATCATCAAGAACGTGGGCGTAAATCCGACTCTGGTCATCGAGGGAATAAATGGAGCGATCTGTTTCGAGGCGGATTCGTCTGTGCTCACCCATGAGGCGGGAGAGAGTCATGAACTGGATGCATTGAGACCACACCCGCCAGTGGTACTTGTCGCCGGTCTTGAAGCGCAGCCGCCACAGCCGGTCGGTGGCAATCGAGAGACACTTGCCGGTGCCGTATCGTTGCCAGGCGACGAGAGGATAACGTTGGGAACCTGCGTTTTCATCGGAGAGAGCGGCGAGAACGGTGGCTCCTTGTTTTGGTCCGAGAAGCGGGGGGAGGTGGTCGAGAGGAGCGACACGGCTCCAGGTGCGGTCGTTCTCCGCCTTGTTGTTCTCGAGAGTCATGACCATGCTGTTGCGACCCTCGGGTGTGAGAACGGGGAAGACGGAATCGGAAATCTCCTCCCACTTTTCTTCGGCGGCAAAGCGAACCGGCAACATGGTTTCGACCGGGGTGTCGAGGTAAGAGGCGGGAGTGTGCATGGGGCCGCACAGCACGAGAAGGGAGCCTCCGCGGTCCCGGATCAATTCCTCCAGCAAGCCAAGTTCTTCGGCGGTGAAAAAGCCGGCATCCACGTCGCCCAGAATGACGAGGTCATATTTGAATGCCTCTTCGCGTTTGTCCGGGAATCGCTCGATGTGCTCGGGAGAATTGCGGGCCAATTCGGGACCCATGTTTGAGGCAATGAAGGTGGCATTGATGCGTGGGTCGCGTTTTAGAATCGCGTGAAGATAGCGAAACTCCCAGCGCGCATTCCCTTCGATGTAGAGAACATTGATCTTCTCGTTCACCACCCGGATGCTGCGCTCGACGCGATTGTTCGCGATGGAAACCTCATCGTCGAATGGCTCAACCGTGATGGCAATCTGCGCGGCTCCTTTTTCGTAAATGTCGACCCGGAAATCGATGTCTTCAAATTGTAGTCCGCCGGCGAAACGAATCGTTTTTTGGGTCACCCGGCGCCCATTCAGGCTCACGGCCAGGCGGGCAGTCCGACGTTCGTAGCCTCGCGATTCGAGGGCTACGCGGACCGGCACACTGTCCCCGGAGAAGGCGACCTCCTGCATCACGATGTTTTTAATGGCAACATCATCGGGATCGGAGAGGCCGAGAGGAATCGGATAGACCGGGATGCCGCGCGCGCCGAGATCTTGCAGGACCGCTTCGGAACGTTGCGAACTTGCGTTGTCGATGCCATCGGTGAGGAGAATAATGGCGGCGGGAGGGAGGCCGCCGGAGTTGGTGACAGCCTCAAGAGAAGCGGCAATGGACGTTCCGGAGTCGCTTGCTTCTACCCCATCGAGGTCTTCTTCGTTGACCGTTTTGTTGTCGCTAAGCATGCGCGGCGACTTGCCGAAAATGTGATAGCTGAGGTCGAGAGACTCGCCGAGGGATTCGAAAATAGGTTGACCTGATTGGGTGAGAGCGGCTTGGCCGAGATCGAATCGGGAGGCCGAGGCGATGACCTGGCGCTCCTTGGAATCCAATCCCATCACGGTTTGGTTGACCTCGCCTTCGTCGTCCAGTGAGACCATGCCGAGAGCGGCGGCGGCTTCGGCTATGTCTTCGGGGCGCTTGCGTTGGTCCTTCATCGACATGCTCTCCGAAACATCGAGGAGTACAGGAAGGCTGCGAATGCGTGTTTGGGATTCGGTGCGGACCGCCGTGGGTTCGAGCAAGCTGGCCACGATGAGCGCGAGGACGACGATGCGTGAGACCGCGAGGCAGATTCTCATCCACAAGGGAAGGCCCCAGCCTTTGCGATAAAGGAAGAGGGTCAGTAAAACGATGCCGCCAAAGATCGCCACCAGGGTGGTGGCGGAGAGGGGGCGGGCCCAAATGATCTCATCGATCTGAGCGAGAGTGAAAAGCGCTTCAGGCATCTTGGGCTACGACTGGGGTTTCCGGGGTGGGCCCCGACTTTTTTTCTTTTCGCCTTCGAAGCCGGTCGGCCAGGAGCGATTCGATCAGGAGGAGAATCAAGCCAGCGATCATGAAATACCTCCAGGAGGAACGCCCGGTGCGATTGTTGGCGATGACGGAAGCGAGTTCCTCTTTGGAATTGGCCACCGTGATTTCGATTCCTTCGAGGTTCTTGTTCAATTCTGATGCGTTGAGCGAAACGACGTTGGACTCGGCCGGATCAACATTGACCGCAACCGGCACACCCGGGGACTGCACGCTCACCCGGGCGGTGTAAAAACCGGCCTCGGTTGAATTCTCGAGCATGGCGACGAATTGGTTGCGATGCTTGTGAACGGGCACGGTGATCGATTTCTCCGAAGGGGTGTCGAAGACGGCATCATTGGCGTCAGGTTGGTCGACGTAGGAGAGAGAAAGGGAATCGCCAACGACGTGGGATCTTTCGAATTCACGCCCCGAGAGGTAAGTCACGATTTGCTGCATGAGCATGGGGAAAACCGGGGTCAGCGCCATGTTGTTCCAGCTGGTTTCGGCCGAGGTGGTGAACATGAAAACGTGCCCGCGACCCAGCGAGTGTTCGAGCAAGACGGGTGCCTCGCTGCCGGCCAAAGTCAGAACCGGATAGCTTGAGGGGGTCGGCTGAACTTCGAGGCGTTTTAAGAACCGGGTCTCACTGAAAAGGTCTTCGGGAAGAGAGCGAAGCGGAAGGCAAACGCTGTGATCCGGCAAGGCCGGGTCCAGCGGGCGACCTGCTCCCAGAGCCGTGGTGGTCGCGACCGGTTGGCCGAGCGTGGCCGGAAGAAGCGAGGTTGATTCGCTGGCGAGCCGTTCGTTCCAAACCGCCGATTTGACATTTTCTCCGGCGAACCAAACGAGACCGTTTCCTTCGCGCACGTGACGGGTCAGTTGCTCGACTTGGAGGGAGGTGACCTCCGGGACATCGGCGAGGACAATGACATCGACTTCGCTGAGGTTTTCGGACGGCAGGGAAAGCCAAGGCACCGAGCGGACGATATAGTCTTCATCTTGTCCGCCATCGCCCCGGGCCAGAAGTGCCGAGACGATGAGGCGTCCGGCATTGCCATCGGAGCCATCAACGCAGAGGACCGAGACCCGGTCTCGGACGATGGCCACGACGCGGCGCACGTTGTCCGTGGCAAGCAGGTCGCCACTAATTTCAGCAGTGATGCGGGTGGGGCCGGCATTCAGGAAGGGGACAAAAAGAGAAACTGTTTCCGAGGCTCCGGCAGCGATGACCGGAATGGTCTTGGTGTCAATCTGCCCGCCTTCGACGCGGCATTGGACCTCCACGTTGGTCGCCGGTTCGGTGCCGAGGTTTTTGACCGTGGCTTGATAGCGGGCGGTTGTTCCTTTGCGGAGAACACCGGAGACGAGATCAAAATCGGTGACGGCTAGGTTGGCCGGAACTCCGGCGACGGGAACCAGGGTGACGTCGGCTTCTTCCTGAAGGTCGGCGAGGGCCTCCTGGAAACGGGCCGAGGACTCCCGCCAGTCCCGCGCCTGCATGTCACTGATGAAGTAAACCTCCTTGCGTGGGGCTTCGAGATCATCAACCAGTTCCTTGAGCCGTTTGGGGACTTGATCGAGGTTTAATCCGGTGGGCGAGGCTTCTGCTTCTTCAAGGAGAGCTTGAAAGCGATCGCGATCGTAAGCCATGTTGCGGATGAGCACTTTGTCTTCGCCGCCGAGCAAGATCACCGAAACGGGATCGCCGGGTTGCATGGTCTCGCTGATCACTTCGATCTGGTCGAGTGCGCGGTCAAAGCGGGTGTTGTTCTCGCCGCCGTGCTGCATGCTGAAGGAGGCATCGATGCCGATGACGACTCCGGCGCGAGCTTCGCCGGGAAGCCATTTGGGAGTTCCGTCTTTCCAGATGGGGCGGGCGAAGGCGAAGATCAAAAGGAGGAGGGCGAGGCAGCGGAGGAGGAGAAGGAGGATGTCGCGAAGACGGATTTCCCGTGAGCGGACCCGCACGTTGCGATTGAGGAACTGCATCGCGGCCCAGTCGGTCCGCTTGACTTTTTGGCGCGCGAGCAAATGCGCGATGATCGGCAAGCTGAGGCCGAGCGCTGCGAACAAAAAGAAGGGGTTGAAAAAACTCATGGCCGCGCGGTTGGAGAGCCTCCTCCCAGGGTGGTTTCACGTTCGTGGAAAAATTCGCTCAGGAGGACATCGAGCGGACGAGAGGTATCGACGACGGCGTAGTCGATCTGAGCCGCGACACATCCGGAGCGAATCGATTCCATATATTCGCCAAAGTTCTTGAGATACTCATCGCGAATCCGCTGCGGTTGCGTGGTCAGCGGCTCTTCGCCTTCCAGTCCTTCGAAGCGCCAGGTGCCATCGAAAGGGAATTCGATTTCGTAGGGGTCAAGGGTGTGCATCACAATGACGTTGTGGCCATCGAAGCGCAGGTGTTCGAGTCCTCCAAGAATGTCTTCGGCATCGGAAAGTAGATCTGAAACCACCACCACCACCGAGCGGCGCTTCATCATGAGGGCGATGTCATGAAGCTGCTTCGCGAGGCTCGTTTTCGGGGTGGGCTTGATGTCCTTCAGCAAGCGATCGATCTCGAGAATGATCCCCATTGCCGAGCGTGGCGGAAGGTAGGCGCGGACTTCGGAATCAAAAACAGAGAGTCCGACCGAGTCGCGTTGTTTAAGTACCAGATATGCCAGAGAAGCGGAAAGGAATTTGGCGTATTCCAGTTTGCTGACCTTGCCGGAACCGTAGTTCATTGATGAGCTGGCATCGATGAGAAGGTGGCAATCAAAGTTGGTTTCGGCTTCGAACAGCTTTGTGTAATAGCGATCGGTCCGGCCAAAGACGCGCCAGTCGAGGGTCCGGATGGGATCGCCGGGCGAATACTGGCGATGGTGGGCGAACTCGGTGCTGAATCCTTGCAGGGGACTACGGTGACCTCCCACGCGGAGGCCTTCAACCACTTCACGGGCGATGAGTTCGAGATCACCGAGGCGTTGCAGCAGCTCGGGATCGAGGTAGTTGGTCTCAGGCAGGTGTTCGGACATCCGTCGGGGAAGAGGCGATTAGCTGGCCTTTTGCTTGAGGAGTTTCTCGTCCGAAGGAATCTCCTTGAGAAGCTTCGCGATGAGCGTATCGGAGGTTTCACCTTCCGAACGTGCCGCGAAACTTGGAATGACCCGGTGTCGTAAAATCGGAAGGGCCAAAGCCTGAATGTCTTCGATGGCGACATGGCATCGTCCGCGCAGGGCAGCCCGGGCTTTTCCAGCGACGATGAGGTTCAAGGAAGCACGCGGTCCGGCACCCCAGGCCATGAGTCTTTTGACAAAGTCCGGGGCATCCGGTTCGTCGGGACGGGTGGCCCGAACGAGGGAGGCGGCGTATTCGAAAATGTGATCGGCAACCGGAATGCGGCGGACCACGTGCTGGAATTCCACGATGGCGGCTCCGTCCACGACCTTCTTAACCTCGGGCACCTCATCCGTGGTGACACTCTTCATGATGTCGAGTTCTTCGGAGCGGTCAGGATACTTGACCATGATGTTGAAGAGGAAGCGGTCGAGCTGGGCTTCGGGCAGTGGATAGGTGCCTTCTTGCTCGATGGGGTTTTGAGTCGCAAGGACGAAGAAGGGCTCATCGAGCTTGTAATCCTCACCACCGGAAGAGACGCGCTTTTCCTGCATCGCCTCGAGGAGCGCAGCCTGGGTCTTCGGCGGAGTCCGGTTGATCTCATCGGCGAGGAGGAGGTTGGTAAAGACGGGACCTTTTTGGAATTTGAAGCGGCGCTGGTGGGTTTCCGGATCTTCCTGCAAAAGTTCGGTGCCGGTGATGTCGGAAGGCATCAGATCGGGAGTAAATTGAATCCGTTTGAATCCCAGCGACATCGTTTCGGCCAGCGAACTCACCAGAAGGGTCTTCGCCAGGCCGGGAACTCCGACGAGGAGGCAGTGGCCCCGGGCGAAAATCGAGATCATCATCTCATCGATGACATCGTCCATGCCCACGATGGTTTTCCGTAATTCGGTGATGATGGCATCGCGGGCCTCGCCAAGCTTCTTTACGGCCTGAATGTCGTCGTTTTCTTTTGTCATGAACTGTGGGATTGAGAGAAGTTTTCGCGTGGCTTTGAGACCATCAACTCGAGAGAGATGATACCGTTGCAACTCGCGCTATCTTACTCACATCCAGATCATTTCGGGAAACGCTTAGGAAGCTTGTTTCAATAGGTAACCTGCCCGTCATGGGATAGGGGTGTTGTCGCGTTACAAATTTGGGCAGAGCTGAAAAGCTCCGGTCCTTGGGTAAGATACTTCTTCGCTTGCCCATAAAGTGAGCCCGCCCTTCAAAAAGTAGCCAGAAGCTCCAGCTTTTGGACCGACCTACCTTTGGGTGGGCTTTCGAAGTCAATTGCAAAAATCTGTGCTGCCGGATGCTGCCGTGAGATTCCACCAATTCAGTCGAAGAGCCAGGAACCAGCCCTATAAAAACTAGCAGATCTTTTATCGGTAACTGAACAATTAGAGCTTGGATTGAAGAGTCCCAAGTCGTTGATCTTTAGTGGTGGATTGTTGGCTTGTATATTTTATGCGGGCCACAAGGGGTTTCGAAACAGTTCCGCGTTTAGCCCCGACTTAAAGCTGCAGGGCGACCATTTTACCGATTCTTTACCTTGTGAAGGGCTTTCGGTGGTAAGATTATCTGTAATGAAAATGGCGACGATCATGACGATTCCTGGATGGCTGGCCATCACCATCCTGAGTTGGGCGGCCGAGGAGAAAGTGGAATTTATCCTTCCACAGCAAGCTCGATCCAGCGCCATCCCGATCGAGACAAAGACTGGAAGTCTTAAGATCGAGGGACACAAGGTGGGATTTGAGGTGATGAATGGAGCTGCCGTTTGCTATCGGGTGACGGATCACTTGTTCGTGGTTCTGGCCAGAAAAATGGAGGGTGGAGGATTGTTCCTGTGGGACTCCAAAGAAAAAAAGGTTCAGGACAGGATTGTTGATCTCAATCTCCCAATGCTTTGGCCCGTGGCCCCAAAACGCCGGCTCATTCAGCGGTATTCGACGGACGCCGGTTACTTTGGGGTGAACTCTGCGAGTAAGAAATTTGTCAAAATTGCTACCACCGGGTTGCTCACGGTCGGGACCACCGACCTCCTTGGCGGGAACAGCCATCGACTTTTTTTTCTTAAGGGATCAACCAAATCACGAAGCTGGACGCGGTCCCGGGGATTCGGTGAGACCACCCTGGAGGTTATCGAATCAGGGAAGGATCCGGTGGAGATCAAAGTTAATTTGGGAGGCTTCGCCCCACTTGGTTCCGACGCGATTCGGGGAAGCCGTCTTCTTCTCGCAAAATTAGAGACAAAGCTGGAGAAGGAAGAAAAGCGTGACACCAAGACGCCGCCAAAATATCAGGTTGCCTGCTGGGATTTCGAAAAGGAAGGCTTGGAGATGCTGGGCGAGGTGGAGGGAACCTGGGTGAAGTCGGAGACCCCACCACCCAAAGGTGGTTGGGGGAGGGCAGAGGAGCTAGGATATACTCGGCCCAAAATAAGATGGAATCCGTATCTCCAAATGTGGTGGCTGCCGCAGGAGCAGGAAGTCAAACCCATCGGATACGACCCCCGCTATGAACCTAACTGGGTCGATCGTTCCACAATGGAAATCACGAAAACCAAGCCGAAAGCCTCGCGTTAGGGAGCGCTATTCGCTGGCGCGCTGCTCGAGCATTTCCACCATGTAGCTGAGTTTGAGGGCCCGGTCTTTGACCATGGACATGGTGGATTCGGCGTAAATGACCCGATACATCGTGCCCATTGGTGACATCGAGGATGGAAGCTTCTGTTTATTCGTCCTTAAATTTCACGACGCGGGTGACCTGGATGTCGGAGACGAAGACCACACCGGAGTGCTTGTCGTAGAATGGAGCGAGACCCTCGAGGATGGGGTTGATGAGCTCCTCGGGGACGGCGGCGATGATCATGATGAGGGCATCGTCCTCGTTGAAAGTAACGTGGCCTGCGTGGAATCCGTGGCTCCCTTTTCCGGAGATGTTGTTGATGATGGTGTATCCTTTGACGCCGGCGCGATCGAGGAGATCGGTGACGAAGGCCTGATGCTCACCGGCGAGGACGATTTCCAGTTTCTTGAGCGGGTGGAGGTTTAGATTTTTCATACGGCTTGTGTTTCGGCGGGTTTGGAAGGATCTGTGGGAAGAGGTTGGTTGGTCCAGGTCCCTCCTTCGAAGGTGTGGATGAGCTTGGTCTCGGGGTCGACGACCATCATGCGGATCCACTCGTTCTTGACGAGGCTGCGGACCGAGGCGACGGCTTCGATGGCCAATTGAGCGTGCTCGATGGGTGCTTCGATAAGAGCCATCAAACGAACCGGTTGGTGGAAGGGCTTGCCGTTTTTGAGAACAGTCTGGGCGGGAAGCCCGGTTCGGAGATCGCTTTGGTTTCCCGTCATCACGCCAAATTTTCCGGCGACGTTATGGTAAACCTTGCTGCCACTCCCGAACTGTTCGTTGTCCACGGCGGAGAAGTAGTGCTCCATGTTGATCCATTGACCCACGACGAGCGGGCCGGTGAGAATGCTTTCGAGGAGACGGCGTTTTGGATCGACGCGGTAGTCGTAGGATTGGAGGAAAGAGCGGCCGTCGAGCGAGTGGTGGCGGGTCAGTTCGCGGCGGCCGATGATGAAGTAGCAATTCCGTGAGAGTCCCCACTCCGGACGGACCTGGGACCAGTCGGTGGAGTTTCGTTGCGCGATGTGGAAGGCCTCGATGGCGGTTTCCGGTTGGGTGTCGGAAAGAGTGGGGAGACGTTCCTGGGCCGCGAGGTGGGAGGCTCCGGAGAGGCCCTTGCGGAGCCAGTCGAGATAGAAGAGGTGGGATGGTGGGATGCGGTCGAGATCATGTAGCTTGACCTCGTCGGTGGTGGTGTTGTGCAGCGCGGGGATGAAGCAAACGTCTTCGGGAATGGTGATACCCATCTTTTTGACGCGGGCCCGGACCTCGGCACGGTTGGCCATTTGAGCAATGACGCGGGCGCTGACGAGGCCGTGATTTCCGCCGCAGGCTCCGCAGTCGAGAGCCGATTCATAAGGGTTGTTGTCGGTGAAGCTTCCGTGTCCGGTGATGACGACGAAGCGGGCAAAGTCTTTGGTGAGGCCGATGGCGCTGAGGGCGGTAGCGACGAAGTTGGCTTGCTCGTCGAGGGTGAAGCCAATGCGACCGAGTTGGTCCATTTGGTTGTCGGCGAATTCGCGATTGATGCGGTAGTCTTCGCGAAGATGTTTGATCAGGTTCTCGAGGCGCGCGGGTTCGATCTTAAGAAGCGGCGCTAGCTTTGCGGTGTCGTCGCTCAAGCCCATCGCGGTTTCGCGAAGGCCTTGCACGATCTCATCGGTGATTTGAACGGCGGTCATGCCGAGCTCCTGTTTGATGCCCTTGATGATGAGGGCGCGTTGCACGGTTTGGAGGATGGACTCGGCCTGTTCGCGGTCGAGCTTGTCCAGCAGGAGGAGAGTTTCCGGCTTTTCCTTGTTGATGAGCTTTTTGCGCCATTTGGCGTAGCCCTTGGGCGCAAGGGTCTTGCCAATCATTTCGAGGCCGAAAAGGAGGCCGATGGCTTCGACGGTCACGAATGGGGAGACGACGGATTCCTTCAATCCGTGCAGGGCTTTGTCCAAAGTGGTAAGGGTATCCTGTTCTTCCGACAAGGCGTCGGTCGTGATTTCAATTACGACATTCTTCGGAGTCAGGATGACCGGGCATAGGTGGGTTTCGCTTCCCTTGCCGAGTTCGATGAAGCTCACCGGGACTCCAAAAAATCCGGCGATCCCGAAGGTTTGGTAGTCTCCGATGCTTTCGAGGTTTCGGCGAAGTCGCTCGGAGCGGGTGTCGATGCAGAAAAGAGCTTGGGCGAAGGGTCGTTCGTCACGCTTGGGTGCCGGGGCGAGGTTGAGTTGTTTGCCGACTTGTTGCATCGCGTACTGTTCCATGCCGCGAAGCCAGAACATGCCTTCTTGGTTCTCTACTTTGGCGAGAACCTTGAGGAGCTTCTCGAGGTCAGTAACGTCGAGGGAAGTTAGATTGTCTTCCTGATCGACTGAGTGTGCGAGGTTACGGAGGCGCTTGGTCTGCTGTTTGGCGAGCGAGGCGCTCTTGGCCTTGGTGTATTCGATGAAGGTTCGCTGAATGAGGTTGTCGTTTCCGCGACTGATGGCGACGTCGAGTTTGTGCGCCATCGTGGGGAGGACCTTGCGATGGTGGAACTCGCAGCGAAGAAAGGCGTCTTCGGTGCGCTTGTTGATCATCTCTTCGATTTCCCCGACCGAGCTGGCAAGACCACGACGGCCGTGAGCTTGGATGAGGGCCAGGGCGAGAGTCATGCGGACGGCCACGAAATCGACGAGGTCTCCGGGAAAGGTTTTGTTAAAGTGGTAGTCCTTGGCCTGTTCACGCCAGCGGATGAAGCCTGACCAGCCGTGGAGTTGGGCGAGTTCGCGGGTGAAGTATCCGGCCCAGTGTTCTTGCTCGATGCCAAGGGTCCGGAGGACGTGAATGATTGTTCCTTCCGCAGTGCCGTCGGCCTCGAGGATGTTTTGGAATCGAAGTCCGAGGAGAGTGAAGCGAATGTTGCGCCGGGCCAGCTTTTTCCAGGCGTTGAAGAAGCCTTGCTCGCGCATGGGCATCTTCCAGACGGACTGGCCTTCGTCATAGAAATCCAGGCAGCTTTTTACGACGAGTTCGTTGAGGTCTTCGGTGATTTTGCTTCCGAAGAGATCATCAATCGCTTCGCCGAGTGGCCGTTCACCGAGGAGTCGTTCGTGCAGGTCCTGCCGAAGAGTTTTGAGGTCGATTTCTTCTTCAGGAAGGGCTTCGTTGGCGAGAGCGGCCTTGATTTGAGTGGCGGAAAGAAGGGCGTCGGATTTGCTGAGCGGGGTCTGCTCGTGGTAAAGCATCTGCTTGCACCAAGCCAAAGTGTCGAGGCCCTCGGGCGTGTCCTCTTGCTTGAGGAAATCTTCGAGGAGGGAGTCGATCTTGGTTTGATCGATTCTCCCCTCTGCCAGATAGTCCTGGTAGCGACTTCTGGGGAGGAAGGCGCGGGCGTGGAAAATTTCACTTCCCACGGTGGTCGCTTCATCGAATGGAAGGTCCTCGAGCCCATGCAAGGGATTGTGGTGAATGAAGGAGCGCATGGGCCAGAAGAAGGGCACAGGCTCCGCAGCCACATGAATCATGGAGCGGACTTTTAGCTTTTCTCCTAGTGTGAGGCTCATGACAAAAGGGTAAGGGTGTGGATTCCGAAGGCGGCAAGGGCGGTGAGAATGAGGGAGTAAAGCCACGCCGTTCCGCGGGAAATATCGTCAATTTCTTCGTGGTGTTCTTTGCCGATCACGAAGCCCTGAATCAGGCGGGCACCGGCCCAACCCCAGGTGAGCCAGATCAGACAGAGCAGGATGCTTGAGATCAGACTATCGTGGGTTGCTTCAAGAAAGGCGGCGGTCATGGCGGTGAATCCGGGAAAGACCGGGGTGGCCACGATCGCGAGGATTGTGAAGACAAAGACGCCGCTGAAACGCGGCATGGCATGGCCGAGGCCATTGTAAAGGCCGGCGTAGGAAGCACCGAATTGCTTCTCAAGTTGTCTGCCAAGCAGGGTGAGGAGAACCAGCGGAAGACTCAGTCCAAGCGCAAGGAGTTGGAGGGTTTGGGCTTGGTCGATGGAGCCCGCTACCAACCAGAGAATGGTCCAGGATGAGATGGCGAGAAAGCTGACCCAGTGAGTGAGTTCGCGCAGGACGAGAGCCCGGAACCCATAAAGGAGCGAGGTTGCCAGAGCGAGATGGATTACCCAGGCGGGCGGAGCGGAGTCGGCCTCTTGCAGGAGCCAGAGTCCGATCTGTGGCCACGCCATGAGAACGATGATTCTGGGCAGTGGTTTGCGAAGCCCTTCAAACAAAAAGTTGAAGAGCATGCTGAGAGGGAAGAGCGGCAAAAAGAGTGCCGCAGCTAGAATCTTGGAATCCATGAGTTTAGCGCCATCTGAGTAAAACGTTAATGCGCGCCGCCAGTTGGAGGAGCGAGCGGGCCATCCAGGAGTAGATGTCCATGAGGTAGAATTCGCGCGAGACCAGCGCGTAGAAGCTTAACCACAAGTTGTTGGACCGCTCCTTATCGCGGAGGCGATTTTGCTCCGAATAGTAGGTGAGAATCCAACCAGCTACGATGACAAGAGTGGTCAGAATCAGAAGCAGGTCGAACCAAACGACATCGATGGTGGCGGTGGAGTAGATTTGTTTTCGGAAGACTTCGTCCGGATACAGGAAGTGATCGAAGGCATGGCTGATCAGGGTGTATCCGGCGATGAGAAC
>CBFHQJ010000078.1:0-22930 GCA_965657795.1 Akkermansiaceae bacterium
AGCTAATCGGAGTAATCTCGCCGTTGTAGTAGGTTGCGGTGAGAGACTTGGTGGGCAGGCGATTTCGTTGCTCGGCTCCGGCGGTGAGTTCATCGAGATACGAGACGGTGACGGCATCACCGGGGGCGAGCTCCAAGACATCATTGCTTGCGAGTTCGAGGACGTCGGCTGCCGGAGGGATGTGCCTTTGTTCGCCTCCTGAAATTTCAACATTGTTGATCGCAATGGCCTCGCCGCGATACTCCAGGAATTCAAAGTCGATGAAGCGAAGTTCTTTGGCTGGCATCGAAAGAGTCCACCGGTTTTCCTCCTGTTTGATTTCAGAGGGAGGAGGAGGGGTGAAAGGTTTCAGGCCTGCGACAGAGGCAGGATCAAAGTCAGCGGCAATGAAAGGGCGCATCTTCACGAGTGATGATTGGCGGTTTTCGCGAGCAAGTTGAGCGCCAGCTGATTTGAGTTCCGGTGTTGCGATTGTCAGGATGGTGAGATTGTGGATTCCTCGTGGAGCGAAAAGATCAACGCTTTGGTTGCCTTCGCCGACAGGCATTTCCAAACTTCCGTTGAACATGAGGGCGGTGTTTCGACCGGTAATGTCGATTCGCAATGCTCCGTCTCTTTCCTGGACAAGTGGTCCGGACCAAAGAAGGAAGTATGCGTCGCTTCCTTCCCCAGGTGCGTTCCAGCTGAGTGAATCCACCTTCGTCACTTCGGTGGGTTCGACTTTTTCGACAAGCCCAACGATGTCTTCCCACGTGTAGTTGGTTTTAAGATTTTTGGCCGGAGTCTTGAAGACTTTGAGATGCATCCCTGTTTCGGGGAACTTGATCGGAGTGGCTGGTTTTTCGGAGGGGAAGGAGGCGAGGTTGAACCAAAAACGACCATCATGACTTCCCCTGATTTTCATGCGGACCGGAGCTTCCTCTTCTACTTGAGGCGAAGTGAGCGTGATTGACTCCGTTTGGCGGAGTTCCTTCATATCGATCGAAAGCGACTTTGGAGCGGCTCCATCGGGCTCGCTGCGCCATGCGGTCTCGAGCGAATGATCGATGGACATGAGTGGACTGTGATCAAGTGCGGAGTCCGAGGCCTTTGCTCCTGCGGGGAGTTCCCCGGTGCGTGACATGCCGAGAAAAATTCCACCGTGCTGACTTTCTTCATCAATCGTGAGCTGGACTTCATCGCCACTTGAGGCGGAAAGTTTCACGCTGACTTTGTCGGGTGCGTCGGTGAGGTCGCGATCGCCATCCTTGACCTGAAGGTAGATCAAGTTGCCGGGCTTGATTTGGTTTTGCGGGCGGGAAGCAGAGCGCGATTGCTCTTCCTCTTTGTCTGCCATTTCCTTTTTGAGGGTGTCGGTGAAGCTGGTGTCGTCCTCGTTAATGATCTCGCTGCTGGCGACTTCCAGTGAACCATCGGAGGCAATTCGGAGACGGGTGTTGCTGAGAAATTCGAACTGGAATTGCTTCTTGAAATCTTCGAGGTAGTCGACCGAGATGATATCTCCTCCCGTGACTTGAAGGATTCCATCTCCGGCATTCGCTTCACCAAGGGTTGTTGGGAATTCAGTGAGGAAGATTCCTTTGCCGGCACCTCCGCTGGTTAGAAAAGATTCTTCACGATCATTTCCGGGTTCGGTGCTGACGATGACAGGGATGCGGGTGTCTCCACGGCTAATCCCCAGATCAGGGTCCTGCACAACCACGGAAAGCGCCTTGCCCGGAGTGTGCCAGAGTTTTGATTCCTGACCGAGGCGACCGACTGTGCGAAGGGTTTCGAGTTGAGTGAGGAAGCGTTGTTCGATTCCGTAAACTTCCGCGAGGTTGTAAAGGGTTTCGTTGGCGAGATCGGTATCGGGAGCTTGCTCCAGGACGGAGAGGAAAATCCGGCGGGCTTGTTCATTGTCTTCCTGACGAATTGCGAGGACTCCTCGAAGGAAGTTGGCGCGGATCGCGATAGCCGGGTTGGGACTCTCTGACAGTGTGGTGAAAATTTCGCCGGCCTGATCATAGACGCGCTGGGCCATGTAGGTTTCGCCGATTCCAAAACGGGCTTCGATCGCCTCGGGTTGCTCCTTGTAAAGATTGAGAACAGTGGTGAATTCGGCGCGGGCAATATCGTATTGTCTGGCCCGCTGGTAGTTGCGGGCGAGGAGAAGTTGAATCTGGGACTTGTCGCGAACATCGACCTTCTCCGACTCGCCGAACTTGACCATCCAGCCCCGGAGAATGTCCTCGGCACGCTCGTGGTCTTCAGGGGTGCCTTGGTCGATATGGATCCCGGCGCCAAAGAGGAGAAGTTCGACGGGAAGATCATTGCGGTGCTTATTGAAGAGTTCCTGATTCTCGTAATAGGTGGTTTCAGCTCGTGCCTCGTCACCGAGGCGAAGGTGAATGACGATCTGCAAGAGAGGGGCGATGGGGCTGTCGGCTGGGATGTCCGAACTTAGAGTTCCCATTTCTCCATAGGCTTTCCGCAGAAGGTTGCGGGCATTTGTCATCTCGGAATTGCCCACGGAGCGAATGGTATTGAGAAGTCCATTTAAGACGGTAGTGCCAAGTGGGAAGTCTTCACGGGCAATGGCGGCTTGAGCGCGGGGGTAAATTCGCCTCCAGGATTCGTAGTGGCGATCGGCGGTTCTGATGAGAGACTGAGCTTCAAGGAGTCGGTCGACCGATTTTGCTGATGTCGCCACCAGGTCAAGGCCAGCTTCGGCGCTCACACGACCAAGTCGTAGATCTCGGACAATGGTGTAGACACGCTGTTTTTTGGTATCCGACCAATCTTTGGAATTCTTTGCGGTTTCGAGCCACGAACGGGCCGGCCATTCTCCCATGCCCCATGAGCGGAACGGGTGTTGGTCCGCACGATCACGGGACTTTTTCAGGACCGCCTGCATCTTATCGAGTTCGTCCGCTCGAAAGAGGAGATTGGCATGTTCGGCCGCGTAAGTGCCATGGTGATCACTGTCGGCGGCTGCACGTGACTTCAGAAAGTTTTCCGCTGCTCCGGTTTCCATGGTGGAGGCGACCCGGAGTGCGCAATTGACGTATTCGTTATTGTTGGGATCAAAATCCATGTGGCCTTTCCACCAAGCGACTGCTTCGGACTTCATTCCGAGTTCGTTCATGATGTCACCGATACGAGTGCAATGTGCCGAGGAATATTCGCTTTGCGCTTGTGCCTTCTTGATCCAAGGAATGGCTTTTTGAATCAACGACTCGTCCTTGGTCTCGACCAGGCGGTACCAAGTGTCGTAATAGACAGATCCCGGTGGAATCGAAATGAGATGATTGGCGGCAGCCAATTTCATAGCCGGGCGTTCTTTGTCGGGTGAATATCCCGCGGCCTCGAGCCATTGTTCGGCTGCGCCCAGATCTTTTGGGAATTCCTTGCAAAGGTTCTGATAATACTTCGCAGCGGTGGCTTTCGATTTTCCGCCGAGGTGGTGTCGATAAACGTAGGCGAGTCGGGCAAGGACTAGGTGACGCTGTTCCTTGGTCAGCTTTTGCTGAAGTAGTTGCTGGCAGGATTTTCCAGACCTTCCGCCCTTCTCCTGAATCCCTTTCCAGAGTTTGGTGAGGGAATTGTTTTGATGGTTCTTTTTGGCAGCCTGCCATGCCCGATTCCGGATCTTATCTTTTGGCGCTCGTTTCCAAATTCTCTCCTGAAAGCCCGGGAGATGAAGGAAGGATTTCGCGCTGTTGCTGACTATGGCCAAATCCTTTCGGAAGGTTTCCTCGCCGGTGGCGGTGGAGTAAAGAAAGTCAGTGATTTCTTCAGTCCATCCGTCTTGCGTTGGAGACTTGGTGAGGAAATCGTAGGCAATGCTTCGCGCTTTGGCGGTGTCCTTGATACCATCACGGTAGACAGTCAAGGCGAGGACGGCGCGGAGGGTTCCTGCTCCTTCAGGGTTTTTGGTGATGAGTTTTAGGAGTCCTTGCGCAGCCTGGCTTTTGTTGTCACCACACCAGCGAACATAGGAGCGGGGGAGGTCGTGAATGGTGACATCGTGGAGCATAACGATTTCAGCAATGCTTAAGGCCCGCTTGAGGTCCTTGGCTTCGGCAGCCGCATGAGCTGCTTTTCCAAGCGGGGAGTGGCGATCATCCCGGCGCGGGAAGGAAGTCAAATACTTGCGTGCTTCCGCCTCAATTTCAGCGGGTGATTTCTTCGCGCTGATCATGGCGTCGATCAAACTACGATGAATGTCATCGCGCTTCGGGGTGAGAGCCTTGCGATACGATTGCAGGGCATTTTCAAACTGACCGAGGCGCGATTCGAAACGTCCGATGTGAGACCAAAGATCCTGTTTCTCAAGATCGTTCAGGGGCGCATTGCGGCGCATGATGGTTTTGGCGATTTGGAGGCCTTCCGCCCATTGTTCTGCTCGCTCGGCGGCGTGCATGCCCTCGAACCCAACTCCGGTGAGAATTGAGTTGGCCGGAATTTTCGCGACCATGGCTGCCGCCAAACTTGAGGCCCGATTGAAAGAAGCTACATTGTTAACCTGATTGAAAAGTCGGATGGCTTTGACTCCTTGGCCGGGCGAGCCGCCGTTTTCCCAGATCGTCTGGCGTTGAATAGCTGCAAGATTCCCGCGTCCGGTGCTTTCCTGGGCGGTCGCAATCCGGTCACGAACGTCGTTGGTTAGTTTGTGTCCCGGAAAAACTTCGAGGAACTGCCTGCCGGTAACGATGACATCGTCATGCCGCGCCGCTACGGTATAGCCATCAATGAGCTTTAGGGTCATCTCCGCGCGCTTGGGATTTTCGGTTTGCGAGCGTGAGAATTTTGAGGTGGTCCGGATGAGTCCAAAGATCTTTTCGTCCTTCCAATAAAGGTCGGCCAATTCTTCCATGAGCTTGCCGCCGGTGGGTGAAGATTCGGTAGTCTCCTTAAGTTTGGCCTCGAGGTCGGCCGCCGTGTCGGCATGCAAGGGCATGCTGAAAGGAATAAGAAGGGCGAGTGTGGGAATCAGTGTTTTCAAAATCCTGCTTTCTTGAGCGCTTCCACGATCTTGTTGGCCTCCGCAGCGATATCGCTTTCGGGGTAATCACGGATGAGTTGTTCAAATTTTTGTCGGGCCTCCGGCTTACGCTGGAGTTTGTATAGGCAACGCCCGTAGTTGAAGAGAATGACGTCGAGGAAGTTGGCATCGGGGTGATCCGAAAGGACGTTTTCAAAGACATCGACAGCGCGGGCGTAGTCTTCTTTTTTGTAATAGAAGGCCGCCATTTTCGCGACCGAATCCCCGACGCGCCCGGAGTCCGGAAATTGCTCGTAGACTTTCTGGTAGGCTAGAAAAGCCTTCTCATAAAGAGGAGCTGATTGTCCCGCAGTTGCCTTGAGCGCCATCGCCTCATAGCATTCACCGGTGAAGAATTGACCTTCGCCCTTTAAGGGGCTTTCAGGGAGTTTTGCGATGCTGGCATAGAGGCTGATGGCGCGCGGAAAGTTCTCCCTCTTTCGTTCGACGTGCGCTTGCTGAAGCATGGCTTCGTCGACAAAGGCACTCGAAGGAAATTCGTTGAGGAGTCGGCGGCTCATTCCCAGTGCAAGGTCGAGCTTGTCCATCGCGAAGTAGATCCGCCACAGTTGCACGTAGGTTTCCTCCAGAAGTTTCCCTCCGACCTGTTTTGCCTGCACGAGGATTTCCTCGCAGACGTCAAGCGCTTCGGTGTATTTGAGGTTGGCCTTTTCGTTGAGTCCAAATTCCTTGTAGTGATTGCCCACCTCGGTGAGCGCCGAGGCGGTCTGGAGCTTTGTTTTGAGCCGGAGTTCTTCGTCTGAGATTTCGGTCCGTGTCACCCGAACCTCACCAAGGTTTCCTTCGATAATTTTTGTTTCGGATGTTCTGATGGCGGTGCCGTCACCCAGGCTTTGATCATCACGGTAAACAAGTCGAATCGTCTGGCCCGGTTCGCCTGTTACGGTTCCTTCAGCAGTGCCAAGTCGCAGCGGGATGGCGAGTCGGAAGGTTCCTCGTTGTTCTTGCTCTCGAAGGGTGACCGGAATCGTGCGAACCATGAGGAGTGGATCGATTTGAGACTTAAGATCTTCGCCATCGGGGCCTTCTTCAAGTTCTCCACTTGCGACACCTTTTGCCAATTCCTCGTCAATCTCATCGGGAGTCTTGCGCCGGAAAATTTGAATGGTGGCCTCGACCTTGTCGGCACCGTTGGTGGTGTCGTGATCGGCGTCGGTGACCTGGAGGTGGAGCTGTTTCCCCAAAACGGCGGCGGGAAGGTCGCGGAGGTAAGATCCGTCGGTAATGCGAGCCACACCGTTACCAACAACCATGACTTCCTTGAGTCGCTTTTCATCAAACCCTTTTTCAGCGGTGTGGGCGTCAACATAGGTCACAGTGATGCGATCCCCGCCGCGCACTTCGAGGGTCCCATTGTTAGGTGCGGCTTGCTTCAGTTGGGTGGGAATGCGTCCCATGACAATCCGGGCATTGCGACCGACGGGATCGCAAAGGATCACTTCCTCGTCGCCGCCTTTGGTGCGGCAACGAACTTGGATTTGAGAACCGGGTTCCAGAATTGCGAAATCCTGGTCGTCAATTTTGACGTAAAGTCGTTTTCCGGCTTCGACCTTCTCAATCAGGGAATCCTTGCTCGAAAGCGCGGTGCCTACCTTTTCCAGTGCTTCGATGGCGCGGCTGTAGTGACCGAGCTTGAAGTGGCCGAGACCGATGTAGTAGTAGGCTTCATTGACCTCTGAAGATGCCGGAAATTGCTCAATGACATCGCGCATGATGCCGAAGCACTTTCCGTAGTTGCCCGCTTCATAAAAGCAGGTTCCGGTGTTGAGAAAGGCATAGGCCCGCTTGGCGTCGTCCCCATTGGCCTCGACAGCCGCGGCTTCGTAATGAACGCGTGCTTTATCGAAGTCCTTGATTTCGTTCAGTAAATGGTCGGCAAGACGAAGATGGGCATCAAAGCGAATCTGGCTCCGCGGATATCGCTCCACCACCGACTCCCAAATTTCGAGAGCCTTTTCATTTTCTCCAACCTCAAGCCGGGCATCGCCTGCCTGCAATAATTTGCGGGCCGCGCGGTCTTCAATGATGGAGCCACGCTCGACGGTCTTTGGTGACTGGGCAAAGAGGGGGAGTGCGAGAAAGAATGGGAGGAGTCGTTTGATGAAGCTTCTCACGTTTCCTATGCGAATAGTTCGTTGATGGGGTTCGCTTCCTTGCGGACGAGACGCATTGGTCGACCCTGGGGAGTGGTGAGTTCCTTCTTGAGATCGATTCCAAGAGCGTGGCAAAGAGTCGCGTGAAGATCGGCAACTTTGACCGGGCGCTCGGCGACTTCCATTCCGTCGGGGTCCGAGGCTCCAACGATGCTTCCGCCTTTGATTCCTCCGCCGGCCATCATGCAGCTAAAGACGCGGGCCCAGTGATCGCGTCCGCCACCATCGTTAATGCGGGGAGTACGGCCAAATTCGCTGAGCACAACAACCAAGGTTTTGTCGAGTTTGCCGTTTGCCTTGAGGTCCGAGATCAGCGAGGCGATGGCGGGGTCCATGTCGGCACCGTGGTTGCGCATCGCTTCAAAAATATTGCCGTGGTTGTCAAAGCCGCCTCGATTGACCTGCACGAAGCGCACTCCTTTTTCAACGAGCCTCCGGGCGAGCAGGGCTCCCCGGCCGAACTCGGTGTCGCCGTATTTTTCGACAGTGGCAGGATTTTCCTCTTTGAGGTCAAAGGCCTTGAGGGCAGGGCTCTCCATGAGGGCGACGGCATCTTTAAGCGCGGTTTGAGAAGCCTTCAATTCTGCGGCGCCTTTTTGGGTGGAAGTCCGGCGATTCATCTTTTCCAGAATCTGAAGGCGCTGCATCCCGCGGGCATGACTGATTCCCTCAGGGAAGGTCAGGTAGGGATCTTTTTGGCCGGGGCGACCGACGAAGTAGGCTTCGCACTGTTGTCCAAGATATCCGGCCCGTGCCGCTTGTCCGCTGATGCTCACGAGCGCAGGGAGGTCGCCGAGTGGCTCGCGTTCGTGAACGACGAGTGAGCCCAATCCCGGGTGCATAATGTTGGGAGATTGGTTGAAGCCGGTCTGGAGCTCATACTGGGCGCGACCGTGATCGCCATTGGTTCCTGCGATGGAGCGAATGAGGGCACCGTGGTGCATCTGCTTGGCTAATTGGGGGAAGATTTCGGAAATCTCCATACCGTCGACCGAAGTTTTGATGGGATTAAATTCTCCCTGTACTTTCCGCCCGGGCTTGGGATCCCAGGTGTCGAGGTGGCTCATGCCACCGCTGTTCCAGAACAGGATGACGTGTTCGGCTTGCGCCTTTGAGGTAGTGCCTTGGGCCAGGAGTTGGCTGACGGGCATGCCGAGGAGGCTCGCGCTGAAGGATTTCAGCATGCGACGGCGGGTAAATTGATAGTCAGTGCAGGACATGGGAGCTTGGATTTAAGGTTGGAGCAGGAAGGTTTTGTTTAGGGGATGAATCGGAATTCGTTACTGTTGAGGAGGGCCCAGCGGAGGTCTGCCATGCCTTCGTTACTATCGTTGACGATAGCGCGGGCGTCAGCTCGCTCCTCGCTGGTGGGTCGGCGGGTCAGGATTTCCTGATAGGCCCAATCGATGGCGAGGTCCTGATCTTTTTTAAGGAGCCGGTGAATCGGTTCGAGCGATCCGACACGTGAGGCCTCGTGGGTCATGCGACCGTTGAGCATGAGGAGTTGTTGGCGTAGCGAAGAGGCATCATCGCGGAATTCGCCAAGGCCAGCGCGCGCCGGCTGCCCGAAGACGCGCAGGAAGTGTGCCGGTGGTGCGGGAGTCGCCATTCTCATGGCACTATCGAAACGCGGGTTATCATCGACAGTCTCCGTAATGGTTTCGGTTTTAAACTTCATAACCCGACGCTCCTGTTCTTTTTGCATCGCGGCCATCTCCTTGGCTTTGATTGCCTCATCGGATTCCATCCGCATGGAGGCGAGCTCGGCCTGTTCCTGGGAGTTTAGAACAGAGTTAAAGTCGATCTTGAGAGAGGACTCGAGGTCGTAGCCATCATCCCGCATGGGTTTCTTTTCAGCCATCATGACCGGGGCTGCTTCATCGGGCTTCAGGATGGTGTATTCACCGGTTGGAACGCGGATTTCACGGCTGACTTCCTTGTTGTTGGCTCCCTTGGGCCATTTGAAGTCTTCAAGATGCCCGGCGACGACGATGCTATCGTAAAGCACTTCGCTGATCATCCTTCGGGTAGGGGCGGCGGCGAAATTCTTTTCACTCTTTTCGCGGACTTCAAGGTCGGTATCTGCCGGGAGTGCCGACCTGCGGTAAGCATCCGAAAGGGTAATGATGCGAACGAGAGTCCTGAAGTCATAACCGCTGGCAATGAATTCCTGGGCAAGGAAATCGAGAGTCGAGGGGTGATGAAGGCCGTTGTAGTCGGAGAAATTATCGAGTGGTTCCACAAACCCATGACCAATGAGCTCAGCCCAGACCCGGTTGACAAAAGCGCGGGCGAAGTAGTCATTTCGAGGATCCGTGATGAGATCGGCGAGTTGGGTGCGGAGTTTGCTGGAACGATAAATGTCACCGTGAACGTTAAGATTGCGGCTCTCCTTTTTGGCTTCTTCCAAAACGGGGTCGCCAGGTTTGCCAATGTCCGGCTCGACCGAATCGAGGAGAGCATCAAGTGAGGCCGATTCGTCCTCTCCGGAATCTTTTCTGGCCTGCGCGAGGCGAACGGATTCGAATCGCTTGATGTGCTCCGGCGTCGTCCCGGTATCGGCGATTTGAAAAGGGAACTTGGGCTTCACCGGCTTCCGTTGATCAGGCTCGGCCTTGTCCTCGGGAGGCCAAAGGACCATCATTTTGTCGCCCTCGGTGGTGTAAACAGTTCCGCCCTGACGCCGGCTCTGAACTTTTTTGGTTTTTCCGAAGAACGCGGCGAGGTCGTAAAAGTCTTCCTGAGCCCAGTCATCGAAAGGGTGGTCGTGGCACTGGGCGCAACCGATCCGGACTCCAAGGAAGATTTGAGAAGTCGCGGCTGCGAGTTCCATGGGTGCGGCATCATCGCCCAAAATGTAACCTACTGCCGGGTTCGAGTTGGCGCGGCCGGAGGCGCTGATGAGTTCACGCACGACTTCATCGTAGGGTTTGCCCCGGTCGAGTGACCCGTGAATGTAAGCGAGGAGCTGGTTGCCGCCGGTCACGTTGGAGCGAATTCGCAGCATGTCGGCCATAAAAATGGTCCAGCGGTCGGCAAAGCGGGAATGAGAGCTGAGTTTTTCAATCAGCTTGGCGCGGCGGTTCTTGCCCCACTTTTCGTATTCCCGGACCTCCTTCATGGTCGGAATCCGCCCAATCAAGTCAATCGTGGCTCGGCGCAGAAAGGCATCGTCACTGATCGTTTCGGTGTTGATGACTCCGGTGTCGGCATTCTCGCGCCTTAAAAGGTCGTCGAGCATTCTGGCAGCCTCGAAATTGTTTGCAGGTGCTTTGTTGGGCATGGCGACCCGTTTGGGCTTTTCTGGCTTTCGCTCGGTGAGGGTGACTCCTTTCGGCCACTCCGCACCGGACTCAACCCAGGCATCAAGAATGGCTGCATCCTCGTGACTAATTCGTTGCCCTTCATCCGGCATGACGCCTTCATCAATGGGGCGGAGATGAATTCGGATCAGAAGTTCGCTTTCGTCGGGTTTACCGGGGACTACAGCCTCAGCCGTGTCGCCACCTTCCATGAGTTTCTCATAGGTGTCGATTCTCAGGCCGCCCTTGACTTTCGACTCGGTGTGGCAGCGGACGCAATTGGTCTCAAGAATGGGTTGAACCTCTGTCTTGAAATCCGGACCAGCGGCCAATGTTGGCAAAATACCCGTCATGGCGAGTAACGAGCAGGTGATAAATTGGGACGGTTTCAAGGTTTGAAAAGGTGTTTGGGTAGAAAACGATTGGGATGGTTACCTTTGAGAGACACGGAAACTTTCGCCTCGCTGACACAGAAATTAAACGTTTTTGTGACTGAATGGGAAGAAGCTTGTCGAACATGGCTATTTGCCCTTTTTAGGAGGAAAATTCCAAGAAATAGAGATCTCGCTCGTCTCTTCTGTGAATTGCGTGGTCATGTCGGCCTTGCAGATCATGCTAAATATCTTGTTATGAAAATCCCGGCTGGTGCTCCATCCCCAATCCTCGCAAGATTTCCCCTTGTTGACCATTGAGATTAAATCAGTGGTTCCTTAGGGGCGATTTTGAGACAAGAGTGGGGGAGCGGGCGGTCGATACGATTTGGCAGTATGGCGGGGCGAGAAAGAAAATTGAGCCGGTTTCAGGGCCGGGGTGGTTTTACGATAGCTCCGATGTTTCGGAGCTATCGTGATGGATTGGATTTATACAACGGGGAAGTTCGATGGGGATATGGTGGTGGATTTGGCAATGGTGCTGTCAGGATGAACAGCGCAGGCCGAGACGCGGTTCCAATGCCAGCGAGTGCGACAGCTCCGAGAATGAAGCTGGGAATGACGTCTTCCGGATTGGATGCTGTGGGCGGGGCAGGTGATGGCGATTGGGGGATGCCGGCTGAATCGAAAGTGGCAGGTGGAGAGATGGAAAAAGCGCCTGATCTGACGCAGGTGACTGCTCGGAAAAACCTGGAAGAAACGGCTTTCTTTTATCCGAGTTTGGTGAGTGGTGAAGATGGGAAGGTGCGGATTAGTTTTACGATGCCGGAGGCTTTGACAAAGTGGCGGTTTTTGGGAATGGCGCACGATGGGAACTTTCGTTCCGGCTTGCTGGAAGGCGAGACGGTGACGGCAAAAGACTTGATGGTTCAGCCGAATCCTCCGCGCTTTTTGCGGGAGGGTGATGTGCTGGAATTCACAGTGACAGTCACGAACCAGAGTGAGGCGGAGCAAAGTGGGAATGCAAAGTTGAGTCTGTCCGATGCGGCGACCGATGAGGACCGCACGGCGGCGATGGGCATCGCCTTGCCGGAGCAAAAGTTTACGGTTCCTGCCAAGCAGAGCCGCACCTTGAAATGGAGAATCACGGTGCCCGATGGATCTGGGTTTTTGAAATACAAGGCGGTGGCTGCGACCGAAAATCTCTCCGATGGTGAGGAAGGATGGTTGCCAGTTTTATCGCGACGGATTTTGGTGACCGAATCAATGTCGTTACCGATTCGGAATGCCGGGAAAAAGGAATTCGAGTTTGGCAAATTGTTGAAGAGCGGCGAGTCAGAGACCTTGGAGGACCGCTTTGTCCATGTGCAGGTTGTTTCACAACCGGCGTGGTATGCCGTGATGGCTTTACCTTATTTGATGGAGTTTCCGCACGAGTGTTCCGAGCAAACTTTTAACCGCTACTATGCGAATGCCTTGGCCCGGAAGATCGCGGAATCGGACCCGAAAATCCGGAGGATTTTTGATCAATGGAAAGCGGGCGGCGAAGCGCTCGATAGTCCCTTGATGAAGAATTCGGATCTTAAAGGAATCCTGTTGGATGAAACTCCATGGTTGCGTGAGGCGACGAATGAGGCGGAAACGAGACGTCGGATGGGTTTGCTCTTTGATGAGAACCACATGACTAATGAACTCGAGAAGGCCTTGCGTAAATTGCGCAAGATGGAGGGCCGCGATGGCTTGTGGCCATGGTTTCCGGGAGGTCGTGGGAATGAGTATATCACTCTTTATATCACTCTTTATATCACTCTTTATATCACGACAGGATTTGCGCGCTTGCGGGCTTTGGATGTTGGGACGGATGTCACGCCAGCCTTGAAAGCGCTGCCTGCTCTGGATGCGGCTTTGACAAGGCGCTATGATCGTTTGCGAGAGAATAAGCTGCTTGGCAAAAATAATCTCAGACCTTGGGTCGCGCATCATCTTTATACGCGCACCTTTTTCCTGAAGGATAAGAAGTTGAGCAAGCGGGATCAGTTGGCTTTTGACTACTTTGTGAAGCAAGGTGAGAAGCATTGGGCCGAGTTGCGGAGCCGGATGTCGCGAGGACATGTCGCGCTGGCTTTGCATCGCTTAGGCCAGAAAGAAGTGCCGAAGTTAGTGACCCGATCTCTGAAAGAGAATGCCAAGGTGACTGAAGAACAGGGAATGTTTTGGAAGGATCGCGAGGGCGAGGGTTGGTTTTGGTGGCAGGCTCCGATTGAGACTCAAGCGATGATGATCGAGGCTTTCCGCGAGGTCGATCAAGATGCCAAGGCGGTTGATGATTGCCAGGTTTGGATGATTAAGCAGAAGCAGGTGGGCGATTGGAAGACGACCAAAGCGACGGCTGATGCGGTTTATGCTCTCTTAAGGGGCGGGCGTAATTTGCTGGGGTCTGATGCCTTGGTGAAGATCGCGCTGGGTGGCAAGGAAGTGAAGCCAGGGAAGGTGGAAGCCGGGACGGGCTTTTATGAGAGTCGGTTTGTGGGAGAGGCGGTGAAGCCGGAGCTTGGGAAGATTGAATTGACCAAGACAGATGAGGGCGTGAGTTGGGCGAGTGTGCATTGGCGATATCTGGAAGATATGGCGAAGGTGACGAAAGCAGAGGGCCAGCAGTTGAAACTCGAGAAGGCGCTTTTTGTTCGTAAAAATACGGACAAAGGTCCGGTGTTGATGCCTTTGGAAGGGGCCGTGCAGGTGGGCGATGAGTTGGTGACGCGGGTGATTTTACGAAATGATCGGGCGATGGAATTTGTCCATCTCAAGGATCTTCGAGGGAGTGGCACCGAGCCCAAGAACGTTCTGAGCGGATATCGCTGGCAGGACGGATTTGGCTGCTACGAGGTGACGCGGGATGCTGCGAGCCACTTCTTTATCGATCGTCTTCCGGCGGGCGTTCACGTGTTTGAGACCAGTGTGCGGGTGCAGCACGCCGGGGAATACCAAACGGGGATCGCCGAGGTCCGCTGCATGTATGCACCGGAATTTGCAGCCCACAGTGCGAGCCTGAAATTGAAAGCAAAATAACCGGGGGGCTGGCGGTTAAGTGCATTTTCACAGCGTGAAAAAGTGGTCGGGGCGACAGGATTCGAACCTGCGACCTCTTCACCCCCAGTGAAGCGCGCTACCAAGCTGCGCTACGCCCCGACACTCGCCTTTCAGCGGGCGCGTTTTGCCAGAGATCCTCTTTTTGGCAAGAAATTTTCGCATCGGAGGGTGAAAAGCCCCGTAGGGGCCGCGATGGGTTTGCATTTTGGGGCAGGTCGGGACAATGTTCCTCCAACCAATGGCGGCGGGGAAAAAAGTATCGTGGAGTTTGGAGAACCTCGTGGACTTCGAGGTGGCGGTTCAGCAATCGCCACGAGTCGACGCTGAGGTGGGCCGCCGTATTCGCGAAGAAATCCGGGAAGAGAGTTTGTCGGATCTCTCCATGCGCCGATGGGGCTTCAAGGAATGGCTACGGTCAAAATATACGGGATCGGGCGCCAAGGTGGTGTCGGTGACTCGTTTGCTTGGGGTTGTTCTTCTGATCGGAACCTTTTTGATGGGGGTGGGCGTGATTCGGGGAGTGGTCACGAAGATCGATGGGAATTCGTCTCTCAATATCTGGGTGCTGCTGGCAGGAACGATCGGAATCCAATGGTTGTTGCTTCTTGGAGGTTTGGTGACTTTTCTTTTGGCTAGGTATTGGATTGGCGGAGTAGGATGGTTGAAGGATTTACTATCGTCACTGGTGCGAAATCTGGCCGGGAAAATGAGTCCGGATACCTGGCAAGCTCTCATTCAAGGCAAGGGTAAACAGCCGTCTGCTTTGGCCTGGAGGTTGACGAGGCTGCTGCAATTGGCCGGAGTTGGATTCAACGTGGGACTGATTACGGGGCTGTTTGGCCTGCTTTGGTTTACGAATGTTCATTTTTACTGGGAATCCAGTCTTTCGCAATTTGGGGGAGAGAGCCTCGGACGGGTAACCCGGTTTTTGGCGGCTGCGTGGGGTGGTGGCGGTCTTTCTGATTCGCAGATTGCGGGCTTGAAGAATGTGTCGGGCGAGACGGGAGGTGATAATTGGGACGCCTTTTTCCGATTCATCTTCGCAGCCTTGTTTGTTTGGGGATTATTGCCTCGCTTGCTTCTATGGGCGCTGGCGGTTTCGAAGGAGCGGAAAACTTTGGCCGCCCTGGAATTTCAAGACGTTGAACACCGAAGGCTTTGGCGCGAGATCAGTCGGGTCGAACGGGCGGTGACGATGGAGGGAATGAAGGACGGGGCGGTGTTGTTGGATGTTGGTGGCCTTGGAATTGAGACCGACAAAATTCGTCCGTTCTTGTTGCAGCGACTTCGGGTAAACCCGGAGCAGAGTTTTGCCATCGGGATTCTCGATGCGTCCGAGGAACGGGAGGCCTGGCAGGCGATGAATGCGGCACCTTGCGGAGTGGTTTTATTGGTGGAGGGATGGGACCTTTCGCCCAAGCAAATATCGGCTCTGATCGCCCGGATCAGAAAGGAAGCGGGAGAGAAAACGGTTTTGCGAATCCTGGTGATGGGGGATGGCGTCAAGTCTCCGGGAGATGAAGATTTTATGGCATGGCAGGGATTTGTCGATGGACTACGTGATCCGAAACTCGAATGTGTGGCTTTTGAAGGATGAATGAATGGGTGACAGATGCGCCGACTTTTGCGGTGGTTGGCAAGATCAACATGGGGAAGTCTTCGGTTCTCTCGACTTTGCTGGAGATCGATGACGATAAGTTGATTCGCGTGAGTTCGACGCCTGGCGAGACGACCCGTTGTTATGCTTTGCCGCTCACATTCGACGACAAGGAGATGATCCGCTTTGTTGACACTCCCGGTTTTTCCCGTGCCTTGGAGGTGATGCGAGTGATTCAGGACCTGCATGGTGAGGGGACACCGGACCGGGCCACAATCCGGCGCTTTGTCGAGGAACAGCTTGAGAAAGGCGAGTTCGAAGATGAGGCCCGGTTGCTAGAACCCGTGGTCGAGGGAGCCGGGGTGCTTTACGTGGTAGATCCGTCCAAGCCCTTGCGCGATGCCTTCGTAGCTGAGATGGAGATCTTACGATGGACCGGGACGCCAAGGATGGCATTGTTGAACGAGAAGGCTGATCAGTCTGATCGGACTGAAGAATGGAAGGCACGGCTGGGGAGCTATTTTAATCTCGTCCGCACCTTCAACGCACACCACGCCCGATTTGAGGAACGCCGGAGTCTACTGAAATCGCTTCTGGAAATTGACGAAAAGAACAAGGGGCGGATTGAGCAAACGATTCGATTGATTGACAGTGAATGGGAGCAGCGTCGTGAAGAAAGTGCCGAGTTCATCATGGAGTTTCTCGCGAAAGCCCTGAAGCACCGAGAAACCGAGAAGATCGATGAGAAAGAAGAGGAGCTTGAGCACCGGAAGGAACGGGCGAAAGAGCAGCTGAAGAAACGCTACTATTCGAGCATCGCGACTCTCGAGGAAAAGACCTACCGGAAACTCTTAAAGCTTTATCGGCACAAACTCCTGAAGGTTGAGTTGGTGGAAGAAAAGTTCCACGGAGTTGATTTGAGTTCCGAGGAAACATGGCAAAAGTGGGGGCTTTCGAGATCCCAGCTGGCAATTGCCGGAGGTTTGGCTGGCGGTGCGGCTGGAGCAGCAATTGATATTGGAACGGCTGGACTGACCCATGGCTTTGGGACGGTTTTCGGAGCCCTGACCGGAGCGGGAGGCGCCTTTTTCAAGGGAGACAGCTTACCCGAGCTCAAGATTACCGCCCAGGGCGTGACTTTCGATGGCGACCGGCGCAAGGCACTGATTATGGGACCGCCGGAAAGCGACAACTTTGCCTGGATTCTCTTGGACCGCGTTTTGCACCATTATCAGGAGATTGTGACCCGTTCCCACGGGAGGCGGGATGAGGGGGTGATTGAAGGGGACGGAGAGGGTTGGGTGCGGAGATTTGGCCGCGAGCGGCGAACACTCGTGCAGAAATGGATTATCAGCCAGTTGAAGGGAGCGGAGCGCAGCTTTGATCCTGAAGTCTTTCGTGAACTCCTTTCAGTGCTGTCAGAGGTTGAAAAAGGCTAAAGGCTGGCCAATTTGGAATAAGTCCCCTAAATTTTAGTTTCGTTGATGAATTTTTTCCGATGGCTTACGTCCAAACAGTTGATGGCACCCGCTGGGGCCTCTCCTGATTCTGGGGCTGGTGACGAGGAAATTCCTGATCATAAGCTTATCGAATCATGCCAAAAGGGAGATACCCGGGCATTTGAGACTCTGGTGACGCGCCATCGTGGAAAGGTTTATGCGATGGTTCAAAATATGATCAAGAATGAGGCCGACGCTTGGGATTTGTCTCAGGAGATTTTTTTGAAAGTCTGGAAAGCTCTGCCCAAATTTGAGGCCAGAGCCAAGTTCTCGACGTGGCTTTATCGCATCACCCATAACGTCGTTTACGACTGGCTTCGGAAGCGGAAAATTGACTCGGCCGGCGAGCTGGACGACGGAATTCTTAATGAGAGTGACATCGCAGCAGGTGCCCGGACAACTCCCACGACGACGGCACGACCGGACCAGGCACTGGCCAATTTGGAACTCGGAGAGCGAATCAACGCCGCTCTTGCAACTTTAAACGCAGAACATCGCGAGACGATTCTTTTAAGAGAAGTGCAAGGCTTCGATTACAAGGAAATCGCAAAGGTGATGGAATGTTCTCTCGGGACGGTTATGAGCCGTCTCTACTACGCCCGCAAAAAACTCCAAGCCCTGCTCAGTGATGAAAAAGGAAAAGACTGAAGAATTATTCGTAAAATGGATCGATGGTGAACTGACCTCTGAAGAAGAGGGCCAGCTTACAAGCTTGTTCAAGGAGGATCCGGCTCTTGAGGCCGAGCTTCAAGAGATGAAGTTTTTGTCCGAAACTGTTTCTGCTGAAGTTCCAGCGTCGGTTGATCCGCCCTATGGTGATTTTTTCAATAGCCAATTGATGCGCAAGGTGGATCTGGAAATTGAGTCCAGCACCCCGGCTAAAAAGGTGGAGAGGTGGTGGGAGTCATTTCGCTGGGCGTGGGCTCCTGTTGGCGCTCTTGCTTTGGTCCTCTCGTTTTTTGCGGGCCACCGGATAGCCCGCCCTGCTGATGACCCCGTTGCTCAAGTGCCGGAGAAGATACAGAGAGCCGAGTCTCTCCCGACAGTTTATTTCACCGGAGACTCTCTGGATGCGGAGGTGATTGCGGATAGTGATGGCGAAGTCTCCGCAATTGTGGTCAATGGACTCTCAGCCATTCGCGATGACATCGATTTTGCAACCGTGACTACCAGCACCGAGTTGCCCAGGAGCTACTCCAAGTCCGAGGCGCGACGTTTCGATTAAATCATTATGAAGTCCTCCATCCTCTATCTCTTCGTCTTCCTCCTGACCCCAAGTTTGTGGGCGCAGGATCCTGGAATGAAGTCGATCGGCTCGATGAGCGTTCAACTTCTTTTTGCAACGAATAAAGATCCTGCCGTCGCCGGTGGGATTGCGAAAGAGATCCCGGACGCTGAGATTAAAAAGCTTAGGGGGATTGAAGGGTTCAAATTCGAGCACTACCGCTTAATGGGTGTCGATACCCCGGATATTCTGAAGGGATATGAAAGTTGGGCGACTCCTCTTCGACCGTCCAAGGAAATTTTGGTGAGCTTCCAACCCATACGCAAATCCGGAGACAAGAAGCTACAAATGGTCCTTGAGTATTGGCAGAGCAAACGGAAGATCTTTAGTGTGAACCCGACCCTCTCGACTGGGAAAACATTGTATCTGCTGGGACCCGAGTGGCGAAAGGGGCGCTTGATATTAACGGTGAAAATTGAGAAATTAAAGGAGTCATGAGGATCTTTAATCTGTTTGCTTTCGTGGTATTTGGAGCGTTTACCCCTCTTTCCGCAAAGATGGTTTTTGAGAACAAGACTGTCGAAGTCTTGGTCAAGCCCGGACAAAATCTGGCCATGGGGCTTTTTCCTTTCAAGGTTGTGGGGGAGGACGAGACGATCGTTAAGGCAGACGTATTTTGCACCTGTCTCTCGCCTCAGATTCCTCTCGGCCCGGACCGCACCCCCAAGCTCACCTGGAAGGTGGGAGAAAAGGGTGTCATCAAGGGACGATTTGAAACCAAACAATTCCTGGGCACGGTCGAGAAAGCGATCAAACTGACAATGGCTGACGGGAAAGAGATAAACTTAAATTTTCGTGTGGTGATTCCCGAGTTGATCCAACTGGACCCCTCCACCCTTAAATGGAATAAGGGGGAGCCGGCCGATGAGCGGGTTGTCAAAATTACGGTTAATCACGACAAGCCAATCAAGATTATTTCCGATATGGGTAACAATGATAAGGTCTTTCCCTATGAGCTTAAAACAATCAAGGAAGGCTGGGAGTATGAAATCCGGATCAAACCTACTAGCACCGAGACATCGGGCATGGGCATGATCAGTTTACGGACCGATTCTACCTTCCCCAGATTTAAGCGGAAGGTTCTCTATGCGGTGGTACGACCTAAAATGGCCGGGTCTCCTGTGAAGATAAAGTGAGATGAAACGTCTGGCCGTTACTGTTTTTTGTGTGAGCGTTCTCAGTTCGCTCGCGGCCTTTATTACCTTCCAGATTGTCGGTGAACCTGATCGGTCGGTAGCCTGTGATCAGGTTTCGCTCCCGGAGCATTTCGTCTGTCTTTCCAATGTCAGGGAATGGGACTCCAATGAAGTCTTGTGGGTGGATGCCCGTCCACGCGACCAATGGGAAAAGGATGGTGTCGAGGGATCGGTCCTTGTGAATGATCAAGAGGATTGGATCGATTTGGAGTTTGGCTTCATGGGTAAGATGAACGAGGACTACAAGCCCATCGTCGTGGTTTATTGCAACCAGTCCGGATGCGGGTCCTCCAAATATGTTGCGAATCAGCTCCGGGAGAAGCATTCCGAAGCTCTGGGATTTCAGGTCTTTGTTCTGGAGGGCGGAATCAACGCCCTTAAAGGGGAGCAGGATTAAGGGGCCTGTTTGAGCCAACCCGGTGAGTCCAGTTGGAGGACTTTGAGAAATGGTCTCTCAGGATCGGCCTCCAATTCCCATCCCAGGGAAAGAGAGCAGGGGATCACGTCGCCAGGATTTCCCAATGTCTTGATCTTTAAGAATGTATCGGAGCTTCGAGTCACATAGGCCTTGGTAAACGGTGGAGACTCTTTGGCAAAGCTGTGGTGAAATTCGACAAGGGCCATTTTGTCAGAGAAAGGGATGTCGTCGAAGCTGAAGCTGGCATAGCTGATGAGCGCAGTGCTTCTTTCGATTTTACCGCTTGGAGTTTTAGCGAGTTTTAAAAGCTTCTGCTGATAGGCATCAAGAAACGCGTCAGTGTTCACTTTCGTCTCGTTTTGGTCCAGCGTGCGGATGGCATGGAGGGTGAGAGGGGGGGAAGGTTTGCCAAAGGTGATTGAGAAAAAGGATTCAAATAGATTAGCGCTTGAGCGGGTGTGAACCAGCAAAGGGGTGGAATGATCCGGTAGTGATCCCGCAAGAGTACTTTGAGCCAGGGCGGTGTCACTTCGATGGCTTGTCGTTAAAATAGGCCAGCGTCCGGCAAGATCAGATGCCTCGAGGAATGAGGCTAGAACTTCTCGTGCCTGGAGAACCAATTCGCCATTTTGCGAGGTTTCTTCCTCAGTCTGGTCACGCACAATTGGAGTTGGCAAAGGTGCCACTTCCGGGCTGATTGGCTTGAGGATTACAGGTCCGGGAGCTTCGCTTGGAGCCAAGGGGTTAGTGCGGACTGACTCAGAGTAGCGGGGCAGGCTTTTTGATTTTTTTGGAGAAGCTTTGAAGAAAAGGGTGAAAATCACACCCATGGTCAGAGCCAGAAAGAAGAAGGGAACGATGAGAGCGAGCCAGGAGCCTTTGTGGCGGGTATATTGAGGGCGCGTTGGCAGAGGGGGAATTTCTTGAGCATGTTGGGGGGCAGCAGCCGGTTGTGGGGAAGTTGGTTGCGAGGGCACCGGAATCGGAACACGAGGCTTGGGGGCGCAAATCGATTCGCGGCACTTTGGGCATGGGCCTTCAATACCTGCCAAATTTGCGGGCACGGTGAGGCGTGTTTCGCAGTGAGGGCAGGTAAATTTGATGACTTCTTTTTGGGACACTTCTTGAGGGGGCGTGAGTCTTTTTGGGAAGAAAATAGCTTTGGATAAATCAGCTTCGTTTACAATCAATGACAGGCTCCATAGGCTTTCGGATGTGAAGAGATTGTTTTGGTTCGTTTTGGATTCATTTGGAATTGGCGGCGCGCCCGATGCTGAAAAATTCGGAGATGAAGGAAGCAACACCTTGGGACATATCGCTGAGTGGTTTATGGATAACGAAGCTCGAGCCTTAAATCTTCCAAATCTGCAAAGCTTGGGGCTGGGGGAAGCCTATCGGCTGGTTCATGGACGACAGCCCGGAGGATGGACGCAAAGTGATGCCACGGGAACATTTGCTGCCGCGACCGAGACTTCCACGGGAAAAGACACACCAAGCGGCCATTGGGAAATGGCCGGGGTGCCGGTGAAATGGGAGTGGGAATATTATCCGGATACCAGCCCGTGTTTTCCCGCGAAACTATTGAGAGAGACCTATTCGAAGGGAGGACTTAGCGGATCCCTCGCCAATCATCATGCTTCGGGAACGGTCGTAATCGAAGAATTTGGCAGGGAGAGCGTGGAGACAGGAATGCCCATCTTTTACACCTCGGCTGATTCAGTGTTCCAGATCGCCGCTCATGAAGATCATTTTGGTTTGGCAAAGCTCTATGAGCTTTGCGAGCTAGTCCGGGAGCTGACGCTGAACCCAATGGTGGGGCGTGTCATTGCCCGTCCTTTTGTCGGAGAGTCTGGAAGCTTCATCCGAACGAAGAACCGGCGTGATTTTGCGATTCGTCCGCCCCAACCAACCGTTTTGGAAGTGATCAAAGACGCTGGTTTTCCAGTAGTTGGAGTTGGGAAAATTGGTGATATTTTTGCTCATGTTGGGATGACGGAGGAAATTAAGGCAAGCGGTCACGAGGAGCTCTGGGAAAAGACGAGGGTGGCAACGAAACACGGAGGCTTAATCATGACCAATTTCGTGGACTTTGACATGCTCTACGGTCATCGTAGGGATCCAAAGGGTTATGGATTGGCCTTAGAGGAATGGGATCGGGAGTTTGAGCGTTTTCTAAAGGAGCTTTCACCTGATGATGTCATTCTGGTGACGGCTGATCATGGAAACGATCCGACCTGGTGTGGGACCGATCATACCCGTGAGAGGGTTCCAGTCTTGATCTCAGGAGCCGGGTTTTCCAATGGAGGCAGTGCCGGGATCCGTGATTCGTTTTCTGATATCGGCGCCACTATCGGTAAGTTCTTTGGTGTCAGGATGGACGAGGGAACCGTAATTGAGTAGTTTTTGGGTATGCCAACTCCTCATCTTGAAACAGCTCCCGACGGGTTTGCTGAGACAGTTCTTCTTCCGGGCGATCCGTTGCGTGCGAAGTTTATTGCAGAGAATTTTTTGGAAGACTGCCAACAAGTTAATTCGGTGCGGAACATGTTTGCCTACACCGGAACCTATCACGGGGTTCCAGTTTCCGTGATGGGAAGTGGGATGGGGATCCCCTCAATTTCGATTTACGCCAAGGAGTTGATCACTGAATACGGAGTTAAGAATCTTATTAGGGTGGGGAGTTGCGGGGCCGTTTCCAAAAAGGTGCAAGTTCGGGATGTCCTGATCGGGATGGGAGCATGTACGGATAGCGGAGTGAACCGGACCCGATTTGGTGGGCAAGATTTTTCTGCAATCGCGGACTTTGATCTCCTTGCTGCTCACGTATCCGCAGCTCGGGAACTCAATGTCCCGGTGCGGGTTGGTAATCTCTTTTCTGCTGATCTCTTCTATACTCCTGATGCCGGAGCGTTTGATCTGATGGAAAATATGGGGGTGCTGGGTGTTGAGATGGAGGCTGCGGGTCTATTCGG
>CBFHQJ010000079.1:0-22893 GCA_965657795.1 Akkermansiaceae bacterium
GCTTCGGCATTTGCTTGGCGATTCGGTCGACTACGATTCCGCAACTAACACTTACACTGAAGCTCCCAACGGAAATCATTCTCCGATCATTGGATGGTTTCGTGATGGTCTTCCTCTTTATGGGCCTTACGCTTTTTCAAATCCGGCTGATCCAGCTTCTTCCGTGCGTCGCATGGTGTCCGGCTATCAAAAGCGCGACGGCACAAACGGCTCGATTGATCTCAATGTGAGCGGGAGGCAAACTCTTCCCCAGTGGGTGGTTCGGAATCAGGGGGTGTCAGCGACTCTTGCCGCCAATTTGGTCGGGCCAGATGTGGCTGCGCAGTATCCGGTGGGTCAGTATTTGCAGGACTATGCTTACAAGGGGGATTTGGGCCTCACTCTTTATGACGGATCAGGGGCTTTTGATGAAGCGACTGACTTTGACCTGAACGAATACAACGTTCGCTTCTGTGTCACTCCTGAGTTTCCTGAGGGAACTTGGGCTTATTTCACGAATATCGCGCCCGATGGCACTCCCGTTTATCCCTACAATATCAGCCGTTATTAATTGGGCAACCGGCGGGAGCTTCTCCCAATGATGTCCCAGAGGAAGCTGTTGTCGTCTTTGAAGGTGGGCCGAAGCGAAAGCTTGAGTTTGATGGGGGCACGAAGGAGGGCGATGAAATTACCCTGACGTGGTCTGCCATTGAGGGTGGAGAATATGTCGTCGATTCCTCAACGACTCTTCAAACGAATTCCTGGGTGCGCGAAGCCAACCAAGCGGCTCCGCTTGGAAACAAGCTCACCCTGATCGAAGATTCCGAGAGTTCTCCGACGAAGTTCTATCGCACCAAGCTCGCGAGTCTGGCTCCCTTTGATCAGAACGGGATCACCGACTTTGAATTCGTCCCGGTGGTGACTTATGTTTTCCGTTTCCCAACCGAGCCGGTCCTTCCTGCTTCCATCACTTCGGTGACAGTTGGTGGAGTGGAGGCCTCGGTGGTCGGATACGATCCCTCGACCGGCTTCATGGAGGTTTGCTTCGATGACTCCGAACTCGCACCCGGCAACTATAATGCCGAGCTCAATGGAGCTGTGGCTTCCAGTGATGCCTTCAATGTAGCCGGTGCAAACAACGTTCTCCTCTTGATTTTGGATGACTGGGGAATTGATTCCTCCGAACTTTACAATACCGAGACCGGCCCTCGAATTCAGTTGGCTAACATGCCTCATCTGAAAAGCCTTGCCGACAATGGTCTTCTCTTCACTCGGGGCTATTCACAACCAATTTGTTCTCCAACCCGCGCCACTCTTTTAACCGGTCGGCAGACATATCAGCATGGCGTCGGAAACCCGAATACGGACGCCACCCTTCCTGCGGCCGAGATGACCTTCCCTGAGGTTATCGCAACTGAAGCTCCCGATGACGGTCTGGCTTCCTTCGGGAAATGGCACCTCGGATCAGGAGATACCGGCCCGTTTGATACCGGTGGTTGGAAAAATTTCTCGGGAACCTTACAAGGAGGCGTCCAGGATTACAGCGATTGGACCCGGGTCAAAATTGTTGATGGAGTTCTAGTCGACGGTGGGACTTCCATCACCGACCTGGTGACCAGCGGAGATTATGATTCGCCTTATGCGACGTCGATCCAGGTGGATGAAGCGGTCAGTTTCATCGGTGAACAGGGTGATGCCCCGTGGGTTGTTTGGATGGGTTTCAATGCACCTCACGATCCTTTTCATGATCCTCCCGCCGACCTGGCACCCGAGGGCGGATACTCAACTACCGGAACTGCGAACAAAGATCTCTACATTCGCATGCTAGAAGCGCTTGATACTGAAATTGGCCGGCTGCTTGAGTCGGTGGATCTAAGCAAGACTAACATTATTGTCATTGGTGATAACGGCACGCCGGGGCAGGTGGATCAGGCTCCCGCCGGTGGCCTGGCGGCGGCCAAGGGTTCACTGAATGAAGGTGGGATTTACGTTCCGTTTTTCGCCCATGGACCGGCGGTCCGACAAACCGGGACGAGCGATAAACTTGTTCATGTTGTTGATCTCTTCAGTACGGTTTTGGATTTGACCGGAGTTGAAACGCCGGGAGGTCTCGATCTTCACTCCCAATCCATCGTGCCGATCTTTGATGGCACTGACACCCTGGATCGCTGCATCATTACCGAGAAATTTGGCATCAACGCTCTCGACGGTCGTTCGCTCATCATTGATGAGTGGCCGAACTACAAGTTGATCTCTTTTCAGGATGTGAGTGATCCAACCGATACCCCGACTTATCAGATGTATCTGCTCGGCGCCGATGGAGTGGAGGAATCCGAGCTGACCACGCCACCCAATCCCGGAGCTGACTACGAAGCGGCTTACAATGCTCTCTTTGCCAAGGATCAATCGTTGGAGCCTGATGTCACGATTCCTCCGGTGACGATCAACATAGATCTCCCCGCAAATGTTCCACCGCTCATTAACAATAAGAACGGAAACATTGTCCGTCCCAACGGCATCACGATCGGTGGGGTGGCTGCTATCTGGGAGACTGGTGAGATTACTGTGAATGGTGTCACAACTTCGGCGGCACGAATTGACGAAAATGGCGATCCCGATCAATTCTCGGTGGTGGCTGCTTTCGATGTCAGTGCTTCCGGATTGGTGAGTGGTCAAAGCTATGACATCGTCGTGAGCTTCCCCGGTGGAATGGGAAACCGGGTCTTCACGGCAACCAATCAATATGCTGCTCGCTAGTGTCAGCTCAATATTGGTGTGGGTTCCGAGAGGGTGAGATTTGCAAAGTTCGCTATTTCCCCGGAAGGTTCCTGTCGTCATAATGGCGGAAGTATGGAGAAAAAGCAGACTTCGACCCGCCGCAAATTCCTGACCAAGGCCACATCCTCGGCTTTTGGATTCACTTTTATTCCCGCCTATCTCACCAGTGCGCGGGCCCAGAATAATCCGCAGAAACCGCCCAGCCAGCGCATCAATTTAGGATGTATCGGAGCGGGAGGCCGGGGTGCTTCCGTGGTTTCCGGGATTTGCCGGCAGGGAAATGCCAAGCCGGTCGCGATCTGCGATGTCGATCATCAGCGCGCTTCCAAAATCATCAAGGGTAATTCCGACGCCAAACTCTTCCACGATTTCCGCGAGATGTTCGACAAGATGGGCGGGGACATCGATGCCGTCTCGGTCGGGACGCCCGACCACACCCACTTCACCGCGGCCATCCAGGCAATGTCGCTTGGGAAGCATGTTTACGTTGAGAAGCCACTGACGCACACCTTCGAGGAAGCGGCCATCTTGATGCGCGGCGAGAAGAAGTTCAAAGTGGTGACCCAGATGGGTAACCAAGGGCACACCTCCGGTGGTTCCGAGCAATTCAAGCGGATGCTCGCGGGAGGAGTGGTGGACGACATCGTCAAGGTGGAAGCCTGGAAGAGTCCCTCGCTCTGGTTCATGGACAAGAACAAGCGGATCAAAGGATATCCCAAGGCGCAGCCTATTCCGGAGTCTCTCAAATCTTGGGATCTCTGGTGTGGCCCGCAGGAGATGAAGGGTTTCAGCTCCATGTTCCACCCCTTTGATTGGCGCGGATTCCATCTTTATGGCGGCGGGATGTTTGGAGACTGGGGATGCCATATCATCGACTTCATCCACCACTATCTCGACCTTGGCCTGCCGACCAAGATCTCGCCCAAGGCTCTCGGCGATTACAACAAGGTGAGTTTTCCTCTGAGCTCGCACATCGAATTGGACTTCCCGTCACGTGGTGAGAACAAGCCCGCCGTGCATGTCTCCTGGAAAGCAGGCGGCGACTATGCTTCATCGATTGACGAGAAATATCTCGGCGACAAGAAGGCCCCCAAACTTGGTGGAGCCGGAACTCTTCTCCATCGCAAAAAAGGGGACTACCTCGTTCATCGCAATTCCCATGGCGGGACTTCCAGGCTCATCTCGGCGAACAAGCATGATGATCTCAAGGCCGCCCTCGATACCAAGGGCCCGAAGTATGATCATATGGAGTCGTTCACCCAGGCCTGCATGGGTAATGGAAAGACCGAGTCGCCCTTCAGCGTCGCGGGGGCTCTCACCCAGGTCTTGAATCTCGGCATGATCGCGGAGTATCTCAACGTCGACTTGGACTTTGATCGCAAAAAGAAAAAGTTCATTGGGAATAAGGAGGCCAATGCTCTTCTCGCAGGCCCCGCTCCCCGCAAGGCATGGGCGGATCATTACAAGCTGGCTTGATGTCATGGGATTCGACCCGGAGATTGTGGGGGTGCTGGGGTGCCAACAGTGCACCTTCAACCGCTATATGCCGTCATGGTCGTTCTTCATTTTCTTGCGGCTTGGCGCTGTATGCTGGGTTTCCTGGGGAAGGCTGGACTGGGTTCGCTCGCTAGGTATTGCCGCTGGTCTGGAGTTTGCTTACTTCCATCTGTGGACTCGGGACGTGATTGCTGGATACCGTGAGATTTTCGGGGTATCCAGAAGTCCCATTGAAGTGTTCGGGCAATGGTTTGCAAATCTCTTCGCCCTTGGAGTCATTCATCTTATCCTCATGATGGTACTTTCAAGATTTTCTTTTTTCAGGGAAAAGGGATTGCAGAAGTTTGATCGGCGGAAGCTCATTTTGATCGTTCCAGTGTTTTTGATGATAGGCGTGGTACAAATGGCGGTTTCATCCGGAACTTCACCTCATTAGCAACAAGGCTCCCACATTGCGGGACAGGCCCTACTTTGATGGTCCTTCCATTTATTGAGAATCCACCTCGATGACTGACTTGGCCTTTTGATCGGAGACTCGCACCCGGTAGCCCTTGATTTTATTCCTCGAAAGAACAGCTTCACTGTTCTTTTGGGCGAGAACTCCATGGGCTCCATTCTGACCTTCGATGGTGTTGCCGACGGCGTCGAGTTTTCCACTCAGCATGATTCCGGCAATTCCTCCGCCCTTGATGTTGTTTTCGACGAGGACAGCTTTTGAGTTTGCGAAGATCGCAATGATGGGAGGCATGCCTCCCGTGCGTTCCAAGGTGTTTCCTTTCAGATAAGCTTCACCGCCGTTTGGGATTCCCACCGCAACGAGACGATTTTCCCGGCAGGTGTTCTCAATTACGTTGGCCTTGGATTCTCCACTGATTCCAATGCCGGCTGTCTTGTTTTTCTCGATTTGATTTCGAACGATCATTGCCACGGCCGAATTAATCCCGATACCGGCTGCCCCGTTTTCGTGACAGCGGTTCTCTAAAATATACGGGTTGGAATTTGAGCGAGCTCCGATCCCCGCCAGCTTGTTGTGGTGGCAGTGATTTCCGCGGATGACGGGAGAGGCTTCCTCATCGCAGCCGATGCCTGCCATTTCGTTTTGGTAACAGTCATTGTTCTCAACCACTGGCCGGGTTTCCTTCCCGGTCCGGATTCCAATTCCGGCCCTCCGATTATGATAGCAAAGGTTTTTCCTCACCAGCGGACTTGCGCCTTCGCTAATGCCAATGCCCGCCCGGATATTGCGAAAGCAACGGTTTCCGCGAACCACCGGGCTGGCGTGGTTGTGTCCAATCCCGGCGTAGTAGTTTTCGAAGCATTGATTGTCCTCAATCACAGCAGTGGATCCCATCATCGAGCCGATGCCGCCTCCCATGTTTCGGTAGCAAATATTCTCGGTGACCAGTGGGCTGACGCGTTTGCCTTCGGCTCCACGAATCGCAATTCCGGTGTCTCCGATGTGATGTATGATGTTTCGAGTGACCCGGCAATTGACAGCGGTGATGGCAATCCCAGGAATCCCGAATTCTCCAATATGATCGTGGGACTGGTTGTCGCCATTTTCGTTCCAAGCCTTCTGCCATTTTTCTTCATCAAAAGCCCCCACGCCTGTCACGGTGAATCCATCGAGTGTCGCTCCCTCGGCCATCGTGACTCCGGGAAGATGATCTGGTCCCTGGCTTCCATCGATGATCGTGACTTCGGCCCGTTTGATCCCGAGTTTGCCCTTCTCATCCACTCCCACACTTCGAACAGTAAGACCTGCTTTTAAGACTAGACGTTCTTGATAGTTGCCTGGAGCAACCAAGATATAATCACCTTGTCCCGCATTCTCGATCGCTGCCGAAATGGTTTTGTATTCGGCTGGAACGTGAATTTCAGCGGCATTTAGCAACGGAGTCGCGCTCAGCATGAGTGCGGGGAGGATCACTAGGAGTCTTTTCATAAAGCTGGGATTTCGGGGTAGCTTCTCATTTAACCTTCCTTCCTCCAAGTCTTGAATTCGAGGATCCTACTCTTTGCCTCAACCCTTGCCTGAAAGTGGGAACAACACGGTCGTTCCTGACGGCGTCAATATCGATGGGCCTTACTCGTTACTTATTCTCAGACCACGCTAGAAAAATCCGTTGTTCAGCCCTGCACAAATATTCTGTCGTAATTTATATCCCGTTTTTACGGGATGTTTTGTTTTTCCTCAATTATATGAGGCCATGAAAGTCGCTATTATCCCTCTCTACCTCGCTGTCATCACTTGCGCCACTTCCGCCCCCATCACTTGGGATCTTCCTACCGATACCACTGGAAAAGCCGACCTCATCGAAGGAGCGATCGTAGCTGCTTTGAATGGCGGTAGTACTCAAGTCGTCATCAATGACGCAGGTGCCAGCGGGACCAGCTCGTATTCTTTTATTCCCTCAAATTACACTACGATCAACTTCACCGCTACCGGAGGTGATGCTGGAGATGTTGCCCGTGCTGGAATTGGTGCCAATCAATATGCGCCCTCCACTATCACGACAACCGGAGATATGTCCTTTGATTCTCTCATCGCCTCAGTGGCCTACGCCTTCGGTACCCCCTCAGGGATTGTTACCGGCGACATGCTTCTGGAAGGACTGACCGTTGGCATGGATTATCAGATCCAGGTGTTTTTTAATGAACAGCGTTCCAGCGGCACACCGGTCTCGACCGATACCAGGGCGATGACTTACGGAGATGGTCTAGGAAACATCGTGACGATTGCTGGTGGAGATCCCGCCGTCGAAGTGCAGACTGACCACTACGGTCAATTTGCCGTCGGTTCCTTTACAGCCGATGCGACGACTCAAGTTCTCACCATGGATTCTTCGATGGGTGTCACCCCCTTCGGAAATGTTCACTACAACGCCATTCTTGTGACCGGACCCGAGGACGTAAATGTTGCGCCGCAGCTGGCCGATGCTGCTGTCGAACTTAATAATGCCAGCCCCATCGGAACATTGGTGGCCACGCTGGTCGGGACTGATGGAAACGCCGAAGACGTTCTCAGCTACACCATCACAGCAGGTGATCCTGACAATGTTTTCGACCTCGAATCAGATACTGGCGAGCTGACGACGGCCAAGGAGATCGATTTCACAACCAAACCTCTGTATAATCTCACGGTTGAAGTCAGTGACAGCACGGATTCAATTACGGCAGCCATCGACGTAACCATAGTCGTTCCCATTGGAGATAGCATCATCACATGGCAGGCCGCCCAGAACACTTCCTCGGTCGCCGACCTCATTTCAGGTAACCCCGTTTTTGCCCGCAATGGTGGAGCGGATGCCATCACGATCGACGGCACCGAGTTTGAAAGTCTGAACCTGGGTAATGGATTTTCCGCAGCTTATGGCGGAGATGGGATCCTCTCCACCGGAGACCTTGATTTTGATGCTCTTGTTTCCGTTTTTTCCTTCGGCGGAGGAGGGGGCACGAGCGCACTTCCCGGGAATATCACCGGCCTCACCCCGGGCAGAACCTACACCATTCAGGTCTTCTTTAACGAGCAACGCCCTGCTCAAAGTAGCCGCATCATGTCCTTCGGTGATGGCAACGGGAATTTCGTTGATGTCGCTGGCGGTGCGACATTGGGAACCGGAGAGTCTGACGATTACGGTCAATTCGCGATCGGCCAATTCACCGCGACCTCGACAACCCAAATCCTGCAACTCGCTCCAAGTGGCACCGGATTTGGAAATTCACACTACAACGCCATCCTCGTTGTTGAGGGTGGAGGTGATCTCAGCGTTCCTGAGATCACCGACATTAGTTTTGATCCTGCGACTGATGAGGTGTCGATTACCTGGGCCTCAAACGAAGGAAGAAACTACGCCCTTTCCTACTCCACCGATCTCGTCGCATTTGACTCGGATATCAATGATGCCATTCCTGCCGACGCGGGTAATACGACTACTGCAACCTTCACTCTCCCTGCCGAGCTGGTAGAGAGCAATCGAGTGTTTTTTAGAGTAGAAGCCAACTAGAAATTTGCGAAGACTACTGCGTTCCTATGAAAAAAATCTGCCTAGCCTCGGCTCAAATCATCAGTACCGTTTTGACCGTGTCTGGCCTCGGTGCTCCCATCACCTGGGAACCCGCTGTCGACACGGCGGGGCCTTCCGTCATTCTGACAGATGGAGCCTTGTTGGAAGCGGTCAATGGAAGCGCCGGAGGAGGAGTGGTCACTGCAAATGGGGTCAATTTTTCACCATCGAATACTTTGTTGTCGAACTCTGCGGCCTCAGTTGCTCTAAATGGACAAACTACTTTGGATCCCGGGCTCGATGACTTGCTCAACAACGTGGAATTTGGAGGCGGCACCTCGACTTCGATTACGGTTGGGGGAGGGGCTTTGACGGTCGGGCAAAGTTACCTTATCCAGCTCTTCTTCACCGATTTGCGAACTTGTTGTTCCAGCCGCGTGATGACTTATGGCGACGGAGAGGGAAGCACGGTGAATGTGACCGCATCCGGGGCTCCGGGAAGCTTTGGCCAGTTTGCCGTCGGAAGCTTTGTTGCTGATGGGCCCAGCCAGGAAATTAGTCTGGTAGCGAACGGATTTGGGAATGTTCATCTCAATGGTTATCAAATCCGGAGCGCCTTTCCGGCCCCTGAGATCACAACCTTCACGGCTTCGCCCTCGCTCATCGCGAGCGGGGAGTCGACGACCTTGGCTTGGCAAATCACGGGCGCGGATACCGCTGAGATTGATAGCGGAATCGGGGCCGTCAATACGAGCTCGGGTAGCCTGACAATCACCCCGGCTACGACCACGACATACACTCTTACCGCAACCAATGGAGGCGGTTCGGTTACTTCCGAAATCACAGTGGGCGTTGATGTTCCTATCCTGCCTCCCGTTCTTAATGAATTTATCGCAAGTAATGACAGCGACTTTGCCGATGCAGACGGCAACTTTTCCGATTGGATTGAAATCTATAATCCGAATGCCTTCGCCATTGATCTCACCGGGTTTCACCTCACCAGCGATCCTGCGAATCCCACCGAGTGGAGTTTTCCCGAAGGAGTTTCATTGGCAGGGGAGTCCTACCTTGTAGTTTTTGCGACCGGCACAAGTCGGGGGCTTCCTGAGCTTCATACCAACTTTAGAATTCCCGCAAGCGGCGGCTATCTCGCTCTCGTGGATCCGGACGGAACCACGGTGATTAATGAATTCAGCTACCCGTCCCAGCGAACCGATATTTCGTTTTCCCAGGCGGGTTATCTTTCGCCACCGACACCCGAAGAAGAGAACGGGGCTGCCACCAGCGGGTTTGTGGCTGATACCAATTTCGATATTGATCGTGGATTTTACGATGCTCCCTTCACCGTGAACGTCACCTCGGAGACGCCCGGCGCCACGATCGTCTACACAAGCGATGGCACCGATCCGACAATGACGAATGGAACCGCCTCTCTTGATCTCGCCAGTGTGTCCATCACCGGAACGACCGTGCTGCGAGCCGCGGCCTTTAAGGACGGGCTCACTCCCACCAACATCGACACCCAGACCTACCTCTTTACCTCCGACATCATTGAACAAGGGAATATGGATCCCGATGTGGTGGATAATCCGGCTTACAGTGGCGAAATCGAATTGGCTTTGAAGTCCATTCGCACCCTTTCCTTGGTCACTGACCCCGACAATCTTTTTGACAGCACCATCGGCATTCTTGCCAACACCGGTGGCCGGGGAATTGCCTGGGAACGCCCGGTGTCGTTGGAGTTTATCGATCCGGATGACGCCTCGGCTTCCATACAGACCAATGCCGGTCTCCGCATGCACGGCAACGGTTCTCGGGGTAATGCCAAGAACTCCCTGCGTCTTCTCTTCCGTGCCGACTACGGCCCCAAGAAGCTCGATTACCCGCTCTTCGGAGAGGACTTCGTGGCGCAGAAATTTAACACCGTCGTTCTCCGGGCTCAGAATGCCAACAGCTGGACGAGCGGGCGCTCCCTCGATCGACAGTCCACCACTTTCCTTCAGGACTCCTTCGCCAAAGACACCCAGGAGGCGATGGGGCAACCTCACTCCGGCTCGACCTTCGTGCATCTCTTTTTAAACGGAACTTATTGGGGGCTCTATAACCCAACCGAGCGACCGGATGGTTCTTTTGGTGAAGATCATTTCGGCGGAGATGATGCCGACTACGATGCGGTGAGTCGTCGCTTCAGTGTGGAGGTGCAATCCGGAACCAAGGATCATTGGGATGAGATGATTGCCTACTCAAACAACCTTCTCGATACCGAAGAGGAATACGAAACGCTCAAGCAACAATACATGGATGTCGACAATCTCATCGACTACATGCTCGTGCACCAGTTCATGCAAACGCGTGATGGTCCGGATGATTTCGGCCACAACAACATGCGCCTGGTCCGCCGCAACAACCCACCGGGCCTCTGGCAGGCTTATGCCTGGGATATGGAGTATTCCATGATCGATACTTTGGGGACGCGGGCCTATTCCTATCCCTTTCCGATTTATTCCAGCTCTCGAAATAACAACAACGACATCACCGATAGCATCGCTTCGATTTACCTTCGGCTGAAGGACAACAATCCTGAGTTTCAACTTCGCTACGCGGATCGAGCCTATAAGCATCTCTTCAATGGAGGTGCACTTACTCCAGGAAATGCCAGTGCTCGCTTCGAAAGACGCGCAATGGAAATCGAAAGCGCGGTCATTGGTGAATCCGCCCGGTGGGGCGATCAAAGGCGAGCCGCACCATACACCCGGGATGGCGAGTGGACCACGGAGCGTACTCGCATCAATGATGAGTTTTTCCCGGCCCGTCCGGCTCACGTCATTTCCCAACTGCGTTTGCAAGGTCTCTATCCGGACATCGACCCTCCCATCTTTTCCCGGCATGGCGGAGAAGTTGCGCCGGGATTTGATCTCGGCCTCAGTGCTGGCGGGGGAGCCATTTACTATACAATGGATGGTGCGGATCCACGTGAAGCCTGGACTGGAAATACTCTCGGCACGACTTACTCGCAACCGATTGATTTGACGAAATCGGTTACGGTTAAGGCACGCGTTCTCAATGGTGGTGAATGGTCCGCTCTTGCTGAAGCGACCTTTCTTGTTGGGAATCCGGCCAGCTCGGAGAATCTCATCGTTTCCGAACTTCATTATCACCCGCTCACTGGTGAGGAAGGCCGGGAATTTATCGAGCTGCTCAACATTTCGGGCGAAACGATCGAGCTTGGTGGCGCTTCGTTTTCGGAAGGAATCGATTTTACCTTCGCTCAAAATACCACACTGGCTGCGGGCGAGCGTCTCTTGATTGTCAGAGAGCTGGCTTCGTTTACGCCGATTGAGCAAACTGAAATTGCCGGGGTTTTTGAGAACGAAACTGCGCTGAACAATGGTGGAGAACGGATTGCTCTCGTTGATTACCTCGGAGAGATGATTTTCGATTTCAGCTATCGTGACGATGATTTGTGGAGCCGCTTTCCCGACGGCGACGGACCGAGTCTGACTGTCATCAATCCGGCGGGTCGTCCTGATCTATCTGATCCGGCCAACTGGCGTTCCAGCTCACTCCCGGGTGGCACTCCGGGCGAATCAGACGCCACGATTTTCTCTGGTGATCCCAATGCTGATGACAATGGAAACGGGGTTTCCAACCTGGTGGAGTATGCCATCGGGTCCCGCATCATCTCGGGTTTTGCCACGGTGGGTGAGGAGGTCTTTTTGACTCTCGAGTTTGATCGGAATCTCGCCGCCGATGAAGTCGATGTTGTTGTTGAGTCATCGCTGGACCTGATGACCTGGACTCCGCTCACGGTCGTCAACTCAACTGCTTACAATGCCGATGGAACGAAGACCGTCTCGATGAGATCGAATGAGAGTCTGATTGCGGTCCGGCAGTTCCTGCGCGTTCGGGTTTCCGCACGTTAAGCACTAGACTCGATTTAAAGTGCCCGTGATCCCCGCGAAGGAATTCGTCTCGACTCCAAGTCGTTGCAAAATGGTGATGAAGAGTTGGGAAAGTGGAAGTTCCTCAACCTCCACTTTGCCGCGCCACCCGCGGTCGCTTACGATTCCTGCTCCCGCTTGGTTATCCTCATTTCCTTCGCCGAATTTGAGGTAGCGGCCGTTGTTAAAGCCAAGATTTTTTCCGCCGGCCGAGATGATAGGGTAGTTGCGGGAGAGGTGGAAACTGCTGGAAGCAGAGCCATGCATCGCAAAGGTATTGTCGAGGACGCTGCCCCGGCCATTGGGTTCCTTGGCATCTTTGAGCTTCTGAATGAAGCGTCCAAATTCCTCGGCTTGGTAGCGATTATAGGTTCCAAGGTTTTCCCAGCCTTTCGGCTTCTTCACAGCGTGGGTCAGGCCATGGGCATTCCCCAAGCCAACCGCTTTCGAGAGAAGATCATGGGAGCCGCCTCCATTTTCCCTCCCCAACTGGAAGGTCGCCACGCGGGTAGAATCGTTGAGGAAGGCGAGGTAGATTAGCTCATACATGGTTTGGAAATAGAGCCGTGCCTCCTTGGGGCCGGCCTCCAGAGCCAAATTTTTGGTGTCCACTTTGGGAACCGGAGTGTCGATCCACTTACGCGCTTTTTCCAATTTCACTTCGGTGTCGCGAACCGCATCGAGGTATTGCGCAAGAGTCCCCTGATCGTGACGAGAGATCTTTCGACCCAGAGCGCGAGTGTTGGCGATGAGCAAGTCGAGGGCACTCTTGCTTCGTGCCAATCTTGCGGCGGCTTCCCGGCCACTGGTCACGAAGAGCATGTCGAAGATTTGCTTTGGGTGGTTCAGGGCTGGAATCGGGCGACCGCTGCGATTGTAGGATTGCGTTTGCGCACCGCGGGGACCTCCGACGCCTCCATTGGTGGACATCACCAGAGAGGAATGACGGGTGAACGGGCCCACTTGCTCGGCATAAACCTGATCGATGGAGATCGAGTTTTTGTAAGCGCCGTGTCCGCCGATGGCTGCCCCGGTCAGGTATTGGTCGGCATTGGAATGACCGTGAACTGTTCGGGCCGCCGGATGGGAAAGCCCGGAGTAAATGGTAATCTCTTTGCGCAAGGGTTCGAGGACATCCAGCACCTTGGTGAGTTTGAAGTTGCGTTCGCCACCGCGTGGAAACCAGCTCCAATCCTTCCAGGCCGGATCCTCTTTGACCGGGAGGCCGACGCCGTCAGGATGATAAATACTGACAAACCTTTTGGGCGAAGGGTCCGGATTGGAATCATCTGCCGCAAAGGTTTCAAGCCATGGCAGGCCGAGGGCAATGCCGCTCCCACGGAGGAATGTCCGGCGATTCATGGTGGATGTTTTTTGTGTCATGTTCCTCGTGCTGATGCTACTTCGAACTGAAAATACTGCTGTGAATGATCAGGTGTATCAAATCACGTAAACGATCGTCTTTTTTCCTGAGTTGCAAAGTCAGGTCATCGATTGCGGAGTGATCGCTAAACGTCAACGGCCGCCCCAGCGCATAGGTGGTCATTTTATGAACCATCGCCCGGGAAAATTGATCCTGACGTTCCGCTAGCAAGTAGCGTTTTAAGCCGTCCATTCCCGCGAGTTCCTGTTTGTTGAACAACAAGGAACTCGCATCGACCGGCTTGTTTTTAATCTTGGCCCGGTAAGCGCCCAAGGCGTCATAGTTTTCGAAAGCAATGCCCCAAGGGTCGATCTTGGCATGGCAGGAGATACAAGCCGGTTTGTTTCGATGGTCTGCAATGCGCTCTTTGAGGGTCATTTCCAGAATCCTCGGGTCGGTCAAATCCACTTCCGGGACATTTGGCGGCGCGGGAGGGGGAGGGTCATGGAGGACTCGCTCAAGCATCCAGATGCCACGCTTAAGGGGATGGGAATCCTTGCCGTCGGAATTCATCGTAAGCATTGCGGCGTTGGTCAGGATACCACCGCGATTGACCTCTGGTTTGATCGTTACCCGGCGGAAGTGAGGGCCATGGACGTCTCTCATCCGATAGTGCCCTGCGAGCTTTTCGTTCACCACGGCGTAGTCCGAGTGAAGAAAATCCATGACACTGCTGTTGTGGTCGAGAGCGCTTTGGAAGAAAGCAATGGGCTCGTCTTTCATTGCCTTCATGAGAGCGACGTCCTTCACATGCACCACACTTTTAAGGGAATCCAGGCCCAGCCATTGTTCCACGAAATGTTTCGAGAATCGTTCCGCTCGTGGATCGGCCAGCATGCGTTCGACCTGCGCCTCCAAAATCTCCGGTTTCTTGAGGGATCCTTTCCAGGCAAGCGTCAGTAGCTCCTCATCAGGAATGCTGGACCACAGGAAAAACGAAAGCCGACTGGCCAACTCCATCTCGCTGATGGTCTTGGAGTCTTGTTGTGTCAGGTAGAGAAACTCCGGGCTTGCCAGCACCGTGGCCAGGACCTCGAGCATAGCCTCTTCCATCGTGGCAAATTCAGGACGATATTTCGTAAACAAATTCACAAAGGGATCGACCTCCTTCGGTCCCAGCGGACGACGCCAGGCAAGCACCATGAATCGAGTCAGAACCTCCCGGGCATATTCCAGCTCGTTCGTTTTCTTTGAGCTTTCGAAGAAGATGTTGCGATGGGTTTGCGGGGGCCACTGTTCGAAGAACGGTGCGCTGACTTCCATGAAATCAACATGGACGCTGAGTGGTTCTTTGCCCCGCGTGCTCGTTTGATATTCGATGGTCAGAAACTCATCCCGCCTTGGAAACTTTTCTTTATTGTTTCGAAACGGGTTGCGCTGGATCTCGCTGAGAGGGATGTCGAGGTGGATGAGTTGGGGCTTGCCGATTGACCCGGTCACCGGAATATCACGTTTGCTGATGACTTCAGAAAAGTTGGCATTGTTGCTCGTGTGAGCACTGAACTGAAACCGGAGACTCGCAAATTCATCTTCCTTTGTCGTCGAGCGTGCAGCACGCAGGGTGATGCGCATCGTGCCTTCGTCGGGGAGATGATTGCTAAGGTTGAACTTTACCGAGCGTTTCCTTTGATCGAAAGTAATGTTTCCTGGAGGCTTTTCTCCCTTCTTTGCCTTTTGATGAAGGGCGTGAATTTTTTCAATGTGCCCGGTGGAAAGGTTTGAGACAATATCATCCGAATTGGGGAGTCGATAAACGACCATCTTGGGTTGTTCGCCCAGCACCGTGACGTGTTTGAGAGCTTTGAGGGCGGTCTCGCGATAGACCTCAAACTGCATCGAGGACATCTGCAGAATTTCCGAGCTGTTCTTGAAACCATCTTTGGAAGCGGTTTCCGGTGGGAGGTTTCCGGTCAGCGAATATGGGAGTCCTAGGAGGTCTTGCAGCGCGTAATCGTATTCGTAGCGTGCCATGCGGCGGAACGAGGAATGGTCACCCCGATTGCGCTGTTCTGTCGAAGCTTTCTGAACCTCAGCACCCAACCACTCCGTGACTTTGCCCAGATCGTCATCGCTCAGTTGAACATCGGCATCTTCCGGAGGCATTTCGCCATTGCTCATGGCATCAAGAACTTCCAGCCACCAATCGACATCGCCGCCTTCGATGAGATTTGGGTCGAGAGTATCGATGCGAAACTTTCCCTTTGCCTTTTTAGGGCCATGGCACTCGATACAGGTCTTATTGAGGACGGGGGCGACGTGTTTTTTAAAGTCGGCGAGGTTGGCAGAGGGAGCGCCGTTGGCGTTGGAGGCAACTTGCTTGGATGAGAGTATCGCTGAATTTGCACGTCCGATTTCCCGGGCGTCGGATAGCGGTGGAAGCTCGGCTGATGATGCGATCTCCACGCCACACCCCAAGGATGTCGATGAGACAAGGCAGCCAGCAGCGAGAATGGATCGAATTGGGATCAAGGTGCGGATTGCTTTCATTATAGTCGTCTTGCCTCCGCAATGTAGAAGCATGATTTCAGTTTACTGGAGGCGTTGACCCAGATCTATCGTCTGATTTTGCGACCGTGGGAGGTTCGTGTCATTTTGGGAAGATGCAACCATGCGTGATTCTGCACCTTGTAACGAATGAGATGTCTGCTACATGGAGTGGCAACCTCTTATTTTTAACCATGACTACTCTCTCGAAAGGATTCTTGACCACCGGTAGCCTTATCTTGATCGGCCTCACGACGCCGCTCGTGGCGGATGATGCCAATCAAGCCCGCGCCGAGTATCCGGGCGGCTTTTCGCGTCCGCCCTCGCTGGGCAAGTCTTACAATACATGGGCCGATGCCAGTGGTCCGGATGTCGGTGAGGCAAAGGTTGATCCGAAGCGTCTGCCCTCGCGGGTCGATAATTCCTCCCGCTCACAGTTTCCTCCGGTTTACAAACAAAGGTGGGGGGCTTGTGGTCAGTTTGCTTCAGTAGCGTCTATATTCACGTATGAGATGAATGTTTTGAATGGAAAGGTGGCTGACACTGATGACAATTGGTTCCCGGCTCACTTTTCCTGGAACATGATGAACAAGGCCGAGAACAAGGGTTCCGAGGCCTATCACGGATGGGAAGTTGCCAAACGCATCGGTATTCCCACCGCGAAGACCTATGGTGGGGTTCGTTTGAACAAAATTGGGATCTGGCCGGATGGCTATGAGATCTGGCGCGAAGCGATGGAGTATCGCGTTTCAGGCTATCGCTATTCTCCGGCCAATACGGTTGCGCAATTGAACGAGGCGCGTGGTTGGCTCTACGATCGGAACCAGTCAAAGAAGGAGGGCGGAACGATAGGAGGACTGTTTGCCCTGGATGGTCGAATGGGCGAGTTGAAGAAGGTCACCAAGACGATTCCGGAAAATGAATACGCCGCCGGTGAAGATGTCTGGGTTCGCTGGGGGCCGAGCGGATTTGGTCATGGAATCACCTGCGTGGGTTACGATGATCAGGTGGGCTTCGATGTAAATGGCGACGGGAAGATTACCAACGATGTCGACCTTGATGGTGACGGGAAGGTGACCCTCGCCGACTGGGAGCGCGGAGCCTACATCGTAGTGAACTCTTGGGGGAAATCTTGGTCGAAGGATGGCCGGATCTACCTTCTTTACAGCGCCATGATCGATTCAACCTGGAAGCGGGGGAACTACTTGGGGCGTGTCGAAGTTGAGCGCTACCAGCCCCAAACCACCTTGAGACTCAAGCTTTCGTGTAATGATCGTTCTGACCTGCGCATGACGGTGGGGATTGCTCCAACGTCAGACGCATCGGAGGCCGAGTATGAGATTGCCCCCTTGGCTTTGAATGGTTGGCCCTTGTTCGGTCGAAGCAATGGCGGGCACGTTCCGCTGGCCGGTCCTAGGAACGACTCTCCCATCGAGCTCGGAATTGATCTCACTCCTTTGCAGGAAAGGCTGGGAAGCAAGGCTGTCGAAGAGGGTAAACTCTTCTTCCGTTTTACTCGGGCGGACAAAAGTAAAGCCCAAGGAAAGGTTCACGAATGTGCCATCCGCCGTTATGACAAGAGCGGCCAGTTTGTTCGGGAATTTCCCATTGATGTGAAGGACGGGGGCTTCGGCGAATCTCCTCTGGAATTTGAATCGTTGCTGGGCGTTCTAAAAAGCAAGTAAGTCGTTCGATGATCTGCTAAGGATCCTTGCATGCGTTTCTTCGTCTTCCTACTTCTGCTGTCGATTGTTTCCGCTCAAGCGAATGACTGGGGGCAGGCTGCAGGGCCGAATGGTAATTTTATCGTCGAGGGCAAGGCGCCGTTCAGTTTCAGCGTTGCGAATGAAGAAGGGATTCGCTGGCGCGTTCCATTACCGAACACCGGGCAGGGAAGTGTGGTCGTTTCAAATGGCCGGGTCTTTGTGGCTTCGCATGCGCCCACCAAGGAGGACTCCGAAACTGGCTCGCTGATTGTTGGGCAATGCTTTGACGCTGCCAGCGGAAAAGAACTCTGGCGAAGAGAGCTTCCGGGCACGCGGGAAACCGATCTCTCCAGCCTATTCAGCGACAATACCGCGGCCTCGCCAGTGACTGATGGTGAAAGGGTTTGTTTCACCAATGTCGGGGGCTCGATAAAGTGCTTCGACTTTGAGGGAAAGGAACTCTGGTCAAAAGAGTGGGTTCCTTTTGGGAGGCACCACTCCAGGCAGCACGAGCCGATTCTGCATCATGGCAAGGTAATCGTGGTGCGGGTGAAGCCATCGGACCTGGACCCAAAGGTCACTACCAAGGGGGGTGCCAAACCTCTGGGTCGGGCCCGCGATTATTGGACTTGGCTTCATGCATATGATTTGAAGACCGGTGACCTTGCGTGGATCGGAGAATCCGGAACGGGTATTCATGCCACTCCTCTACTTGCGAAGACAGCGAGTGAAAGGCCAGCAATTCTCACCGCCCGTGGTGGCGGACATCAACCTCCGGAGGAACCTTACGGAATTTCCTTGCTCGATGTCGCTGATGGGAAAACGATCTGGGACTTTGCCCTAAAGGGATACGTCTCTCATCAAAATGCAGTTTCCAATGAGAATCTGGCCGCGCAGTTTGTTGGCAATGAGCATCTCACGATCGATCTCAACACCGGCAAGATTCTCGATAAGGTTTCCTTGCTTGGAGGGGTGCAAATCTGTCGTCAGGTCCATGGGAAATACCAAACCGAGTCCCAGCAAGACCTAAAAGCCTCCAAGAAGCCCTTTACCTACCAAACCAACCTCTTGGTCGGTGACTATCATTACTTCCGTTCCTTCAGTGGGTTCCTGATCGGGCGGGTGAATGTAAAAACCGGCAAGGTCGAGTATCTTCAAGTGCCGGTGCAAGTGGTCCGTGAGAAGGGCCGCAAAGACAAGATACTTTGGCAAAAAGCCCTCCCCAACGACATGCGCAACGCGAAGGGTCTTCTTGCCACCAGGGACAAACGTAATTCTGGAAGCGGCTGGGGGCATTGCTCTGCGGCTAGTCCAACCGTGGTGGGTGAACATCTCTACATGCCGACGATGATTGGAATGGTCTACGTCTTGAAATGGAACGCACCGGTGCTCGACGAGAAGGCTCTGGTCTCCATCAGCGACCTTGGGCCAGCTGGCAAGACCTGGTCACTCTCTAGCTTGTCCTGCCATGATGGAAAGATCTACGCGCGAACGATGAAGGAATTGATCTGTGTCGGGCGTGCTGATTGATCGCCATGCGTGAGGAAGCGGGCCCCTTTGATCTTGTGAGGAGATTCTGTGCTCTCTAGGGTGTCGGAATGACTGGATCTTCGAAACGGGTGCTTGTATTTTTTGCAATCTTGATGGCACTTGCCTCAAACCTCATGGCAGACGAAAAGAAGCTGGAGCTAACTCTCCGGTCGCGAGCGAAAGAAGCACCGAAGAAGGCGCTTGAAACGAAGGCCGAGTGGGAAGCCCGGGAGACGGCTTTGATTATTTGTGACATGTGGGACGATCATTGGTGTGAATCTGCGGCGAGGCGGGTAGGAGAGTTGGCAGGTCCCATGAACAAAATGGTCAAAGCTGCGCGGGAAAAAGGAATCTTTATCATTCATGCTCCCAGTAGCGTGGTCTCCTTTTACCAAGGCACGCCACAGCGGAAGCTGGCAAAGGCGGCTCCCTTTGCGAAATCACCCTTTCCGCTGAGTGTGAAAGAGAGGTGGGGCACCAACTGGTGTTGGCCCGATCCGAAATTTGAGAGCGTACTGCCGGTCGATGATTCGGACATGGGTTGCAGTTGCCACGGGGAGAAGTGTGAAATTCGGGAAGCCTGGAGCCGACAAATCAAGACGATCGAGATCATGAAGGACGATGCCATCACCGACAACGGTCAGGAAACCTGGAACCTTTTGGCCGAGCGCAAAATTGAGAATGTCATCCTCTGCGGAGTGCACCTCAACATGTGTGTGTTGGGGCGTCCCTTTGGCATTCGGCAGATGGTGAAGATGGGCAAGAATGTCGCCCTCATGCGGGACATGACGGACACCATGTATAACCCGGAGAGGCCACCCGGAGTTGACCACTTCACCGGGACCGATCTGGTCATCAACCATGTCGAGCAATACTGGTGCCCTTCGTTGACAAGTGCCGACCTGATCGGTGGCGAGCCTTTTCGATTTAAAGAAGACAAAAGGAAGTAGCTTTCACCTCTTTTTAAGGAAGAGTTTTTTAAACTTTACGATCATTCCCTTGTCGTGGAGTTGCAGGCCGATAAATCTTTTTTTTGAGTTTCTGGCCTTGCAGCTTGTCGGTGTCTTTTGAAGACAGCTTCACGTTAATGAAAAATTGGAAGTGATTTTCTTTTGCGACGATTCGGCAGGAGTGCCAGTCGCCTGGTTCTTTCGCCGATAAGCATCCTGTTCCAATTACCAGAAGCACAGGAATGAAGGTCTTTATGATGGCTTGGGATACTGCGGGGGCTCTTATTGTTCTGACGGTTCAGCCGTTGATGTCCTAGTTCTTAAACTCGATCAAAACCTCATCAAGAATTGGCTTGGAATCGTTTTGCGTGGAGTCGGTGAGTTTGATCTCAAATTGGAATCCAAATCCCTCCGGAAGGTCGGAGAGGTCTAGCGATGCCGGGATTGTTTTAATCTGTTTTGAGAACCCCGGAGTGTGGTCGTATGATTCTTTAACGACCTGCCAATCGGTCCATTTGTTAATCTTGCCATCCTTGTCGATATCGACTCCGACGCGCACCTCTGCGGTTTCGACCCACGGACCGGGGCTGGTGTAGTCGGTCTTTTGCTGGGTCGCCAGGTAGAATTGGCCTTCAGCAAAGCAGATATCGGGGTCCGGATGACCTTTGCCGATACTGCCGCAAAAGGTGAACTGTTTCCCGATATCGGACGATGTGAACCAGGCGGCTTGCATGGGCTTGCCGTGTTCCGAATCGTAATCGCCAAAGAGATAGTATTGGCCGCCCACACAAATTGGAGCCCAGTCGCCAAAGGCTTCCTGGTGGGGGCTGTGAACCTGATATTCGGCAATACTTGAGGGGTAGTTTTTTGGGTCCTCCTTGGTCCAGTGAGGGTGCTTGTAGGTTTTAATTTCACCAGTTGGCTTGGTTCGCACATCCACGGGAGGTGTTTCCTGAATTTTGAAGGGCGAGATTCCATCGGGGCTGATGGCGTGGCCGGCGAGCGGCGAATCCCAGGCTCGCTTGCTGGCATTAATCGGATCCCAATTTTCAAAGATAACATGGAAGTTGCCATCAAGATCGCGGATGAATCCACTGTCTGATCCGTGGGAGGGATCACTCAGGACCTTTCCTTTATTTTCTCCGGGCAAGCCATCGGTAAGATCGGTATCGACGTATCCGTGGGGATCCTGATCGTTGGGAAAGTCGTAGTAGATGTAGGTCTTTCCATCGACATGCTCGGCGCTGGTGACCCACTTCGAAAATCCCTCGGTAACTGGTCCGTGATGAACCCAATTGACCATGTCCTTGCTTTGCCAGGCGTGATAGCCGCCGAGCTTGGGCTTCAAGCCGCCCAGGGCGTCGTATTGACGGGGGAAGCGCGTTGTTTTCAAAGCGATATCAAACCCTTCCAGGGTCGCGTCTGCGGCCACGAATCTCGCCTGCTTTTTCCCTTTTTGATTCTTCTTAAGTTTGGCTCCGCCCCCTCCATACCTTCCAAACATCCAATAGTTGTCCGGTCCCAGAGAAAGAAGCACGGGAGCGTCCGCAAGATTGACCGGCCCCAGGTTCTCAATGGAGTTCCAATTCAGCCAAACGGGAGATTGTTTCAGGGTGATGGAAGCTGCGGAACGCTTTTGGTCGAAGCTCTTAACGACGCTTTGAAATACCCCTGATTTCCCGCTGGGTAAAATCGCCCCTTCGGAAACGGCCAGGCCAGTTCGGGAGGTGCTCGACATCAACCATTCGTTTTGGGTGCCGATCTTCCAGGGTTCTTGTGCGGTTGCGGAAAGGGTGAGGACCGGGGCGATCAGCAGCGGTTTCGTCAATTTCAACTTCATGCTTTCTATCGTCAATGAATGAGCGCACGAGTCAACTTGTAGCGCCTATTTTTCGCCTTCCTTCTTCCCAAGGGTCAGGCTGCCGGATCCAACGATTTTGGTGACATGGTAGCTCGTTAGAACCATCTGTTCACGTTGGTATCCGATTCTGAGGGAATCGCCCGTTTTGATTTTTTGGGCGTTTTCAAGAGTCCCTTTCCACCACTTCAGACTTTGCGCCTTCATCTCGTCGGTCATGTTTCTTGGCGATGGTCCGGGGACTCCCTTGAGGTCATCGTTCACTTGATAGGGAATTACGATAAAGGTGCAATCGATAGCTTTGGCGTGAAGCATTTGGGCGGGTTGGCCAAAGACCGAAGCGTCACCATGTTCGGCATCACTTGCGACCCGCTTGCGGATCATGCCGGTCCCCACGATGGTGATCTTGTTTTCCTCGATCTTGATTGAGCTGACCTTCTCAAGGTCAACTACCGAGGTGTTACCACCTGCAGAGGACTGGAGGAGGGTGACGAGGAAAAGAGCAAGTGACGGTAAGAGTGTTTTCATTGGCTCATCTTACCACAGCGATCCGGAGATTTCGTAACACGAATCTAAATTTTTTGATTGGGATCGATTCGCGATGGAGTCAGCCTTCCTCATCAACTCGTGGCTGAATCCGAAAGACTGTCGTGTGCCTTTTAGTCATTCGCGTCAACTAATGATCTGAAGCCAAGTATCTACAAGGGGGTTGCGGTCTTTACGAGGGTCCATGCGGATGT
>CBFHQJ010000080.1:0-22877 GCA_965657795.1 Akkermansiaceae bacterium
GCCTAAATCTATGCCCCACTGACCAGCCTGACCATCAACAAACTCCAGAATTTACTGGCTACAAAAACGGGACCACTGCACATGACAATCAGCCGCGATGGTAGAATCCGGGGGCGGCGCGCCAAGATCTTTTTTGTTGGGCGGCGTCGATTCATCACGTAAAAATCTGCGATGTGCAAAATTTTTTCATGGACGAGTCAACTCGCGGCGATGGCTTCAATGGTTGCGGTGGCATGTGCTACTCCAGTCAAACTCTCGTCGGATGTGGTTAGGCGGGCGAGCGAGATCCATGCCGGTTTCAAAGGGGAGCATGGCAGGATCGCCCAGTTTGGAGATTCGATCACTTACTCGATGGCATTTTGGTCGGCCATGAGCTGGTCCGATCCGGGGAAGTTTCTTCCTGCTGACGATGGGCGGCCAAAAAATCCGAAGAATAAACGTTGGAGAGATTTCATCAAGGGGGCCCGCGACAAGGGAGCGAAGTTTGGGAACTACTCGGGATGGAAGGTCGGGGATCTGTTGAAGTCGATCGATGCCGTGCTGGCGCGCGACAAGCCGGAGGCTGCCATTATTATGATTGGCACCAATGACATTAACGGAAAGAAGATCCCCAAGGGATACCGGGCGGGGCTCAAGGAGATCGTCGAGAAGTGTCTCGCAGCTCATTGCGTCCCGATTCTAAATACCATTCCACCACGCCGTGATCATGATGAAGCGGTAGCGGCCGTAAACAAAATCATTCGTGAGATCGCAGCTGGAAACAAATTGCCCTTGGTCGATTTCCATGCGGCTTGCTTGCGCATGCGTCCGGAAAAAACCTGGGATGGGACAATCATTTCAAAGGACGGAGTGCATCCGTCGGGAGGAAAGACCAATGTCTATGATCAGGAAAATCTAAAAAACTGTGGGTATGCCCTTCGCAACTGGGTCAATTTTTTGGCTTATCGTCAGCTCTACTTTGAAGCGTTTGCCGCGAAGTGAAAACTGCTTCCGTAATTGCTTTCTGATCATTGGCCCAGGGCACTCACCCACGATTCGTGGAGCTTGAAAAGTTCCTGGGCGAGGCTGGGCTTTTCATTGGCATAGTCTTTCACCTCCGGCTTTGGATCGGCAAGATTGTAGAGTTTGAAGGAGATTTTACTGCCTGGTTTTCCGCCCTTCTTACCGATCAATTTCCAATCACCTTTCCGAACTGCCCAGCCCGACCGCCATTGGAAATGGAGAACCTTGTGAGCACTTGGAGACTCGGGGGAATCAATGACAGGCTGAAGGCTGAAGCCGTCCAACAAAGTGCCTGGGTTTTCGATGTCGCACCATTCCAGCATGCTCGGATACCAATCCATGATCGTAACAATCTGATCGCGTGTGACTCCTTTGGGTAGTCTTCCGGGCCAACTGACAATGGCAGGAACGCGGATCCCACCCTCCAGGAATGTCCCTTTTGATCCGATCCACTTTCCCGTGTTTCCTCCTCCTCCGTGTGCGAGATAATAGTGTCCTTTTGGATGCCCGCTGGAGTGATCGTCGTAGCGAATATTGACGCCATCTTCCGTTGAGTGGCCATTGTCGCTCTGGAAGATTACGATGGTGTTTTCCGTTAGCCCAAGGGTGTCCAATTTTTTCAAGACCTGTCCGATATAGTAATCGGTTGTGGTAATCATGGCGGCATAGGATCGCCGGGGCATGGCTATTTCTTGATACATCGCGGTGTGTTCGGGAAGAGCCTGCTCGGGGTAGTGCGGAATGTTGAAGCCCAGATAAAGAAGGAAAGGCGACTCGCGATTTTTGTCGATAAAAGACAAGGCCCGGTCTGTGATCAACTTTGGGAAGTAGCTTCCTTTCTTAAAGACTTCGGTCGTGCCTTCATAGAGGTCATGGTAACCCTTGCCATGAAGAAAGTAGTGATTGTAGTTGTCGATGAAGCCATTACGAATACCGAAGAATTCATCGAAGCCTTGTTTCATGGGCCCATGATCCCGGTGTGAGCCAACATGCCATTTCCCAAATAAGGCCGTTCGGTAACCGGACTTTTTGAAGGCCTCGGCAAAGGTCACTTCGTCCAGAGACATGTTCACGCCATCGGGGCCGTTCATATTCCCTTGTGTCCAATTGTTGATCCCGGAACGTTGGGGGTGGCGACCTGTCAGAAAGGCAGCTCGTGACGGGCAACACACGGTGTGAGCGTAGGCCTGCGTAAAACGAACTCCGTTGGCCGCAAGCCGATCAATATTGGGTGTGTGTAGATCCTTGGATCCATAACAACCGGCATCAAGTGTTCCCTGATCGTCAGTGTAAAGAATGACGACATTTGTTTTTTTGGCTGGGTCGGCAAACGCAAGCCCTTGCACCAGAGAAAAATAAAAAAGAATCCGTAAACAATTCATCAATCCAGAATGTGATTTCCCGGCGCCTTTAGCCATGCTCTTTTTTGAGCGGGCCACGACCAATGCCTTGTTTTCAGAAGCCGACATCTTGACATGGGCGAAACATCGTAAATGGTAAAGACCGATCAAACTTTCACCCTGAAAATTAACCATGTCTTCTCAACTCTCCTTTATATGTAGTCTTTTGTTTTTAGTCACCTCGGGCGCATGGGCCGGGAATTGGGGGCATTGGCGGGGACCGGCTGCAAATGGCTCCTCACCTGACGCCAAGCCTCCTGTCGAGTGGAGTGCGACCAAGAATGTGAAATGGAAAGTGCCCGTTCCGGGTCGTGGTTCAGGTTCGCCGGTCGTCTGGGAAGACAAGGTCTTTGTGGTCTCCGCTGTCGCAGCTGATGGTGGGAGGGGGTTTGACGGAGAACGCCTGTCGAAGTTGGCATTCAAACTTTTTTGCTTTGATCGCGGGACCGGAAAGATCCTTTGGGAAAAGACCGCCATTACAGCCACTCCCCACCAAGGAACCCACTCTACGAATGGCTTTGCGTCCGCGTCTCCCTGCACCAACGGCAAGCATGTCTATGCTCACTTTGGATCCCGTGGTCTTTACTGCTACACCATGGATGGTGAGCTTGTTTGGAAGCGGGATGACTTCGGAAAAATGGACACCCGCAATTCGTTTGGGGAGGGGAGTTCGCCAAGCCTGGAGGACGAGATGATTCTGGTGCCATGGGACCATGAGGGGCCTTCCGCTCTTTACGCTCTCAATCGACTGACCGGAAAAACGATTTGGAAAACAGATCGGGACGAGCCAACCAATTGGTGTACTCCTTTTGTGGTCGAGCACGATGGTGCCAAGCAAGTGGTGATGAACGGGCAGACCGCGATTCGGGGCTATGATCTCAAGACAGGAAAGGAATTGTGGCGTATCGCCGGAGAAGCACAACGACCGGTGACTTGTGCAGTTGCCATTGATGATCTTGTCATCGTTGCGAGCGGATTTAGGGGGTCCTACGGCGGAGCGTTTCGCCTCGGTGGGCGGGGTGATCTTAAGGGGACGAAGAACGTAGCCTGGAGTTGGGAAAAGAATACGCCTGATCTCGCCTCACCGCTTTTGTCCGGCAAGCTTCTCTACATGCACAAGGCCAAGTCTGCTTCGCTCTCCTGCGTGAATCCGCTCACCGGGGAGGCCTACTACACGGCATCAAAAATCCCGGGTCTCTCAACTCTTTATGCCTCTCCGGTTTCGGCAAACGGACATGTTTATATCACCGGTCGAAGTGGCACGACCGCTGTCATCAAAGATGGCAAAGAGCTCAATATTGTCTCCATGAATTCGGTGGGTGAAGGAGTCGATGCCACTCCAGCTCCCGTGGACAATCAGATGTTCATTCGCGGCGAGAGCCACCTCTTTTGCATCGAAGCGAAAAAGTAAGTATACCTATCCTTGGGACAGTGCTTGCCAGGCCTTGAGCTGTTCCAACAACTTTCTCCGCTTCACCAATCAGGATTACGTCTTGAAGAATAGTCAGTGCAATCCAGAGGCGGCTTTTGGTGAAAAATTTAAGTTGTCCTGATGGTTCCGCAAGCCGGCTTCCGGGATTTACTCTACGGAACCTATTCCGATTTGGGACTAGGGCTGCTTTGGTTTGCGAAAATCGGGTAATTTAACCCCAGATCCAAGCTCCTGAAGGCGAGGGTTGCAGGTTCTCTTGAATTTTCTCCAACAAACTTGCTGCCAGGGTTTCTTATGGGAGTGATGCGTGGTTTGTTTGCCAGTTTGCTCCTCTGGACTGTCCCTGTGTTGGGCGACTCCAATTTCGAGGGGGCTTCTCCGGAATCTCCGATTCTTCCACCCAAGAACGCTGCGGAGGTGATTCTTTCGAAACGTTTCCGATAACGCACTTCGGGTCTCTTTCACTGGAATCACCGGGAACCTTCGATTTTCTCATGAAGTGACTCGCCACCCGCCCCTTGCCGCCTTGACCAAACTCCGCCTGCAACCTGGTGCTGTTTATGAACTGCAGACGCTGACGGCTTTGGGTTATCGATCCGAGAAGGACCAGTCAAAGCCGCGGAGCGAAGGTTTCGAGAGAGTCGGCACCGTTGAGAAGCCAGCCAAATCCATCATTGCCGGAACACCAACTGAAGCGGAGGTCACCTGGCGTATTCACACCGCCAACGGTGCCGAGTCTTCCAAAGACTTAAAGTCCCGCCTTTGGCCTGCCAGAGGCGGATGGACCGGCATCCTCGAAATCGCGTCACTCAAAGTGGCTCTCATTGGCGATAGGGAAGGTCACTCCGGCGGTTAAGGTGGGTTGGTCAAAAAGAGAAACCCCGCCCACCTCTCCAAGAGATGAACGGGGTGATTTTTGATTAATCGCTGTCTCTCTATTCAGACTTCGAACCGTTCAGGAGTTTGAAGAGATCAGAGTCCGTCGAGAGGATGACGGTGGTCTTTTCGTCGAGGATCTCGTCGTAAGCTTCCAAGGTCTTTACGAATTCGTAGAAGCCTTCGCGCTCGGGAGTTCCGCCATAGGCCTCGGCGTAGATGCGGGTCGACTCGGCATCCGCTTCACCTAGAATCGACTGAATCTTGCGATATGCTTCGGATTCGATCCTTTTCACTTCTCGCTCCATCTTACCTTTGATTCGGGCCGCTTCACCGGCGCCTTCGGAACGGAATCGCTCGGCAATTTGCTGACGTTCGGAAATCATCTGTTCGTAGATTTGCGGTGCCACGGATTGATTGTAGTTGATCCGCTTGAACCGCAGGTCGAGGAGGTTGATTCCGAGTTCCTCCAACTTTGACTTCGCGATTTCGAAAACGTTCTGCTCGATGGCGCGCCGCCCAATCTTGATGGGCTCAAAGTTGATCTCCTTGTCGGTCTGCAAGTCTGTCGTCTCGGGTTTTCGGCCTTTGGTGGATCTCACAACCTCGAGCAAATCGTGCTTTGCAACCGCGTTGCGAGTCTCCGATCCCAGGATGTCGTCCAGACGTGAAAGGGCGCTTCGTTCGTCCCGCAGGGTTTTGAAGTAAACGAGAGGGTCGGCAATTTCCCAACGGGCAAAGGTATCCACCTGGATGTAGGTTTTGTCCCGGGTTGCCATCTGGGAGCTCATGCCGTCCCAGGCCAGAACACGTTTCTCAATAACATTTACTTTGACAATAAATGGCAGTTTGAAATGCAATCCAGCTTCGGTGACGGGATCTCCAACCGGTTTTCCAAACTGCGTGAGGATGACCTGTTGGTCTTCCCGGACGGTGTAAATCGTTCCGGTAATGAACAGGAGAATAACGAGCACGAAGGCTGCGATGAGGAATCCAAATGCTTTTTTCATCGGGCACCTCCCTTTCCATTCAAGGCGTTGTTGAGATCAAGAAGCGGCAGCGGTTTGCTGGCCTCTCCGTCCATGATCACTTTGCTTTTTAGCCGCGGAAGGACGTCCTTGATTTTTTCAAGGTAGAGTCGCTGGCGGGTAATCGAGGGCGCTTTTTCATACTCTCCAAAAAGCGCCAGGAAGCGTTCGGCATCACCGGTGGCTTCGTTGACGCGCTGAAGTTTTTCACCTTCGGCCGCACTGATTTTTTGATCAGCCTCACCCTCGGTGCGGGGAACAGCCTTGTTATAAAGTCCCTTGGCAACGTTGATCTGCTTAGCCTTGTCCTGCTGAGCCTGGTTGACCTCGTTGAAGGAAGATTGGACCGGTCGCGGAGGGTTTACGTTTTTCAACTGCAGTTGGTCGATCTTCAGTCCAAGACCGTAAGAATCCACCAGCTCCTGGAGTTTGACCAAGGCGTCGGTCCCGATTGATTCACGACCAATCGTAATGACTTCGTCAACGGTGCGATCACCGACCACTTCTCTCATCACCGATTCCGATGCATCCCGCATTGTTTCCTCGGGATCCCGGACGCGGAAAAGATACGCTTCCGGATCACTGATTCGATATTGAATGACCCACTCAACGAGAGCGGCATTTTTGTCGCCTGTGATCATTGATTGTTCTTCGTAGTGCTCGGCGGGACGACTTTGGTAGGGGTTTGTTGAGCCTTCGGTTCCATAGCCAAATTCCATCTTTAGTCGTCTTTCGACTGGAATGATTTCCTTGGTCTCAAACCAGAAGGGGAACTTGAAGTTCAGACCGGGTTTTGCGGTGCGGTTGTATTTTCCGAAGCGCAGGACGACGGCTTCCGAATCGGTTGGCACTGTGAAGTAGCTGGTAATTGCTCCCGTAATCAGGACGATTAGCGGAATGATTAAGCCGAGTCGCGGAACCAGCCTCTTGAGAGCTTCGCGCGTGGCGTTTTTATCGATGGGTATTTCTGCCATAGGTCTCGAGACTCGGCTCTCGATGGCAGGCCAGCAATGAGAATATCAGCTTGTTTTTCTCATCACATGCCAAGGTCCTCACTGGATTCCTAAGGTTCCAGAAAATGAAGAATTGATCAATGGCATTGCTTGATCCGATAATTCGTGTTTCAAGTAGGGAACGATGAATTTTCGAAACAAGTTAATCTCCGGGATCCTTCTTTTGAGCTCAGTTCTGGGTGGCGCAAATGCAGCAGAAAGGCCCAATATTCTCTGGATCACCAGCGAAGATAACGGGGTTTCATGGATCAGCTGCTATGGAGGAAAGAACACCCGGACTCCGGCAATTGATCAGTTGGCCAAGGAGGGATTTCGTTATCTCTATTGCTTCGACAACGCGGCGGTATGCGCCCCGACGCGTTCTTGCTGGATTACAGGGATGTATGGGATTTCCAACGGAACTCAGCCCATGCGGAGCCGGAATGAGATTCCGCACGATAAGATTCCCTACTACCCGGATCTTTTAAAGAAGGCAGGATACCATACCTCGAATCCCGGGAAGACCGACTACAACATTGGAGGACGGGACGATTATGCGGCTTGGGATCTGGGAAAACAACGGGGCAAGGTTAAGCGCGTTGAGTATGGTTGGCAGGCTCGTAAGGAAGGTCAGCCCTTCTTTTGCGTTTACAACACAACCACCAGTCATGAAAGCAAGGCGCATGGAGAGGCAAAGCAATTGAAAAATGATCCCGGAGAAATGACTCTTTTCTCGTATCATCCCGACCTTCCTGTGATCCGGAAAAACTACGCCAAGTATGCCGATGCCGTGGAGCGGATGGATGGGGACGTTGCCAAGTGCCTCGCCCAGTTGAAGAAGGACGGACTCTATGAGGACACCATCATCATCTATAATTCTGATCACGGTGGAGTGATGGCGCGAAGCAAACGCTTTCTCTATTCCAGCGGAGTGCATTGTCCGCTCATCGTGCGCATTCCGGAGAAATACAAACACCTCTATCCGGCCGATAAACCGGGATCAACCGTGGAGCGACTTGTGAGCTTTGTCGATATGCCCAAGACCTGGCTGAGTCTTGCCGGAGCAGAGGTCCCTGCAACTTTTCAAGGGCACGTCTTCCTGGGAAAGGGTATGGAGACCGAGCCAAAGTATCACTTGGGTTTTCGCGAGCGCGCTGATGAGCGACTTGATCACGTCCGCCTGATGCGTGACAAGAGATTTGCCTACCACAAGAATTACATGCCCTATGCTCCGGCCGGTCAGCATTTGGCTTACCTTTGGAAGGCTCCCGCCACGCCGGCCTGGGAAAAACATCATCGCGAGGGCAAAACTGATGAGGTGACCGGTCGCTTCTTCCGGCCGCGCGTTTCCGAAGAATTTTACGACAACGAAAGTGATTTTGATAATGTCAAAAACCTCATCAATGATCCCGAGCATCAAGACAAGGTCGCCGAGCTGAAAGCCGCGCTGCGCAGCAAGCAGCTTGAGCTATTCGATTCGGGACTCCTTCCCGAGGGGATGCGGATGCGCCGTGCCCGGGAGAATGGGGTCACCATTTATGAGATGGTTCGCAATAAGAAGCTTTACCCGCTTGAATCATACCTCAATGCGGCCGACCAGGCCTTGGTTCGTGATGCCAAAAATCTCGATGAATTCGTGAAGGCAATGTCTCATGAGGACGAAGGAATCCGGTGGTGGGCCATGGTGGGAATTCATTTGCTTGAGAAAGAATCCGCTCCGGCCAAAGCAGTTCTTAAGAGGGCTCTGAAGGACGAGTGTCACGAGGTTCGCATGATGGCGGCGTGGAGTTTGATTAAGTTGGGTGATTCCGATGATGCTCTGGCCTGCCTGAAGGACCTTCTTTTCAATGCCACTCAAAACGAAATGATGCTCCACAATATCCTCGATTGGATGGGGAAGCCTGCCTTTCCGCTCGTAAAAGAGTATCTCACCAAGGGTGGTAGTTTGAAGGGGAAATACGGAATCAGTATCCTTGGCCGGGTCGGGGAACTGCAAGGTTGGTAGGCCTCGGAGCTCTCTCGAAAAGATCCTGCAAAATAAAGCTGAAAAGTTGATTCAGCGCTGCTGCTCCCCGACCTTTGATCGAGGCTTATCCGGGGAGAGTCTTTGTTGGGAGAACTGTTGCCCGGTGAACCCGGAGTAGGGTGCAACCGAGATCAGGTTCGGAATATGAAGTCGAGGCACTCACTTTAATCCACAAGGACGTGAATGATCTGGCAGACTCCGCAGCAAAATCGATCAGGAGGCAATTGTCATCAATCCCACAAAGAGCAAAGTGCCAGTGATTCTTACCTCGGACAATTCCGCAATCGTCCTCCCCGTCATTAAGCTTCTTCTGGCTGGAGAAGCTAAGATGGCGGTATCGGAATTTCAGCGAATGAGAATTAGGGATACAGAGAAGAAATCCTTTATGCCGTTTTTATCTTGGTGATTTTCTCGATCTCCTTCTGCGCGAGTTCCAAGGCTGGCTGAGGTTCTTCATCGAGCATGAGCTGGTCAATTTGAAGCCATTTGTTAGGCGTCATGTAGACCAACTTGCCATTGCATTCGTAGGGTCTGTTCAACTTGAAGTTTCGAGAGGTCGTCGGCTCGTCAATCGCCTGGCATTCGTAGACCGGATATTGGTTCCCGTTGAGAACAATGTATGACTTATAGGGCTTCACCAGATGCCTGTTTACCAACAACTGGGCGTTTTGCCTGAAATCGAATTCAAAGTCTTTTTCGTGGGGGACGTAGTTGTAGGTATACTTGCTTTTGTCCTGAGGGGTTCTGGGAATACTGTCTGTCTCGATATCGTCAAGCAGCTGCTTGATCATCGGTTCGTCATTTTTCCAGATTCGATCATAGAGTGTATCGACCGTGTCACCATCTTCCACCGGCACATACGAGGTATAGGCAATCTCACCGGTATCCAATCCGGAGTCCATGAAGTGAACAGCCATGCCTGATTGTTCATCACCATACCAGATGGTCCAGAATCCCGGATGTCTGCCGCAATGACGAGGCAGGAGGGATGTGTGGAAATTTACCACACCCATGGGTGGAATATTGAGAAACTCATCTGGTAGGAAGAACTGATAACCTATGACCACGATGACATCAGGTGCCCAGTCACGGATCTGATCCATAATGCCGTCGTCTTTAGGTTTACCACAGACGATGGGGATGTTTTTCTCTTCAGCGACCACATGGATGGGTTTGCTTGAGCTGCCTCCTGATGTCGTCGTTGTGATTCCTTCAGTAGGTGATTCTAAAATACCGACAATGTTGGCGTCGTTCTTCACAAAATATGCCATGTGAATCGAAGTGAGTTCCCATGTACGTGTTCCAATGATGACAATGCGTTTATTTCTCATGTACTGCTAGAAGTTTGGTCTTAGTGGAATGTGTGGAAGGCCGCCGCTGGGCGCAATTAAAGTGGAGGAGCTTCCGTGAATCGAGCGTGATCCTGTTCGGGGATTTCTGAACTCGGAAGCTTTAAGGATGACTCTCGCCAGCCGAGAGAATGGACATCCGGGCCGCATTGCCAAGATCATTTTTGACTGTGGCTTTCTTTGTTCTTCCCTAATGTCATCCAGCAACTCGAGGAAAATTTTTTTAGCACCGGTCACAGCAAAGGTTGTTCGAAAGGAAGGCTTGGGGTAATGGGCGGCGGGTTTCGGGAACTACTTTGACTTGTATCGTTTGGGATCGTATCCAGCTTGGCTGCGCTTTGCTTCGAGGCGTGCTTTGAGTTGCTTTAAGCGATCGGCGTATTTTGGATCCATGGCCAGGTTCGTGAATTCGTCGGGATCATTTTTTCGATCGTAAAGCTCGCTGCCTTTTGTGCCGAAACCCCAATGAGTGAATCGCCAATCTTTGGTGCGAATGGATTCCCCGCCGCTACGGCTGATGGTGAAAGCGAGATCCTTGGTCCATTTTTTTGAGGAAGGCTCTTCGAGAAGTGGTACAAGGCTGGTTCCGTGAAGCTTGGCAGGAGGCGTCAATCCGGCGAGTTCGGCGATGGTCGGGTAGAGATCAATGAGTTCGGTAATGTGACCACTCGCCTGGCCATGTGATTTGGATATCCATGGCACGCTGAGAATGAAGGGAACCCGGGTCGATTCTTCAAAGAGGTGCTGCTTTTGAAACTTGTTGTGATGACCCAAAAGATAACCGTGGTCGCTTGAAAAGATCACGATGGTATTCTCCCGCAATCCCAGTTCGTCGAGGGCGTCGAGCACCCGCCCGACCTGGGCATCCATGTAGGAGATGCTCGCGTAGTAGGCTTCCAATAATCCTTTGTGAAGTTCGGGAGTGACTCCGTAACGATCGATTGATTTGTAGTTGCGAATGATTGCGGGGACGTCGTGGAGATCATTGGCGGGAACACTCGGAGCGACCATGGCATCGCGATCGTAGAGGTCGAAGTATTTTGAGGGAGCAACGAGAGGAACGTGGGGGCGCACGAAGCCGCATCCGAGAAAGAAGGGTTTGTCCTTATTTCGTTTTAAGAACTCGATAGCAGCATCTGCAGCCATTCCGTCGGCGTGTTCGAGATCACCGGTGGAAGCTTCTACCCCGGTGAAAGTTTGTGAACCTTTGTCCTTTGGAGACCACTCGGTTTTCTCGCCGGGAGCGTTTTGTTCGGGAGCCTTGATGTTGACTGTTTCGTCCCACGACGGGGCATCATCATGGTTGGCGGTTCCGGCGATTATTTCGAAGGGGATGCCCATATGGTAAATTTTGCTCACGCGTCCGGAACGGTAGCCGTTGTTGCGAAAGAGTTGGGAGAGCGTCACCACATCGGGGAGGTTCTTGCGGAGCTTGCCAGTGTTGCCTAGCATGCCGTTTGTGTAAGGATAGAGGCCGGTCATTAACGAGGCACGGGATGCTCCGCAGACCGGATACTGGCAGTGCATGTTTTCAAAGCGAACGCCTCGCTTCGCCAAGGCGTCAAGACGTGGAGCTTTGCACTGGGGATGTCCGAACCCGCTGATTGCCGTGTTCAGATCATCGGACAATAGGAGGAGGATGTTGGGTTTTCGGTTTTCTGCTTGAGACCATTGGGGAAGGCAGATTGTTGCAAGAAGAATGGCCAGAAGTTTCATATCCGGATTAGAATGTGGACATTGCGCGAAGGTTCAAGCGCGATTGCAGTACCCTTGACTCAGGTCAACGGGCAAGTGCCGATTTTGCGATCCGATTTTGCGGGGACATCGTTTGAACAGAAGTTCTGGAGTCCGTCAGGGTAATATTTTGATGTTCCTCTAGTTGGGGAGGAGCTAGAAGTTCTGAGTGAAAAGCCTTCCCGTTTCAGTTCTGCTGCTTTTTTGATTGATTGTGTCCTCTTTTGCACAGGGAACTCTCTCAGGCACCTTGACTGCTGATACCACTTTGGGAATTGTCGATAGTCCGTGGACGGTCGATTCAACAGTTACGGTGCCTGTTGGAGTGACCTTGACCATAGAAGAAGGAGTGAGGATCGATTTCGAGGATGGAACGGGAATTGTGGTGGATGGAGGTCGGATGATCGCGAATGGTCGCGAAGCGGCTCCGGTTGTCTTTGGCAGACCTGCTGGTTCGACTCACACTTGGGATGGATTTTTTTTTGAAGATACTCTGGAAGACAACCGGCTGTCCCATTTCGTGATGGAGTATGGCGATGATGCGGGGCAATCCATCGAGGTGACACGGGCCAGGTTGACGATCCAATTTGGAGACTGGCCGACTACGGAGGAGACCATGATCGAGCTGGACGAGCCTTCGGTGATTATCGAGGATTCGGCCATTCCGGGAATCTCCGGAGGAGAGGTCATTCATGGAAAGGACCTCGTGGCGCCGGGATGGCTCATTCTGCGGAGAAACACCTTTGGAGAGGCCTCAAACGGAGGAGATGTCATCGATTTTACAGGTGCGGAAGCTCCCGGGCCAGTGCTTCAGGTCATCGATAATGTTTTCATTGGCGGAGACGATGATGGATTGGATCTGGACGGAGCGGATGCCTTTGTCTCGGACAACATCTTCATGAATTTTCGCAAAGAAGAATCGAACAATCGTGCCACGACCTCGAATGCCATTGCGACCGGCCTCCCTCAAACGGGTGCTCCCAACAGGACCAAGGTGACTTTGGTTCGCAACCTGTTCTTGAATTGCGACCACGCTGTCCTGCTTAAGGAAGAGTCTTTTTTGACAGCCGAGAATAATACCTTTGTTGGGATGAATGAGGCCGTGATTCAGTTCAACGAAGTGGGTGGGACCTCTGTCAGAGGGCCCGGCAAGGGAGCTTATCTCGAAGGGAATCTTTTTTGGGACAACGAGCTCTTGTTTAAGTATGTGATTGGAACGACCGAGTTGGCGATCAACCGGTGTTTGATCGATTCCGAATTTCACGACCGGGGCTTTGGCAATCTCGATAGCGATCCGGGCTTTGTCGATCCAGTGAACAGTGAAAATGCCATTCCGTTGGACTCGCCGGTTGTGGGAACGGGGCCCAATGGAATTGATATGGGTTTTATGGTGTCGGGGGATGCCTCGATTTCGGGGGAACCTCCTGCGACCACTTGGTCCGGGGAGGCGACTCTCGTCGTCGATGGTCCGGCGATCCGCCACTATCGTTACCGTCTCAATGGGGGGGACTGGAGTGGAGAGACACCGGTGGAAGTTCCCATTGTCCTGAGCGGTTTGGCTGGTGCGAATGTTGTTGAGGTGATCGGGCGCAACGAAGTTGGCGAGTGGCAGGAGGAAAATCACGCAACGCGTTCCAGGATGTGGACCGTTGATCCTTCTTTTGCGGAGATTGTTTTGAATGAAATTGATGTCGAAGGGGGAAGCGTTGAGATCTGGAACAATAGCGGTGGTGCCATCGATCTGAACGGATACCTGGTGAATGATGTTCCCATCGCAGGAGCCGGGCCGGTTGCGCCGGGCGGTTTCCTTGTGCTGGGTGTCGAGGGCCTGGAGATGAGCGGGGGGACGGTTGTACTTGAAGATGCGGACGGAGCGCCATTCGGTTCACTTACTTATGGGATCCAGATTGAAGGGAGTACCTTGGGACGTCTTGGAGCGGATTGGGCTTTAACAAAGCCGACGCCGGGTTCCATCAATGTTCGCCAGCCGCTCGCGATTGGCCAGTCACTGAAACTCAATGAGTGGTTGCTGAATTCAGATTGTCTCTTCACCGGGGACTTCCTCGAACTCTACAATCCGGATGGACTGCCCGCGTCGTTGGCTTCGGTGGAGGTTCTGCCTTCGGTTCTCTTGACCGGCGAAAATTGGACAGCTTCTCCACTAAGTTTTATCGGAGCGAAAGACTACACCGCCATTGTTTCGGACGGGCAAATGGCCGACTTTGATGTGCCGGGTGAACCAGGAATTGAGATCGATCTGATTCGGGACGGTGAGGTCATCGATTCCGTAACTACCTTCTCCGAAGCACCTGACGTGTCCGAAGGGCGAGTCACGCCGGGAGGTGAAGAAGTGGCAGCCTTTAATCTTCCGACCCCCGGATTCGGAGTGACGGTTAATGAGGTGGAAACCGTGACCGGGTTGGTCGCGATCGATGCGGTTTGGAGCTACGAAGATTCCGACACGAATCTGGGAACAGAGTGGAGTGCTTCCGCTTATGATGATTTCGGATGGGAAACCGGAGCAGGCTTGCTGGGCCGCGAAACCAGCCCGGAAAACTTGCCGGAGACTTTGGAAACAGAGATCAACTATGCCTCGGGAAAATCGACTTACTACTTCCGCCATCGCTTCCAGTTTTCGGGTGATCCGGCGAAGGCGGAGTTGAGATTGCGAACGGTCCTGGATGACGGTGCCGTAATCTATTTGAATGGAGTTGAATTGCACCGGCTGAGAATGGAAGACCCGGTCGGACACGGGACATTCGCAAGTGATAACGTCGGTGACGCCGGTTATGAGGGGCCGTTTGACCTCCATGCTTCAAGTCTGATCGTTGGTGAAAATGTCCTCGCTGTCGAAGTTCATCAGGACGATGCCGGAAGCAGTGATATTGTTTTTGGTCTGGAATTGCAGGCGGTTGAAACCGAGTTGACGAGTGAGGGGCTGGGCGATGCGGAGGCCATTGTATCAGGGCTGCGTATCACTGAGATTATGTATCATCCAGCCGGTGATGGAGAGGGCGAGTTTCTCGAATTGCGGAATACCGGAGAAACTCCTTTTGATCTCGATGGAGTGAAATTCGTGGCAGGAGTTGATTTCGAATTCCCTGCCATGACTCTGAATCCGGGCGAGTTTGTCTATGTGGTGAAAAGCGCGGCGGCCTTTGGTTGCCCCGAGTTGAATGTCGCGGGAGAGTATTCCGGAGAACTCGATGATAGTGGAGAGCGACTACGTCTGGAGTTGGGTTTTGGAGCAGGGGTGGTGGATACGGCTTATTCAAATAACCCGATCGCTGGGGCCGGTGGAGGTGGCAATTCACTTGAGCTCATGGAAGACCTCGGGCTCAAAGGCGGGAGATGGATGCCCGGGGCTTCGATAGGCGGCAGTCTTGGGGCGGTTTCTGTCTTCCAGGAGTATGAGGTTTGGTTGAATGAAGTGTTTTCACCTGCAGAACGTGCCGATCCGGAGATCTCGGCAGGCGACCGCGACCCTGACGGCGATGGATTGGTGAATCGCCTGGAGCATCTCTTCGGGGGTGATCCAATGATGGCCGACCAGTCTGATATCATCCAGCGGATCGCCGGTGATGAAATTACTTTTGGCTATACCCGGTCGATGACGGCGAAAGGTCAGCTCTTTTTGTCTGGCTCGGATGATTTGGTAAATTGGTCCCGTAATGATGATGGAGCTCTCGGTGAAGTGATTTCTCAAAGCGATGGCCGGCAACAAATCGAAGTGAAATTCCCGCTTGGATTGCGATCCCGCCGGTTTTTCCGGATGGAAGGAACCCGGTAGGGACTGAATCTGGTCCTGACAAAGGACAGGGCCATGATCACAATCGTCTTATGAAAATTGTCAGCGTCATTCTTACCCTCATGCTTGGGGCGTCTCTTGCCGATGGGGTCAACAAAAACCTGGAGCGGAAGAATTTAGTCGCGTGGTGCATCGTTCCCTTTGACGCCAAAAAGCGGACTCCGAACGAGCGTGCGAAGATGCTCAAGGAGCTGGGCATCGGTCGGGGCGCCTACGATTGGCGCAGCGAGCACGTCGCAGAGTTTGAAGAAGAGATCCTCCAATACAAAAAGCATGGCGTCGAGTACTTCGCCTTCTGGGGTGGGCACGAATCTGCTTTCGCGCTTTTTGAAAAGCACGGGCTTCACCCTCAGATTTGGAGAACTGCTCCAAGCCCCAAAAACGGCACGCAGGAGGAAAAGCTCGCGGCCGCTGTGGCCTCGATGGAGTCGCTCGCAAAGCGAACTTCAGAGATCGGCTGCAAGCTGGGCCTCTACAATCATGGAGGTTGGGGTGGTGAGCCAGGGAACCTCGTCGCAGTATGCAAAGGTCTGCGCGCGCTGGGATTCAAGAACGTTGGCATTGTCTATAACTGGCACCACGGCCATGGGGCGATCGATAGTTGGAAGGAATCCTTGGCGCTGATGAAACCCTTTCTCCACTGTATCAACCTCAATGGGATGAACAATGGTGCGAAGCCTAAGATCCTGCCACTGGCACAAGGCAAACATGATTTGGAGATGTTGGAGGTGCTTGTTTCGAGTGGCTATGACGGGCCGGTTGGAATTCTCGATCACCAAAATAGACTGGATTCCAAAATTGCGCTCAGCGATAATCTTGAAGGGCTGGGGTGGCTAAAGAAGGAGCTTGTGACACCGGGTTCCGGTGGTCCGAAGCCAAAGCCAGTCCAATTTTCAGAAGGTGGGCAGTGAAGACGATGGGCAGGCTCGCTCTCGCTTTGAGTTCATTCAGCGAACGGACCGGTGGAAGTCGTGACAATTTCAGAATTCGTATTGAGCCTTCTTCGTCGGATTGCATAGACTAGGGATAGAAAACGATGAAAGCCTTGTCCCTTACCCTGCTTAGCCTGTCCCTTTCGCTTGTCGCCCTTGCTGATTCCAACTGGCCGACTCAACGCGGTCCCCACGTCAACGGTACTGCGGAAGAGGGGATGTCCTTGCCCGCCAAGTTCTCGCCGACCGAGAATGTCGTGTGGAAAGCGGAGCTTCCGGGGAGTTCGGCTGCCACCCCCATCGTGTGGGGAGACCGTGTTTTTGTTACCGCGGCCAATCACGAGAAGAAGGAATTGCATGCCATCTGTCTCGACGCGAACACCGGCAAGCAGCGTTGGTCGAAGATGGTCTCAAAGGGAAGGGTCCATCTGGATGACCGTAGCGACTTTGCCTCGCCTTCGCCGGTCACCGATGGCAAGCGGGTTGCCTTCTTCTTCGGCAACGGCGACCTGATTGTTTTCACGATGGATGGAAAAGAAGTGTGGCGTAAAAATCTGATCGCGAAAGGAGCCAAATACTTTGCGTTTCAATGGACCTTCTCCACCAGCCCCATTCTTTCGGGCGACAATCTTATCATGCAGGTTTTGCAACGGAATGTTCCTTTTGAATATGGCTCGGTGTCACGTGGCTCCGCCGGAGCAAAAAATATCCCATCCTATCTCGTCGCCTTCGATTTTGCGACCGGCGAGCAACAGTGGAAGGTTGAACGTCCGGCCAAGGCGGTGGCCGAGTCGCTCGAGGCCTTCACTTCTCCGGTGCTCGGTCGGACCGCCGATGAGGGGGGAGACCTGCAGCTTCTGGTTGCCGGAGGCGATGCGCTTACCGGCCACGACCCCACTAATGGGAAAGAGCTCTGGCGCTGGGAAACCTGGAATCCCAAAAAGATTGGCCACTGGCGGCTTGTTCCTTCTCCTGTTGCAGGGAGTGGTGTTGCCCTGGTCTGTGCTCCTAAAAAGAGCCCGGTCTATGCAGTCGATATGAAGACCGGCAAACTGCTTTGGAAGAGCGAGGACCCCGAAGTGTCCTCCGATGTCTGCACACCGCTCTACCACGACGGCCACTTTTACATCCTCAATGGAGAGTATAAGGATAAGCGAATTTCCTGTGTCGAACCAAAAACCGGCAAAGTTCTGTGGACCGGAGCGATTGGCACGCGGGCCAAAATCGAAGCCTCACCCACTGTTGGCGATGGTAAGATCTACTTTCAGGACCACAACGGAAAGGTGTTTGTGGTAGCAGCGGATCCCAAGAAGTTTACTCTTCTGCATCAGGTTGAATTTGGCGACCGCACCGTGCGCGACCAACGTTGCAGTCTTGCTCTGGCAAACAACCGCATTTTCCTCCGGAGCCAGAAGACACTCTACTGCTTTGGCAAGTAAAAGGGCGCTGCTATTCCGGCACCTCTAAGAATTCCACTGGGATTGGAGGCAAAAATTTATGCTCCGGAAGCGGTAGGTGATTTGGGGTTCCATCTGTCCTTCCGGGGGCAGATTGAGATTCGAAGTCGGACGTGATTCGCTACAATTCTTCGACTTCCCAGCCTTGGCGATACTCTTGCCGGATGAGGGCGTTGGCGGCCTTACTGTTTTTAAACTTCAGAGCCTTTGAATCCCACTCAAGTTTGATCTCCGGGATTTGAGAAGCGACGCAGCCAAGGAGAACGGTTTCACACAGCGGTCCGGCATAGTCGAAGTTGGAACTTGGAGTTCCTATGCCGGTGATCGCGTTGACCCACTGCTCGTAGTGATCGGTGGTGGGAATGATCTTCATCTCGTAGTCTTTGAAGTCTTTTTCGGGATAGAGCTTGGGAAGACTTTGGCTCCCGTGCGCAGTAACGAGGACGCCTTTCTCGCCGATGAAGATGACTCCGTTGTCGGGAATTTTCGTGTCCGCTGGAAGGTCGCATTCGGCGGGTTCGGGTTTCTTTTTTCCGTCGTGCCAGGTGACATCAATGGTCTCGTTGGTGGTGAAATTCGTCCCCGGGAATTCGTAATGGATGCGCTCCCAAGTTGGGAAGGTTTCCTTCATGGGCGGAGGGCCTTCGTAGGAAATTTTGGTGGGTGCATCGAGACCGAGCGCCCAGTAAACGGGATCGATCATGTGGCATCCCATGTCACCCAGTGCTCCGGCGCCGAAGTCATGCCAGCCGCGCCACTTGAAGGGATGATAGGCTTCCGGAGCGAAGGCGCGATCTGGCGCGACTCCGAGCCAGAGATCCCAGGCAAGGGAAGAAGGCGCTTCGGCAATGATGGCGGGGCGCTGGATCCCTTGAGGCCAGATCGGTCGATTCGACCAGGCATGGACGCGTTTGATTTTTCCGATCACGCCGGTCTTCACCAAATTGACAAGTGTGCGGTAGGTGCGACCGCTGTGGTTTTGATTGCCCATTTGGGTGGCGACCTTTGCTTCTCGGGCGGCGAGGGCGAGGGCTCGGGATTCGTGGATGGTGCGAGTCAGTGGCTTTTGGGTGTAGCAACCGATGCCCATCTTGAGTGCGGTCATCGTGATGGGTGCGTGCATGTGGTCTGGCGTCGAGACCGTGATGCCATCGAGGTTCTTCTCCTTCTCCAACATCACGCGCCAGTCGGTGTAACGTCGGGCCTTCGGCCATTGCCTGGCGGCTGCGTTGAAGCCTCCACGTCTGCCGACTTTGCCCGTCTCGACATCACAGAAGGCCACGATGTTTCCGTGCTTGGCAGCACCATTCAAGTCGGCCCAACCCTTTCCTCCGACGCCAACGGCAGCAATATTCGGGGTCTCGTTGGGAGACTTCCCGGAGCTGACAGCCCAAAGCTCACTGGGGACCAAACCCGCCCCGGCGGCGGTGCTGATGCCTCCGAGAAAGGTACGGCGGGTGTAGCGACGACTCATCACGCAACGTTTTATGAGAAGAGGGGGCGATTACTCGAACCCAATCGCTCCGAACCTTTTGAGATATCTACTATTCTGAATAAAACCAATGGCAGGGATACGTTCGCTGGGGGAAAGCCTGGAATCTTTATTCAGATCCAGTGCCTTCAACATCTGTATGGAATTTTTCAACTGCGTGTTCCGACTCCGCGCTGCTTCAGCGCGTGCTTCCCAAAGGCGGTCGATAAACTGATTCGCAAGGAGGACCCGTAGTCCTTCGTGGGTCGCTTTTTTCTGCTCTTTAGTGTCGAACATCGTCGCGAGGGTGATCGATCCCATCTCATCAGTGGTCTGCGGACCCCACTTCACGTCCTTGGGAGGATTGGTGGGATTATTCGGGTTTGATGCGGAGTTGTCGTAGGAAATCAGCATGTCGAGGCGGGTGCCGGCAGGGAGCTTGACCGGCTTCTCGAAGGCGTAGTCTTCCTGCCATCTGAAGTCCCATCGCGAGGTCCGGAGAAGATTTATGCTTTTGCCGTCAGGCAAGGTAGCGGTCAATTCCATCCGCTTGCCCAGGTAGTGTGCGTGGGCATTCACGGCAAAAGCTTCGCAGTCTTCAGGGAGGATGAAGGAGGCCTCTTCGATGTGCTCCTTCTCTCCTGCTTTGATGTCGATGCCTTGGAGTTGGCCAAAGTGAGGAGGAACCTGAACGACGGTCCATGGACGGGAGGTTGGTTTGTCCGAGTAGTGGAAGCCAACCGATGATTGGTCGGTCATCTCCTTGCCATTCGGGTGGTAATGAATTTGCGCGACAAGATCCGCGCCCTTCGGCACGAACCAACTCAGGCCATAGGGCAATTCAGTTGGTTGGGTCCCAACGTCCCAGCCTCCAATATAGCGGAAGTCGGCGTTGGACTTTGACATGCTGAACCCCGGTCTTTTGTCTTCAGCGTCATAGGCCCGGGCTTTTCCCGAGGTGTCGAGGAAGTAGAGGATGTGATGAACGACTTCCGGGGCGCCGGGGAGAAATTCGATCGCTTCCACCCACTTGTCCTCCTTCAGGTTCATCGGGATGACAAAATTGCGGTAAATGTCCCTTCCTTCCGCGGGAACGGTGAAGGGCTCTGTCATGGTCGCAACTTGGTCCGGCTTGCCGATTTGCCAATCTTCATGGAATTCGGGAAGTGGCGGAGTTTGGGTGGGATCACCTTCGGGACGACCGGCGGTTACCCAGTCGGAGAGGAGTTTGATCTGCTCCGGGCTGAGCGAGCGGTTGTTGCTGAATTTGACATCACCCGGGTCAGCGTGCCAGGGAGGCATGGTGCGGTCTTCGGTGACTTCGACGATCTGCTTGGCCCGCCGCTTCACTGATTTGTAGTCGGTGAGGGCGAAGGGGCCGATCTGGCCCGGGCGATGACAGGTCGTGCAGTTCTCATAAATGATCGGAGCAATGTCCTTGCTGAACGTGACGTTTTCAGCTCCCTGCAGGGGCGAGAGAAAGAGACCGAGGAAGGTTGCTGATTTTTGGGCTAAGTTCATGAAATTATTTTGATTTTTTGGGAAGAGGAGGTTCGGGAAAAGAAATGTAACAGCCGATTGGCTTGGTGAATTTATTGGCGACCGGTTTGCCTGCCAGCACTGCATCGAGAGCCAACCGCAAGTCCCGGACGCGCGGCTCCAGACGAACGGTTCCAAATTTCACCGCGCGATCATCGATTCGTCCGCGGTAGAGGATTTTGCCATCCTGGCTCAGAACACACGCTTCGGGTGTCACCGTGGCGCCGGTGAGCTTGGCGAGTTTGAGCTCCGGATCGAGCAAAGCGCCAAGGGAAAGCTTGTATTCTCGTTGGTGCTTTTTGATCTCGGCTGCCGTTTCATGAGCATAGATGGCGTGGCAGGTCACACCTTGTTTTTTGTACCGAGCGACGATACGATTAATCTCGGGAGAGTAAAGATTACCGATAGGACATTCCGTCGTCAGGAAAAACAAGACGGTGGCCTTTTGTCCTGCTTTGGCGAGAGGTTTCACAATCTTACCCGCCGGGTCTTTCAAGCGGATGTCGAGGTGTTCCTGCCCCGCCAGTGTTGCGATGGCAAGCAACAGGGTCGCAATGGTGGCTCCAAGTGAGATGCGGTTCATAAGAGAGTAACTTTGGATAAGGGGGGATGGACCGGAGATTTCCTCTGGCAGGAAGGGGAATCGGTGTTGGCCCCTGGCACGGAGAAGAAAGAAAATCGTTCTATTAATAGGTGCTATGCGTCGGGTTTGGAAATGGTTACAACGAAGGTTCTAAATTCATCGGTTTAAATGGCAACTCATGACTGTTGCTTGGACGGAAGTCCCGACCGTGGCAGTGACCTGTGAAGGGATCGTAGTCGAAGCCGCATGGTGCTGGCAATTAAAGGACTTCCATTCGTCATCTGAAATCCAGTAGGTTGAGGACTGCCATGAGGCTTCTTCAGACTCTTGTCGCGACTGTCTCAGTTCTGGAATCAGCGTTGTTGTTTGCCAGTCAGCCCCTTTCAAAGGCTGAGATTGACCGCCTTCACCTTGTCATCAAACCGCAAGTAGGCGAAAGCCCGTGGCGCGACATCAATTGGTTGACCAATGTCACCGAGGCACGCCGACAAGCGATTGTGGAAGACAAGCCGCTGGTGATCTTCACCGCTGCCGATGGCAGTCCGCTGGGCCGGACATGAGGAGCCTGCACGGGAAACCGCGCCCGGTAATACACCGGGACCCAAGTCGAACCAGAATACGTCAACAAGCACTTCATCCCGCTTGCCTTGGACACCTACTTCCGGGGAAATTCCCACGAAGTCGAGTTCTGCAAGTCTGCTCGAGCGGGTGGTAATCACCTCGTTGCCGTGACTGCAGCAGGCCAGCCCCTTGGAGATGGCAAAGGACAACGCGGGCATGTCCGTTTACGCGAAAAGGATCTTGCTCCATTGCTCGCCACCTTTCGCGCGCTGCCAAAGGACGCTCGAAAGCCCCAACTCTCTGATCCGAAGTTGGCCATTCCACCAAAAAGACCCGTCCCAAAGGCTCCGGAGAACGGGCTCGTCGTGCGCGGTTATTGCACTTATCTCAAGGCTGACGAAAATGGCAAGCCGCAGCGCGCTAAACGACTCTACTATCAGCAAATTCCCGATGCTCGGGCTGCTGAAACACAGAACGACATGCTCTGGTTCACCGAGGCGGAGTGGCGCTCGCTCATCCCTCAAGACAGTACGCCTGGCACAAAGATTAAGGTTCCCCAGGAAGTTCAACGGCGCTTCTTCAGTACGATCGGAATCGACTACATGGAAGGCAGCGTGAAAGCTTTGCCACTGCGGGAGTCGGCCATGACTATCGTTGTGGAAAAGACCGGGCAGTCATTCGCGTCAA
>CBFHQJ010000081.1:0-22802 GCA_965657795.1 Akkermansiaceae bacterium
TCGGAGTGGGCCTTATTTCAGGCATGGAGACAATTGAAGTAACCTTACTGGATGACGAGGAGATGGCTCGCTTGCATGGGGAGTTTTTGGCGGATGCGACAACAACCGACGTCATCACCTTCGACCACGGTGAGTTGCTTATTGGGGTGGAAACTGCTGGGCGACAAGCTGTTGAATTCCAAACAAGCGCAGAGCGGGAAATTGCACTTTACGGGATCCATGGGATGCTTCACTTGGCTGGGTTTGATGATCACGATCCAGCCCAGGCTCAAGCGATGGCGGTGCGTCAGGAAGAGCTTTTTAGCGAGGTCTTTGCCGATTTAGTCTGATTGTCAGACTTTTTTTACATCATTCGGGTCCGGTTGGTTGACACCTGACTCTCATTTCCGCAGTCTCTTTCAAACGCTGGGACAGTGGAAGTCCACCCGCCCGGAGTCACACACACCTAAAACGCACACCGAATTTTACACCGTGTATTCAAACGAAGACTATTTGATTCAGCTGTTGGTCGAAGGAGGCCATTTGACCCCCGAGCACGTCGAGGAAATCCGGGGAAAGCTCGGAGACGAGGGCTTGATCCAGCATTTTCTTGATCATGGAGATGTTACCGAGACCGGCATCGCCGAGGTTTCGGCCGCTAACGTCGGGACTCATGTCATCGATCTGGCCAGCGGGTTCATTGATCCTGCCTTTAAAAACTACCTCACGCTCGCTGACTGCCGCCGTTTCAACGCGGTTCCCTTCTCGGATGACGGATCGTATCTGAGTATCGCCCTGGCTGACGTTCTCGATTTCGAGGCGCAGGATGCAATTCCTCACATTGTAAATCGTGAGTGTCAGTTCTATGCAGCTCCTCCGAAAGGAATCCAAGGAGCCTTGGAGCAGATCTTTGGAGATGAGGTAGGACAAGCTGATGCCAGTGAGCTTCAAGTGATGGGGGATATCGGATCGGATGATTCGGACGCTCCGGTCATTAAGCTTGTTTCGGGAATTTTGGTCGATGCCTTCAAAATGCGCGCGAGTGATATTCACATCGAGCCACTCGAAACTTCGCTTAGAATTCGAAACCGGCTGGATGGTAAGCTCATCGAAGTCGCCAATCACCCCAAAAAACTTTTGCCGGCGGTGATTGCCCGCCTCAAGGTGATGAGTGGATCCATGAGTATCGCGGAGAAGCGGATCCCCCAGGATGGTCGTATTCAGGTCAAGATGGGCGGGAAAGAGGTCGATCTTCGTGTCTCGTCTGTGCCTTCAAACCACGGTGAGAGTATCGTGATGCGTATTCTTGATAAGTCGGCTTTGAGCCTAGGTCTTCCTCAATTGGGATTCCTTTCTGATGATCAGGCGATCTTTGCCGAACTTCTCCGACTCCCCGATGGAATCATTCTCGTGACCGGCCCGACTGGATCGGGTAAAACGACGACCCTTTACGCTTGCTTGAATGAAATCAACAAGCCGGACAAAAAGATCATCACGGTTGAGGACCCGGTCGAGTATGAGCTCGCTGGAATTAACCAGGTGATGGTGCGCTCCGATATCGGAATGACCTTCGCTGCAGCGCTTCGTTCCATGTTGCGACAGGCCCCGAACATCATCATGGTGGGTGAGATTCGAGATGGTGAAACTGCGAATATTGCAATTAACGCATCGCTCACCGGTCACTTGGTGTTCTCGACGCTTCACACCAACGATGCTCCAAGCTCGGTGGCTCGTCTTGCCGATATGGGAATTAAAAAATTCCTGATCGCCTCGGCGGTCCGCGCCATTCTCGCCCAACGATTGGTTCGAAAGCTTTGCGACAAGTGCAAGGCTCCGGCGACCCTTGACGAGAAGGAGTTGCGCATGCTGAATATTGACCCTTCACAACTAGCTGAGGCCAACATTATGGGCCCCGTTGGTTGTGAAAACTGCCGCGATACCGGCTATCGTGGTCGAATCGGCATCTTCGAGATCTTCCTTGTGGATGACGAGGTTCGCCACTTGATCAACCAGGATCTCAGCACTCCGCAGCTTCGGAAACGAGCTAGGGAACTGGGAATGCGGACCCTCCGGGAAGACGGAATCCGAAAAGTGCTCGTCGGGATGACCTCGGCCGCCGAAGTCATCGGAGTCACCATGGCCGATGCCGATTAAACAAATTTACACACTCAAACACTTACTCTTTTAATCACGATGGATAACAACCAAGTCCTCGACCTCTTTGTCAGTCGCAGCATGATCGATGGTGCCCTAAAGGCTGACGTGCTCGCGGAAATCGAAAACAGCGGCAAAGAAGCGGCTGAAATTCTCGCCGACTACCAGGTCGTCAACTCGCGCGACGATATTTGGCCAATTATTGCCCAGGAGCTGGGCGCGGAATTTGTGGATCTCAGCGAATTTGAGCCACCTGAGGCTCTGCTCTCACTGGTTCCCGCCGGAATGGCCCGCCTCCATGGAGCCCTGCCGGTTTCCTACAACGATGGAAATATTTCGGTCGCTCTGACCGATCCGTTAAATCCCCAGATTCTTGAGGATCTTCGCTTTGCCGTTGGCCATGAACTCACTTTGGTGGTCGGTACCGACTACCTCGTTGAGCAGAAGATCAATGAGCTCTACGGTGGTGAAGAGAAGGCGATGGATGACATTCTTGGCCAACTCGACGGTGGTCTGAGTTTTAAGGGAGGCGAAGCTGAAATGGAAGACGAGGCGAACTCGGCTCCAATCATGCGCTACGTGGACCTTGTTCTTTATCAGGCGATTAAGGAAAAAGCTTCGGATATTCACTTCGAGCCTTTCGAGACTGAGTTCAAAATTCGCTACCGGGTTGACGGTGCTCTTTACGAGATGACGCCACCGCCGGTCCACCTGGCCTTGCCGATCATTTCGCGAGTCAAAGTGATGGCAAATATGAATATTGCCGAGCGCCGGATTCCGCAAGACGGACGAATCGTGAAGCAGGTGGGGGACCAGTCGGTCGATATGCGTGTTTCGTCACTTCCAACTCAGTATGGCGAAAGTGTGGTACTTCGTGTTCTGGACCGGAACTCCGTGAACCTTAATTTGGATAATCTGGGTTTGCCTCAGCATATTCACGAATACATCCATGACACCATCCGGATGCCCAATGGTATTTTCATTGTTACCGGTCCGACCGGAGCGGGAAAGACCACGACTCTTTATGCGGCACTTCGTGAGATCAATACGATCGATACCAAGCTTCTGACCGCGGAGGATCCGGTTGAATATGACGTGGATGGAATTATCCAGGTTCCCGTTAATGACGCCATCGGCATGACCTTCGAGAGAGTGCTTCGGGCATTCTTGCGTCAGGATCCTGACAAGATTTTGGTGGGGGAGATGCGGGATCTTGATACCGCGAAGATCGCGATTCAAGCCTCGCTTACCGGCCACCTCGTGCTTTCAACCCTTCACACCAATGATGCCGCTGGAGCAGTGACTCGATTGGTCGATATGGGGACGCAGCCATTCCTCGTGGCAGCTTCGCTCGAAGGTATTCTTGCCCAGCGACTTTTGCGAACGATCTGTAAGGAGTGTAAATCACCTTATGAGCCCAGCGAGGCCATTCTTACCCAACTTGGTGTGGCTCCCCACGAACTCGGGGACAAGAGCTTCTTCACAGGTAAAGGGTGCAGCACTTGCGGTGATTCGGGTTACAAGGGCCGTGCCGGTCTTTACGAGCTCTTGAATGTGAGCGATCCAATTCGCGAACTGATCATCGATAGGGCCCCGGCGGTTGTGATTAAGCAAAAGGCGATCGAGCTTGGCATGACGACTCTCCGCGAAGACGGTCTTCGATGTATTTATGAGGGCCGCACCACAATCGAGGAGGTTTTAAAATACACCTAACCAGCTCAAGACGGGGCAGTTCTTCGGGATCAATCAAGATTTCGTCATTTGGAGCTTCCCCAACCTTTCTTCAAATCTTTAGAACTAAGCAGACACACAAACTCTCATGGCTAATTTTCAATACATCGCGCTCGACTCCAAAGGTGAGCAAACCACCGGAGTCGTTCAGGCCAATTCGGACTCAGAAGCGATCCAGGCCCTTCGCGGACAAGGTCTCTATCCGACCCAGGTTGTTCCCGAGGGACAGGGAGGCGTTGCCGCGACCCCTGGCAAAAAGGGGAAAAAGAAGACCAAAAGCAAAGCCAAAGGTGGCAAGGCCGGTAAGGTCGGCGGCAAGGTGAAGCCTAAGGTTTTGATGATTTTCACCCGTCAGTTGGCGACTCTGATTGACTCCGGACTCCCCCTTCTTCGCGGACTGAATGTTCTGGGGAAGCAGGAGCCAAATCCTGTACTTAAAGCGACAATCAATAATATTGCGGATTCCGTTCAGGGAGGTTCCACTTTCTCGGAAAGTTTGGGACAGCACCCCAAAATGTTCAACAAGCTCTATGTGAACATGGTGAAAGCTGGTGAGCTTGGTGGTGTTCTCGAAGTTGTTCTGACTCGTCTCGCCGAATACCAGGAGAAGGCTCACAAGTTGAAGGGCAAGATTGTTTCGGCGATGGTTTATCCCTTGATCGTGATGTTCATCGCGGTTGCCATCATGAGTTTCCTGATGTTGTTCATTGTTCCCAAGTTCCGTGACATGTTCCGCGACATGGGGGATGGTGCACAGCTCCCATTGATCTCCCGTGTCGTCTTCGGCTTCTCAGACTGGATGTTGGCACGACCTCTGTTCCTGCCCAATGCAGTGTGGATTCTCTTTATTGCGGTGGGAAGTTGGACCGCCTTTGGTGCCTGGGCTCGAACGGTTAAAGGCCGAAACATGGTCGACAGCTTCAAGTTGAAGATCCCGGTCTTTGGTGACATTCAACGCAAGAGCGCGATTGCCCGTTTTAGCCGGACGCTCGGAACTCTCGTGACTTCCGGTGTGCCAATTCTTCAGGCTCTCAATATTACGAGGGATACCGCAGGTAATGTCGTCGTCGCAGAAGCGATCGACAAGGTGCATGACGCGGTGAAGGAAGGTGAATCCATTGTGACGCCGATGACAGGCTCGGGAATCTTCCCCAATCTGGTGGTTTCCATGGTGGATGTGGGAGAGGAAACCGGTCAATTGCCGGAGATGCTCCTAAAAATAGCCGACGTTTATGACGACGAGGTCGATGGTGCTGTGACTGCGCTCACCTCTATTCTCGAACCGATCATGATCGTGATCCTCGCCCTCGTTGTGGGTGCAATCGTTTTCGCTCTCTTCCTCCCGCTGATCAGCGTGATTCAGAAGATGCAGGGTGGTTAAGATCACGGAGCTAATTGATTCCGATTAAGTAAGCTGCTACATTAAATTGATGAAAACTCTAAAAGTGACCAAGACAGGCCGTTTCAGTAAAGCTGGATTCTCGCTCATTGAGCTTCTGGTTGTTATTTCGATCATTGTGATCCTCGCCGGTATTACGATTGGCGTCATGGTTCGCGTGAATGTGAAGCGAGATATAGCGACGACTTCGAAGACCATCGGAATGGTAAGAACCAAGCTCGAGGCATTCTATAACGAGCAGGGTTTTTATCCCATCGGACAGGACGCCACCAGTTCTGCGGTTTACAAAGCTCTTTCGGGTGATCCGACAGGTCAGGGGATTGATCCGACAGGAACGATCTATTGGCCGGAGCTCAATGACGATCGCAACCCTGCGCTCGTTGGAACCTTTCAGGGAAATCGAGTAATCCTTGATGGCTTTGGAGTCTCACTTCGCTATCGGGCGGCCACTGATGCCAATGGCAATCCGGTTCAGAACGTGAGGAATGATGGTGATTTCGACCTGTGGTCGATTGGTCCGGATGGTGAGCCAAGCGACATCAATGTGAGCGGGCTCCTAAACAACGAACAAACACAAGATGATATCTGGCAGTAGGTTCTGGTAGATCTCATTTTCATAAACAATCATTAGCAGGCGGAAGGTAGTGATCTTCCGCCTGTTCTACTCAAAAAATACATGTCCGAAGAGACACCTCCAGCCAAGAAGGCTGCACGTAAGACCGTGCGGAAAAAAAGCGCCTCCAAGCGCGCCCCCAAGAAAAGCGCTACATCTGACTCCGCTGAGGATCAGGAAAAGGAGCTTCCTCTCAAAGGAACCTCAACAAGCGAAGCCCCAACTGATAACAAGGATGCCGGCGAGCAGAAGGATGAGAAAAAGCCTGCTCGCAAAGGGCGTGAGCCCAAATCGGGTGTTCGTGATGCCCGCCGTGAGACTGCCGAGGACCCGATCCCGGCCGAAGTGACTGAAAAACTTGTTCCAGATGCCGATGACTCGGATGAATCCAAGGATTCGAATGAAAGCAGGCAAAAAGGAGGTCAGAGAAAGCAGGCTCGCAAGGATGACTCTTCCGGTGGTGGCTCGAAAGACCAGGGGCAGGGTAGGCAGGATACTGGAGAACGCCGAGGCCGAGGCCGTGGGCGCGGAGGTCGGGAACGTGGCGAAAAGCGTGAGCCCAAACCACGGGTGGCCGTGAACTCGAAGGATCTTACCAAGAAAGCGTGGAAAATCTTTGAATCCGAAGTGACCGAGGAAGGTCTGGCTTTATTGGATGATAATGGCCTCCGTGACTATGCTCGAAGTAGTTTCAACGCTGCACGACTTTTCCTTGAGGAGAAGGAGAGAGTGACCAGCCGCGAAAAGCAGGCCAAGGCGGAGCAAAAGAAACGCGAGAAAGAAAAGAAGGCGGAGAGCGAAAAGTCCGAGAATGACGATTAATCGTAGCGATCAGCTAAAACGATTTTTGAAGAACGGGAGCTTGCTCCCGTTCTTTTTGTATACTCGTCAACCGGTGAATTCTGACTGCGCCAGAACCAGGATATCTTTGTTTTTACGGGCTCCGAGTCTAAGTGCCCATCCAAAGAAAGCTCCCGCAATTCAGAATCCTGTGTCGCAGGTTTGCCAGTTCTATTCTTCCTTGATTTGAATCCGGGGGAAGACGGGCTTGGGCTTTCCTGTTTGATGGCCGGCTTCCAAGAGGCCCCATTTGAGGTCATCGAGGCTGAGATCCGAGAGATTCTCCTTTTTCAATTGGCCAAAAATTTTGGCGGCAGCTTCCGGGAGGATGGGGCAAAGAAGGACTGCCAGTTGTGCGCATGATTCCGCCGTGTGGGAAAGGATCTCTCCCACGCGGGCCAGCTTGGACTCGTCTTTCTTCATCTCCCAAGGCTTGTGTCTTTCGAGGTAGCCATTGCAGTGGGTGACGTGATCGTTGATTGCTTGGAGAGCGACGCTGACCTCGCAAGCGTCCATGGCTTCACGATAGGAGGTGATGGAATTGGTCAATGATTCACGCAGGGCTGCATCCTCGGCGTCACCGGTGTTAGTGTTACTGATCGTGGAGTTGCAGAATCCCTTGGTCATGTTGATTGAGCGATTCAGGAGGTTCCCGAGATCGTTTGCGAGTTCGGTATTGAAAAGCATGACCAGTCGCTCGATATCAAAATCGCTGTCTTTACCGCTGCGGATATCCCTGCAAAGGTAGTAGCGGAGGGTGTCCGGTCCAAATTTATCGGCGAGTTCGTCGGGATCGACAATGTTGCCCAAGGATTTAGACATTTTGTCACCTTTTACATTCCAAAAGCCGTGGACGAGTAGGGTGGGCATGTCGGGAGCTTCAAAGCCCATGGCGTGAAGCATGCACGGCCAGTAGACGGCGTGGGCAGGAACGAGAATGTCCTTGCCGATGATCTGGAGGTCGGCGGGCCAGAGAGAATCGAAATCTGGAAGGTCTGAGCCTTCGTGTTTCTGATAACCGGCGAAAGAGATGTAGTTGATGAGGGCGTCGAACCAGACGTAGGTGACAAAGTCGGGATCAAAGGGAAGGGGGATGCCCCAGGACATCCTTTCCTTCGGGCGAGAGATGCAGAGATCAGTATCGCTGGAGCGATCGAGGGCGTTGAGGACTTCGCTTTTCCGAAACTCGGGGATAATCTTTAAGTCATCGTTCTCGACGGTAGACCGCAGCCATTCGATGTGTTCCGAGAGTTTGAAATACCAGTTTTCCTCCTCACGTTCTTCTACTTCGCCCCACTCGGAGCCGAATTCGCCTTTTTCGTTGCGATCACGATCGGTCAGGTATTGCTCCTGCCTGATGGAGTAAAATCCAGCGTAGGATTTTTTGTAGAGTGCCCCCTTTTTTTCGAGTTTGCTTAAAATCGCTTGAACACACGCTTTGTGGCGGCCGTCAGTCGTTTCGGCCCAGCCATCGTATTTCACGCCGAGCTTTTCCCATAAGCGAATGAATCCCTTGGTGTTGCGTTTGGTGAGTGTGGCGACGTTGACGCCCTCCGCCTCAGCGGTCTTTACCATTTTTTGGCCATGTTGATCGACGCCGGTAAGGAAATAGGATTCCACGCCTTTAAGCCGCTGGTAGCGGGTTAGGACGTCGGCGAGGACTTTTTCATAGGCATGACCGATGTGGGGTTTGCCGTTTGGGTAATCGATGGCGGTGGTGACGAAAAACATGATTTGGATTTGTTCGTGCGATGCGTTTAGCAGATTAAATGGCTTTTTGCGAGCTGCGCTCGAAAAGACAAGGAAGTTGATGTGTTGGCCTGGTTGAGGCTCAGAGCTTGGTCACTTTCCCTCCCATAGAGAGAATCCGGGCGTTTCCTTTGGCATGCTCGGCTTCGGCGATTTGGCCGTCACGAACATACATCTGGGAGAGCCCGGTCCATGCGAGGAGGTCATCGGGCTCCAGCAGGGTGGCCTTTATTCCACAACCGATTGCCTCTTTCACCTTCTCAAGTTTGAGAAGAGTCATGCCGAGCGCCTGCCAACCGTCAAAGAAGCTGTCGTCGTGTTCGACAGCTTCCCTATATGCAGTTTCGGCGTCCTCGAGTTCTCCGAGAGCAAGGTAGGTATTGCCCCGCTCGAAGGCATCGTCCCGTGCGGAGTGATCTGACATCTTGGGTGATTAGGGTTACTGCTGCTCTTCTCGTTTTGGAGGAACGACTTCGCTATCGGCATAGCGGTCATAGAGCCAGTTTGAGAGAGCTACGAAGCGCATGTTTCCGGTGATGGATTCATAGCGCTTGTTGAGGTCACTCTGATATTCCGGTGTCTTTACAATTTCACGTTTCTCGACAAACACGATGAGAGCTTGGTCAGCCTCTTCTTCGGAAGGAGTAAATTCCAAGGGAGCGATTTCGCCTTGATTGGTGTATTGCGCCGCAGTGAATTCAGGTGGGTCTGGAAGTTTCTGGCTTCTTTGACCAAAGTTGAAGGTCTGGCCTTCGGTGATTCCTTTGATTTCAGTTGCCTCCTGCTCCAACTCCTTGGCGGCGTCGGTGAAAGATTTGCCAGCTTCGATGGCCTCGGTGAGTTTGGTATGGAGTTCATTGGCGTCCTTGACCATTTGTTCACGGGCCATCTTCTTTTTGAGGTCGACGGTGACCTTTACCTTGGCTTCTTCGAACGTGAGAGGGAGGGAGTCCTCGACTTCGTCGAGGCGGATGAGGAACCAGCCATCAGAAGTGCTGAAAGGGAGGCTGAGTTTTTCGTCCGCATCGCCATTCTCCGGAAGCTGGAAGGCTCCATCGGAAACTTTACCGATTTGAAGGTTGTCGATGAAGGCTGAGAGCTCTTTCGGAGGATCGGCTTTAGTGAAGAATTCAGACTGCTTAACTTCGAAGCCCGACTCTTTGGCGACGGCTTCGAGATCGGCGCCTTCGCTGTCGCCTACCACTGTTTGATAGAAATCATTGACAGTTTCACTGAGCGCTTCAACGGCTTCCTGTTTTTCGGGACCACTGAGTTGCTCCTTGGCGGTTTTTGGTGCCGGGGGGGCAGGTGGAGTGATTGGCTTGACTGGTGTTGGGGGAGTGGTGAGAGGATTCGTTCCGGTTTCAGATGTGGCATCTTCCAGAGCCTCGTCAAGACCGCTTCCAATGTCGCCTGCGGCAGGATCTCCCTCCGTCGAGCTTGCTTCGGTAACGGGAGAAGGCGTATCAACAGGTGCCGGGGCAGGCTCGCCGGGATCGCCCGGATCGCCCTGGGGGCCTTCGGTGGCAGGAGTCGTGGACTCTTGCTCAGTTGTTTCGGCCGGAGTGGTGGTTTCTGCGGCTGGAGTTTCAGCAGGAGGAGTGGTTTCTGTTTCGCTTCCGGCAGGTTCTTCAGCAGGCGTTGGGTCTTCGGCAGGCTCGTTGGCCTCATTGGCCTTGCGGGCTGCATCCTCGGCTTTCTTTTTGATTTCCTCGGCCTTTTTCTTAGCTTCTTCAACCTTCTTTTGTTGCTCGGCTTCCTTTGCCTTCGCCTCTTTTGATTTTACCAAGGCGGCATCCCAATCGGGCTCGATCAAAACGTAAGAGATCTTGCGGAGTTCGTCGGAATTATAGTTGCCTTTGTTTTCTTCGAAGTAGGTTTTGAGTTCCTCTTCGGTCGGCTTGACCTTTCCTTCGTAAACTCCTGTTTCGAGGGTGATTTTTGATCCGGTAATTTCCTGCTTTTGGACATCGAACAGGGCGCGCTCGGTGTTCATTTCGGTGGATATACCACCACCCAGGATTTTGGAGAGATTCTGAGCGGTAAGAAGGTCACGAATATAGTCATTGAATCCACGGTTGCCGCCGATGGCGCTGACGCGGTTTTTGATGAATTCACTGTAGGCTTCGGTATCCGGATTTCCCTCTGGATCGACGAAAAGGACATTTTCGACGAACTTCTCTACTTCTTCATTGCTCGGGGTGACTCCGAAATCGACGCCGGCCTTGCGGACATTGATTCGGTTGGCGATGAAGCGCTCCGGCTCCGCGAGGGAAGGCTGGAGGTAGCTCGCCATGATACGAACCAAGAATGAAGGAGTCTTGGGAAGCTGGCTCTCGATCAGGGTGTCACCGAGATAGTGGCTGGCGAGCAGTTGTGAATCCCTCGGGATTTCGAAGGCATCAGGAAGCAGATTAGGCAGCTGCATCAAGGCGCGCTGGCGGTCAAATTCCTTTTTGGAAATCGAATGGTCTGCGACCTCCATCACGGGCTTGCCGTTAAATGCTTTGGAGATCCCTCCGTCGAGGAAGACAAGTCCGACGAAGAGCAGGACCAGAACGACGATCATTAGACCGGTGTATTTGCGGATATTTTCAATCATGGCTGAGAGGTTGCGGGGAGCGAAAAAGAGATCTGCTCCGAAGGGGTGGAGAGTTAAGGTGGAATCGAGCCCGGGGGCAAGTCTGATGGAGGGAATTTCGCACAAGTTTCGGGAGAGGTGAAATTTTGATTTTTGGGCCTCCGTTGCTGGGTGTTAATTTCAGGTTTAAGAGAATCAGGTTTCGTTTTTGGATGGGGAAGCTAGGGTGCTCTCAATGAGCTTTGGAATGCGATGGGTCTGCTTGATGGGAGTTGCGTTGGTAGCAGTGGCTACCGGTGGTGAGAAGAAAGGGAAGCCGAATCGGCTGGCCAAGGAGAAATCGCCCTATTTACTCCAGCATGCCTATAATCCGGTCGACTGGTATCCATGGGGCGAGGAGGCTTTCGAGAAGGCCCGCAAGGAGAAGAAATTGATCCTCCTGAGTGTCGGCTACTCGACCTGTCATTGGTGTCATGTCATGGAGCGGGAGTCTTTTGAAAATAAGGAAGTGGCGGCGTTTCTGAACAAAAATTTTGTTTCCATTAAGTTGGACCGCGAAGAGCGGCCGGACGTTGACCAGGTCTACATGACGGCATTTCAGGCCATGACCCAGCAATCCGGGGGGTGGCCGCTCAATATGTTTTTGACTCCGGATCTCAAACCCTTGACCGGCGGAACGTATTTTCCTCCGGAAGATCGTAACGGCCAGCCGGGATTTCCGACGGTTCTCAAGCAAATTCATGGTGTTTGGGAGACAAAGAGAGAAGAGGTGATGAAGCAGTCGGTCGAAATGCACGGCCAGATGGAGGCCTACTTCAAGGGGTTGCATTCCCAAGGCGGTGAGGAATCAAAGCTGAGCCAAGCGATGGTGGATCAGTCGATCCCCAAGATCTTGGCGCAAATAGATCCGATCTGGGGCGGGCTGGGGACGGAGATGAAATTTCCTCAGGTCAGTGTTTTTCGTTTTCTGCTCCAGTCGGGTGATCCCAAAGCGGTCGAGGCGGTTCTCAAGACCTGTCGTCACATGATGAACGGTGGGATTCATGATCAGGTGATGGGTGGCTTTCACCGCTATGCCGTGGATCGCGAGTGGTTGGTTCCCCACTTTGAAAAGATGCTCTATGATCAGGCCCAGCTCATGGAATTGTATCTGGACGCCTGGCAGATGACGGGTGAAGAGCGTTTTCGAGGCGCTGTGAAGGGGATTGCGGATTACGTCTTGCGTGACTTAACCCATCCCGAAGGTGGTTTTTACTGTGCGCAGGATGCCCAGAGTGAAGGCAAGGAAGGGAAGTGTTTTTGTTGGACTGAAAATGAGCTTGCTGCGCTTTTGACCTCTGAGGAAATGAAGGTGGCGCGGGACATTCTCGGCGTGAGCGAAAAAGGAAATTTCATCGATCACAGTGATCCGGAACCTCTCCCGAATCAAAACGTTCTCTATTTTAAGAAACCGCAGGAAAGGTTGAGCGAAAGTGAACTGAAGTCGGTGACGGCCATCTTTAAAAAACTTTCCAAGGTGCGCTCAGAACGAGTGCCGCCCGCGACAGACGACAAGATTTTGGCATCGTGGAATGGACTCATGATTGGCGCGATGGCACGCGCAGGGAGAGTTTTGAACCAACCAAAATATCTGAAGGCAGCCCGGAAAGCCCACAGATTTATTAAGGCGAAGCTTTGGGATGAGAAATCGAAGCGGCTGGCTCATCGCTGGCGCGAAGGGGACCGGGATGATTCAGCCCAAGCGCAGAGTTATCTCCTGTTTTTGGCGGGGACCAGGAAGCTTTATGAAGCAACTTTGGAAACGGAGGATTTGGAGTTGGCGGTGAAGTTGGCCGGTAGTGCGGTGGAGCTCTTTTATGATGAAAAAAATGGAGGATTCTATCAGGGGGAAAAACGGGCTGATTTGGTGCTACGTCTCAAAGGACAATTTGATGGAGCGATTCCGACCGAGAGTGCCATCGCGGCGAGGGAGTTCGGGATTTTGGCCCAGGTGACCGGCCGCGCCGACTTTCAGAAGGTGTCCGAGGATACGATTCGATCATACCTGGGGCTCATTCAGGAGTCCCCGTCAGGCATGGGTGAGATGTTGATGAGCTTGCGATTTTCTCTTGGGAAGCCCGGCCGTCTTGTGATTGCCGGGGAAAAGGGGAAAGAAGAGCTGCTTGCGGCGGCCACGAAGACATTTGATCCCAATCGAATCACGCTGGGAAATCAGGGGCCCGTGAGTGAATTTACGGCAGGATTGGAAGCGACCGAAGGTGTGGCAACCGGATTCTACTGCGTAGGCCAGACTTGCCAGCTTCCGGTAGTGAAGCCAGCGGATCTCGCTGCGATGCTGATCAGGCTGAGCGAAGGGTCAGAATAACAAGCTCGGGTTGGCAGGCGAACCGAACTCGAAGTCCGACGGTTCCGAGTCCGCGCCCCACGAAGAGTTGGGAGCGGCCTTTTTCAAAATGGCCGTAAATGTAGTTTCGTCCGAATTTCACCTTGGCTGGAGCGTAACCAATTAAGGGAACCCGGCATTGGCCTCCGTGGGTGTGCCCGGAGAGTTGGAGATCGAGCGGCTTTGAGGAACGGAGGTCGTCGAAGAAATCCGGCTCATGAACCATTGAGAGGACAGGTGTGTCTTTTTGATGTCCGTTCCAGGCCTTGTTCGGGGCGGGGTGACCTCCCCAAACCGAGTCGAGACCATTGATAAAAATGTTCTCTCCTTTGATGTTGACCTTGGTCCCGGCGTTGTGGAGGTAGGACATGCCGATGCCTTCAATTTCCTTCCTGATATGGCTGATTGTGCAGTGCCAACGATCGTGATTTCCGGGGCTGGCAAAGACGCCGTGAGTGGCAGAGATTCCCTTGAGCGCCATGGCAAACTCGGAAAGTGACGAGGAGTCGTTTATGACGAAGTCTCCAGTGATCATGATCAGATCAGGGTTTTCGTCTTCGACGGCCTGCCGAAGCTTTGTGACCAATTCATCGTCCGTTCCGGGGCGATAGTGGACATCGGTGATTTGGGCGATCCGAAATCCGTCGAGCGATTTGGGCCATCGGGGGAGGGTGAGATCCTTTCTGGTGATAGACAGGAGATCAGGTTCAATCCCTGCCGCCCAGATGGTGCTGGGTATGCCGATTCCTGCGAGGCCGATGGCGGAGCGGCGGGTGATGTTGCGAAGATTGAATTTGGGACTGTTGCTCGACATCAGGAGAGAGACTCTGCACCATCAAGCGCGTGAGCGAGTCCCGATTGTCTATTCCCGAGTATGCCATGGCATTGGCAGAGGTCGCGAGTTTGCGATCTGAAGATCCTTTCCGGAAAGTGGGGGCGGCGGCACTCGATGCTGATAACCGGGTGATCGCAACCGCTTACAACGGACTTGCACCGGGCTTTGATGCTCCTGCGGGCTTTTGGGACGATCGGGATGGTCGCCAAAAGTTCATGCTTCACGCTGAGGTGAATCTTTGCAGCCTCTTCAAGCGAGGGGAGGCCAAGCTGGTTGCGACAACAACGATGCCCTGTACCCCGTGCATGCAGACGCTTTGCGCGTACGGAATCAAAGAGATCTACTTTCGGGAGATTTACAAGGAATCAGATGCCCCTGCGATTGCAAAGGTCTACGGAATCAAGCTCGAGCAGATTCCGGCGCTGTAGCAATCAGGCGCCTACTCTCCGTCGGCGCCGGTCGAGATGCCGCTCTCGACTTCCAGATCGCCACCGTAAAAGCTCTTGATGTAGCCGAATTCGATCAGGGTATCCTGCCAAGGAGCGAGGAGTTCTCCATTCTCAGTGCGGAAAATTCGGCTGGCGCGGGCCAGCCAGGTTTCAGCGCCTACGCCATTATCGTTGGCATACTCAAGAGCCGCCTTGCCGTAATAAAAGAGGGGGGAGTCATCAAGGAAATCAGTCTTGGCGACAATCGCTTCGGCTCCACTGATGTCCCCGGTTTTAATTTTACAGAGGAGAATTTTAAACTCAATCAGCGGAATCATTGTGCTGGTGGCCTTATTCTCTCCGGCTTCTGCAAGGAGTGGCTCCAAGATGCTTACTGATTTGTCGTAGTTTTGGGTCACAAACTCGATCTCCGCCAGGTTGAAGCGGACATTGAAGTTGTTAGGGCTGACTTTGAGGGCCTTGGCAAAAGACATACGGGCCTTGTCAAAAGCGCGAAATTCGACATAGCAGGCTCCCCTGAGAGTGAGTGAGGCCGGGTTTTTCGCGTAGATGGCATCTAGCTCTTCCACGGCTTCGAGGGATTCGAAGATACGCTTTTGTTGGAAAAGGTAGTTGGCCCGGCGGAAGGCATCAGTGTAAGCAATAGCTTGCTCCTTGGACAAAGCTTCAAGATCAATCACATACTGAGGTTTTTCCTGCTTTTTTGGAGCGTTTGCATCAGCTGCGGGTTCATCTTGGGCGGTGACCAGCAGTGTAGTAGTAAGAAGTGATGTGATGAAAATTCTCATGAAATCGTTTTGTTGATGCTGTTTTACGGAATGAAACGGGATTGGGCAAGTCAGCGGACGGGAGAATAGAGATCTTTTTCGTGAATGAATCTGGCGACATCACGATGCAGCCATGAGGCTTTGCGACCTTCCGAGAGGTCTTTGCGGATTTCGCTGGCGGAAGCAGGATGATTTCCCTCGATGAAATGTGCTCGGAATCCATCCCGAGGTCTGGGGTGTTCAGATCGGCCGACTACGATGAATTCGACATCTTTGGCTAGAGTTTCAATGTTTTTCCAGCGCGGAAGGCTTTCCCATTGATCAAAACCGACGAGGAGGAAAAAGCGGGTCGAGTTGGCGAAGGCTTCTTTGAAATGCCGCACTGTTTCCCAGGAGAAGGAGGGCGGAGGCTTTTGTAGTTCGAAATCACTCACTTCGGCCCAAGGAAAATTCGAGGTGGCCAGTTTAAGCATGTCGAGGCGATCAAGATCGTCCGCGCCCGGAGCCTCCGACTTATGGGGTGAGCGGCGACAGGGAATAAATATGACACGGTCGAGACCACTTTGATCCACCGCTTTTCGGGCAATTTCCAGATGCCCTTCGTGGACGGGATCGAAGGTCCCGCCAAAAAAAGCGATTTTCAGCCCCTTGGTCATTTTGGTGAGTGGGACATCACTCTGGAGTGGTTCGTTCAATATCGATTTGTCCAAGGAGTCCGGACTGTTTGGCGCGGAATTGGTTCATTTTCATGAGTTCCAGAAGGGCGAGGAAGGTCACGATGACTTCGACTTTTGAGGTTGCTTTTTCAAAGAGGCTCTGGAGTGAAAGCGATTGGCCTGGCTCGATCTCGTTAATGAGGAATTCAATCTTGTCGCTGACGGTAAAACGATCATCAACGATGTCTCCGAAGTCCTTTGCTTCATCAAATCGTTTCAGGACATTTTGGAAAGCGCGGATCAAGTCGAAGATCGAGGCTTCCGCCAGGGGGACCGGCTCCTCGTCCTCCGGTCTCGGGTCCTTGAGCGGGGTGTGGGCGAAGATTTGTTCCTGCTCGATTTCGCGACGATGAAGGAAGCCGGCCGCGTCCTTGAATTTCTTGTATTCAATCAACTGCCGGATCAATTCCCAGCGCGGATCGTCTTCCTCGGCATCTTCTTCCGGCGGTTGCTCTCTTTTGGGCAGAAGAGTCCGACTTTTAATGTACATCAGATTGGCCGCCATGGAGATGAATTCGGAAGCGAGATCAATATTCAGAAGCTTGAAGGTCTCAATATAATCGAGATACTGTGTGGTCACGCGCTCTAGCGAAATATCGTAGATGTCCACCTCATCTTTTTTAATGAGATAGAGAAGGAGATCGAGAGGGCCCTCGAAGATTTCCAGACTGACCTTGTAATCTGCGGATTCCACGGCCGGAGGAATACCGCTTGATGGCATGTTCTGCGAGGGAAATACCTCTTCAGGGAGTGATTATTTGGAGTGGCAACTTCCAGGTTTCAGAGGTAGCGTCTCGCCCGTGGAGAACTCTGTCGATCAGCAGCGCCTCAATGAATATCAAAACAGAGTGTCCGATTGGATCGGTCGCCAAGGTGTATTGTTTCAGTTTCGTTATGCCCGGACGGTCGGTTCCAGATCGATCGTCAGGCATATGGGCGGGCTCATCGTTAAGGTGTTACCCTTACTGGTTGTTGTCGGGATTTGCGGCTTCTTGTTACTTAACCGACACTTCGACAGCCCTGAATACAAGGGGAAGATTACAGACCAATTAGCAGAGGTCTTGGGGGCTGAGGAAATTGACGTGAGTGGTTTTTCGCGGAACGTAACCTCAGGCAAATTTCTCCGTTTGAATATAAAAGGAGGCGAGAAAAGTTTCTTTTATGAAGCTGAATTTGAGGATTTCGGAGGGGTGTTCTCTTATTTGACTGGCGTGACCGAGTCGTGGCAACCCTCTGTCATCCGCATGAAAAAGGCAGATGTGAATCTGAAGGCGGGCGGAGATAAGGAGGAAATGATGCTCGGCCTTTCCTCGGTCGTAGAGAGCTTGGAAGGAAAAGGAATTTCTCAGATTAAAGTCGATGATTGTTCTTTTGACTGGGGTTACTCCAAGTTGACTTTCGGTGCAGTGCGTAACGCGAATTTGAAAGCAACTTTGCAGGGAGGTGTCTGGGAGGTGGCGCTTTCCGGTGGCACCTTCCAGCAAAACTGGTTGGGGCCTTTGGAGATTGAATCAGCTGCCCTAACGCTTGACGAAAATGGTATCGAGGTGACGTCCTTGAAACTAAAAATGGATGGAGGAGCCGCAAACATCGAGGGGAGAATCTCAGGCCCTGCCAATATGCCGACTTTCGATTTGAAGGGGGGGTTCACCTCTCTTCCGCTTGAAAGATTCATCAAGATTCAAGGAGTCAACACCCGCCAATATATCGAGGGAAAGATTTCGGGCGAGTTGGTGATTGGTGGGTCAAGCAACCGTCGGATCGAACTCTCCGGCAAGGTGAAGTTAGACGAGAACGATAGGGTCACCATCCGGGAGCGGTGGTCATTGCTGAGGGCTTTGTCGATTTTGGATAGCGATCGAACCTACTTGCGGGTTGATTTCTATCAGGGGGGATTTGCTTTCTCAACCGGTGGCGGAGAAATGAAGGTTGAGGGGATTGACCTGACTGCAGGAAGCAAAGCGCGATTGCTGGGAGACTTTGAGACTCGCTTGCCAACTCAAGAGGAAGCAGCCAAGGCACTAGGGATAAAGCTAACCGACGGATTTTCGCCTGATTACACTGACTCCTCGGCCGCCCAGGAACTCGAAAATGATCGGATGAGAATCGATCGGAGTACTGATGACGAGGGCTTTGGTGTCGATATTAATCGGTCCGTCGAGGACGGAAAACTTCGGGTAATCCAGGATCAGTTGAGTACCCGGGAAGTGGAGGCTATGCGAATGAAGGACGAGATGGATATTCATCGGATCACCGGTGAATTGAAGTTTGCCGTTCCAGCCGCTGCATTTAGTAGCAGCGAGGCATTGCTCAAGCTCTATCCTGAGGATGAGCAGGGGTGGCGCTGGATTCCTGTCAACCTGGTCGATGCCAGCTTCATGACGATTAGCGATCAGGCCAAAGAACTCTTGCTCAAGCAGGCCCGGGTCCGTTCAAGTGGCCCGTCCGAAGACAACTAGAAGGTCAGGGCAGTCGCGATCTCACGTGTCGCACTGCTTTTATTCAGCGTGTAAAGGTGAAGTCCTGAGACGTTATGATCGATCAGCCCCTGACACTGTTCGATGGCATGGTCGATTCCGGCCTGTCTGATTGAGGCCGGATCATTTCCGGCGTCAGAAAGCCGCTTTAGAAGCCTTGCCGGGAAACGACTGCCGGCAGCGAGATCAGCCATCCGTTTCATGCTCGAAATAGTCGTGATGGGCATGATTCCCGCAACGATTGGCATATTGATTCCGGCCAGATGGCATCTTTCGCGGTAGTCGAAGAAATCGTGGTTATCAAAAAAGAGCTGAGTACAGATGTAGTCGGCTCCTTGATCCACTTTGGATTTGAAGTAATCCATTTCTGTAAGTCGATTTTGAGTGCCGGGGTGACCTTCTGGAAATCCTGCCACCCCAATCTCGAACTCATGGGAATGGTCTTTAATGAATCCGACAAGATCGCCCGCGTATTTAAAATCGTCCGCGGTCCGGTCGTAGTCTGGTTGATCGCGGGGGGGATCACCTCGCAGAGCGAGAATCGTGCCCACTTGATCCTCGCTATACTGATTGAGAATTTCGGTCATTTCTTCTTTTGAATGCCCGATGCAGGTCAGGTGTGGGATTGTTGGGACGTGGGTGTCGCGAATGATCTTTTGGACGACTTCTCTGGTCCGCTCCCGGGTCGTTCCTCCCGCGCCATAAGTAACACTGACAAAAGCCGGCTCCAGTTTTCCGAGATCATTGACCGTCTCAAGCAAATCTGCTGAACTCTTGTCGCTTTTCGGAGGAAAAAATTCGAAAGAAAGGGTGGGGCTGGACGCACGCAGGGACGAGAGAATGGCCATGGACAAAACCCTAAATTTTTCATGATTGAGGTCGACGCAAAAGAGTCGATTTTTCTGCAACTTCAACCGTAATCCGGGGTTTACTCCCTTAGAAAGTATTTCGTGAAGATCAAAACCTCCATTATTCTGCTAACTTCCTTATTCTCCAGTGCCATCGCTCAAGAGAAAGGGGAGCGTGAGCGCAAGCATAAAGGCAAGCGCCCGGATCAGGCTCGTGCCGCTGAATTCCTCAAGCAACTGGATCTGGATTCCGACGGTAAGGTTTCCCGCGAGGAGTTTGCCAAGGGTAAGCGTGCAGCTCAGCTTCCGGAAGAAGCGCGCACCAAGATTTTTGACCGTTTGGATAAGAATGACGACGGCTTCATCACGGAGCGTGAGCTTAAACCAGCGCAGGGTGATCGGCATGGTCGCTTCCTGGCAAAAGCGGACAAAGATAAGGATGGCCGGATTAGCCGGGAAGAGTTTATCGCCAATCCTCCCTTTGCTCAGGCTGATCAGGAGAGATTGAACAAAATGTTTGATCGCATGGATGAGAACTCAGACGGCTTTTTGGATCGGAAAGATCACGGAGCAGCAGGCGGTCGTAAACGTCCTCCAAGAATGGATTTCAAAAAACTTGATTCAAATCAGGACGGTTCTGTGAACTGGCAGGAATTTAAGAAGGCTCCGGTCACTCGCTCCACTCCGGAGAAAGAACGTCGTGAGCAATTCAATCGGATTGATTCTAATAAGGATGGAAAGCTCGACGCAGGGGAGTTGAAAAGGCACCTGGAAAAGCGGTCGCAGCGAAAGCCTCGTCGGCCGGAGCCTAAAAAATAACCTCGAACCAGAGGCCTCCGTAAAAAATATCGTCGGCATCCTGATCCTCGATCTGGATGCTGGATCCAATAAACGGAGTAAAAGCGACCTGGTCCGAAATCGCGTAGGTGTAAGTCAGTTTGGTGTGAAAATCGTTGGTCCCATCTCGATCGAGGTAATCTGAAACGTAGCTGAGACCGGCGCTCACAGCTACGAATGACTTGTCGGATATTACCTGACTCCATTCCAGTTCACTGTTGAGGTAAATTCCTTCAACTCCCAGATCGAAGTTCAGTTCATTGCGCCATCTCCAGTCGTCATTGATGGAGTAGGATGTAAAGAATCCCAAATCGAAACCACTTTCGAGAAGGCTCTCGTTCCTGTCCCGATAGGTGAGGGATGCGCCTCCGGTTAGCCTCTTGTTGAGGGTGTGGCTCAGTTCGAGGTAGCTTGTTGTTTCGTTAAAGTCGCCGTTGCTTTCGGAAAGGTGGGCAAAACCGAGATGGATCGAGGATTCATCGGAAAGGGTGACCTCTGCTTCCAGTTGGAAGTCGAGGGCAAACTCCGCAAGTTGGAATCCGCGGTGAACATAATCGGATCGCAACCCGGTGACAGCCTCAATTCCCAGTGGAATTTCGGTGTCGACTTCGGCCAGTGCCATTGAAGTGCAGGCACAAAAAATCCCGCCCGGAACTGCCAAATATCTCATGGCGGAACTGTGCGGGATTGCTTGGTGAGGGTCAAACTTTACTCTTCCTTCGGTTTCTCGACGTAAGTCGATTTAATCCGGAGGTCACGCAGGGCGACTGCGGTCGCTGTGCCTGGGCTGGAGGTCATGATTTCGGCTCCCTTGTTATTCTTAGGGAAGGCGATGACCTCGCGGATTGAGTCTTCTTTGCAAGCCAGCATGACGACGCGGTCAAGTCCCAAGGCGATGCCGCCATGCGGGGGGGCGCCGAATTTGAAGGCTTCGAGAATGTGCGCGAATTCGGTGTTCGCTTCTTCCTCGGTGATGCCCAGAGCCTTGAACATCGAGCTTTGCAGATCTGATTCGTGAATCCGAATCGAGCCGCCACCGAGTTCGTATCCGTTAAGAACAACGTCGTAGGCTTGCGCGCGGAGGTCATCGAGTTCCCCGTTGCGAAGCTTCTCTTCGTCCTCCTTGAGAGGGCGGGTGAAGGGGTGGTGAACAGCCACGTAGCGACCTTCTTCTTCATCAAAAGCGAGAAGGGGAAACTCGGTCACCCAAAGGAAATCGAGGTCTTCGTTTCCTTCAATTAGGTTTTGATAGTCGGCAACTTCGAGGCGGATTCGACCAAGAACGTCGCAGGCTGGCTCCCATTTGTCGGCGGCGAAAAGAATCAAGTCACCCGGTTCAATGTTGAGCTTGGCGCGGAGAGCTTCGACTTCTTCATCGGACATGCGCTTCACGAAAGGTGAGCGCCAGGTCGAGCGATCGGTGTCGCGCGCCTGGATATAAGCGAGTCCCTTTGCTCCTGCTTCCTGAGCGAGTTTGGTGAGCTTGTCGACTTGCCCCACCGAGATATTGGCAAAGCCTTTCGCGTTGATCGCTTTCACCACGCCACCGTTGGCAACAGTGCCGGAAAAGACGCGGAATTCACAGTCCTTCAGCTCCTCGGTGAGATCGACCATCTCCATCCCGATGCGTCGCTCGGGCTTGTCGGAGCCATAACGATCCATGGCGTCGTGCCAGGTCAGTCGCTCGAAAGGAGTGGGGACTTCGACACCGCGAGCTTGCTCGAACATCGAGGAAAGCATGCCTTCGATCAGTCCGATGATGTCGTCTTGGTTTACGAAGGAAGCCTCGATATCGATCTGGGAAAACTCGGGCTGACGATCGGCACGGAGATCCTCGTCACGGAAGCAACGGGCGATCTGGAAATACTTTTCAACTCCAGCAACCATTAGCATTTGCTTGTATTGCTGCGGAGCTTGAGGCAGCGCGTAAAATTTGCCGGGGTTAATGCGGCTGGGCACCAGGAAGTCGCGTGCGCCTTCCGGAGTGGCCTTGGAAAGAATCGGAGTTTCAACTTCAATGAAGCCGTCGTCGGAGAGGTAATCACGGGCGGCTTTGGTGATGATGTGGCGCTGGCGGAGATTGTTGGTTAGGCGCGGGCGACGAAGATCGAGATAGCGGTGCTTGAGACGGAGGTCCTCGTTTGAAAGTTCCTTGTCGAGCTGAAAGGGGAGGACGTCTGCTTTGTTGACGATGACAAGTTCGGCCGCGGCCACTTCAACTTCACCGGTTTCGAGTTTGTCATTTTTGGTGTCGACGTCGTCGGTCTTTAGGCGCTCCTCGACCTTGCCGGTCACTTGCACCACGTCTTCCGAACGGAGTTTGTGGGAGAGCTCGGCGGCCTCGGGTGAAACCTCGGATCGGAAAACACACTGGGTGATGCCTTCGCGGTCACGCAGGTCGATAAAGATCACGCCACCTTGGTCGCGCACGGTATTCACCCACC
>CBFHQJ010000082.1:0-22602 GCA_965657795.1 Akkermansiaceae bacterium
GGTGGCGTTCCAGGTGATTTTCTGGAGGGAGAAAGGATGGCGGAGCAAATATTCCGCCAAACGCTTGCGACCGGCGGTGTCGTGGGCGGGAATAGGTTGTTCGCCGCCGTGGTGGATGTTGAAGCCGGAGTGTTTCCAGGCGAGGAGGTTGGCGAGTTTGGAGGGACTGATGAGTTTGGCGTCGTGGAGGGCATGGAGAAAGCGGTTACGGAAGAGTTCGATGGTGGGAGCAAGGTCGTCGGTGGGCATGCAGTGGAAGCGTCCACTTTCCCCGAAATTTTGCCGAATTATTTTTTGGCGGCGGCAACCGGGGCCGTTGTCTTGGGGTGTGGGACAATTCCCGAGACCTGTCCGGTCGTGTTTCCCGATAGCTTCGGAAGAAGCGCAAGGATGATTGCGAATCCGAGGGAAACTGCGTAAGAGGAGCGCTCTTTTGAAATCATAATGAGAACGTTTACGGACGACTACTTGGCGGGTCACTGTTGTCGAAGTCAGGGGTATTTTTGCGAGGGAAGCCGGCAAATCAGGTTGTTTTGATGCACAAAAAAAAACGAGCCATCCGTCTCCGGAGGGCTCGCTGGAGGTAGAGGGGGAAAAATCTAGGCCTCGTTGGAGAGAGTCGGAATGGGATTTTCCTTCTTTCCAAGGGCGCGGCGCATTTTATCCAGAGCGATGTTTTGTAACTGGCGAATACGTTCGCGAGTTACTCCGAAATCGCGGCTGATCTCCTCGAGGGTGAGGGGCTTTTTGCCGTTGAGGCCGAAGCGTGCGCCGATGATTTTGGTCTCGCGCTTGTCGAGGAGATTCAAGAGGGGCCCGAGTTCGTTGTGCATCTCTTTTGCGGTAAGCGCATCCGATGGATCAACGGCCTTGGAGTCGCCGAGAGTTTCACCATAAGTAGTGGAACCGTCCTCACCAACGGGAGCGTCAATCGAGGTCGGGCGCTGAGCAGCCTGTTTCAGAAGAGCAAGCTTCTTGCGAGGGATGCCGAGGATCTCGGTCAATTCCTCGTCAGATGGCTCGCGGCCGAGTTCCTCGGTGAGAGCGAGGGAAATTTTTCGCAGACGTGCAATCTTGTCGACCATGTGGACCGGGAGACGAACCGTCTTACTCTGGTTGGATAGAGCACGCTTGATGGACTGCTTAATCCACCAGGCGGCGTAGGTTGAAAGCTTTCCACCCTTTTCCGGATCATATTTTTCGACAGCCTTCATGAGGCCGATGTTGCCCTCGGAAATGAGATCGGCGAGGGGGAGTCCGTAATTTGAGTAATCTTTCGCGATTTTTACGACGAGGCGCAGGTTGGCGCGGATCATGTGATCGCGGGCGGCACTGTCTCCGTCTTTGATGCGTTCGGCGAGTTCGAGCTCCTCCTCGATGGTAAGAAGAGGGGTTTGTGCAATCTCGTTCATGTAAACACGCAAGATGCTATCGGAATCCTTGTTCATGGCACCTCTAACTAACACACAATCCAGAGTTGACTAGAAGTTAGATGAACTTTTCGGCGATTTCCCAGAATAGCTGGTATAAGCAAAATAAAACCGCCGAGTGATAAACTCGGCGGTGCAAATGGCAGAAGTGTGCGGTCTGCCTGACCGGATCATGCAAGTCGCACGGGGGAAATCTCCCTAGGACTTGTAGCGGAGGCGCTTCTTGTGGCGATTGGCCTTCATGCGCTTGCGGCGCTTGTGCTTGCTGATCTTGGTCTTCCGACGCTTCTTAAGGTTGCCCATGGTATTTGTAGTTGGGGTTGAGTTCTGCGGATTTTTGAAACCGCAATTCCGTTAAATTCTTTGATGTTTTAGGAAACGATCTTGTTGAGAGGGTATTCGATAATGCCTTCCGCGCCCAGTTCTTTCAAATCGGGGATGATGTGGCGGGCCACCCTTTCGCATATGATGGTCTCGAGCGCAAGCCAACCATCTTCGGTAAGCTTTGCCACAGTAGGTCGGCGCAGGGAAGGAAGGCGTTCCAAAACGGCATCGAGAGACGCTTCGGGCAAATTAAGCTTGAGGCCCACTTTGTCACGGGCCTCGAGAGCGCCCTTAAGCATCATGACCATGCGCTCCATCTTGCAGCGCTTCCATTCGTCATCGAAGGCGTTTTTGCTGGAGTAAAAGTGAGGGAAAGAGGAGAGGAGCTCATCAACAATGCGGAGCTTGTTGGCACGGAGAGAAGATCCGGTCTCGGTGACATCTACGATGGCATCGACGAGGTCGGGAACTTTCACTTCAGTGGCTCCCCAGGAGAATTCGACGCTCGCGTTCACTCCCTTTTCAGCGAGGTAGCGTTTGGTGATATCGATTCCTTCAGTCGCGATATGCTTTCCTTCAAGGTCTTGCACTGTTTTGATCGGGGAATCCTCGGGGACGACCAGCACCCAGCGGGTGGGCCGGGTCGAGGCGCGGGAGTAGGGGAGCTCGGCGAGGTCGACGAGATCGACGTCGTGCCCATAGGCCCAGTCGAGACCGGTGATGCCGCAGTCGATGAATCCCTGATCGATGTAGCGCGCGATTTCCTGAGCCCGGATCATGTAGATATCCAGGGAATCGTCATCGGAAGAAGGGCGGAGGCCCCGGTCCGAGGTATAAATATTATAGCCGGCCTTCTCGAGGAGATCGAGGGTCGGTTTCTGCAAGCTTCCCTTTGGAAGCGCTATTTTCAGTGAGTTGGACACGCGGGGCGGCGGTTTTAGCGACGAATCTCAGGGAAGCAAGTATTTTGCGCGATTCGTCTATTTCCTTTCACTTCTTGGTGCTTTTCTCGTTGTTATCCATCAAGCCATCGAGGACGCCGTCGGGTTTTGGTGGTTCGGAAGGGCCCGTGATGGGAACGTCTGAACCACGATCATCCGGTAGCTCTGTGGGGGCTTCAATCAGACCAACAGCTTGAACAGGGGCTTTCTCTTCCTCCGAACAAGAAGCGAGCGCGAGGGCACCGCTCGCGATTGCGGCGAGGCGAAGGGCTCGGATTTTCGCGGCGAGGCTTTCTTCGGAAACGTCTGATATGAGCTTACCTTCGAGGTCGAGGAAATAGGTCACGCAGATTTTTTCGGTCTTGGCGCGCTCCAAGATTTCGTTTTTCGCTTCGTTCCCAAGCAAAGAGAGGTTCTGCACGTGGTGCCCGCATTCTTCGCAGAATCGTTTCGTTTCAGATCCAGTCATGTCCTGCCAAAGCTTGGGACACTGAAATGACAGGGTGGGGGCTTTGTCGCTCATGTGATTATGTTGGAAAAATAGCATTAAGTGTCAAGTTGAACGAAGCACTGGAGTGATGGCCGTGATTTGAGATTTCTAACAATTTACTTCTTTGGGAGTTGCCATTTTATCAAGGCCGAGCCCGTTGCTCGCTTCCCCGCTATGGCGAACAGGGATTGATGATGCCGGGTCATGATTGACACTCTGGATCCATCGTGTGAGAGGCGCTTCGTCAAAGTTCCGTTTTTGACCTCGACCAAATCCACGGTCCCGTTGGAAGAGACGAAGAAAAATTCGGTCGGGTTTTCGCCCGAGGCGACAACGGGCACGAATCTCTGACGACTCACGAACCGCGAGATTAATTCACCGGTTTTGGCGTTCCAAACGAGGATCTTCGAGTCATTCCCGGTTGTGACCATGGTGCTGCTATCGGCTGAGAAAATCGCTTGTCTCGGAGTCTCGGCATGAGCTCGTAAGTACGCCAAAGGAGTGGATTTTTCCGGAGTGAAAAGCATCAAGTCGGAGCCAAATCCATCCGCGACGACAAAGCGTGAACCGTCGGGCGATGCTTCGATGGGAGCAAAGGCGCGGAGGCGTGCCTTCATCGTCCATCGATGTTCCCCGGTCTTGGGGTTATAAAGTGAAATTCCAATGTTGCTCAAATGGCGGCTGGCCAGCCAGTTTCCGTCCGGGGCGAGGCAGCAAGATTCCATCGTTTGGAATCCGGGAATGTTCACTTCTTTGATTTTAGCAAGAGGCGAGGTGCTCCAAATTTCCAGTTTATGGCGAAACCGAATCACGCTGAGGGTTCCGGAATCTTGTTGAAAAGTCAGCTCTGAGAGCTGCCCGCCTTTTGGGATTTTTCCGATGGAGGATCCATCGCTGGTTTTACGGATTTCCACCTCACCATCGCGAGTCCCAAGTGCCATCATTTTTCCGTCAGGGCTCACGTCTAAATAGGCGAAACTGTCATCCAGTGGAATGGTCCATTCGGCTGTGAGGTATGCGGATTTACTAAAGTCGATCCATTTGATCACTTCTTCTTTCACGCCGACAAAGCGTCGTAATTCATTCCGCAGGGTCGGGGCTTCCTGTTCATGAAGCCACCTCTTTTCGATCACTTCCTTGCCCTCGAAATGATTGATCATCAAAGCCAGGTAGATGACGTCGAGAGACTTCAGCGATTCAAACCCCGGATCTTCGATCAATGCGGTGACATCAGTTTTCCAAGTCTCGGGTTTCCGCTCACGATATTCCGAAATAAAGATGCTATGGATCGCTTGATCCGGAGCTGGTCGACGCGGTCTGATAAAACCAGTTGACCACAAATTCCAATTCCTCCTGACCTTTGAGAGCCAGCAAGGTCGCCATCGCTCGTGCCCGATCCCAGGACTGGTAGGACTCGTCCCAAACTTGGCAAGATTCCCGCAGCCACGCGGAAGCCCTGTCGGGGCGCAGGTCTGCGGCTGCGATGAAGTAGCCCATCTCTTTTAGAGTTTCTGCATCGCTGAGGCGAAAGAGTTCTCTGGCATGTCGCAGGATGAAACGGCTGCCTCTTTTTGAAAAATCTGCGTGGGGGATCCCGAGCATGGATCTTTTACCAGTTCGTAAGAATTCAAGGAGCGCGTCAGGCCCCAGAAATTTGCCGCCTTCGATGATTTGGGCCTTCGTGCCGAGTAAGGTCTCTCGTGTGGAATCCATCATGTTCTCACCCGCGACAATGAAGCTGAGCCACGCTCTCAATGCAGGTGGGCGTTGGTTCAGCTACGTCTCAAACTCGGAGAGCTTTTCTTCAATTCCCTGAGGGACCGGACTGGTGCCCCGGGTCACCCTTTTAAGCAGGAATTCATACCACCCCAACCAATCCGGGTTATCAATCCTCCCCTTACTCCATTTTTTAAAATCGGTGTTTCCGTGATAGCCAACCATGTCCATCATCATTCCTGCGGCGTCTTGAACCTTGCGCTCTTGAGTTTTGACTTTTGGGTGACCGGTCCGGCCGATCTGATCGAATTCGATGGATCCGCTGAAGTCTGCGATTCCAGGAAAAGCCGAGCCATCGTCTTTCAGTAGCTTGTGAATGATCAGAAAGGCTTCCGGCGGCTCACTCAGAAAGGCCTTCATGATCGCGAGAGTTCTCACCTTGGGATTTGGATGGGTGGCAAATCTCTCCAACTGTTTCAGAGTGAGGTTTGGAGCCATCGCTGTGTCGATTGCCTTGAGTGCGGTTAAGGTTTCCGTATCACGGCGGTGCGACGGGCGGGCGTACAAAAATTCGCCGTAGTCAAGATGTGGAATTTCCTCGGCCAACTTTTGCCAGGCTAAGTCTTGGGATTCCCAAGCCCTATCTTGGGCTTTGACGGGCACCACACAGCACCAAAGCATCAGGATGCAGAGTTTCCGACAGAGAAGGTGACTGTTCATACCTCGCAAAGGTAGGTCCTGTTTGATCCCAGGCGAAGGGGATATTGGTAAATGCTGGGTAAAACTCGCTTGGTCGTGATCGCCGGTCTAAGATCGCAAGTCGCAGGAAGAAGTCCTTTGGAAAGCATGGCCAAAGGAAAATTCGGCGAGCGTTAGGATACCGGGTAGCCGAGCGAGCCAGCCAAGCCAGGCCCAACCAAAGTGGAGGTGCGAGAGGGCGGCGGCGATGGCTTCGACTCCGCCGAGCATGGTGCCATCAGGATAGTAGTAGGTTACGCGGGTAAGGGGTGGACCGTTGAAGGTCGAGGCGTCTTCGATTTTGAGACTGGTGAGGTCGTGTTTTCTAAACCAAGTGGCGATCCCGCGACAGGGGCAGCAAGCGAGATCGAAGAAGATAATGGAATCTTCGATCTGCGGGTAGGGATGCCGTTGCGGAATCCATGCGCGCGACCTTCGGTGGTAACTCTTCCAACCGTTTCCGTGTTTGGCGGTGAGGTCGGCGCCCTCGGACCAGCGGGCAAATCCCATCGAGTAGATCACTCCGGCAGCTGCAAGGAGGAGAGCGATTCCGCTTTGAAGATAAAGTGACCAGATTAGCAGGGTCGCAACCAGCGAGGTCTGCATGGGGTTTCGCAAGTAGGCGTAAATTCCGGTGGTGACGAGAGTCTTGGGAGGGTCGAAAGGAATCGGGGTTCCTTGACCAATCGTGGCGAATTCCCGAACTCCGGCTATCGCGGGCACTCCAAGAAGAATGATTAAGGCGAGCGAACCAAGGTGTGCCCAGAAGGGAAGGCTTTGTCGGAATTCCTTGAGGAATGATGCCATCAAGGGTTCTTGGACGAAGGGCAGGACGCCCAGCGTCAGGAGGGTAAAGGAAATTGAGATTAGGAGTGCCCGGACTTTCGGGCGTTGATCCAAGAAGGTATAATGAGCCAATACCAGTGCGGGAGCGAGGCAGGCGATAAGGAGGACGGCTTCACCGAAAAACCATTGGGGACCGAGAATTAAGGTCGGTTCCAGGAGCGGCATGGTCAGGAGATCTAGAAGAAGAGCTCCGGTGGCGGCCCACCACATTGGTTGGTGAGCCGGTAATTTTCCGGCAATCAGAGGAACGATCAATCCCCAGAGAATGATCCACCCGAAGTAAAGGGAGAGTGGTATTCCAAAGAGCTCCGCAGCTTGAGGCTGGAAGCTCCAGTAGCCAAAGTACTGCGCCCAAAGATTGATCCATGGAAGGGTGGCGGCCTGCCATCCGCAGGTCAGGACGAGCCCGATGCGAAGTCGTTGGTGGGGTCGAAGCCATCCCAGAAGAATGGTGGCAACGACGATAGGAAGGTAAAGCGCGGCGGCTTCGATTTTCCAACCCAGGTTCACGGCTCACGGAAGGTCTGGCTGATGAAATACTCACCTGCCTTGCGAACGCCATATCGCTGGATGGGTTTGAAATACCAAGCGGGATCGAGCAAGCGGTCGTATTTTAAAGTCATCGTGATGGCGGTTCCGGAATCATTAGGTTGGAGATCCCAGATGACTCTTTTGATTTTCATCCATTCGCCGATTTTTGAGTCGTTCTTCACACAGTCGAAGACGATGCGATTTTCCGAAGCCTCCACGACTTCGACAATGAGCGGGTCCAGCCCATCCGGCCCTTGCCATTGGATGGTCCACTGGTCACCTGGCTCGATTCCGCGGCCGGAGAGGTCCTGGGGAGTTGGAAATCCCGCCATCAAAAAAGCCGGTAATTCAGTCAGGTCAAAATCGGGACCGGCCGCCAGCGCGGCGCGGGCTTCGGGCAAGGTGAGTTCGCTTTGGTGTTCTACGTTGATGGTTTCGTTTCGATTGAAACTGAGAACTCCGGTGAGGCCCTCGAGGCTAAAAAAGAGAATCGCGATGCCGAGTGAGCAGTTGAGATTTCTTTTCCTCCGGCTCTCGCGACCGTCGGCGATGATCCCGATAATAAGGCCTACAAAATAGAAAAGGGGCGCAGCGATCAGGATGCAGATCAGGCCTTCAATCAGCAGGATGCCGGTCAAAAGAAGAAAAAGGGTGATGCCCTTCATGATCCGTCCGGTCGCCGAACCGGGAGTGGGAAGGTAGGCCAGAAGAATGGCAAGGGCGGTGGGCATCCCGATGTAAAGGAGGCCCGAGCCCCGCAGTCCGCTTCCGGCCAAAAATCGCCAGCTGATGGAGATCGCGGCCAGAATTATGATGAAGATCACTCCCTGGGGAATCGGCTGAGGAGGAAGAGGCTCGCTTTGAAGTGATTCTTCCGGTGGGTCATACGGCGACTTCATGGATGTGCTTATAGCAGAATATTTATCCGGATAAAGTGAAACTTTCAGTAAATACTGAAACAAAAGAAAATTTTGTGATGGCAAAAAAAGAACGGCCCAATCGCCGGAACGACGGACCGTTAAAATTAAGGGCCGCAGGGCTCTCAGAGAGTCGCTTCGCCGTAGTAGGGCTGGAGTGCCTCTGGAATGTGGACCGTTCCCTCGGCATCCTGGCATTGCTCCAGGAGAGCCACGAGAAGACGTGGAAGGGCGGTGCCGGAGCCATTCAAGGTGTGGCAGAAGTTGTTTTTGCCATCGGCGTCCTTGTAGCGGAGCTTCATGCGGCGTGCCTGGTAGTCGCCAAAGCACGAGCAGCTGGAGACCTCGAGATACTTTCCCTGGCCGGGTGCCCAGACTTCGATGTCGTAGGTTTTACATGAGCTGAATCCGACATCGCCGGTGCAGAGTTCAATGACCTGGTAGTGGAGACCAAGCTTCTGAAGCGCAGCTTCGGCGTGACCGGTGAGTTCTTCCAAAACGTCCATCGAAGTCGCCGGATCGACGATTTGCACGAGCTCGACCTTATCGAATTGGTGCATGCGAATGATGCCACGATTGTCCCGGCCCGCGCTACCGGCCTCACGACGGAAGCAGGGAGTGTGGGCGGTCAATTTGATGGGGAGATCGGCCTCAGTGAGCAGGGTGTCGCGGTAAAGGTTTGTCACTGGAACCTCGGCGGTGGGAGCGAGGAAAAACTCGTTGTTCTCCGTGCCGTACATGTCGTCCTCGAATTTGGGGAGTTGTCCGGTGCCCTCCATGCACTCGCGCTTGATGATGTGGGGAACGTTGACTTCTTCGTAACCGTTTTCGCGGCTTTGGAGATCGAGAAGGAATTGAATGAGGGCACGTTGGAGGCGGGCCCCTTTGCCGCGGTAAACGGCGAAGCCGGAGCCGGAAAGGCGGGCGCCATCGTCAAAGCTAATGATTCCCTTGTCTTCGGCGAGATCAAGGTGATCGCGGGCATCAGCCAAGGCGGGCTTTTCGCCCCAGCTGCGGATGATGGGGTTGGCCTCTTCATCGGCACCGACAGGGCAATCCTCGTGAGGAAGATTCGGAATGTTGAGGAGAAGCTCGTTCTGGCGCTTGGCGGCCTTGCTACCTTCGTCATCGAGAGCCTTGATCTTTTCGCCAATCTTTTTGACCTCGGCTTCGATCCCCGAAGAGTCCTCGCCGTTGGCGCGGAGTTTTCCAATTTCCTTGGAGGTGGATTTGCGCTCGGACTGCAGGACCTGCTTGGCCGTTTCGTTTTTGCGGCGGGTCTCGTCGCAAGCGAGGACCTCGTCGATCAAGTCGGCAGAGCCATCATGACGATTGGCGAGGCGTTCTTTGACGAGGTCTGGGTTGTCGCGGATGACTTTAATGTCGAGCATGGTGGGAAAGTGGATGTTGGTGAATCCGCTAGGCGCTTACCCGATTTCCGCGAGTCTGGCAAAGGCAGAATGTGCCCGCGAAATTATCGTGAACGGTATTTCCAGTATTGATCGACGTAATTGCCTGAGGGAGAATACCAAACGGAGATTTGGTTTCGCTCAAATCTGCCGAAAACCCAATTGATGGTCGCAAACGGAGCGATGATTGGCTCCAGTATCAATAGGGAAAGAGCGGAGATCAGAGCGAATCCTTCCTGCCGGGAGAATCCGCCCATTCCGTCGGTGTAGGTTCCCCAGGTCACAAAATCTTCGCGGGAAGAGACCCGTTGATTCATGGTCCGCATGGAGATCTCCTTGGATTTGCCTTCCAGGAGTGGATCGCTTTTCAGCGGAATGGCCTTGGTGAATCGGGTTTCGGATTTGGGCCTCCCCAGCTTCTTGTGAACCTCGGTCCGGGTATCGGAAGTGTCGAAATCGGGCTTATACTTTTCCGTGGTTGTGAGGAGCACGGTGCAGGAAGAAAGGGCGAGAGCAGTGACTTCGATGAGAGTGGTCCCTAAAAATCCTTGCAATGATCGTTTCAGATTCATGCGGCCGAAATTGCCTTGGAAAGACTCAGCCGTGGTATCGATTCCTTTAATGTCAGGATCGAAGCAGAGGGCTCGAAAGGGCCACTAAGCGATGATCTTGTCGATGATCTTACCGGTGCGGTCTTGGGGGCCGAGTTTGGCTTGGGTGCCAGTCGTGCGGGCCATCGTGTTGTAAACATCGAGTCCCTCGGCGTTGACGTCGACGATTTGGCCGGTTTTGAGTCGACCATTGGCGCCGGTGCAGGCGTGAAAAACTCCGGAGAGTTCGCGCTTGGTGTCGTTGTGGCGCCCATCCCCGGACTCGGTGGAGATGGTGATCATGGCATTCTCGAGAATGGTTTTGCCGTTTGCTTCCCTGGTTTCATCGGTGGAGAGAAGGGAAAGAAAGTGTGCTACTTCACGCATCTTCATGTGAGCATGGGCGCGGAGTTGCTCGTTCTTCTTTTTCTCGTTGAACTTGTGCCACCACTCGTGGGAACAGCCCTTGTCGCCTGAAGCACGAAGCTGGGCGGAGTCGTCGAAGGTGAAGCGTTTTTCGCCGTTGTAAATGTAGTCACCTTTGATGCGGAGTCGTTCGCCGGCAGCGAGGAAGGTGAGGGAGCCGAAGCGGGCGCGGTCGGTCTGGATGGCGAGGGCGTAAAGTTCTGCCATGAGGCGCCACTCGCGGACGAGGTCATCGAGTTGCATATCAAGGCCCTGGCCACCGGGGTCGGCTTTTCCGCCGTGGGGAATTTGGGAAGGGGCAGGTTTGGGGGGGGCGTCTTTATCGATCTCGAATTGGAAGGCGCGTTGTTCGTATTCGCGAATGCGGTCGAGGTGATTTTTAAAACGATCCTTGGAGGCGGATCCTAGGGGTGAGTTTTTACCGGAGTAGTGGTGGTATTGCTCGAGAACGGAATCGAGGACGCTTTGCTGGAGGCGGGTGTCGAGCTTGTTGGCTCCTTTGATGCGACCGAAGACGCGGGCGAAGAGGTCTATGGGGCGTTCCTGCATGGCCGCGGCGACGGTGCCGTCGGGGTGGTAGGAATGGACGTAGCGGGAGATGCGGCTGCGTCGGAAAAAGGTGCCGGCGACGAGGGTGGGGACGACGCCATCGGGTTGACCTTGGGGGTAGTGGGCTTGGCGGAGGAGTTGATCGAGGGAGGCTCCTCCGGCGCGTGCTTCGCCATTCGGGGCCGTTGCGGTGAAGGCGGCTGAGGATCCGTCGAAGTGGGCATTGATGCCAGATTGATCGGCGCGGACGTGATCGACTCCGCGCATGATGAGGAGTTTGTCGGCGAGAGGTTTGAGGGGTTCCATGACGCCATCGAAACCTTCCTTTTGAAGTGGTGAGGGAATGCCGAGGCCGAAGAAGAGGTTGAAGGCGCGCATGGGAATTGCGGCGTCGGCAACCTTGGTGGCGGCTGACATTTCTTCGAGGAAGGGAAGGCCGATGGTGGTTCCGGCGAGTGAGCGGAGGAGAGTGCGGCGGTTCATGGGAATTTGAGATCTGAAATTTGAGATTTGAGCACGAAGGATGAAATCCGGGTGGATGGGTTCCGAAAGCTGGAGCTTTCGGCTACTGGGTTGTAAGAGGGGAAGTTGCCAGGTGGAGGATGACGTTTTGGAAGGTCTGGTTGCTTTGAGTTTTTTTAATGAGGGTATCGAGGTGAGGGCGGTCGGTGGTGGCGATGGGGCGGCCCAACGAGAATTGAGCAAGCTTCCAGATGATATTCTGGCGGACGCGCGGGCTTTTGGCGAGGAGATCCATGAGTTCGCGGGATGTTTTGTATTTCACCGGGGCGGCGGTGCCGGGGATGAGGATCTCGCCATCCTCGCGGAGTTTGTTTTTAAAATGGTCGCGAGTGGCGAAACGGGCGAGGCCATCGTATTGTTCCAGGCCGAAGGCGAGGGTTTCAAATTTGGAATGGCAGCCGCCGCAGGATTTATCGGTGATTCGTTTTGTCGCGATGGTGCGCTGTGAGACACCCGGCGCCGAGGGGACGGGTGTGGTATCGGTGCCGGGAGGCGGATCTTTAACCGAGCCGCGGAGGAGGTCGTGGAGCACGAAAAGTCCCCGGGTCACCATGGATGCTTCGTCGCCACCAATGGTGAGGAGACTGCCCTGGGTGAGGAGTCCGCCTCGTGGGGTACGGGTTAAATCATACTTGGTAAAGGGTTTGGCTTCTGGCTCAAGTCCGTAGTGCTTGGCAAGAGCGGGGGTTAGGAAGCTGAATCGTGCATTGAGGAGGTCGCCCAAGGGGCGTTTTTGATCCCAGAGAAGGTGCGTGGCAAAAGCGAGAGTTTCGCGTCGCATATCTTCGGCAAGTTCAGGTTTCCAATCCGGGAATTCTTTTGTGTTGGGTTGAATGTTCTTGAGGTGATTCAAGTTCAGCCACTCCGCGATAAAGGTCTGTGATTGCGAGATGGCACGAGGATTATTTAGCATTCTTACTACCTGTTTACGAAGTTGCTCGGGGTTATGGAGAGAGTTGTTTTTCGCAGCATCGAAGAGTCCGTTGTCGGGTGGTCCGCCCCAGACGAGGTAGCTGAGCCGGGAGGCGAGTTCATAGGCATCGGGTGAGCCTTCTCCCTCAATGCGGTAGAGGAAGCGGGGTGATTGGAGCATTCCCCGGAGGACGTAGGCGAAGGAGGTTTCGAAGTCTCCGCCGCCAGCACCAACGCTGGTGACAATGCCTTGATAGAGATCAATTTCACGAGCTGTGAGGGGCGCGCGAAGGAGCCAGGTGCCAACTGACTGGAGGTGGGGGCGGATCGCTTTTTGGTTGGTCTTTCGGTTGGAAGAGAAACGCCGGACGAATTTGCGGACGTCGAGTTTTTCAACAATGAGGTTTGCGAGTTGGGCGTGCGCTTCGACGTGTTTGAGGTCGACTCCAAGATTGTATGCGGTGTTGCTGAAGCCGTCAGTGCGGAGGTCGGGCGGAAGGAGTTCGAGGGCCTCCTTTTCGATGTCGACGCCGGTGGCAGCCTTGACGGTGGCGATGTATTCCGAAGTGGTTAGCCTGCGCGGAAACTTCTTGGGATCGGTGATGAGGAGGTGGGCGGCGGGGTCGATGTGCTCGCTGCTCCAAACCGCACCGGTTTCGATCCATTCGCGGAGATGTGCTTTTTCCTCCGGCGAAAGAGGTGTCCGTTTTTCGGGCATCTCGTCTGATTCGACCGATTCCCAGACCAGGCTCTTTTTGAGGTGGCCGGCGGAAATGATGCTTGGATCGAGAAATGCGGTTTTTTTGTGGGATAGATCGAGGTCGCCTTCGGCGGTGGTCGAGTCGTGACATTCCAGGCAGTGTTTGGCGAGGATGGGCTCGATCTGGTTGATGAAGAGCGAGCGGCTGTGCTCTGCGGGAGATTTGGGTTTTGGCGGAGCGAGACCGTTTTGGAAAAGCTTGGCGATTTCGATTGGCGAGAGTGCATCGGCGTAAATGGCGATCTGATGGAAAGTGCCGAGCCAAGGGCGATCGTTGGAAAGTTCGTTTCCGAGAGCGAGGCGGTAGTTGTCGTCCCAGTTCCTGGGCGACCCGGAAAAATTGCGTTGTCCGCTTTGGCGTCCGTTGATGAACATCGTGCCCTGGCCATTTTTGGAGCGGGTGAATACGACGTGGGTTCTTTTCGTTACGACTTTCCCGGAAGAGAGCGAAGGGATTCCGTTGGTGCCGGTTTTTTCGGTGCGGAAGCGGGCGTCGAATTTGGTTTTGTCCTGCCCGAGGGTGGCGTTGCGATTTGAGGAGTCGCGGGAGAGGGTGACGATGCGGGCGGGGCCGGCTTGGGTGAGGTTGCCGGGGGTGATCCAGGCGCTGATGGTGATCTCACCGGATTTTTTGACAGCGTTGATGAGCTTCGCTGGCGGTGACTTGGTGGCGAGCAGGGTGGGACGGATAAGAGCCAAGCTTCCGGCCTCCCTTCGAACCGCGCCTTTGTCAGAAATGTCTAGATGGGCGGGCGGGGTAATGCCCGAGGAGTCGAAGATTTGGGAACTGGTATCCTTCTCGAATTGGTAGAGGACGATTGGCTCGGGAGCGGCAAGCGCAGCAGAGAGAAGAGCGAGAAAAAGGAAAAGAAACCGGACCATCATTACTAGAACGATGAGCAGACGGCGGGACTTACAGAAGGAATCGTTAGATTGATGATCTACCTTGGCGATCCTAGTATCTGCAGGATCGATTTACGGTAAAATGGTAAGCCGGGTAAAGTCGCTCGATGAAGCATTTGTCTCTCGTAATCTGTTCTTTGATTCAACTGAGCGTGTGGTTTCCGTTTTTAGCGGCGGCCCGCCATGAGGGCGATTGGATGAATGGTTCGTGCAGTTTCGCTATGGTGATGGCAGCCCTGATGTCCATATTAATCTAGATCCCTAAAACGGTTTCTGAACGACTGATATGGGTTTGTGCTTCCCTGTATGGAGCAGGTCTCGGATTGTTTGCGCTTCAGTTTTTTTTCTTCAGTGAACCCATGGTGTCGTTGTTATTCGCCTCACCAGCTGGCTTCGTTCTAATCGCTCCGCCAGTGATATCCTTATTTCTTTTGTTCACGATGGAGGGGTGGTCATGCTGTCAAAAAAATAATTGAAGATCACTGATGATCTCTCTCCTGTCAGGGGGCAGCTTTATTGGAGATGCTTCTTGAAAAATTCGATGCGTTTGCGGCGGAAGTGGGGGGCTTCCCCGGCTCCGTGACCGGCGCCAGGAATCATATAAAAGGTGAACTCCTTGTCGGCTTTGATGAGATCGTCGACGATTTGGTAGGTCGACGAGGGGTCGACGTTTTTGTCCAACTCACCGACCGTCAGCATGAGGTGGCCCTTAAGCTTGGGAATGTGAGTGCGGTTGGAGTTTTCGATATAGGATTCGTTGATGGGCCAATCGAGCCATTGCTCGTTCCACCACATTTTATCAACACGGTTGTCATGGCAGCCACAATCGGAGACCGCAGCCTTATAAAAGTCTCCATGGTGGAGGAGGGCGGCGGTGGAAGATTGTCCGCCGGCGGAGCCTCCGTAGATGCCTACGCGGGTAAGGTCCATTTCAGGGTGCTTGGCTGCGGCGGCCTTCATCCACTTAATGCGGTCAGGGAAGCCGGAGTCCTTGAGATTTTTATAGGCGACTTGCTGGAATTTTTGTCCGCGGTGGTTGGTTCCAAGACCATCGATTTGGACGACGATGAATCCGGCTTCGGCCATTTCGTATTTATGGCTGGACCAGCTGCTCCAACCTTTGGGGACGAAAGATCCGTGTGGGCCGGCGTAGATGTTTTCGATGACGGGATATTTTTGGCCTTTCTTGAAATTGCGGGGGCGCCAAATGACTCCGTGGATATCGTATTCGTTGTTGCGGTCTTTGCAGACGAATCGCTCGGGAAGCTGCCAGTCGATTTTCAATTCGGGTTTGTTGAGGGTCGCCAGGAGTTCTCCATTGGAAGTACGGCGAATCTCGTAAACCGGCGGGTGATCAACGCGGGACCATTTTGCGAGGTAGTGGTTCTTATCGGGTGAGAAGCGAATCTCGTGCGTGCCGTTCGACGAGGTGAGAAGAGTCATTTTCCCATCGTCCAGGCCAACAGTAGCGTAGTGAAGATAGTAGGGGTCCTGATCGGGATGATATCCGGAGATCTGCAAGAGAGCGGTGCGCTTTTCTTCATCAACGGCGACGACATCGCGAACGACCCAATCGCCCTCTGTCAAAGCGCGGATGACATCGCCTGACTTGCGATCGAGCAGGTAGAGGTGGTTGAAGCCGGTCCGTTGGCTGAGCCAAAGGAATTCCTTTTGGTTCCGGAGAAAGCGGTAGTAGCAGTGCTCGAAAACGTGGACAAATTTGTCCGATTCCTCGGCGGCGAGAATGCGCTGGAAGCGGGTGTCGGCGTCGATTTCAATGAGGCGGTATTTTCCGAATCCGCGCTCGATGTAAGCGAGGGTCAGTCGGTGGCCTTTCTCGTGCCAGCGGAGATCTGAAATGGAGTAGGGGTTTTTGATCAGAGTGGGGCTGACGGGGATGGGCTTGCGATCGTCAGTGAAGAAGATGACGGGGGTGGAAATGTTTCGTTTGTCTCCGGGCTTTTCGTAATTGTGGACGATATGCTTGGGCTGGAGTTGGTTTTTGGGAGACGAATCAACGAGATGGACTTGATAGGTGGGGTGCTGGGTCCGGTGGGTGAGGTAGAAGCAGGATGAATCGGCATGCCAATGGATTCGCGAGTCATAGCGCGAACCTTTTGGCGGAGGCGGGAGTTGTTTGATCTCGCCGCTTGCGAGATTTTTGAGTGCGGGTGGGTTTCCGGGTCGGATCTCCCATTTGCCATCTGGAGATTTGGCGGAGGATCTGGCCCGGTTGCGACCTGGACCCGAAGCGTAGGCTTTCGGGTCGAGAGAGTTTTTTTCTTTGGACGAGAAGGGAGCCTCGGTGGCCTTGCCGGTTTTTAGGTCCAGCTGGAATGATTTATCGGAACCGTCTTCGGTGAGCTTGAAAAGGAAAGTTCCTTTATCGGCTGACCAGCGGTGGTTGAGCCTGGTATTGGGAACCTGGGCCCGTTGCTTTTCGTAAAGATCCTGCATCTCGCGCAGCCAGGGTTTGGTGCCTCCGTGCTCGGCAAGGAGCGGGAGGGTGAGTGCAAAAAAGGCAATTAATTTGAGCATGGCGAAAGGTAGCTTTGGTTTCGTGTTCGGGTAGAAAAAAGCGATAATCGAAGAATTCTCCGATCATCGCTCTGAGGGGGAACTAGGTTCGATCAATCTTCGTCGTTCTTGGCCGCGGCCAGAGCAGCGGCTTTGCCTCGGGCAACTTCCTTGCCCTCGCGGTCGATCAGCAGATAGGTGGGAAGCCCGATCCGGCCGTCAGGGAAGTAGGGCATTATGAGTTTTTCAACATTAGTGTCCTCTTTCATAAGAGATGGCCAAGGTTGATCGAATGATTTTGCCCAAGCTTCCGCAGCATCTTCCGAGTTGTCGCGGGACAGGTGGATAAGCTCGAGGTTAGGATTGGTTGCAATTTCTTTATTATAGGTCTCCGCCAACTGGGGAGCGCTTGCTTTGCAAGGTCCTCACCAACTTGCCGAAATGTAGAGTAGGAAGTATTTCGGAGCTTCCTCCAGTTCGTGCTTGGTGAACTTTTTCCCGTCGAACTTCTGCAGCTTGCGGAAAGATTTCCCCAAATCGCTATCAGCGAATTCCTCTGCGGCAATCTTGTTTGCGGCGGCTGCTGCGACTTTTTTGCCTTCGGCCTTGGCCCATTTCTGGTCTTCTTCCGAGAGGAGCGTGAGTTTGAAAGTCATTTGCTTGATTCCGCGTTTCACGGTGACCGAGGTGTCGTTACAAGAGACGAAATCACCTTCGAAAGTTTTCGAGCCATCGGCGCTGGTCCAAGTACGGGCCAGGCCGAGGCCAGCGAGCATCAGCGACGCGATGGTTGTGAGGATGGTTATTTTCATAGTCGTTCGAGAACTAATACGAGACCAAGAGGCAAATTTGTCTTTCAAAGGACTGTTTTCCCAAGATCAGCGCTCTATTCACCGGCAGCGAGGCGTTTTGCCATGCGTGGGAAAAGGATCCAGTGGAGGGGGAGGACGGCATACCAGTAAGCGCGCCCGAAGAGTCCGCGGGGCCGGAAGGTGGCCGTTTGGATGAGTTGGTCGGCGGTGACTTCGAATTGAAGCCAGGCCTCGCCGGGCATTTTCATTTCAGCGGCGAGAATGAGCCGTGCGGTCGATTGCGGGTTTTTTTGATCGGAAAGGACGACGCGCCAGAAGTCGAGCGCATCACCGGGGAAAAGCTCGGTGGGGTGGCGTCGGCCGCGTCGGATGCCAGTGCCTCCGATGAGGCGGTCCATCCAGCCGCGAAGCCTCCAAGCCCAGTTCATCGAAGGCCAACCTTTGGCGCCGCCGAGCGACCAGACGGATGTGATGGCTTTCTCGCGGTGGGTGGTGAGTGGGAAGGTTTGCTTGTCAGAGAGGACGCCGTGGGAGGGCACCTGCACCGATTGCAGGAACGCGGGATCGAGCTTGCCGGAGGCGAGGGAATCGAACCACGAGGAAGGGACCTTATTTTGGGCGATGCGGACAAAGGCCTTGTCGATGGCTTCGTGGTAGGTGAGGAGGTCTTGCGGGACGAGTTTGGCGAGTCGATCGTCCTGGCAGATGGTTTCGTTGACGAGGGATTGGACGAGAGATTTGGCAAGTGGGTAACTGGCGGCAGTAACGAGGTAAAGCCAGCGTGCGGAGAGTCCCGGCGTAAAAAAGGGAACAGGAATGATGAGGCGTTTGAGATTACGGGCGGAGGCGTAACCGAGGAGGAGTTTGCGGTAGGAAAGAACATCCGGTCCTCCGATGTCGAACTCTTCACCGAGAGTCTCCGGAGCGCCGAGAACTCCGGTGAGGTAGCCGACGACGTTTCGGATAGCGATGGGCTGGCAACGGTTGGTCGTCCACTTCGGGGTGATCATGAAGGGGAGCTTTTCGGCGAGGTCACGGATGATTTCGAAGGAAGCTGAGCCTGATCCCACGATGATGGAGGCGCGCAGGGTGGTGACCGGGATCGGGCTTTTGCGGAGAAGGTCGTTGACCTTTTCCCGGGAGGCGAGGTGGGCGGAGAGTTCTCCCTTTGGGACGAGTCCGCTGAGATAGATGATTTGGTCACACTCGATCCAAGCCGTGAAGCGGCGGGCGCATTCGGCTTCGCGCTCCTCGAAGTCGCTTCCGGTTCCCATGGAGTGAAGCAGGTAGTAGGCGGCGTCCAGGTTTTCCGGAACGGGGGGGAGGTCTCCGAGAAAATCGCCTTCGAGCAGAACGAGCTGTTCGTTGTCGAGGAATTGCTGGAATTGAGAGGATGGGAAGCGGGGAATGGAGCGCACGATTCCTGTCACGGTGTGGCCGGCTTCCAGAAGAGTCGGGAGCAAGCGCATGCCGATGTATCCATTGGCGCCAGTGAGAAGAATGTGCATTCGGGGCTACAATCTAACCACAAATGGGAAAAAGGAAAACGACTCTTGGCGCTAGGCAGAGTAGAAGGGGAGCAGTTGGAGGACGGGATCAGCGAGATCGAGGAAGTTGTTCCACCATTGAAAGAGGAAGCTGGCGAGTTGGACCTCGCGTGAAGTCGCGCAGAGGATGAGAGAGAACAAAACGAGGTTGGCAAAAATGATGATCATCAGCGAGAGGAAGGTGCCATTCTCTTTGAGGTCGGGCTGGTCCTTCGGAATCATCCAAACGGTCCAAACGATGTGGAAGGTCCAGGTGAAGCCCAGGAGCCCGGTCAGAATCAGGCTGCCGGCGGGAATTTTCCACCACAGGCTGACGAAGCTATGAAGCGAGATGAGGACGGCTGACCAGAAGGGGATGAAGTAGGGCGAGAGTGCGATGAGAATGTTTGACTTGTTCGTCATCACGTATCCGCCCTCGGTACTGAAGTGAATCGCGCTGATTCTGCCTCCGCAAAAATAAACAAACATGGCATGGGTCATTTCGTGTCCCAGCACGTAGAGGTAAAGGAGCCGGTCGTTGGCAATCCCGGCGATGAACCAACTGAGCATCGAGCAGATTCCGGCGACAAAGCAGAGGAGTTCGGTGGAATACCAGATCGTTTGGAAAATCCGCTCCTCACCGCTCTCCTTCATGAGGGTGATCATGGTGATGAAGCAGAGTGGGATGAGAAAGAGGGCCATTCCCCAGTGCAGGATTCTCCGGGTCCAGGTGAGGTGGAGTGAGTCGTCCTCGTAGAGATCGACGGCACTGGCGGTGTCGGCGATGGCCGCCTGGCGGGTCATTCCGTAGCGTCGGCGGTGCCCCCGGAAATTGACCTGGCTTTTAGCGCGTTGGTGAAGTCCGAGCATGCGGGAAATCCAACCAACACGGGGCTCCTGGCGGGAGCGGGTTGGTGGGTTGGATCTGCCGGAATTTCTGCGATTCGCCATCGAGATGGTTAAGGTAACTAAATGATTATGAAAAATAAAGCGAATGTCTCGGTTTCCCTGCGTCTTCTGGCTTGCTCTTTGCTAGGCTGGACACGTGAGTGACGAAAAAGATGTTCCCGGTTTGGTGGAAATTGACCCCTGGCTGGCTCCCTATTCCGATGCGATTCGGGAGCGGACGACCAGATTTGAGGGTCGATTGGCCGAATTTGGATCGTTGGTGGACTTTGCGACGAGTCATCAGAGTCTGGGATTACATCGTCAGGGGGAGTTTTGGGTGTTCCGGGAATGGGCTCCGCGGGCCAAGGCCCTTTTTCTTACCGGGGATTTCTGTGATTGGTCGCGAGAGGAGTTTCCCTTGCGGCGTTCGCCGGAATTGGGGGTTTGGGAGGTGCGGATTCCCGGGAAGGCGTTGAAGCACGGAGATTTGTATAAAATCCACATTGTGGGGACAAACGGGGCCCATGACCGAATTCCTTCGCATGCCACCTTTGTGGAGCAGGATGAGGAAACGAAGGAGTTTTCGGCCCAGGTTCAGGACGCGCCTGAATATCAGTGGAAAAATGCGGCTCCGGAGGCCGTGAAGGCTCCGAAAATTTACGAAGCGCACGTGGGCATGGCCACCGAGGAGTTCCGGGTGGGCACCTATCGCGAATTTGCAGAGGACGTTTTGCCGCGCCTTGCGAGGCTGGGATATAATGTGGTGCAACTCATGGCGGTGGCCGAACATCCTTATTACGGATCATTCGGCTACCACGTCGCCAACTATTTCGCGCCAAGCTCGCGGTGTGGTTCGGCCGAGGATTTGAAATACCTCATTGATACTGCTCACGGAATGGGGATCGCGGTGTTAATGGACATCGTTCATTCGCATTCGGTGAAGAATTTTGCGGAAGGGTTGTCATCTTTTGATGGCGAAGAGGGGCTTTACTTTCACAAACGCGACCACCCGCAGTGGGACTCGCGGCTTTTCGATTACGGTCGAACCGAGGTCTGCCGCTTTCTTCTTTCGAATGTGGCATACTGGATGAACGAGTTCCGCTTTGACGGGTTCCGCTTCGACGGGGTGACCTCGATGCTTTATCATCACCACGGTAATATCGCCTTCGATCACTACGATAAATATTTCCGTGACGGGGTGGAGTGGGACGCGGTGACCTATCTTCAGTTGGCGAACAAGTTGATCCACGAAATTAATCCGAACGCGCTGAGTATTGCCGAGGATATGAGCGGGATGCCCGGGCTGTGCCGCCCGCTGAGCGAAGGCGGGATCGGTTTCGATTTCCGTCTTGCGATGGGAATTCCCGATCACTGGATCAAGTTGTTGAAGCACACTCCGGACGAGGATTGGAATCTCGATGAGATCTACCACACGCTCACCGACCGTCGGTACGGTGAGAAGACCATCGCTTATGCCGAGAGCCATGATCAGGCTTTGGTCGGCGACAAGACTCTCGCGTTTTGGCTCATGGATGCCGCGATGTACCATCACATGGGCAAGGGAGATGACAACGCTGTCGTGGACCGGGGCATGGCGCTTCACAAGATCTTGCGATTGATGACTTTGGCTCTTGGAGGAGAAGGTTACCTGACTTTTATGGGCAATGAATTTGGCCACCCCGAGTGGGTTGATTTTCCCCGTGAAGGCAATGATTGGAGCTACCAATACGCGAGGCGTCAGTGGTCGCTCGCCGATCACCCGGATCTGAAATACCGGGAACTGGAAGCGTTTGATGGAGCGATGATGAAAGTCGCCAGCAAGGTTCTCGCTACGCCGGCCGCCAAGATGCTGAACCTCGATCAAGTGAACCAGTGCGTGCAATTTGAGCGAGGTAATCTCGTCTTTTCCGTGAATTTGAGCCCTTCGAATTCCGTGGTTGATTATGAATTCCCGAGTCCTGGTGAAGGCGACTACCGGTTAATCCTTTCGTCTGATGATCCGGAGTTTGGAGGTCATGACCGGACAGACAGCTCGATCGATTATCCGACTGTCGAAGGTCGTTTGAAGATTTATCTCCCGTGCCGGACGATTCTGGTGTTTGAACGCAAAGACTGATTTCAGGTCCCTAAAAAACCCGCATCCTCGATGAGAGGAATGCGGGTCTTGGAAAGTTTGTTGATTAGGCCGCTTACTCAGCGAGAACCTTCATGGTGGGGATGGTGCCGATGTGAGCCTCACCCGTTCCGTTTTGAGCGGTTGCGCGCTCGATGCGGCCAGGGCGCTTGCAGCCTCCAAAGCCACAGCAAGATGGGAGAATAGTGGCGAAAAGGCCGAGGGAAAGAAGTGGGATCAGTTTTTTCATGAGTGTCTGCGGTGATTTGACTTTGAAGAGGAAATCAAATCCTCCTTGTGTTTGTCGAGAGAGATTTTGAGATTATCCGGCAATTGGGGCTTTTTGGGCCACCACAAACAAGCTGTCCCTGAAAAGTGGGAGGTTGCGGATTGGATTGATCGCGAATTTTGCGAGGTTTCGAAGCTTGTTGGGATGGGCCTTCCAGTCGCTCAGCGGAAAATATCCGGTTTCGTTGGAGCGCCCGAGGTGGGAGTAAAACGAAGCGGTTTCGCTCCGAATAATACCTAAGGAGGTTTCGGTGAAGCATTCCAAAACCTCGGCAAGAGTATACTCCTTCCAGTGTCCGTGGCCTTCCTCATCGACCTCGGGCTCTTCCCAGCGGTTTGGAATGAAGAAGTTTTTGTTGAGGGCCCGGCGGTTTGGGGTGGTCAGAATGAGTCGTCCACCAGGTTTGAGGCAGTGCTCGATGCCTTTGAAGAGTTCTTCAAAGGAGGCCGGATT
>CBFHQJ010000083.1:0-22192 GCA_965657795.1 Akkermansiaceae bacterium
GAGGTGGTGGCGGGCAATCTGCATTTTAGCAGTGTCGAAGGAGTGCTCTTCAACACCGAGCAGACCACGCTGATCCGGTTTCCTACCGGTCGATCTGGAGCCTATGTGATCCCGGACTCGGTCACGGAGATCGGTGAAAGGGCGTTCCGGGGCTGCAGCGGCCTCTCCTCGGTGACGATCCCGGACTCAGTCACGGAGATCGGTAGCTCTGCGTTCATTGGCAGCGGCCTCACCTCGGTGACGATCCCAGACTCGGTCACCTCGATTGGTGAATGGGCGTTCAGTGGCAGCGCCCTCACCTCGGTGACGATCGGGGACTCGGTCACGTGGATCGGAAAATGGGCCTTCGGTGACTGCAACGGCCTCAGCTCTGTCCTTTTTCTTGGCGGAAATCCCCCACATATTGAGTTTGTTAGTTTTGGAGGCTTGTCTTCTGGTTTTTCAGGCGGGCCCGATAATCGCATCTTCTTCTACCTCAGCGGCAGCACGGGCTTTCGCCCGACTTTGGAAGGAAGTCCCACCGTCATGTTGGACAGGGCCTCGGGTTTCGCGGTGCCGAGCTGGTTGCTGGCCCAGGATCTCCCGCATGATACGGACCTGTCGCAGGATCTGAATGGGGACGGCGTGAACCTCCTGACGGCCTACGCGCTGGATCTCGATCCCTCAATGAACCTGGCACCCCAGATGCCGCGACCTGAGCTGGGAAAAGGCACGATGACCATGTCGTTCCACGGAGATGCCCAGGGGATCCGATACACGGTCGAAACCAGCACCGATTTGGAAAACTGGACAAGCGACGGAGTGACCCTGTCCGATCCCAATGAAGACGGGATGCGATCGGCCACCGTCGACCGGGGTTCGTTGCGCCGCTTTCTCCGCTTGGTGGTGGATCGCGAGTAAGGGACCGTCAAAAATTCCATCATCGCCCATCAAGTAAGATTTCGATAGTTTACCACTTCGATGGACCCACATGCTTAACAGATTTATCTACCAAGCATTCCGTAAACGTAGATTGTTGAATCCAAGTCGCTCCAATGGTTTTCGGTATTCGAAGGTGGGTTTCGGTGGGGCAGATTTGGGGGTTTATGGCAATTGGCGACACCAGCATTTTACACCGTTGGCGCAAGGTTCAGCGATAGACATGGAACTTACTCCTTGGTCTACTTAAGGCATGTCGGCCACTCGACCATGTGTCCGTTTAAGCCAAGCAATGGGAAAGGAGCAGCCGCAGGCTGTTGAGGCAGACGATGACAATGCTGCCTTCGTGGACGAAGACGCCGAGGGTGAGAGAGAGGTTTCCTTCCAAAGAAAAGATGGGCATTCAACGGCCTTTTTCAATACCCTGCGCTCCGGGATACCAGGCGGGAAGGACGTCGGCTTCTTTTTCGAAGATTGCCAGAGTCTCCGGCGAGACGTGCTTTTTGTTCACGATGATGGTGTAAACGTGCTCGGTGAACCAGTCGTCATAAAGAGTCCACTTACCCTTCTGCCCTTTGGCATCACCCCAGCTGTTTTCAACGAGCCACTTACGCGGCTTGCCCTCTTTAAGATCGACGCCCATGAGCACCATGGCGTGGTTTGAAGCGCCCGCTCCGAAACGCGAGCGTTCGGCTTTGGTAAGATCCAGCTCGAGATCGAAGAGTGTTTCGTAGTCAAAGAGATCGACTTCCATCACGCCGTGTTCGGTCGATTGATCGAAGCCCATGTTCACCGCAAACCACATCGGCTCGTTGGCGAGGACCGACTTGATGGCGGTCGATTTCATCTCGTCGATTCCGATGTTAGCGAAGTTCATGTCCTTGGCTCCGGCCATATTACGGGCACGGTTGAATCGAAAATGCGCTCCAATCTCCTGGCTGGGATCATTGTAGAGACAGACGAAATCGTTGAGATCAAGCCCCACGAACTCACGGTAGAATGACTGCGGGGTGAAGGTTTTCCACTCTGTCAATTCTTCGGCAACCGGAGGAAGAGAGCCTTTCTCATCCTTTTTGCCATCCTTGTCTGCCTTCATCTTATGGCGCCAATCAAACTCGGTAGGCGGCTCACCGAGATTGATCACGAGAAAGCGATAGACATCGGCGAGGCCCTTTTTCTTAAGCTTGCGAAGTTCTTCGACCGAAGCCCCGCCCTTGGCAGCCTCCAGAATCCCATTGGCCTGAGCGCGAAGGAGGCGCTCGAGAACCAGGTTCATCGTGCGAGTGTTCTCACTGCTGTGAGTTTCCGGCATGACCGAAACGGGTACGACGCCGTATTTACTCACCAATCCGACCACATAATTCCACCAGCCACCGTCGCCCACCATCCACTCGTTGATGAGTAACCACTCGCGGTCGAGCCGGTCGGCTTTGCGGAGTTCGATGACATCTTCAAGATAGAGATTGGACTTCTCCATCTTATCCCAAAACTGAAGGTAAGAGGTCGAAAACTCGAAACCATCAAGGCCCTGCTCGTGAATCACTTTGGGCCGCATCACGTTAAAGCCGGCAAACATCCAGCACCTGCCAGAGGACTTCTGGTTGGTGATCCCCTTGGTCTTGATCTTGTGACTGAACTGTCCGTCCTCGCCTGAAATGATCTCGCGATTCAGAGCCAGCTTGTTGATCTCATTATTCGTGACGGCATTGTGGCGCACCAAATCCTCGCTGTTCATTTCATACCCGTCCCGGAGGTCGGACAGGAATTCGGGAGTGAGGGCGCCGGTTGATTGTGCGGAAGACATGGTAACAAAAGTGCTGGCAACCGCAAAAATCGTAGTGATCAACTTCATAACAGAATGAGAGATACCGCGCGCGGTGGAATTAACAAGGCAGGTTTAAATTGATATTGGGAGCTCGTGTTCACTTAATCGCGATCGCCTTCACGACTTCTTCGGCAAGCTTCATCGAGCCCTCCTTGGTGTAATGAACATCCTTCTTCCGTTGGATCTTTGCCTCGTTCTTTTTGGCAAAGGAATAGAGATCGTGAATCTCGACCTCCATTTCCTTCATCACCTTGGCCGCGATCTTATTATACTTGGCGGCATCGCCCGGAACCCTTCCGCGAACACCTTTGGGAACGGGAGTCGTGTTGCGCCACACCAAGCGAGCTCCCGTTTCCTTTAAACGCTTCACCAACTCACGGAGATTCTTATCGTAATCCTTTTCAGACACTTGCTGCTTGCTCGTCTTGGCCTTGGGATCGGCGAGGTTTTCACCGTTTGGGCCCATGTATTTGAGATCGTGGAGACCCCAATTAAAATGAATGACATCCCACTTCTTATCCTCGCCGCCGATGGCCAACCACCTGTCCAGGCCCTTGAGACCGTGGATAGTTGCCGCACAATTGACGGGCGGACGATGGACATTGGCTTTACCCTTCAACAAATCGCGGACTTGAAGAGTGTAACCGATTGAAATGGAATCGCCGATCAGAAGCACTCTGGGGAGGCCTTCAACATCTTCAACTTGTTTGAAAGGCCCTTTCTTGGGAGCTGCGCCAACCAACTGAATTAGAAGCAGAGAAGCTGCAAGGAATCGATTCATGCCAAGCAGTTAGATGATCCCAAGGAAAGAGGCAAGTGCGCCTATGACCAATCGCTACCCCGACTCGGGCAAGCAGGCATCTATTTCGGAAACATCAGGGCGTGGCCGCCACCGGTAGCAAGGTTTACCTGAATCTTATCGCCAGCCTTAATCTTGAAAGAGCGGATCGCGTAAGCCTGGGGTCTACCTCGAAATGCTCGGTCAGTGAAACTTACTTGATCAGAGTGCTGGCCGTTTCCTACTCATCCGATCCACCTTCTTGACTACTGACATCACATTCGTTATTTTCACCTTCTATGCACACATTAAAAACTTGCGGCATCTTTGCCCTCTCGGCCTCGTTTGTCTTCGGACAAGGCGATACCCTCAAAGACGAACTGGTAGCTTATTGGCCCCTCGACGAAATTCAGGGAAACAAAACCCCCGATCTGGCCAATGGTCAGGATTTTCTCCTCCAGAACGTCGTCGCAGCCGACCAGATCCCCGGAAAGTTCGGAATGGCCTTCAATTTCAAGAAAGCCAACAAGGCCCACTTGGTCCGCACCCACGATCCCGCCGACGATCTTCCGGTGATGAAAAACGAGTCATTCACTCTCGCCTATTGGGCCCGGGTCAATGCGGCGGGCCAGTCGGACCTCCGCATCTTCTCCGAGGGAAGTAATCTGCCCAGTGATGGCACCCCGCTTTTCACGATGGGAACCGTGCCCCGAAGCGAAAACAATTCGGTGGACGTTTTCATCCGGGACAAGAACGGTTTCCCTCTTTTTGATCACACGCCTACCACTGCCACCCCGCTTGACGGTCTCGATTGGCACCACGTCGCCTTCGTGCAAACCGCACAACCCGACGGCTCCGCCACCCGACAAGTTTACGTCGACGGAGTTCTAGATTCCATTGTCATTCCAAACAAACCAGCAGGCTACAGCCACAACATGAACACCACCTCGATTGCAGCGGTTGTTCGCACCAGTGATGTTGCCCATGTCGATGGCGACATCGATGAAGTCGTGGTTTGGAAACGCCCGCTCACTCAAGCCGAACTCGATGACCTCATCGCAAACGGCATGCCGGACCTCGACGATCAGCAGGAGGCTCTCCAAATCAATAGCTTCGCACCCGAGTTCCGGAAAGTCGTGACAGGCGATGAAATCACCATCTCTTGGGACGCCACCAAGGACGCCACCCTTTCGATCGACCAAGGCATTGGTGATGTCACTGCGACCAGTGAATTTGGAGTCGGCAGCACCAACGTCATCATCACCGAAGAAACCACCTTCACCCTCACCGCATCGCGCGATGGCGAACCTGACATCACTGAATCATTCACAGTGGCACCCATCGATGGCGTGGCCAGCGGCTGGAACTGGATCGCTGATTTTGACGGGCTCACTCCGGGCCCCCTTTCCAGCCAAGGTTCATGGCTCACAGCGGAGGGATCCTGGGAAATTACCACCATTGGCAATACCGAGGCCATCATCGCAACGGGAGGCACCGACCTCACCGGTCGGATCACCCAAACCCACGCCCTGCAGGAGAACAGCACCCGCACCCTCTTCTTTCGCTTTTGTTACAGCAGCGCAGAGGCTGATTTACGTGTTCTTGCGAAAGTGGGATTTGGCGAAAAGGCCCTCCGTTTTGCGACCGACTATAATAATAACATTGGAACTTATGTTACCTTCGCCCGCGACGCCATAGGCGGAGCCCTCCGGTTGGAGGCTGTAAATGGCATCGGAGGCCCAATCACCGACTCAGGAATCACCTTCGAACCCGACACCTCCTACGATGTCTGGATCGATGTCAACAACGTCCCCTTGGCCGAGACCGACACCTTCTCCGTCCACGTCGCTCCGACCGGCGGCACCCGACAAACGGTCTTCGACAACTTCTCGTCCGACCGCGAACCCCAGGAAGTCTTTCTCCTCGGATTTCCCCGTCCCATCATCGACACCGTATTTGTGACCACTACGAACGTCAATGACCTCGCAAGCCAGGCCATCGCTTTCGATGACTTTTATATCTCGGATGCGGACAGTAACCCCGCCACCGCCCCCGGCGCCCCCGGCTTTGGTAAAGTCCTGCCCAGCGATCTCGTCATCAAGGCCATGAGCTTTGACCCGATCACCCAGCAACTCAGCCTGACCTGGGATTCACAAGCGAACACCATCTATCGGATCGCAGCCTCCACCGACCTCTCGACCGATAGCTGGTCAGAGATTCAAGACAACGTTGCCTCGCAAGGAGCGTCCACCACCGAAACGGTGACGCTGGCTCTCGGACAGACTTTCGAGAAGCTCTTCTTCCGCATCGAAGTTCAATAAATCTCCCGAACTTTCGGCAATCCACCTCCCGCTTCATCAGGCGCGGAAGGTGGATTTTTTTGTGCCTTCATTTCGCGAATTTCTGATATCACGCACCAATGCGGATATTACTTTCCACTCTTTTGGGGCTATGCACCTTTCCTGCCTCCTCGCAGAACCTCGACTTCGACGATCTCAAATTTCAGGATGTTAAAAAGTTCAAGATATCGGGACCCAACACGAAACCCAACGTCGTCATCATCATGGCAGATGACCTCGGCTTCTCCGACCTGAGTTGTTACGGATCGGAAATCGACACTCCCAACCTCGATGCTCTGGCGAAAGAAGGACTCCGCTTCACCCAGTTTTATAACACCGCAAAGTGCCATTCGTCGCGCGTCTCGCTTCTGACCGGTCTCTACTGCGACCAGGCGGGAAGCGAGTCCCTTTCACGGGGCGCCACCATCGCCGAAGTCCTCAAACCCGCCAACTACCACACCATGATGGTCGGTAAATGGCATCTCTCCAAGCAGCCCACCGACTTCGGCTTCGACCGCTACTGGGGCCACCTCTCGGGAGCGACCAATTTCTTCACGGGCGACGACACCTTCCGCCTCAATGGAGAAAAATGGCCTGTTCCTGAGACACACAAGGGGAAACCTTTTTACACCACAAACGTCATCACCGACTTCGCCATCGACTTGATTGACGAATATTGGACAAGCCAATTCGGTTCGCCCGCAGGGACCACGGGGCTGGTCCTCCGCGGAGACTTTGACGAAGAGGAAACAGATTCAGAGAAAGAACCTAAAGCCATTAAGTTCATTCCATCCGGGCAGAAATTCTTCCTCTACTGCGCTTTCAACGCACCCCACTACCCGCTCCAAGCCCCCGAGTCCGAGGTCAAAAAATACAAAGGCAAATACGCCGAGGGCTGGGACGTTCTTCGCAAACGTCGCCACGAAAAACAGATCAAGACCGGCCTCCTTCCCGCCAAGTGGCTCCTCTCTCCTCGCGCAGCCCACATTCCCGCTTGGGACAGCCTTTCGCCCGAGGACAAGCAATGGGAGGAAGACCGCATGGAAGTTTACGCCGCCATGGTCGATGTCCTTGACCAAAACGTCGGCCGCCTCATCAAACACCTCAAAGAAAAGGGCCTCTATGACAACACCCTCATCATGTTCTGTTCCGACAACGGAGCCTGCCCCTTCGACCGTACTCGCGGAAAGGAACTCAAACCCTGGGACCCCAAATCCTACTGGTGCTACGACGTCGGATGGGCCTCCGTCGGCAACACTCCCTTCCGCCTTTACAAACAGAACCAACACGAAGGCGGGATCTCTTCGCCCATGATCGTTCACGGCCCGAAAGACCTCCTCAAAACAAAACCCGGCTCCATTACCCGCCAGCCCGCACATCTCATCGACTTTATGGCAACTTGCCTGGAAGTCGGAGAAGCTTCGTACCCAGAGAAGGTCGGAGGCCGGAGAATTGGGGTGAAGGCTCCACGAGGGCAGGGGCAGCACTTTATGAAAATGGTGGATCAAAGAATCGTCGATCCGCTTCAAGGGAAGTCCCTCCTCCCAATCTTCAAAGGAATGAAACGCGAACCCCACAACCCCCTCTACTTCCATTTCAACAAAGACCGCGCCCTCCGATCCGACGACTGGAAAATCGCCTCGGCCAAACTCGGTCGTTGGGAACTTTACAACCTGGCCGAGGACCGCACCGAGCTCAACGACCTCGCGGAAAGGCATCCGGACCGCGTCAAAAAGATGGTCGCGCAGTGGCACGAGATCGCCAAAAACAAAGAACGCCTTTCCAAGAATCAACTCAAGCCCGTCAGGAATACCCTGACTCCCCAGAAATTCGGCGTCCGCTCCGATCCCACCCCCAAGAAGTAGCCGAAAGCTCCCGTTTTCGGACCATCCCCACCGCCAACCAAAAGCAGGAGCTTTTGGCTACCCCTCGACGAGACGATCCAGGATCAGATTCACCGACTCGACAATCCGTTGATCACGCGGGCGCAAGTCAGGAGTAAAAGTCTTCCCTGTGATGTGCTGCAACCCTTCAATGTAACGGACCGCGATTTCATTGGCCTGCTCTTCGGAAAACTGTTGATCGTTTTGATCCTTCACCATTCCGCGCGCGAATTCCTTCGAAAAGGACACCGGCTTTCCGTCGCGAGTGACAATTTCCCCTTCGTCATCCAGCCTCCAAAACCGCGACGAATCCATGGTGTAAAGTTCATCGGCTGCCACAATCACACCATCCGAATTGATTCCGTGCTCGGTCTTGGTATCGACCAAAACCATTCCCCGCCCGGACAAGTATTGCGAAACAATCCCGAAGGCCATCAGTGAGGAATTACGAATCGCGGCATACTGCGCCGGAGTACATACGCCTTCATTCACGAGGTATTCCGCATCCACGGTTCGGTCCACTTTGTCCTTCGTGCTCGGGGTATCCATCAGGTAGGGAAGGCGTCCATTCGGCTGAAGTTTGCCCACTTCCATCTCGTGCCCGGCATACTGCATCACCTTGGTTCCGGCTTCCCTGGCCGTAAGCCAGTGTTGATAGAGTGAGGTCGAGGTCGAGCTCTCTGCCATGTAAAAACGAACCACGTTTTCCAACATGACCAAGGTCAGGTTCTCCGCCGGGATCACCGTCGAGCTGGCAGCCAAACCCGCCACCTCGAATTGCGAAGTCCCCATCACGTCCTTCACCAACTGCAGCATGTGATCATGGTTCACCGCGAGGACCTGGTCCTTAAACGGAATCGCCCCGCGGTTCACATCGTGGGTTGAAATCCGGTTATTGCGGAACATCAGGCGGATGGGCCTTCCATCGCGATGCGTCAAAGCATCTCCAAAAACCGAGTCGGAAACCTTGCCCATTAAAACGGTGCATCCCTCAAGTCGGGGAATTTCACCATCGTCAATCAACTGCTTGATCGAACGACCTTCGTTCACAGCCGGTCCATGCTCTGCAACCAACTTCCGGATTTCCTGATGATCTAACATTCGCTTATAAAGTTTGTCTCTGATGACTCTGCGGCCGGAGGATAGGTGGTTCGGCGGGAACTACAAGACAGGGTCGCCTTCAAATCACACCCTCATTTTCGGGGTGGCGAACTCACCATCTGAACGAAGGCCTCTTCCACCTGCACTGCTTGTTTTTCGCTCATCTTCAAAAAAACATGCTCACCTTTCCCGGAGACAAACGAGGTGAAGCCATCGTTTTCGACCGTCACCCTGCCCTTCTCCGAAAGATCAAAATAACCCCGATCCGGATAGGCCATTTGCAGAACCGTGGTGAGATCGAAGGTGGCATTGCGGCCATTGAGACCACAGTAGGCCAGGTAGCCTTCTTTCACCGGATGGTTGGCAACATAACCAAAATCATCCTCAATGCTCTTGGTGGGATAACGCACGGCCATTCCGATTTCGAAGCCGCTCCAGACCATCTTGCCCGGCCATCGTTTCGCCAATTCGCGCGCGGAGGAAATATCCTTCTTCACGTTAAATTCCAGGTAACGCTTGTTCCCGTCGATCGGCGTAAATGACCCGGCCATCAAACCCAGCTGCTTCACTTTTTTCTGAATCAATTGCTCTCCCGCAAGTGGCGAAAATTCGTCGGGCTGCGAATCGAGCAACCTCACCAGGTTCGTAAAAAATCCCACCTGAAGGATGCTCACGGAGCCATCCGGCTGACCGGCCAGCGTCTTGCGAATCAACGCCACCGCCTCCATGCAGTCGTTACCACTTTCGAGATCGTGCGGATAAACCAATTTGCCCTTCCCGTTCTTCCGCTTCGCGACCTTGAGGTATTTTCCTTCGAAGGTCGTCGCTCCCTTCCGCACCGCGCCCAGGGGAATATCCGGGCGACCATAAAAGGTGTTCACGGCATCGATGTAAGGTGCCGACCACGGATGGTCCTTGCTGGAGGTCACGGCAAGCAACTCAACGACATCGCGACTCTGCAATTCGTGGATGATCGCCAAGGCCATGGCATCATCAATGTCGTTCCCCATGTCGGTATCAAAGATCCACTTCTCCGGCGCGGCCCGAAGCAAACCCGTAATACCGAGGGTAATCACAAACAATTTTCCAATCATGTCGGAACAAAACAAATCACCTCACCAGCGGCAAGGCTGCGATCAATCCTCGATGTATCCCAGAGTGGCAAAAAACATTTCATCGAAACTCTGCTCGCCCCACTTGACCTCCTTGGTGGAATCCGGGTTGTGGGGATTATTGGAAGAATTGTCCCAGGCGTTTCGAATTCGGACCTTGGTTCCCGCCGGAAGTTTCAACGGCTCCTTTAAGAGATAGGTTCGCTGCCAATTGAAATTATAGTTGGGCACCGAAAGTAGCATCTCGCGACGACCATCGGGAAACTCTGCTGCGAAATTCATAAACTTCCCCCGGAAGTGCATGTGAGGATTAATCGCGTAGAGAGTGACATTCTTCTGGATCGGCAGGATTTTCTCCTGCTCATATTCACGATCACCAGGAGGGATTTTGAATCTGGAATGGGCCACCACCGCGGTCTTGAAGATCTTGGCGCCTGGCTTGTCAGAGACGTGCAGCCCCAACTCGGTTTCATCGACCTCGGGTTTACCGGAAGCGGTGTAGTGAAGCTGGAACCGTAATTGATGCCCCTTCTTCAAAAAAACCGAACTTCCTTCGGGATAACGCTGTCCCTGCGTCCCGGGTGCGTAGCCGGTAATCCAATTTGCTTTCTTCCGCTGGCCCACTGGATGCGAAGTGACAATGACATGATGAAGCACCTTTGTATTGCCAGGCCGAACCTCGGTGGCAGTGAGCCAAACGTCGCGATCAAACGGGTTGTCCAAAGTGACATAGCGGTAATCGAACACGCCCTCGGCTTCGACCTTCTGGGAAGGTAATTTGATGACCTTGTCCGGCGCGCCCAAGAACCAATCGGGAATCTGCATTTCCAAACCCACCAAAGGATCCGGCCCCTCTCCTTTTAGGTTCCCCTCGGACACCCAGGTGACCACCTTGTTCGCCTCTTCAGCGGAGAGACTGCAATCATTCGAGAACTCCCGGATGTCAGGGTCCGCGTGCCAGGGCGGCATCTGCCGAGTCATGATCACTTCCGAAATCATATCGGACCAGCCCGCGACCTTCCGATAACTGCTCATCGAAAACGGCGCCAGCCCACCTTTGGTGTGACAGGTCACGCACTTTTGGGCGAGAATAGGAGCAATATCGCGCGTGTAAGTCAGGCCCTTCGGATACTTGGGGAAAGTGATTTTGCAGCCAGGTGCCTCGGTCACTGCCGGTTTAATTTCCCCACCCGCGAGAAGATTTACAATGGCATCGCGAAGGTAGTGTTTTGTGGCAGCGGGCTTTGCCGCCTGATAGTCCAAGCGATCATCAAGCGCTCCCCGATAGACAATCTTGCGACCTCTTGAGCTAATCAGATAAACCTCGGCCGTCCGCTTCACACCCAGCGAGCGGGCCACAATCTGCGCCTCATCCTTTAAGACCGGCATACCGATTTGATACTCGGCGACCTCCCTGGCGATCTCAGCCCGGCTGTCCTGCAGATTCGCATTCAACATGCAAAAGAGAACTCCCTTGCCCTGATAGCTCGCTTTCATGCGATTCAGCTCCGGAATGCGCTTCCGAACCAAGGGGCATCCATTTCCCTGCACGAAAACCACCAGGCCCTTCACACCCTCCATTTTCAGGTAGTAATCCAATTCGTGGGATTCCCCTTCGTGATCAATCAGGGCAAAATTTTCGGCCTGTGCCGGTATATCTCCGCCATTCGCAGTCAATGGCAGAAGGAGGGAAAAGGTGAGAATCAAGCGAGTCCAAATCACGATATCTCGCATTCTACCAAGACCAGCAGCCTTTGCACACCAAACAAAAAGCGCCCTCTCTGCCGGAGCAAAGAAGGCGCTTGAAAAATAGAGGAACAATCAACTAGCGACGGCGACGGGACAGCGCAAGCAGACCGATCAGGCCCAACACTCCGGTGGAGGGCTCGGGGATCGCAGCAACGTCAAGACTGGAGGCCAGTGCAAAAATGGCATCGCCACCAGTTCCGGTGGATCCCAAAGTCAGGGAAACAGGCGAACCATCACTGGTGAAATTTGTGGTGAAATTGGACTGGGTTTGTGGAGAAGCTCCGCCGCCCGGGTTCTCAGCACTGATGACGCTGGTTCCATTTGCGGTGCCAGTGGCATCGAGGAAAGTCGTACGGATATTGCCGTTGATATTTCCCTGTCCGGGACCACTTGCTCCCGTTCCACCATCGTGGAGAATACTGTCCCAGGAATACTGACCCGCAGGTAGTCCGATAAGGGTAATTGAGAAGGTCGCTTCAGGACTTCCGCCGGCAGTGTTGCGGGCATCAACTCCGAGCCAGTCATTACGGATATCCGTTGCCAGCCCATTACGAGTGATGGAGCGATTGTCGTTATTATCCCCGACATTGGACGAGGAAACCGAAATGGTCACAGTGGTTCCGAAAGCCGAGTAGTCGCTCGACACAGGAAAGGCACCTTGGGTGGTGAATTCGAAAGCTTCATAGCCAGCTGCCGTCGTTCCGCCTGTCGGCTGGAAATCGATCGCCAACGCAGTGTTGGACTGGGCAGTCAGGGCCGCCAGCCCAATGAAGGTAAGTCCTAATTTGTTGTAGATAATTGATGGGTGTATGGAATGCCAACACTTTGATTGTGAGTCGGCCTCAAAAAATTTGTAAGACAATTTTCACCCCCTAGCAACTCGAAATGTGCCCTCCCTCTTTTCAGCTTTCGGGCGGTCTCCGCTCAAAAACTTTCCGGGAGACCTTGATCGGTTGGAAAATCTTTTCCAGGCGCCGTGCGATTTCCTCCGCCAAATCCCGCTTTCCACAAGTGTAGATATCGAACGAGGCATAGCCAATGTCCGGCCAGGTATGGATGGCCAGATGGCTCTCGGAAATCACCACCACTCCACTCAATCCCGCCGGATTGTAAGAGTGCATCATACTATCGACGACCGTTGCTCCGGCGTCCCAGGCACAGTCGACCATCGTCTTTTCAAGCAGATCCGCATCCGTCAAAAAATCACTCCGGCAACCTGCACACTCCATCGCGATGTGGACTCCGTGCGGGCTGTGCTGACCCGTATCTTTAGGCATCAAATTCCTTCATGAACTCATCACACTCGCCGGCATTTCGGGCGATGATCACCAACTCGTCATCATCCAGCAAGACCGTCTCCTTGGGTGGATTCAGATCTGATTCAGAGCCTCTCTTGATTCCAACAATTTGGATTTGATGAGGGCTTTCAAGAGCGTGAATTTGCAAATTGCTCAACGGCTGGCCTGACGATTGATGCTTCCTCAAGTAGAGCTCGCAGCCGGCGCGGTAACTCAGGAGCTGATTCACCACCTCCCCGATTCCCGGTTGATTGAGATCCTGGGTCAAGACGCGATCCGGAAGCCCATCGCCCCAAATGTAGCGCAATCCCGCCTTCCGGAAAAGATCGACCGAGGAGGCATGCTCGACCATGGAGAGCACTCGTGAAACCTGATTTGGAAAGAGATTCCTGAGAAAGGAAGCGGTGGCATAAACCTCGGTATCATTTGCCTCTCCGGAGTCGGGCAAGACGATCACGCCCTGACATTCCCCGACATTGGCCTTTGCCGCTACGCCTTCTTCCCGGAGTGATCCTTTCACAAAGGAAACACCCAGCTCCTTCAAAGCCTGCGGCACTTCACGAAGTCGGTCACTGACAACCACCAAGCCTGCTCCGGTTCCCAGCGATATGCGGAGTTCACTGAAGATTTTCTCGACCCGCTCGACCGACGGGCATCCTGAAATAATGACATGATTGTTCATAGTGAGTTTGAGTAAGCCTTTCTTTTTACGACTGAAATGATCCACCACAGCCTCCAAGACCGTGCCGAGCAAGATCCCGATAAGACTGATGCCCAATAGAAAACACGGGTAAGCGATCAGGAAGCGGCCGCACCAGGTCTGCGGGTAATAGTCACCATAGCCGACCGTCGTCATCGTCACCATGGCCCACCAAATGGAATCCCAGATCCCGAGACCTTCCTGAATACCACGTTCCGCAAAGTAGAAGGCAATTCCGAAGACGAGATTCAGGGCGATGGCCGCGAATACTGCGGTCAAAAAGCGCTGCACCGGATTGCCTTCGAACTTGAAGAGCTTGGTGAATCGTCGGAAAAACCACATGACTACTCGCTAACCTCCAAAGTCCATCGGGTCTTCCAAAACGGTTGCAGACTGCCATCCGGTTTCCACTCCGGAGCCGAACGCGAAGGAGCCCACCGTGCGAGATGGCCCATCACCTCCGGAAACCACTCGCTTAATTCACGCACCAGAAGGAATCCTTGCTCCACGACCTCCGTGATCACGTCCTTACCGCTCACCCCGTCATATCCGAGGTCGTCAATGGTGAGGCTGTGCCGACAAATTTCCTCGATTTCATTCCAGATCAGCCCCTCAAGGAGAGACACTTCCCAACCCCCTTCCACAAAGCTAAACCGCTCCTCCTGCATAAAGTGAGCAAAGACCAACTCCACCGGATCCGCGCCCAGATATTGGCCCACCGGAACCCGCAAATCTTCCCAACGGTCGTCATTCAAAAATCGTCCCCAGGCCGACTCGGTTTCAAACTCGCTGTGACGAGCGAGCGCAAATTCGCCAGAGCCCAAATCGACCGCCGAAAAGACATCAAAATACCGCAGCACCCGCATGTAACGTTTGCGAAAAGCCGTCGCCGTCGCGTGCCCCAGTGTCGAGACCCGATAAAAATTCTTCTCGGAGATCTCCACAAGATTACGCGTGAGCAACCACGCCAAAATGGAATCAAGGTGCGTCTGGGAACCCGGCAAGAGAACATCATATTCGATGCTGTTCGAAGCCATGTGGCCCAAGAGCACCGTCCCGTTGAAGAGACGCCGCCGTTCCGGACTAATCGTAAAATCACTCATTAGATACTCGCGATCACGATCAGCGCAATGACGAGGGAAATCACCGCTTCAAGCAGGCCCACTCCCCAGTTTCGGTCTTCCTGCAGCTCCTTCGAGAGCGACACCTTTCTTGAAAAAATCACGTGCACTACCAGGCGTAAAAGCCCGAGAACAATGACATAGCCAATCGCCAGAAAGACCACCGTCGGGATGGCATCGTGACTCATCTTGGCGTTTCCGAGCAAGAGGGCGAAAGCCAGGAGCGACCCACCAAAGGCCAAGCCAACCGCCGGATTATCTTTCTCCAGCTCGCCATGCAAATCGATTCCTGCTGCCTTGGGATAAACCTTGGAATAAAGGAGGAACAAAGCCTGCCCGACCACAAAGTAAATCAGGGTCAGCCATGGTTCCCCGAGGTCCACCGGCTCGATCTGCTCGCTGAGGGAAGCGCGAATGAGAATCGCTGTTCCCAGGAAACTAGCCGCTTCCACCGCCGCCAAACCGACGTTGCGGTCTTCGAGAATCTCTTTGCGATTCTTAAACTTCGGAAAGATCATGAAATCGTTCACAAGAAGCGCAACAATCAGGAGAACGAGCGAACCTGCGGTCCAAATGATGGAACTGACCAACTCCTGGCCCCAGGTGAAGTCATCCGGCGAGGGCGATTGAATCACCGACGCAATCACCACTCCCAGCGCGGCCATAAAACCACCAAATGAAATGGCAAAGGCCGGATTATCTTTCTCCGCAAGCTGTAGGGAAAGACTCACCTTACGAAGTACGACGTAAGCCTGACTTCCGATCCAAAGAAAAACGAGAGCCTGAACGAGATAGATCCAGATGGTCCAATCGGAGAACTCACCGGGAAACTGGAAATCAAAAAGAGTTTTCATAATCGTGATCGAAATAATGAAGTTATTTGCCGCCTCCAAACGAGCTTCCGGAACGGGAGGAACTGCGGAAACTTCCTGAACTGGAAGAGCCGCTGCGGGAACCGAAGCCGCCGGAGCGGATCGCCTTGGAAGGATTGCGGGCCTGGAAGGATTTTTGGCTGGCGGTCGGATTCCGAAGCGGGGCCTTGATCTTGCTCGAAGTCCGCGACTTGTTCGGAGAAGCTCCGGACCCCTTGAAGGCCGGCGTTTTAGAAGTCGTGACACTGCCCGTATTGACTGCCCCCATCCTCGTGCGATAGCTGGCCCGATCCACCGGAGCAGAACGATTGTAGCTCGAAGGGTAGTTGTTATAACCCCAACCCGAGCGGTAGGGTTGATGGGAGGAGAACAGGTAGCTCATTAAGAGATAGTCGCCCACCCCGTAACGGCGATGATAGTAGTAGTTGTTGCCGTAAATCTGGCTGTTTCCGTGGGTCTGCGCCTTGTGGCCGCCATTGCCGTCTTCCGTGATTTCGATCGTCGCAAGCTCCTGCACATCATCGGGACCGAGCTCCGTGGTCAGCGAAAAACCACGAATATCCCCAGACGAATATTCCGACACTTTAACGTAATCGATGGTGTTGTCCTCGTTCAGATCAAGGTTGCAAATCCGCGGGCTGCCGGAGTTGATTCTCTTTTCCAGATCCTCGGCATTCTTGACCTCCTTGAGCAAAGCGGTCACCGCCTTGAGGTCCAGGCCATCAGCGGCCTCCGAGGTCACGGTCATATTGACGTTCTGATTCACATCATCGCCGCAGGAGACCAAAAACGGGCTCAGCGCGGTCGCAAAAATGAGACTTAAGGTGAGGGGGAGTGATTTCATCGCTTATGAAAATGTTAGGGGGATTCCTTCCAAGCCCGTAAGTAGTGACGGAAAATGGCCGGGTCGTCCAGAGTGGTTATATCGTCTGCGTAGGATTTCAAGCTGCCGGGGGCAAAAACCAAAGCCGCTCCGAGGGTCTCATCGTTAAGATAGCGGGTCGGAATCTCGAACGCGGTGAGACGTTGCAGCTTTCCGGCCAGCTCCGGCGCAGTCATTTGATCCGACGAAACACCGATCCACCAACCCCAGTCTCCAAAAGAAGGAATGTTGGCATGCAGCGGGACCGTCGCAAATCCAGCCGCCTCCATCGTCCGGCCAATACACAAAAAGGCCTCCCGCGCATGCCACGGCGAGGTTGATTGCTGAATGATGACGCCTCCTTTTCTCAACAAGCCACGCAATTGGCCGTAAAATGCCAGCCCGTAGAGTTTTGCCAAACCAGGCGATGAAGGGTCGGGGAAATCGAGGATGACCACATCAAACCCGCCCTCCGCTTCAGCGACATAGCGGGAGGCATCCTGATGCACGATTTCCACCTCGGGGAGCTCGACCGAATCCGACAGAAAACGTTCCGAACGATCCGGCATCAGCGTCGAAGTCGTCCCTCCGGTTCCGCTCGCCGGAACGATTCGTAGTTTGACCCGGGCGTCCGAAAAGGCCCCCTCATTCATCCTTACCATATCGGGATGGTTCGCCGACATCTCTGTCATGAACGGATCCAGATCCACGAGCGTGACTTCCTTCACCTCGGGATACTTGAGCACCTCCCGCAAAGCCAAACCATCGCCACCACCAAGAATCAAAACCCTTTCCCGACCCCCGTTCAGCGCCAGCGCCGGATGAGTCAAAAGCTCATGGTAAATGTATTCGTCGCTCTCCGAAAACTGCAAATGCCCGTTGATGTAGCAGCGTAAGCTTCCCTTCTCCGACTTGGTCAAAACGATCCTCTGGTAGGGCGAAGTGGCGGTGTAAACCACGTGGTCGCGATAGAGCGACTGCTCCGCATCCAATGCCCAATCCTTGCACTTGGTGAAGCCAACCACACACCCGGCCAGAGCCACCAATATTAAAACAATCCACAACCAACCGAACCGGGCCTGCCGACGGAAAATCACCACGCAAATCAAAGCTCCACTCAAAGTAATCAACGCCAAAATCAACGCAGTCTCGGTAATCGAAAACCTTGGAATCAAAAGAAAGGTCCAGAACAACCCGCCCAACAAGGCTCCCGCATAATCCATTCGCAAGACCTTGCCGATATTCTTCCGCATCGCCGGCATGAACGATTCGTTGAGCCGCGTTATCAAAGGGATTTCAAGCCCGATCAAGAGTCCGCACAGCGAAATGAGGCCGTAATGCACCAGCGAAAAATGAAGCGGATAAAAAGCAAAGGTTTGGATAAAAAAGAGCGGCCCAAAGCCACCCAATAGTGCCAGAACAATTTGCGAACCGGCCAGCGTATCGACCAACCAACGATCGGGAAGCCGTTGCTGGATCTCAGCACCCAGGCCCATGAAGAAAAGCATGACCGCAATCACCAGAGCCCATTGCTGGACCGAATTCCCGAGCAGGTCGGACGAAACCTTGCTCAGGGTGTATTCATAGGCGATCCCGCACCCTCCCATTACGAAAATGGCGAGTCCCAGAATCCAGCCTTTCAGTGCGTCGCTCCCCTCTTTCACGGGGACAGCCTAGCTACGAAATCTCCAAGCTCAATAAAACCCATGCAATTCATCTCCAATTCATCTTTCCTCTGCAAGGATTGCCTCCTTATGAAGAACCTCATCCTCCCATTACTTCTCGTCCTGAGCAGCCCACTTCATGCGCAACGTTCAGGGCCGCCCAGAGGTGAACATCGAGGCGGCCCCCGCCCGGAAAACCTCACTGAGTCTCCCGCCGACCTCGGCTCCGCCGGCATCGCTTGGTATCCCATTCTCGAAGACGGATTGGCCGAAGCACAGCGCACCAACAAGCCCATTCTCTTTATGGCTGTTGCCTCACAATGTAGTGGCATCTCTGGCGTCTTTTGACCCGGCTACACCGCCACGCAGAACCGTGAGTTCAGCAATCCCAAAGTCATCGAAGCCACCCGCGATTTTGTCTGCATCCGCATCGACTCCTATGAGAGTGAAGAGGCTCAAAAAATCGTCCGCGGCTACCTTAATGGTCGCTTCGCAAACACCGCCTTTTGCCTCCTCTCACCGGACGGCAAGAAGAAGCTCTCCAGGAGTAGCCGTGGCCCAAACCAGGTTCTCGGCGGCGACCTCGTTTCGGCCCTTGGAGAAATTGCCAATAACTTTAAACCCAAAGGCAAGGCCGAGGAAGCAGCTGTCCCCGACTTCCCCAATTTCCGCCTTGGGCTCAATGTTTCCTCAGCCGACCAGCGGGTCATCGTCCTGGTCACCGGCACCGAAAACGAAATCACCGCTGCCCGGAAGTCTCTTGCCGCAGTCAGTAACGACCCAACGATTATCGGAAAATTCCACTATGATTTCGAAACCGACCCCAAAACCTGGACCAGCATTCTCACCGGCGATCGATCAAAGTCCGGGATCAAAATTATCATTCCCAACACCTACGGCCAAAAAGGAAAGATCGTGAAGGCACTCCCTCTCGACACCAAAACAGACGATCTCAAAGAGGCCCTCCTGAAAGCCAATGAAGCCTTCGCGGAGACCACCGCGAAAAAGAACTACCGCGACCACGTGCAACAAGGACGTCGGCAGGGAATCGAATGGACCATGCCCATGGAATTTGGCGAAGACCGCGATGGCGATGGCAAGATCGATCACCGCGGTCGCCGCTGATTGATCTCGTAGTTTCAAACGCCGGGATCTAGATTCCCGGTATGCCTCAAGAAGACCTCGTTGAATTCTTTCGCGCCCAGGATCCCGGCGCTCTCAAGCATGTCGTGACTGTGCTTGATGACGCCGGCATCGCCCATCAGGTCATCACCGAAGAAGGAGGCTTCGATCTAACCTCGGTCGGAGCCGGCGACAACTTTGAAGCCTTCATCACCATCCGGACTTTGGATCACACCGCCGCTCGCAACGCTCTGGAAGCGGACAGCCTGAAATCCGAACTCCCGGCCGACCACCACCTTCTCAGCTCTTCCGATGAAGAATTAATCGAAGTCATCACCCACGCCTCTGAATGGAGCGCGTTTGACGTGGCCCACGCCCGCCGTCTTCTCAATGAACGCGGGGTCGATTCATCGAAACTCGAAGAAGAGCGGGAAGAAAGAATCGCCCGCCTTCAAAAAGGGAAACCTGCTCCGAAGGCCCTCATCTTCTCCGGTTGGTGCTTTTCGATTCTTGGCGGTCTAATCGGAGTGGCCATTGCCTGGCACCTCAGCCATAGCAAGGACAAGACACCTGATGGTGAATTCCATCGCTATGACGAAGCCTCGCGTAAAACCGGCGGAACCATGACGACGGTCGCGGTTGCAGTCCTCGTCTTTACAATTATCTCTCGCCTCGTCCTTTAATTTCCCTCGGCAGCCGCAGCACGCGGGCCACGGCCAAAAAGACCACAAAGAGCGCCACAAAAACCCACGGCTGCCCTTCCAGAGTCCAAATCAGCGCTTCATTGTCGGTCATTTCGGCCTCTCTCTTTTGCCACGAAACTGCTCCTGCAAAAACGAGGCTCGCCGTCCCATAGCCGATATTAAAGAGAAGCCCTTTCACGCTCAGCACCGTGGCCCGCTGACTGGAATCCGCCAACCGGTTCAAGTAGCGGCTCATCAAAAATCCCAAATGCGAGAGCCCCACCATTACCGCGACTCCCGGTAGCACGCCCCAGTAAACCCACACCCGGCCCAGCAGGAAGAGCGAGCCAAACATCCACCCTCCTGTGAAAACAAAGTTCTGCATCGGGGAGAATCGCTGCACGAGATATCTCGATAAGCGCGGCGTAAAAACCCCCAATAACGCTGCCCCCGCCGCAATGAATCCAAAGGTAAAAGTGGGAATTTCAATCAAGCGATAATACTCACTATTAATCGTCGCAAAGTTCCTGGCGACTCCGTCAATCAAAAGGCCGCCCACCACAATCAAGATCGCCGTCTTTGTCGTGAAGACCCATCTCGCTGCTTTCCACGTCTGCGCAAAAATCGCCGCAAACCCTGCCTCCGTGTTTCCTTCTTTGACCTCCCTGAATTTCAGGGAAACCACAAATGCCGCCACTGCTTGGATCAGGCAAAAGACAATCGGGAGCCGATGCGCCAACTCAACATCCAGCCCAATCGCTCCCGCATCATAGACCAAGGCGCCCACCACCATCGCCACCACCATCGCGCTCGACCGCAGCTTAAAGGTCGTCTCCAACACCTCATCCCAATCCGCTTCCTTCTCCAAACTGTCGAAAGCCAAGGCCTCATCCGCGCCACTCGCCGCCGCCTCCGCCAAGCCGCTCAAGACCCGGTTCACCGCACAAAACCCAAACAACCACAGCCCCGCATCCTTCGGAGCCACCACGAGCACGAGCATCTCAAGAACCATCAAGCCTGCTGCCGAAATCAAGAGCTTGCGGCGCCCGATCAAATCCGCCAGCGCTCCCGACGGCACTTCCGCCAAAAAAATGGTCGCCGCCCAGATCGCATTCAAGGTCACAAACTGGGAAAGCGTCAGCCCCAGATCGAGAAACAAGATCGCCAGGATCGGATAATAAAACCGGGCGTTAAACAAAGTCGTAAACCAAGCATACCAACGGACATTGGGCTGGGCAAACGGACCGGTGGCACGAATCAAGGAAGACACGCGCTACTGTTAGAACCGGATCTCTGATTTGCAACGCTCCACTTTTCCGGCCATCGTATCGACAGAATCATGAGTTCCACCACCGAAACCAAATCGTGTTGCAGCAGTCAGCCTCCCGAACCCGCGGAAAACAAGCCCGGCCTGTCTGCTTACACGCCTCTGTTTGTCATCATCCTCACCACAGCCCTGGGAGCTGCTGCGAGACAAACCGCCGGAGCAAGCTGGTCCTGGCACGTCTGGATGCACGATTTCATGGGCTTCTTTCTCCTCGTTTTCGCAATGGTGAAGCTCTTTAACCTGTCCTCCTTTGCCACCGGATTTGCCAAGTATGATCTCCTCGCCGCGCGCTCCCGCGCTTACGGACTTGCCTATCCCTTCCTGGAACTCGCCCTCGGCCTCGCCTACCTCGCTCGCTGGCAACCTCAGACCACCTATCTTGCCACCATCGTCATTCTCACCTTCGGTGCTCTCGGAGTTCTCAACACCATGCGGCAAGGCAAGCAAATCAACTGCGCCTGCATGGGTCAGATCCTCGACGTCCCGGTTTCAACCGTCACTCTCACCGAGAATCTGAGCATGTCCGTCATGGCTCTGGTCATGCTGCTCCTCTAAGCAATCACCACCCCCATACAAACTCCCGCTCAACCTTGCTGACCTTTCCCGCTTCATCATAGTAAACTTGCAGCACCCAGAAACGTGACCCGGTGTGGGCCCGCGTGATATCAAAGCCTTTGATCTCTCTCATTGAGCCCCGCAGTTCCGGTACCTCTTGATAGACTCCCTCAAAAGTCATCCCCTCGTAAATTCCGCTCCAATGATGGGGAGCAGCCGGTGGTACCAAGCGCCCAATCAGGTAGCCGAGAACCGCAGCAATAAGGAAGACATTCCACCTCTT
>CBFHQJ010000084.1:0-21699 GCA_965657795.1 Akkermansiaceae bacterium
GCGGAGAACTTGCGACTTTGATGGATGATGAGACAGGTCGAGATTGCCAATTGGTGAAGTTTGTCGAAGAATGTTTTGAGCGGTCGGTGGCCTTTGAACCGATCAGGTTGTTTAACATACCAAGCCTGCCGACTTGCTCGCTATGTCAAGAAAAAATGGCGCTATTTTACTTATAAGTCACTACAAATCAGAACGTTACCCGGAAGGTTGACGCAAATGGGCCCTTGGGCAACAACGATGAGCACGGGACGTATTTTAAATACGGAATCTACGTGCCCGGGGAAAGCGGGATCGAAGTCTGGGAGGCCGGGTTTCGGCAGCGGAAAGTCAAACCGGGACGGTAGAACTGTGCGCTTCCAACTCACTTGATTTGGCCGAGAAGTTTCTCTTATTGATCGGGAGTGATTGAGGCTGATCCGATGGCTTCACGAGCGGCCTCCGGATTGGTGCGCTTCCACTGATTCACAACATTGCGAATCGAGTTGTAGCGCTGGTTGTCATCGTTCATCGAATTGGCCCAATCGAACGCTGCGGAAGGATCCTGTTGTTTGATATGATCGACCAAGCGCTCGGTGGCCCGGTCGCGGGGCGTCCCGGGCGGCAGGGTATCGATCCAAGTCGCGGTGGCGGGGGGATCGAATTGAGTCCAGTTGGAGGCGATGCTCCGGTAGGCGTTGGCTTGATGGTCTTCGGAGGTGATGCCGGCTGCCCATGCGGCCGCTTCCTTCGGAGCGTGATTGCTCCAATTGGAGGCGATACTGGAGGCTTGTTGATTGATTCTTTGAACCTGTTCTTCGTTGCCTGCCGCTTGCAGAGCCATGCTGTCAAAGAGCTCGGCTGCCGTGCGCGGGCTGGCATGACTGAGGGAGGAGATGGTGGATCGGGCAGCCTCGAATCTTTCATTTCCTGGTAGCGTGTTAAGCCAGTCCTGGGCGGCTTCCGGGTCTTGGGAGGCCCAGCTCCCGGCGATACTGGTGAGGAGTTGCTGACGGTCTTCGGGGTTGGAAATCGATCCGAGATGTTGGGCGGCATCGGCAGGGTTGGCGCTGGCCCAGGTTTGATAAATTCCTCCGATGGCATTTTGTCGGAGGGCTTTGTCTTCCAGACCATTTGCCCAGTTGAGGGCCGCGGTGCGGTCTTTGTTGGCCCAGTAGCTTCCGATCGTGGAGTATTGGTTGGCGAAGATATTGGCAGAATCGTCGCTTGTCTTGCTGGCCAGAAAATTGGCGACGGAAGCGGGGTCACGGTTGACCCAGTTGGAGAGAACGTTGGGAAGAACTTGTTGTAGCGTGCCCAGATTATCCTGTTTGATGATCCAATTTTTAGCTCTCTCGAAATCCCGGTTTGCCCAGTTGTTGACGATGTTCGAAAGATAATTTTGCCGACTCGTGCCCGGGAGGGTTTCGAGCACCGCGATGGCGCCAAGCGGATCGGTTTGGCTCATCTGAACGGCGGCATTGGATGCCGCCTGAATGGTGGCCTTTGTTTTAGGAAGCGTCTTGAGCCACTTGATGGCGGCTCCCGGATCCTTGGCGGCCCAGCTGCTGGCGATGGTTGAGATAATGCCGTTGCGTTGCTGGGGGTTGGTGACCTCTTCAGAAAGGGTAATGGCCCGGTTGGGATTATCACTGGCGATGATGCCAATCACGCTAGAGAGAGTTTGATTGCGGGACTGGCTGTTCTCGAGATTGCGGGCCCATTCCAAGGCAAGATCGGGATCGGACTGGGCCAAGCCATTTGCGATTTGCATCATGGCATTGTTGCGCTCGTGGTTGGTCTTTAACTCGCGGGCATATTTTTCGGCTGCGGCGAGATCCTGCTGGGCAAGTTTGACCAAGGCTCCGGAAGCCTGCACGGAGTAGTTGTAGTATCCACCGCCCCAGCTGTTGTCCCAGCTACCCCACATCATGCCGTGTTGGTAGTTGTTGAAACTCGGGATAATTTTACTGCCCTCGAGGAGGGCGACGAGATCCTCGCTGGAGGACATGGCGTCGGTGTTGATGAGTGCGACTTCTGCGAGTTGCTTGGTTCTGGGATCGTCAATGAGAGCGATGGCTTGGCGCGCCGCGTTGAGATCGACCCGGGCCGCTCCCCGCATGATGGTCTGAATGAAGCCTGACTTGAACGAAGGATCTTCGTGCGCCAGAACGAGATCGAGGGCGTGGAAGGGATCCTTGGCGACGAGGTGGTTGATCAAGCTCACCCGCAGGGTATAGCTGCGCGCATCATTTTTGAGAGAGTCGTCGATCTCCAGCAGGAGGGATTCCAGCGCGCCGGGGCTGAGGTCACCCAAGGCCGCCCGCAGGCGGGTTGAGGAATGAAAAGGGTCACTGGTGTCTACCAACTCGAGAAGTCCTTTGATGTCGGTCGAGGAGGCGGATAAATCGGATTTTTCAGATCTTTGAACTCGAATAATCTTGCGCTTGCCGCGGGTAGAAAGAGAGGGGGGATCGGGTTCCGGGGCGGGGAGGATCTTTGGGAAAAATTCCCGGCCTGCGAAAACTCCCGCCATGAGAAAAACGGGAGCGGCGATGTAAGCTGGGTGGATCTTCATGGAGTGATGGGGCTGGGTGTGAGGAGGAGTCTCTCACAATTGCGACACCTCAAAGTGTAAAGAGTTTGGAAAAAATTCGTTTATCCGGTTTCGGGCATGAAGGTCGGCATCGTGATGCCGCTTGGGGGGCTCGCTTCGCCAAGCACCTGGCTTAGGTGGATTTCGCAGTTGCGGGCCCCCAGTTGGTATAGATTTTGAATCAATGTGGACTCGTTTGCGGGAACGAGAAAAAGAGGAGTTTCATCGCCGAAACCGGCAAGCTGGGCGATGATGAGTTCGAAGACCGCATCGGAGTCCCGCATGACGCCCGGGCCGAGCATGCGGCTGCCGGGATGATTCACCGAAAACAAGACACCTGTCATTTGACCGTCAGTTTCAAAAACGAAGCCCCGCCAGACTGAGGACGAATCATTGAGGAAGTATCGCCAGTCCTCTTCCCGGGAGATGCCGCTAACTTCCTCTTCAAGAGCGAGGATGGCGGGGAGATCGGACAGAGTGGCGGCACGGACTTTTTTGGAGATCGGGGGAAGTTTGACTTCAGCCGGAAAGATCATGTCCTGATAGATTGTAAGAGGGCGAAATCCCGCTCTTGTGTAAAGCGAATAGGAATCGAGGTTTAAGGCGCTCGAAACGAGGCGCACGGGTTTGTCTCCGGCCCGCTTGATGATCTCTTGCAAAAGAGCCCGCGCAACGCCGCGGCCGGAGAAGCGTGGGTCGGCATTCATGATTCCGAGCGCGAAATGAGTGTCGCGGGGGTGGTAAAAGCAGGAACCGGCCAGAGTTCCATCGATTTCAGCGACCAGGCAACATCCGGGATCCAGAGCTTCGTAAACTTCCGGGAAAATTCGGCAGACCAAGGGGTTGTCACCGCCGAAACATCCTCGATTTAGATTTTTCTGATACCAGTCGTTGGTGGAGTGAAAGATGAGCCCGGCCAGTTGATCCCACTCGTCGATACGGAGGGTTCGAATTTTCATAAGGCTTCCATAGCGGGTTTGGAGTCCCGGCGGCAGACAAATTGAAGAAAATCCCACGGCCTGTCATCGCTTCTCCAATGATCCTTCGTTTGCTTTTGACCATTTGCTTTGCGATGAGGCATGACAAGCAATGATCTGCGACTAAGATTTACCAACCCCAAATTTTCCAATGAGTGACGCCCTCAAAAGACTTCTTGTTCTCTCTCTCGTTTTTATCGGTGCGTTTTTATCGGTGCACGTCTTCCGCGCGTGGCACGACGGAGAGCCCATTTTTGGATTTGGTTCCGAGAATTCCGACCAGCAGTATGCTCGCGAATACGCGACCTTGCAGACCAAACCGGCGATCGATCCCAGCCTGGTCCCGGGCCTGATCCGCGCCAATGACGAGATGGTGGCGCTCGTTGACCGCGTGACTCCGGCAGTGGTGAGCATCGATACCGAGATCCTCAAGCGTGAGCGTGTCATTGATCGTTATACCAGGAGGATTTACGAGCGTGATCGGGTCACCCCGGGACTTGGGTCCGGAGTCATTGTTTCGGAGGAGGGGCATATCATCACCAATCATCATGTCGTTGAAGGTCACCAGAAAATCCGGGTCACCTTGCACGATGGCCGTTCTCTTCCCGCCACTTTGATCAATTCGGACAAGCTTCTCGATATCGCGGTTCTGCGCATCAAAAGTGGTGATCCCGATGAGAAATTTTATCCTTTGAAGTTCGGTGATTCCGATGCCGTTCGGGTTGGCCAACTTGCCATCGCAGTGGGAAATCCTTTTGGACTTGGAGAGTCCGTCACGGTCGGCCGTATCTCGGCGAGGGATCGTTCGCTCTCGGATAATCAACGTGACCTTTTCCAAACTGATGCCGCCATTAACCCGGGGAATTCCGGCGGACCGCTCCTCAATCACCTTGGTGAAATTATCGCGATCAATGTTTCAATATACAGCGAGGATCGTGAGAATCCCGGTTTCCAAGGGATTGGGTTTTCCATTCCCGCCAACGATGTCGTTCGGACTCTGGAATACATTTTAGATAAGGGGCGTCCCATTCATGGATACCTTGGACTGGCAACCCGTGACTTGAAGCAGCATGTCGCGAACGATCTGAATTTTTCCGGCCAAGGGGTGCTGGTGTCCGGTGTTACACCGGGATCTCCTGCCTCGGACGCGGGCCTGGAGCCCTATGACATCATTCTGGCCTATCAAGGCGAGGGGGTCACCAACGCGCGTGGATTGCTTAATCGAATCCGTCGCTCGAAGGTTGGTTCAGATGCTGACATCAGCGTTTGGCGAAAGGACAAGGTGATCAATTTGAAAGCAATTGTTGGTGAGGCCAATCCATTCGAGCAAGGCCAGCAGATTGCCGAGAACGCGCGTCTTGCTTCTGATCAAGCCATCCTCAATGCCATTGGAATTGCCGTCAGGGATTTGCCTGCGGCGTATCGAAATTACGGGGGTGTTTTGGTTCAACAAGTTGCTCCCGGGAGTCTCGCCGACCAAAAGGGAGTTAGGCCGAACGACTATATTTTTGAATTTAACGGACTGCGAATTAGCAATGCCCAGCAGTTCTATTTTAATCTCGTGTCCGGGGCGGCGGTGACCGAGACCACTCTACAAATCCGCCGTAATAATCAGCCCGCGAGGACCGTTACCTTCCCCAGGATTCCGAGGACCAAGGAACCAACTGATTAACCCTTTTTCTCATAATGAGCACCTATGACTCCTACGAACCTCGCTCGAATTTTGGTTTATTTGTTTTTTTGGCATTTGTAGCCGCTGCCCTTTTGGGAACCGGAGTCTATCTGTTTCAGGCGAGCAGTTCCAATCAAGCGCCTCCTCCGAAAACATCGGCGCCCGAAAAACCGGAGGGTGAACCGGTGGTCGGGGTGGTCGAGCCAAAGCCTTTTGATCCCTTCGATGCCGAGCCCGAGCCCCAGCCAGAACCTCTGGATAGCGTGGCGCCTCCGACGCCGGAGCAGGTGCTCATTGATGCCGGAATGGGCGCGGCGGAGCTTAGGCCCGAAATCCTCCTGGAAAAGATCGGAAAATCTCTGGAGGAGTCCGACCTCGAAAAAGCCAGCATGCTCATCGGCCGAAAGGCTTTGGATGAATCTCAACTCAAGGGGCTTCGTGATCTTGCTACGATGAGAGATTTTCGTCTCAGCTCGATGGATCCGGTCGTTGAAATCGGTGAGTTGGAGGCCAATCGGAAGGCTCGCTGGGCGCTAAACTTTGAGGGTGAAAAAGGAGCTCGAATTTACTTCGACCTTCTCCGGGGAAACACCGGGGGCTGGGGCGTCGATAAAATGAAGCTCCCCGATCAGAAGGTGCCTGGCAAAGCGGTTTTTGTGGATTCGCTTGGCATCACTGATGCCTTTTTAAGAGCAGCCCTGGAGCAGAACTTTGATGACGCCAAGTCCTTTGTGGATCCCGAACTCGTCTCGGATGCCAAGATTGCCGGGTTCTGCATTATTTTCGAAGAAGCCAAGTACAAGCTCCGGCCACAGAAGCCATTGCGGGCTATGTTCAACCGTGAATTGACCGCCGGATTTATCGTACACGTTGAAGATGAGACGGGTGAGCAAGCTGCCGACTTCGGGCTCAATGTGCAAAGGAAAGGAGTCGATCAACCCTGGCAGGTGACCGAAGTAAATCTCGATTCCCTCCTCGCAGATTATGCGGACCGGGTGGCCGGTGGCGATGTACATTACACCCCGCTCGTCAAGAATCCAACTGGGGGAGATACCTTGATCCTCTACTTTGGTTTTGATGAAGACGGCCTGACTCCCAGAACGCAACGTCAGCTGGATATCGTGGCAGGCCTCTTAAAGATTGATCCCGATAAAAAGCTCACTCTGTCCGGTCATACCGATTCATTGGGAACCGATGAATACAACAACGAGCTTTCCGGGCGCCGTGCGGGAGCGGTCGAAGAATACCTTCTCGGCGTGGGTGTTCCCCGACAGCAGCTTGTGGCGATGGCGGAAGGTGAGGCCAAGCCGCGTCGCCCCAATGCTACCGCCGATGGCGAAGACAACCCAAGCGGCAGGCGCGCCAACCGCCGCACCGAGATTTACCTCGATTTCTAGGCGACCCACTTTTCACCGAGATGAAGTGGCATCCCCGCTCCGCCTCCTCGAGTTCAAATTGCACTGGAAGGAATTGCTTAATGACCTCGAGGTTGGTTTTGACGAAATTCGATGGAGCCGAGGTTAGCATTTTTCCGCCCCCCGCGAGAGCCATGGGCAGAAGAAGTTGGTCCGAGAGGTGTCGTCCAACTACGGCCGGTTACTTCACCGGGATGAAAAATGATCTCGGTTGAACTCAATTCGTCACCATCGACAGAGCCGTTGGAGATCTCCGCGGAGGCTTTGACGCAAGTGAGATGTTGTCGGGCGAGGCAGGGTTTGGAGCGGGCACCACGAATCTTTGTCAGCCGGAACGAGGTCCCGGTGATCATGGAAAGAGTGAGAGGGGAGCGGAAGATTTGGCCATCTTCCAGTAATCGATTGTGGCTGCTATTCTAAGTGAGAGAGCAGTTTTTTCGTGGTGGCTGTGTTCTCGGAGGCGATGTTTCTGGTTTCTCCTTCCGGAGTGGTGTGATCGTAGAGTTCGAGGTGGCCTTTACTGTGTTTGATGAGGCGGTGGGTCGAGGTGCGGACGGTGCGGGCTTTGCCGTGGTAAGAAATGGCGGTGTCGTCGGACTTGGCTCCGGGATCCTTCAGGATGGGGAGGAGGGAGACTCCATCGAGGAAGTCCGGTTTCCTGAGTGCGACCAAGTCACAGAGGGTTGGAAAGAGGTCGATCGCTTCTACGATGGAGTCCGTATTTGTGCCAGGCTTTTGCACGGTGGAGTCGACGATGATGAGGGGGGAGCGAAGCGACTCTTCGAAGAGAGCGTGCTTGCCCCAAATGGCGTGCTCGCCAAGGTGCCAGCCATGGTCGCCCCAGACAACGATGAGGGTGTCTTCGGCGAGACCGAGCTTATTCAGGCGAGCGATGATTTTTCCGACCTGGGCATCGGCATATGTGACGCAGGCGGCATAGTGTTTGCGAACTTCGAGAGCGAAGGCGGGATCGGTATTGGGGTTCTTTCCCCAACGATTGTATTTCATGAACTCGCCGGAGCCGTGCCAAGTGGTTTTTCCTTCGGGCTTTTTGGGGTGAGCGACGGGAGGAAGTTTAGCGTCCCTGTAGTGCACCATGTATTTGGCGGGAGCGCCGAAAGGCAGGTGGGGACGTAGGATACCGGTGGCGAGGAAGAAGGGGTTTTTATCAGCGGCAAGTTGGTCGAGCTGCTTGAGGGTTTCGTCGACGGCAGGGCCATCGGGGTAGATGTCATCGGGACCTTCGGTGGCCTGAAAGAGATCCATGTCCTTGGCGTTTTTACGGATTTCGCCATTTGCGAGGCCGTGCATCCAGCCGCGCGGGTGCTGCCATTTACCGGAGGGAAGCATGTGGCGATCCCAGGATTCGGGCATCTCGGGTTTGGAATTATCGTCCCAATCGGAGCCGCCACGGCCGCCGGGGTGGTGGCTAACTTTACCCACAGAAACAGTGGTGTAACCGTTTTGGCGGAAATAGGCGGGTAGTGAGGCATTTTTTATATTTTTGGCGCGGGAGAAGAGGGCGCCGTTTCCGGATGGCCCGTAGGTTCCGGTGAGAAGAGCGTAACGTGAAGCTCCGCAGGTGGGTGCCTGTACGTAGTGGCGGGTAAAGGCACGTCCGCGGGCGGCTAGGGCATCGATGTTTGGCGAGTGGATGTAGTCGGCACCGAAGCACCTTAGTTCGGGCCGCAGGTCATCAATGCAGATCAGTAGAACGTTTTTCCTGGCGAAGGCGCAGCCGAGTAGGGCGAAAAGAAAGAGGAGGATTCTCATGGAGCGGGAGCCTATGAAAGCAATCGCGGAACGTCACCAGGAAATCTCGATTCTAAAAAACTGTTTCTGAGTGGGATCGAGAATGAGCTCACGGACTTCAAGAGTGCCGTCGGTTGACGCTTAGGTAGTGGGCACTTCAAGCCAGCTGCCAGTGAGGCCGGTGGATCGGGTGAGGGTATATTGAAGGTCTGATTTGGAGTTGTCTCTGGTGAAGCGAATTTTGTTCTGACCATCGGCACGTATGATTTTTGGCTCTCCGGGCAGCGTGGTCTTTGCTGACTTGGGGTCGCCGTTGAAGGCGTATTCGAGGAGGTTGTTGCGCCCATCCAGATCGGGATCGGCCAGGGCTCCAGAAACGCGAAGGAGTACCACCGAAGAGGTTAGTGTAGGTTCCGTCGGTAACGAGGGTGCTCGTGGTGATGGTAGGTTCTCCGTCGAAGCTATCGGACAGAGCCGAGATTACGAGGGTGGCTCCGGGTTCTGAGCAGTAAGATTGTTCTTCAGTGAAACCGATGGCCCTCGCCAATCGTTTCAGGTTGATTGGCGTCACTGTCAAAATCTGCGTAGTCGAAAATGGAAAGTCTGTATCCGTTGCTCCAAACGAAGATGGCACCCTAGTCTCATGAGGGAAAATCATTAAGCATCTAGCGGAGCGCGGCTTTGGGTATTCCCGGCGAAAGGCCAAGTAAGGGAATTGTCTTTGCCGATCCGTGGGTGGGCAGGCTGGAGACAGCCCCTCCGTTTGATTAGAGCTGGAGCATTTCGATGGTGGCGATGCTGTTGTTGACAGCGTGCATCCAGACGGGGACCCAGAGGTTGCCGGTTTTTTCGCGGGCGAGCCCCAGGAGAATGCCGAGGCAGAAGATGTAGGCGATGATGACCATGGGATATTGCACATGCAGAATGGCCCAGAAGAGTGAGGTAAGGATGAGGGTGCCCCAGAGGCCGAGCTTGGAGGCCCGCCAACCACGCCAGACAGCACCTCGAAACATGAATTCTTCGACGAGCGGGGCACCGATGGCGACGCCGAGGAAGAGGAGGATGGGGAACTGGGTGGATTTGGCCATTTTGACCATGGAGTCATCCGGGCCATCGACGCCAAGATAGGGGGCAAGGAATCCGAATAGAACGGCGCAGGCCACGGTGACCGCCGCCCAAAAAGGCCAGTGCCACCACTTTGCGCGATCATTGCCAAGATATTCCCACCCGGTGAAGCCGGTGCGGATTTTGCCGACCATCCAGCAAAGCGGGCAGACGAAGAAAATGGAGAGGAAAGTTAGGGTGCCGGTGATGTCGCCGTCGAAGGCGAGGGTCAGGATTTCCTTTTCAAGCTCTTTGGGATCAGACAGGTCACGGAAGACCTCTTGTTGGAATGCTACAATGAGAAGGCCTGCGCTGACCACGAATTGCCAGGCGAAGAAAATGACAACGGCCCAGAGGAGGGTCCACCAACCATTCCAAGGCGTTCTTGGGATTTCTGGGGGGGCCTTGGGCAGTGGAGGCGGGGTGACCGCGGGAGTGCTTGGTGGCTGGTAGGGATTTTCCGTCATGGACGGGGGGAAGGGTCGGGTTTCGGAGGGGAAGGTGCAATGACGAATTGGTTTGAAGGCTTGGGGCGCTGAAGTCGGACTAAAGTCCAACCTCCGTATTTTTAGGGAGCTTGAAAAACGGTTGGCGTTTTGGGAATCGGTGGGCAAGGGTTCGGCATGCTTCGAGTGAATGGAGAATTGGTCGATCAGGAATTGGTGGAAGAAACCTTTCACCGTGTAAAGACGGCGGAAGAGCAAAGGGTTCAGGTGTCTTGCTGCGAGCGCGATCCGGAATTCTATGAACAGGCCGAGCAGGAGGTTGCGGATTCCATTCTGATCGCGCAGGAAGCGGAAAAGCGCTTTGAGGAGATTCCCGAAGAGGAGGTGACGCCGAAGCTGAAGGAAATGATTGATGCCTACCGCGAGCACGGGGCGTCGTGGGATATGTTGGAGGCACAGCGCGACATGATGCGGCACGAGATTTCGGCCTCGCTGCGGATGGACAAGTTGATCGCGGATTTGCTCGGTGATGACAATAAGGTGAGCGAGGAGGAAGTGCGGGCGTTTTACGAAGAGAACTTGCAGGAATACCGGACCCTGGCCGAGGCGCGGAGCCTGCATCTGATGAAAACGCTGAACGAGGACACCACGGCGGATGAGGTTTTTTCGAAACTGTGTGCGATCCGCGAAGAGATTTTGGAGGGAGGGGATTTCGAGGAGATCGCCAAGCGTGAGACCGAGAAATCGACCGGCGAGCTGGACCTCGGGTGGATCTCGCTGGACCGGCCGACCAATCCTTTCGAGGCGACCTTGTTTTCCATGCGAGACGGAGAGGTCTCACCGGTAATTGTTTATGAACATGCAATGCATTTGGTTAAAGTTGTCGAGCTCAAGCCCGAGCAGGTGGTGCCGTTTGAAGAGGTGCAGGAGGAACTCGAAAACCGGGCGCTGGCACGGAAGCGACGGAACGCCTTGCAAGCCCTCGCAGTGGATTTGCGCAAAGATGCGGTGATAGAAAAGATCGACACGACAGGCGAAGGTGAGGATTAATGCGGCATGGTTTTTCGCCGTGCTCTCTTTCCCGCTCTTCCGGTTCTCTCGGTAGGGACGGGTTCCTCGCAGGAGGCTCTTCGTTATCGTTACCAATTTTATGACGAGGACGATGGCCGGATCGATGTCGAGTCGCACTATCTGGATTACGAAATTGCTTGGGGCAAGACCTCGGCGAGTCTGCGGCTGGCGGTCGATAGCTTGACGGGAATGACTCCGACGGGAACGCACGCGCCGGGTGATCCTGACGATTGGCTTTTCCAGACGATTACCGACGAGCGCCGGGTGGGAGTGGCGACGATTGAGCACGAAGTGGACGAATACACCCTGTCCTTCGAGTATGCCCACAGCAAGGAGATCGATTATCGTTCAAATGCGGTGACGGGAAAAGTGAGCCGTCAGTTTAACCAGAAAAATACCACGGTGACGGCGGGGGTGGCTTTTGCTTTTGACGAGGTTCTGACGACGCCCTTTACCAATAACACGACCGACTTAGACAAGGACACCTTTGACTTCAACTTTGGGGTTTCCCAGATTCTCAGTCAAAATTCTATCGTGGATCTCAACTTTGGTTATGGTCACAACAGCGGTTATTTGAGTGATCCTTATCGTCGCATTTCGCAGCAGCAGACGGTCATTGTCGATGGGCCGTTCGGCCCGATCCCGGTAGACGGAACTTTTAATTATGCCGAAAACCGGCCTGATGAACTGGATCGTTTTGTGACTAAGGCAAGCGTGCGTCACTACTTCCGTCAGGCGAATGCGGCGCTTAATTGTTCCTATCGGTTTTTCGCAAATACCAACAGCGTGGAGGGACACACTTTTGAGATGAAGTGGATTCAGGAGATCAATCGACGATTGAGTCTCACGCCCTACCTCCGTTACTACCGCCAGAGCCAGGCCGACTTTTATTTCACTTCGCTCACGGGAACGGGAATCGATGGAACGGACCGGATCGATGGTGGCGGGCCGAATTATTCCTCGGACTATCGTCTCTCCAAGTTTGAGGCCCTGACTTACGGAGTGCGCGTCGCCTGGGAGCCGATTGACAACATGACGCTCGATCTTCAGTGGGAGCGCTACGAAATGGACGGATTAAATTCGCAAACTCCTGCATCCTTTTTCCCCTCGGCAAACGTTCTCTCATTGGGAGCGCAGTTTCGCTTCTAATGAAATGATGAATGCGAACCTGACCGGCGGGCTTTTCAAATTGAAATTCAAGGCACTGGGAACAGTGTGTGAAGTTCAGTTTCGGGCGGAGTCGGTTGAGATCGCTAAGGAGTATCGTAAATTGGCGCTGGGTTGGTTGCGTGACTTTGAAGAGCGCTGGTCGAGATTCAAGCAGACCAGTTTGCTCTGCCGGATCAATGCGGAAGCGGGACGATCGGCGGTGGAAATCACGGGCGCTGACGAAGAAATCCTGAAACTTTGTGAGCACACTTTTGAAATTTCCGAGGGCTTGAACGATCCGACTTCGCTTCCGCTGACCAGCTTGTGGGATCGAGCCGGACGAGAAGACCGGATGCCCTCGGACGAGGAAATCGAGGAAGCGAAGAAATTGATTTCATGGCCGACGGTTGAGTGGGGCAATGGTCGGGTCTTCCTCCCTGAAAAAGGGATGGCTTTGGAGATCGGCGGATTTGGAAAAGAGTATGCGGTGGATCGTCTTATCGACTTTGCGAAGCGTCTCGATATTGTAGATTGCCTGGTTGATTTGGGTCGCGATGTCGCGGCGCTGGGCCAACCGCCCAATGGTCCGGTTTGGGTGATCGGAATCGAAGATGCGCGCGAGGAGGACGCGGCGGCGTTTCGGCTGGCGGTGAGTGGGAAAGGCCTGGCGACTTCCGGAAATGGGCGAAGGTTCCGCATGATCGGGGGCAGGAAGTTCGGCCACATTATCGACCCTCGTAGCGGATGGCCTGCTGAGAATAATCTCCTCACGGCATCCTGTTTGGCGGATGACTGTTTGACAGCGGGCCTCTTATCAACGAATGCTTGTATTATCGGTGAGAAGAAAGGCATGGAAGCCGTCGAACGAAGTTTCAGGGTGGAAGCTCTTCTCCAGACCACAGATCATCCCGTTTATAGTTCTCAAATTCATCGACATGTCCTTGGTTCATAAAATTTTTGCAGCGCTCGCGCTTTTGCTTTTTCTGCCGTCCTGCACGGTTGTTTCGACTCCGGCTGAGCGCCGAAACCTGGCCTCGAAAGTGATGTCGCCCGAGCGCGATCCTCTCGGCGATGCCATGGCTGACCACATGTATTTTTCCCGGGAGGCTTCCCAGGGAGGAAATGGAATTGGCGGCGGGGGCTGTGGATGCAACTAGGAATTTAGCATCATGAATTATCGAATCGCCTACGAACGCTCTGTCAATGTCACGGCGAGCAGCCTCGCCATGGTGACCCAGCGTCTGCCGTTTTTGAAGAACCTGAGCCCGTTTCTCGGAGCAACCGGCGGTGTCAAATTCGCGGCGCCGGTCACGGTGAGCTTTTTAGGGACGCACGCCCTTTCCGGTCAGTCGGTGATGATTGTCCCCCTGAATGGAGCCACCGAAACGGCCACCGTCGGAGTGGGAGAGCAGTTTATGTGGTCCTTTAATGTGAGTCGATACCTATTGAGGGATGCCAGTGCGAACACTGACGGTGTTGTGGAGGCTCTTCCGCCGGGACTTGATTTCTTCGGACCACAAAGCGGAGTGATGACTGTTGCTGGCACGCCAACCGAACCCGGGAAATATGAAATCACCCTTTTTGCTTATCGTTTCACGAGTCGCATGAATGGGACAACAGCTCCTTACACCCTTACCTTGAACGTCGAAGAACCAGTCGGAAATCCTCCTGCGTTTGAGTTATACATGGCGGATTTCTTCACCGAGGAAGAGCTGAAAGATCCTGCCATCACCGGCCCTACTGCTGATCCCGACATGGACGGGATCGATAACCAGATGGAGTTTGTCCTCGAGCTGGACCCGGGTGCTCCCAGCCCGATGCCGGGCACGATTGGAACAGATCCAAACGATTCCCGGACGATTCGTTACGAGATCCCGCTGAACGTCTTGGCGGTCGACGAGATGGTCAGCTTCGAAGAGTCAACTAGTCTTGAGGGCGACTGGCAGCCGGCTCCTGATGGAATGATTGAGCGGACAGAAGAGATGATCGTCCTCACGACTCCTGCGGCTGGCAAAAAATTCTACCGGCTCAAGGTTCTGGTAGAAGAGTGATTGCTACTTCGCAGCTTTTTCGAAAGCGCTTGCGATGAGTTTTTCGAAGTCAGCCTTGGTCTTTTTGACGTCGGCTTCTTTGCCAAGCATTTTGAGGAAAACATCGCCGGATGGGTGGGGGATGACCGCGCCAAGGAGCATGTAGCCCGGGGTGGCGGTCTTGTTGCGAGCCATCATGGGGCCGACCATGTAGGTGCCGGTCATGGAGACAATAGTGAGCTTTTGGTCGCCGAAGGTTTTTTCCTCGGGAGTGACTTTGGCCTCACCGTTCTCGAATTGTTTTTTCCAGCGCTGGATATTGGCTTTGACGCCGCCCCCCTGACCTTCGCCGAAATGGTAGAACTTGAGAAGTGGCCCGTCTTTCTTTCCGTGGTTGAGGGAGGCCTTCACCATGTGGCTCTTGGGTGCGGAGACGACCCAGGATTTGGCGGGCTTAAAAGTGAAATTGCCGACCTTGAAAGGGTCCTGAGCGGAGAGGAAAGAAAGTGAGAGGGCCCAGAAAATGGTAATGATCTTCATAAGATCGAGATAAACGAAGGTTTGAGAAAGTGCCACGGTTATTTTTTGGGTTGGATTAGAGTTTCGGCAATTTTTGGGAGCCAATTGACGGCTTCCTTGCCTGCGGTGTTGATGGTGACCAGATATCCCTGTTGTTTTACCAGGTCGAGTTTGGCCCGGGCATACCACATGGTGTTGGAGCCGTCGTGTTGCAGGCGAATGACTTTACCGTCTTTTCGTTTCACACCCCAGCCGAGGGCGTAATTGTTTTTGATGGGGGTGTGGAGTTTTTGGTAACCGGCTTGGGTGAGGAGTTTTCCATTGCCGTGATGGCCTTTGATCTGGTCCTGACAAAAAAGTACCCAGTCGGCGAGGGAAAGATGAAGCCCGCCGGCAGGACCATACATGGGAGGGTTGTCGTGGCTGATTGGCTTTCCTTTCCAATGACCGTGGATGGCAGTGGGTCCTTTCGGTGGGCCGAAACCCACGCTGGTGATGCCGAGAGGCTTGAAGAGATGTTCTTGAATCGCTTTTTCCCAAGTGGTCTCGAGTCGCTCTTCGATCACCGCGCCCGCGATGATGTAGCCAAAGTTGGAATACAGAAATCCTTTCGTGGGTTTGTGGCTCAGTCCGATCCTGGTGACTTCATGGCGGGTGAGGAATCGTTGGGCGCCGTCCGGATTGGCGGGGAGTCCGGCGGTGTGAGAGAGAAGTTGAATGATGGTCGTTTTCCGGGCGTCGGTGTGGAACCCGTCCGCCATTTTGGGGAAGACTTCCGCCATGGTGGTTTCCCATTTGAGGATCTTTTTTTCCACGAGAATGGCTATCAAGGTGGCGGTCATGGCTTTCGCGTCAGAGCCAATGTGCCACACGGAGTCTTTTTTGACCGCGATCGCGCTGTCTGATCGCGTCGTTCCTCCAAAGTGAAAAGCGGTGGTGTTTTCAGAGTTGAAGGCCACTGCTGCGGCAGCGGGAATCTTGGCAGCTGCGCGGGCTTCCGCGAGGACTTTGGCGGTTTCCCCTGCAGTGACCGCGCTTGTGAGGAGTGCGAGAGTGTAAATGGGCCATCTCATTGAGGAATTTACGTATCAGATTTCCTTAAGTATTACGAATTAGAATAATTCCAAATTTCGACTTGCCCTGTTAGAAATTGCGCATAGCTTCCCGCCGTTGATGATCTCCCTCGCAAACAAAAAAGACCTGAAGCCGGAGGATTTTCCTTCGGAAGTTGAGGGTTTGCGGATGACCAAGCAGCGCCGTGAGGTGCTCGCCGTCATCTTACGGGATCGTGACCACCCCACCGCGAATGACGTTTTCTTTCGCGCCCAGGACCGAATGCCAACAATCTCGCTGGCGACGGTTTACAACTGTCTCGAGGCGCTGGTGAGTCACAACATCGTAAAGCAGGTCAATCTCGACCGCGAGTCGTCGCGCTACTGTCCAAACCTCAGCGATCACTGCCACTTTCAGGACGAGAAGTCCGGTAAGATCCACGACGTCGTTTTCAAGGAAGGAGTTAAACTCGAGGACATTCTCGAACTCCCGAAAGGAACCGAGGTCAGCCACCTTGAAATCAGCCTGAAGGGAATCTTCGGCAACAAATAAGACTCTCCAAACACCATGAGCCTAACCATCGAAAACCTGCATGCCTCTGTTGAGGGAAATGAAATCCTGAAAGGACTCAACCTTGAGATTCCAGCCGGAGAAGTGCACGCCATCATGGGTCCCAACGGATCCGGAAAATCAACCCTCTCGAAGATCATCGCCGGTCACGACGACTACGAAGTGACCGAGGGCCGCGTCCTTCTTGACGGAGTGGATATCGCGGAACTCGAAGTTGATGAGCGGTCCCGCGCCGGGATCTTCCTGGCCTTCCAGTATCCCGCAGAAGTTCCCGGTGTTTCAAATGCCAACTTCCTCCGCGCTGCTCTTCAAGCCCGTCTTCCCGAAGGTGAGGAGATCGATGCGGTCGCGTTTTACAAGGACATGTATGCCAAGATGGACGAGCTCGAGATGAACCGCAAGTTCACCAGCCGCGCCGTTAACGAAGGCTTCTCCGGTGGTGAGAAAAAGCGCAATGAGATTCTCCAAATGATGATGCTCGAGCCACGTTACTGCTTGCTTGATGAGACAGATTCCGGCCTCGACATCGATGCTCTTAAGGTGGTGGCGAAAGGTGTTAACGCGATGCGTTCCGCGAACCGTGGATTCCTGGTGATCACCCACTACCAGCGCCTTCTAGACTACATCAAGCCCGACCACGTTCACGTCATGGCCGATGGTCAGATCGTGAAGTCCGGTGGAGCCGAACTCGCTCTCGAACTCGAGGAAAGCGGATACGACTTCCTCAAAACCGCCTAATCCAATCCCCCGCACAACCCCATGAATTCCGAAACCGCTACCGTCAAACAGGTCGCTCTTGAGAAAGACGACGTCGGCAACTTCTCCTTCCCGGAGAGCCATAAGTTCGATGCCGGATATGGTCTGACCAAAGACACCATCGATTACATTTCGAAGGTGAAGGATGAGCCCGCCTGGGTGAATGAGTTCCGTCACCGGGCGCTGAAGACTTTTGAGTCCAAGCCCATGCCCACTAACTGGGCGACCAAGGATCTCGAGAACATCGACTTCGACAAAATCCGTTATTACCTCTCCGATGGCGCCCAGCCCAAGCGTTCTTGGGATGATGTTCCTCCCGAGGTATTGGAAACTTTCGATCGCCTCGGAGTGCCGGAGCAGGAGCGCGCTTTCCTCGCAGGTGTGGAGGCACAATACGACTCCGAAGCCGCCTACTCGAACGTCAAGGAAGCTCTCGCTGATGAAGGCGTGATTTTCGTGACTTGTTCGGAAGGCTTAAAGGAGCATGAGGAAATTTTCCGCCCTTGGTTTGGAAAAGTCATCCCGACCGGCGACAACAAATTTTCGGCTCTCAACTCAGCCGTAATGTCCGGCGGTTCATTCATCTACATTCCTCCCGGGGTGAAGGTGAAGCATCCGCTGCAGGCTTACTTCCGCATCAACTCGGAGAACTTCGGCCAGTTTGAGCGCACGCTCATCATCGCCGACGAAGGTTCCGAGGTGATGTACATGGAAGGTTGCACCGCTCCAAAATTCGAGACTGCAACTCTCCACTCCGCAGTGGTTGAGCTGGTCGCAATGAAGGGTGCCAAGATCCAATACATTACAGTCCAGAACTGGTCCTCAAATGTTTTCAACCTCGTCACCAAGCGTGGCCTTGCGCACGAAGATGCCGAGATCCGCTGGATCGATTGCAACATTGGCTCACGTCTCACCATGAAATACCCGGGCGTCGTCATGAAAGGCGAGCGGGCTCGTGGAGAGGTGATTTCCATCGCCCTCGCCAACGATGGCCAGCACCAGGACACTGGTGCCAAGATGATTCACGCCGCCAACAACACGACGTCAAATGTGATCTCCAAGTCGATTTCGGTCGGCGAAGGTCGTTCGACTTATCGTGGTCAGGTTCACATTCCCAAGCACCTCAAAGGCTGCAAGAACAACACCGAATGTGATGCCTTACTCATCAACACTAATAGCCGGACTGATACTTATCCGGCGATCTCGGTGAAAGGAAACCAGCACGTCACCCAGCACGAAGCGAGCGTGAGTCAGGTTTCCGAAGAGATGCTCTTCTATATGCAGCAGCGTGGACTTTCCGAGACGCAGGCCATGTCGCTCGCCGTGAACGGCTTCATCAACGACCTCGTCGAAGAGTTCCCGATGGAATATTCGGTCGAACTCAAGCGCCTGATTGACCTCGAGATGGAGGGTTCCGTCGGCTAAATCCATCTTGGTCCTGATTCGAAAAACGGACCGACACACTTACACACTCATTTTAATGTCTGCTACTTTTGCATCTCCCGCGCTCAAGGAATTTGAGGAGCTTGATTGGCCGGTTCGCACCGAAGAGAACTGGCGCTTTGGCTCCTGGAAAGAGGCAAATCTTTCCGGTCTTGAGACCGTTGGAGCCGGAACGATCGGTGAACTTCCTGAGCCCCTGGAAGGATTCACCCGTCTTGTTTTTGCCAACCGTGAGCTCGTCTCAGGTTCTTCTGAGTCGGCCGAATTGGTCGAAGGTTCCTTCGGCCCAACGTCCCGTCTTGGTTCTCCGAAACTGGCGGCGCTTCACACTGCCAAGTCCAAGCACACTCTCCACGTCCGGAGTGCGACGGACCTTTCGCTGGAACTCATTTACTTTGTTTCGGGTGAGGGGTTGTTCCTTCCGGGTGTCGTCATCGAAGCCGAAGCTGGTGCGAATATTCGCTTGGTGAAGCGCTTTATCTCCGTCGACGACTCTGCTGCCGTCGTTCTGACCGCGACTGATGTTCGGGCCGCTGAAAACGCAAAAGTGACCTGCCTTGTGACTCAGGAATTGAATCACCGCAGCAAGCTGATTCGTTTTGCCGACTCAACTCTGCAAGCTTCTTCTCACACCAAACTCGCGGTCGTGCACACTGGTGCCAAGTGGGTGCGTGAAGAGACTTATTCGACCGTTGATGGTGCTGATGCCAAGTCGGAGATTCTTTCGGTCGCGCTTCCGGATACCGGTCAGGAATATGACCAGCGGACCTTCCAGCATCATGGTGCCCGGAACACCTATTCAGATCTTCTCTTTAAAAACACCCTTTTTGGAAAAGCGACTACCATCTTCTCTGGTCTCATCTTCGTTGATGAGGGCGCACACGGAACTGACGCTTACCAAACTTGTCGCAATCTTATGATGACCGACGAGTGTGAAGCTCATTCCATGCCCGGTCTTGAGATCAATGCTGACGACGTGAAATGCTCCCATGGAAGCACCTCCTCACGTGTCAGTGATGAAGAGATCTTCTACCTCATGGCGCGTGGCATCACCGCAAAGGATGCACGCAGCCTTGTGGCCCAAGGATTTTCAATCGAAGCGATTGAGCGTCTCGAAGACGAGCAACTGGAGACCTTGGCCATCGAAGTGGTTGCGCGTAAGTTTGCTACCGTTGAATAAGGGGGCTAAAATTTCGAACACGAATCGCGCGAAGATTCACGATTCTTGGGACCCCGCTTCTAAGGGGAAATTCGTGAAGATTGGTGCGATTCGTGGTCATTGAAAGTCAAAGACCACGCTTGGATTTTTTGTCCTAACGACACTTGCTTGGTGCAAACTCGCAGACTCCTCGACGTTGAGTTTGAGACCAGAAATAATCATGCTGGAAATCGACTACGCGAAGGACACCGGGCCATCAACCCAAGGCGAGAAGATCACCTACTACGTCTTCCTGCTTCTGGTGCTGTTGGGATTTTCGCTCGAGATTTATACAAACTACGAGCCGAAGAAGCTCTCGGCGATTGTCTTCATTCTTGCTTGGATTCCTCTGACTTTTTTGCACGAACTTGGACACGCCATGGTCTCGAAGTTGGTGGGATGGAAAGTTAAAGAATTCGTGGTGGGTTACGGGAAAATCATCAAGGAGTTTCGTTATCATGAAACGAAGGTCGAACTGAGGATGATGCCGATTGGAGGATATATCCTCCCTCACTTTACCGGGACGAATTGGAGTCGGTGGAAAAGTGCCCTGGTCTACTTCGCTGGTCCGGGGATTGAGTTAGTTGTTTTTTTCGCGATCTATTCGGTGATCGGTTTTGACAAGTTTTTCAAACCGGGGCTCGGTTACCTTGAGCTTGTCTTGCAGGGCATTGGCCTTAGCGCGTTGACAGGAGCTGTTCTTAACTTGATTCCACTCAGCGCGCTCACTGAAAAAGGAGAAACTCCGAATGACGGACTCGGTATTCTGCTCTCGATTTTTGGCAGTTACAAAGTTTGATCGTCGGCTTTACTGAGTCGCCTTAGCGGCATCTTGCGCCTCCAGTTCCTCCTTGAGAGTTCCCAGCACGCCCACTGCCGTCGCCCACATGAGACTCTGCTGGGAATCATTTCGTGCCAGCACAATAGTGGCTCCCAGTTTCTCACAGCGGGCCACCAGGGCTGTTGCGCCGAAGGTTTGGCCATCGTGTCCAAAGATCTCGAGGTCTCCCACTGTCTTGCGCATCAGGCCGTGACCATACTTTGGTAGGAAATCCACGCCCATCAGGGGAAGAAAACCCTTGGTCTTCCAGAAGGTTAGAGTTGATTCCTTTTTGAAGAGTCTACCCGCTAAAGCTGCATCCAGAAAATCGGCGAGGTCGGAGGCGGTTGCGATGATCTCGCCCGCGTTCCAGGCAAAGGATGGAGACATGACCACGGATTCTGTGACGATTCCAGTGGCGTAACCGGTGAAATCTGATTTTGCTCCCAAGGTCCCGAAGCCGATTCCGGTGAGTTTGAGGGGATCCAGAATATTCTGTTTCACGTACTCCTGATATTTCATCCCGGAGGCTTTTTCGATGATCATCCCCAGCATGATAAATCCGGTGTTACTGTAAAAAGCTCCGGGCATGGCGTCGTAGTCCTCAAGGGTTTCTTCTGGAGTATCACCACGCAAGGTTTTCCATGGAAGAGGTGGATGGTCTTTAGGAAGTTGCGATGGGTTCTCGGTGTAGCTTTTACAGAGTTCGATGAGTTCCATCGGCTTGTAAACCCGGTCGCCCGTCGTTCCATAGAGTTTCAGGGCCTCCGCATCTGTGCCGATGTTGATGTAGTCTCCCATTCCGGTGGAATGGTTGAGGAGGTGACGCACTTTGAGTTTTGAAGTGTCTCCTTTCTCTCCACCGACCAAAACCCCAAGGAGTTCCGAATCAAAAAAATCGGTCAGTGGTGCTTCCAGATCAAGGGCATCGGTCTCCGAGAGCCGGGGAATTGAAACGCTCGTGAAAAGTTTGGAGACACTGCCAATTGCAAAGTGCTCCTTACCGGTCATCGTCACACCATTTTCGCTCAGGGTTCCAGCGTTTTCAGTCCATTCCTGGCCATCGTCAAGACGAACGTGAACGATGAAACCGCGATTCTTGCCCGCTTTGAGATCAGCGACTTCTTTGAGTGAAGTGGTCCCAGGAACCGG
>CBFHQJ010000085.1:0-21374 GCA_965657795.1 Akkermansiaceae bacterium
AGAAGAAGGGGTTCACGGTGATGTTGACCGAGGCTCCGTGTTCACTCCATTTTCCAGTTCCGTTGTTGGCAATGATTTCGAATCGATAGTCGCCGGCGGGGAGGCGGGGGAAGGTGACACGACGTTGCTTGTCGATGACCTGCCATTTTGTATCGATGGGATGGAGCCGATAGCGGATGAGGGTGTTTTCCGGGGTTGTGAAGTTTAGAGCAGCGAAGGAAATGACGAGGTTATCGTGCTCTGCGGGGAGTTCGATGATGGGGTTGGACGTGCTCAGATCAGAGGTCTTTTCGTCGATCTCGGATGAGAGCATGGAGCGTTTTTTGAAAAGGGCGATGGGTTGGTTGTCGAGGGTAATGGTTTCGAGGTGAACCAGCGGGGGAGGGCGGGTGTCGATGGCGTCGTCGCTGGTGACCTCGAGGAGGCCGCTGTGGGTGCTGAAAAAGAGTTTTCCGTTTTGATGGCGGGTGGAAGAAGGAGCGAAATCGCGACTGGGTTGAATACTGGGGAGGCCATCGTCGCGACCGTAGCTTTGGCAGTAGAGGTGTTTGCTTTGAGAAAGAAGATTTTCGAGGGTGATGCGGAAAAGGCCACGGTTGGAAGCGATCCAGAGGTTGCCGTAGTCATCGTGTTGAATTTGGGAGAGGTAGTCGTCATGGAGGCCGTCGTCGCTGGTGAAACGTTGATAAAATCCGTCCTTCAGGTGTCCGAGTCCGTCGCCTGCGTATCCGATCCAGAGGCTGCCATCCGGAGTGGAATGGAGGGTGCGGATGGAGCGAAAAATCGGGCCGTCAATTTGTGATTCGTCGATCAACTTTTGCTTATCGAGTCGCAGGAGGTGTCCGTTCGAGGTGCCAATCCAGATGGTTCCATCAGATGTTTCAGTCAGGGCCCGAATAGGTTTCATCTTAATGGGGCTTTCGATCCTGGTGATCGTTCCATCCCGTAGGCGGTGAAGTTGGTCGGGATAGCTGGAAGCGACCCAGAGATCTCCGTTCCGGCCGGGAAGAAGTGAGCGGATGGTATTGCTGGCGAGGTTGGCTTCCTCTTTGAATGAGACGACTTCGTTGTTCCGGATTTCGAGAAGCCCGTGCTCCTTGGTTCCGACCCAAATCTGGCCATCAGAGCCTGAGACAACACAGTGGGCGTGAGCTCCTTCCGGGAGATTTTCGAAGAGATGCCATTGATTGGAATCCTGATAGGCGAGTTGGCCGTCGAGGCTGGTGACCCAGATTCGGCCTGATGAATCGCTGCAGGTTGAGCGGACGGATGGCAAGGGGAGGCCGGAGGATTTGTTGGCCAATTTGACAGCCCGAGGAAGCATGAGGTTCAAGCCTCCTCCCTTGGTGCCAACCCAGATATTCCCTTGGTCGTCTTCAGAGATGCAGGTGATCCAAAGGTGGGAGGTGGGCAACTTTTCCAGTTTGTTTTCGTGGAAGCGGAAGAGTCCTCTATTTCGGGTTCCGATCCAGAGTCCGCCGTTGCTGTCTTCGCTCAGGGTGGTGACTTCAATATTGAGCGGGAGGTCTGTGATCAGGATTTGTTGATCCAAACTTCTGAAATGAAAGAGGCTTGAGGCGTGGGTGAGCCAGAGTCCGGATTTGCGAGATGCGGTGATCTTGATCGGGGTGTCTCCGAAGTCCTTAGTTGGGTGATATTTGTTATCCCGAATTTGCCCGAGTTTTGAATCCGAGGATAGCCAGATATTTCCATCGATATCACTGACGATAGCCGGTTGACGAGACGAGGGGATGCCCTGTTTTCTGGAGAATCGAGTGACCTTGTCTCCCTCGATTAGGCAGGTTTGACTAGAGTATGTGACCCAAAGCCCTCCGTTAAGATCCTCGTTGATATCGTAAGTCCGCTTGTTGAAGACTCCGTTAGATTCGTTGAAGGTTCGAAATGAATTTTCTCCAATGCGGATAATTGGTCCGCGCTCCATCCCCATCCAGACTTGTCCCGAACTATCCAAAGCCATGGCGTGAACCTGTCTGCTGGGCAGGTCCGGGATGTCGCGAAGAGGGAGCGGAGAAAACTTGTCGCCATTGAAGCGAATTACACCGCCATTGGTCCCGATCCAGAGGTAGCCTTCCGGTGATTGGGCGATCGCCGAGACACTGTTGTCAGGGAGACCGTCTTCGGTTTGCCAAACCCGGTAAAACCACTTCGAGGTGTCTTCGGCTCCCGGAAGAGAGAGGCAAAGGCAGAGAGTGATGACGAAGATTTGAAGCATTTAGGAAGCCTCAGGATAACAACCCAAGGGGGAAACCCAACGCCGAATTCCAGTGAATCAGAATTCCTTAAGAGCCTTACGGAAATCTTTAATGACGGGGAGGAGCTTTGCGTGGTTGGCAAGGTTGCTCCACTCGTTGGGATCCTTTTTCATGTCGTAGAGTTCCTCCGACCCGTCCTCGTAAACAAGATAGCGCCATTGATCGCTGCGGACCGAGTGGTTTCCCGGATTGAAAGTGGTGACGATCTTGCGATTGGTTTCTTTGGATGGATTCAGCAGAAGGGGGGCAAGTGATTCACCGCTGAGATTTGGGGGGGGAGTGAGATTGCAGATTTCGGTTAGGGTGGGGTAGAGGTCAAGGAGGCCGACGGGGCGGTGGCATTTCGAGCCGGAGGCTGCAAAGTGGTCGGCTTGGTTCTTGGGAGGAACGATGATCAACGGCACCCGGGTCGCGCGTTCCCAACCGGTCCACTTTCCCCAGTGTTGTTTTTCGCCAAGGTGCCATCCGTGGTCGGACCAAAGGACGATGATGGTGTTGTTTTTGTGTGGGGAGCGATCGAGCTCGTCGAGAAGGCGTCCGATCTCATGATCGATGTAAGTGATGCAGGCCAGGTAGCCTTCGATGGCTTTCTCCCACTCTTCGTTTTTGATGACGGTCTTGTGCAAGCCGGCGGTGTCGGCTTCGAGTGCTCTGAGTTTCCCAATTTCGCTGAGATCGATGAGGTCGTCTTTCTTTATCGGTGGGAGTTGTCCGGGTTTGTCTTTGAACCGATCAAAGAATCGTTTCGGAGCCCAGAGCGGAATGTGCGGGCGATAATAGCCGAGGGCGAGGAAGAGTGGTTTGTCCTTCTTTTCCTTGAGCCGCTCGATGGCCCAGTTGGTGATTTTAGTGTCGCCGAATTCTGAATCAGGGACATCCCACGGGCCCCAATCAAATGACTCACCTGATTTTTTTGAAGGAGCCCGATCGGAGGGCATGCGATTGAGTGGGAGGACGACCTTTCGTCCGGTGGGATCTTTGATGGTGTGGCGTGGATTATCAGTTCCTTTGCTTGGGAGTTCTTTTTTTGTGTAATCGGCTGCCTCGCGGGTGATGGGTGCCCAGCGTTGTTCCGTTTTAAAATACTCCGAGAAGGAGTCCTCCGAGCGACTGCTGTGATGGAGCTTTCCGGTCCCCAAAGTGCGATAGCCGGCTTTGGCGAAAACCTGGGGGAGTTTGAGGACATCCGGCTTGAGTTGAGCCAGTGATTTGGTTCGGTTTGACCAGACGCCGGTTTTGCCTGGTGCGAGTCCGCTGAAGATGGCGGCGCGGGAAGGTTTGCAGGCTGGTGCAGCGCAGTGAGCATTTGTGAAAAGGACGCCTCGAGAGGCAAGACGGTCCATGTTCGGAGTGAGGGCCTGCGGGTGTCCGCCGAGGCAGCCGATCCAGTCGTTAAGATCATCGATGGCGATGAAGAGGACGTTGGGCTTTTCCGCGGCCTGGAGAAAGGAGGGTATTAGGAGCGCGAGCCGCAGGATGAGGTGCTTCATATAGTGTGTTGTTTATCTCCGGTTTACCGATGGGAGGTCGAGTCTCAAGTTTACCTTCGTTGTCACGGGAAGAGGCGACATGCCGTAGTGATAGTGACTCTGCGATTACAGAAAAAAGGGGCTTGAGGGAAGACCCCTCAAGCCCCTTTGGATTACCGGCTAAGATCTAGTTTTTAACGACTCTAAAGAAAGCCTTCTCTACGTCTGCACCGAGCAGAGTCAGAGGGAAAGTATACGCTGTGACACCGGCGTCGGCCGAGGCGGGAATTCCATCATCGAGTTCGTCATCAAAGCTCCTGAGATCCGTAGAAAAGAAAACGCTGTAAGCATCTCCGGGATTGGAAGTCCAAGTCAAGGTGATCGAAGTCCCGGTATTGATAATGCTTACGATCTCCGGGGCACCAGTATCGGTAGCGACGCCAAGGACAGTGATGGTTCCAGGGCCGGAGAAGTTTGTATCCTGCTGGTTTTCCAGAGGGGCCAGTGAAGCCGTGCTTCCATAAATTCCGGGTGCCTGACGAACACCATCAATGAATAAGTTACCAACGCTCTCATCTTCTTGGATGTCCACAACGGCGTTATTGATTGCCAGCGTTGCTTCGTCATTGATCGCTTGTCCGTTGCGGAGGCGAAGGATACCACCATTGACGGTAGTGGGGCCGGTGTAGGTATTGGCTGCCAGGAAGGAGACAGTGCCGGTAGTGGTTTCATCAATGGTGAGACTCATTGGAACTTCAGCCTCGCCCTCAACTTCAGCCGGGGCCTGGGTAATAGGACGTGAGAAAATGAGACTACCACTTCCCAGGTGGGTGATGAGGAGTGGATCGGCTAGTATCAAATTGCCATAGTTCTCGGGAACATCGGGGATGAACCCGTTGTTGACGTTACCCAAGTTGATATTGATTTCAGCACCTGGCGCGACGTTGATTTCGACAGGGTCGGTCAACGAGTCTGTATCCATTGTCAGGTTCGTGGCATTCCCCGGGGAGTTGTTCAGGAGGTAACGAATTCCAAAGGCTGGTTGCGTCACCGTCGGATCAAGGAATTCGGTGAAGTTCAAAGAGCGTATGGTGCGATCTCCGTTCAGGAAAGTCTGCGACGCGATGGCATACTCGTCCGAAAAGAAGAGGTCGGTGGTATTGTCAAAGAACGGGGGAGTGTTATCGAGCCAGTTGGTGCTTGGACCCCATGAACCATTGCCTTGTGAGATCCAGCGGGACTGAGGCTCTTCCACGGTGATGAGACCGGAGTCTCCATCGGTAAGACCTGGGACAGTGGCCCGGATGATGCCGGTTCCGAGGTTCTGGGCGGTAAAGGTGGCGCTACCGCCTCCGTTGCCGACAAGGTCTCCGGCGGCCATGTCACCGGTGAGGTTTTCGAGAATGAAGGAAGCACCGACTTCAAAAGCGATGAAGTTTCCAACCGAGTCGCGAGAGATGGCGAAGACCTCCAGAGTATCCGCGGGATCGTTGACCCGGAAAGAGGTGTTGCCGATGGCGGTTCCGCTTCCGTCATTGGTTGATTCGATGCTGACCACAGATGCTGGTCCGGCATTGATCGTAATACTCGAAGTTTCCGCGCTGGGAACAAGAAGATCACCGGAGGTCTGAGACGCGACCAGGGTGATGTTTTCCGCTGCGGTGTACTGGACCTCGGGGAAGGTGATCGAATTGGTGCCTGCCACGATGGTCGCAGTATGGCCACTCAAAGTCCCGTTGCCGCCTGGTGCGGAGAGAACAATTTCGGTGTCCTGACTGACGCCCTGAGCAAGGGGAGTGCCGCTTTCGTTCTGTGCCTCGACCGTGACGGAGAAATCTGTTCCGGCAGTGGCGCTGGCGGGCGCAACCGTGATTGCCAGTTGATCTGCGCCAGCGGAGGTTTGAGAGACTGCCAGGTTGTCGATCCAGAGATCGTGACCTCCGCTTCCATCACCTATTCCTCCAGAGAAAGAGAGGAGGAATTCGACGGTGCCGCCATCTTCGAGAATCGAGTCGGCCAAGGCGGTGAGGTCGTGATCGATATCTACCCCTTGGTCGTTGTCGGGTGGAAGGCCACCCTGGGATTTGATTTCCAGATCACTTGACTTGTAAACATTACCTGCGGTGATCGCGCCACCTGGCAAGACATCCAAAGTGTAAGTTCTTGCGGCCTTGGGTCGGAAGGCCAGAGCGTCCATGTGAAAGGCATTCAGGGCAATGTCTGCTCCGGAATTGTTGCTGATGGTCATGGTGATTGTTCCACCGGTCGCGGCATTGGACAGTTCGAGGTTTTGATCGTTGCTGGTTCCAATGGTCGTGTCGGCAGCGGGCGGGCCCACGTAAGTTCCCCAGGTTCCGTCGCTACTGGCGCCGCGTTCGTCGATAATCACCCATTCTCTGCCTTCTCCTGTGGTGACGAAGCTGGCGGTGACACCGTTTGCGACGACTGGTGCATCAACCGGGAAGCCTCCGGCCCCTGTGCCGAGGTAAGTGTCCCAACCGGCGACGATTTGTGCCGAGGCGGTCGAAGCAGTCAGGCCGATCAGCGCTGCTGCCAGCCAGGGTTTTCCTTGATGATAATATCGTTTGTTTGAGTTCATTTCATTAGATGGAGTTTCCCATGGAACTGGGGAGTGGATTGGTGTGATGCGTTGCGGTTTCCCGCCATGACAGTTCGGAGGGGTGTGTCCTAACTAACGCTTGAGGGCTAATTCTATGCAAAGAAAGGGTTCTTGTCGTGTCACTAAAACACGTGACGTGCGGTGTGGCGCGTCCTGTCTATTTTGCGAGCTGTCATGGTCCGCACTTTTATTTTTTGCACCCTGTTTTCGCTCAGTTTTATCGGGGACTTGGTTGCGAAGGAGAAAAACGTGCTCTTCTTTTTTATCGATGATCTGCGGCCCGAGTTGGGGTGTTACGGCCAGAAAGGGATTCAGAGTCCCCATATTGATGCTCTCGCCACCGAGGGCGTGTTGTTTGAGAGGGCTTATTGTCAGCAGGCAATCTGTGCGCCTTCCCGGATTAGCATGCTCTCGGGGCAGTATCCCGATTCGATCGGGATTGATGACTTGTGGACGCCTCTGCGGAAGGCGCGGCCCGAAGCAATGAGCATGCCGCGGTATTTTCAGGAACGGGGTTTTGTAACCGCTTCCTTTGGAAAGGTTTATCATCATCAGCGCGATGATAGAAAATATTGGTCCGAGATCTTGGATCGGCCGGGGGTGAAATATGCCTCGAAGAAAGTTCAGGCGTCGATGGAACGTCGTAAAAAAGAGGCCTTAAAAAATGGCGCGACCGCGCTGGAGGCTGCTTCGGCGAGTAAGGGGCCGGTGGTGGAGATCGGGGAAGTAAGCGATGACGTTTATCAGGATGGCGCGGTCGCAGTGCAGGCGATCCAGTCGCTACGAAAAAATAAAGGTAAGCCGTTTTTTATGTGTGTGGGTTTTGCGAAGCCACATCTGCCCTTTGCGGCGCCGAAAGCTTATTGGGACCTCTATAAAAGGGTGGGCTTTTTGGTTGCGGACCGGAAGATGCCGGAAGGGTCTCCGGAGCTGGCATTTACGAAGTGGAATGAGTTGCGAGCTTATCAAGGAGTGAACGCAGAAGGTCCGCTAAGCGATGACTTAACACGAGAGCTAAAGCATGGTTACGCGGCTTGTGTTTCTTATGTCGATGCCCAGGTGGGGCGGGTGATGGCGGAGTTGGAGCGACTTGGGCTGCGGGAAGATACCATCGTCGTGCTCTGGGGGGATCACGGTTATAAGCTGGGAGAGCATGGCTTGTGGTGCAAGCACACCAACCTGGAGTTGGATACGCGGGTTCCCTTCATTGTCTCGGCTCCGGGAATTGAAAAAGGAAAGCGTTCCAAAGCGCTGGTGGAGATGGTGGATGTTTTCCCAACGCTGGCGAAACTGACGGGAGGTAAGGTGCCCAAGTCGTGCGATGGAAAAAGTTTGGAGCCGATTTTGAAGAAGCCAGACGGGAAATTTCGCGAGTTCGTGCTGAGTCGTTATCCGCGAGGATCAACGATTGGCTACAGCATGCGGAAAGAGCGCTGGCGCTACACCGAGTGGATCAAGGCGAACTCAAAAAAGATCGTGTATCGGGAGCTTTTTGATCATGCGGAGACCCAGTTGGCTCCGCGGAATTTGGCAAGCGATCCGGAGAAGGCGGAGTTGATTGCAAAGTTGTCCAGGCAGCTTGATTCAGCCGGGCGAGTTCGATCGAGTCAAATTAAGACGAAGAAATGATGAGAGGGAAATTTTGTGCGCTTCTGTTGGTGTTCGTGGGACAGGTTTTGGCGGTTGAGGCGATTTTGCCGCCGAAAGGGGGAGAGGATGTCATCGTCTTTTCTCGAAAGGGTAAGTTTCGGCTGAATCAAAAGGCGGGAGAGGCTCAAAGCAAGTGGGTAGCGATTGAGAGGATGCCTTTTGAGAAGGCGCATCAGGTCGAGTTGGTTCAGAGTCCGAAGGCTGCCAAGGATCTTCAGCTGATCCTGCCGCTGGAGAGGTCGTTCAAGAGAGGAGATTCGGTTTTGGTTTCTTTCTGGGTACGTCGTCCGAAGTCGAGCGGAGAGCCGGGGCCGGTAACCCTTTATGTGCAGGCCGGAGCGGGAAAGAAACGCTTTGAGTTTCGTTTTTCTCCCTTTCGGCAGTGGGAACAGCATGTGCGGTCTTTTGAGGCTCAGTCGGATTTTGAAGCGGGAAAGGGGAACGTGAGCATTCACATGGGAGCGGCGGGACCGATGATCGAGGTCGCTGATTTACGTGTGGTGAATTACGGGAAGAAAGTAAAGATTGCTGATCTTCCAAGGTCGCGTGTGACTTATCCCGGACGGGAAAAAGATGCGGCTTGGAGGAAAGAAGCTCTGGCGCGGATTGAGAAGATTCGGAAGGCTGAGTTGGTCGTGAAAGTGGTCGATGGCAACGGGAAGCCGATGCCCAACGCGGAAGTGAAAGTGGCAATGAAGCGGCATGCCTTTCGTTTTGGGAACACGGTGAACGCGCATCTTTTGGGAGCAGAGGAAAAGAACTTCCCTTACACCAAAAAGAGAAACGGGGAGGAGCATGTCACGACCTGGGAAGAAGCGCAGCAGTATCGGGAAGTGGTGCGGAAGTATTTCAATGCGGTGACTTTTGAGAGCCAGTTCCGGCCGCATGTTTGGAAGGGGATGAGTCGCGGGGAGCGTGGGCGGAAGAACTACGAGATCTTGATGGAATCGGCGATCCCCTGGCTGCAGAAGCATGAGATCGGGATTCGCGGGCATTACCTTTCCTGGGGTGCGATGGATTTTAATGCGATAGAGAAGGAGTATGTCGGAAACCCGGACGGTCATCGCAAGTGGTTATGGGAGCACATGGCGGATGTGCTCTCGAAGACCGACGGGGTGGTGACAGAGTGGGATACCATCAATCACATCGTCGCGTGGGGGAAGCACACCTACGAAAAGGAGTATGGGGGATTAGAGATCCTGGCGGAGATTATGACGGAGGCGCGACGGCTTGCGCCTGAAACGAGACACGCGATCAACGAAGGGAAGATTTTACCCGACGGCTACAAGCGCGAGCCCTACAAGCGGGTGATTCGTTTTTTGAATGAGCAAGGACAGGCACCCGATACGGTGGGCTTTATGGCGCACTTTGGTTTGACCTCGCTGACGCCGCCGGAGGAGTTGTTGGAGGTTTATGATGACTTTGCAAAGATCGCGCCAAGGCTCCAGTTGAGTGAATTTGATGTCGAAGCGGGTGACGACGAAGAATTGCAGGCCGATTACTATCGTGATGTCATGCTTGCTTCCTTCAGTCACCCCAGCTTCGACGCCATTGTGCAGTGGGGGTTTTGGGAGAACGCGCATTGGAAACCTCATGCCGCGCTTTGGCGGAAGGATTGGAGTCTTAAACCAGCGGGCGAAGTCTTCGTGAATTTGGTGACCAAGCAGTGGTGGACCGAGGAATCGATGGTGACGAATGTTCGTGGAGAGAGTCAGGTTCGAGGTTTTCTGGGCGACTACGAGGTTGCGGTAGTGATTGGGGGGAAGACTGTGAGAAAGGAAGTCTCCTTGGGACGTGAGGGGTCAAATGTCCTCGTCAAGTGGGCTGAGTAGATTTGGCGATTGCCATGGCGTAACGTCTTTACGTGACAAGACATTGGGCTGAAAGCTCCTTAGCGTTTTTGGGTTAGTTGTCGAGCTCTGCCGAGTTTGCACCGACGCAATCTACCGAGTTTATGAAAACACCCTCCGAAAATGGAGCTCTCGCCAGAATATCTGGATGGGGCGGCCAGGTGCCATTTGGCGTTTTCATGAAAACGAATTGAGCAAAGCCTATGAGATACTTATCCGGTCTACTCTCCCTGTCATTGATCTCTGCGCCTTCGTGGGCGGATCTACAAATTAACGAGATTTCAGCAACTCACTCCGATCGACTTCTTGTCCGAGAAGCGGGAGAGTATCCCCGGGTTGGAAATACCATTCCTTGGCAGGATCCCGACTATGATGATTCGAGTTGGCAAAGTGGAAACGGACCATTTGGATTTGGAACGTCGCTGGGTCTTGGGACAAATGTTTCGGGGGAGATTCAGAATTTTTCTCCGAGTCTTTATGTCAGGAAAACTTTCAGTGTTTCAGCTGGCAATGCCGCAAGTAATGCCACTCTTCAGCTTGATGTTCGCTACGACGATGGCTTCATCGCTTTTCTGAATGGCGTCGAGGTCGCCCGGCGGAACATGGGGTTCCCGGGGATGTTCGCCTATCGTGATCAACCTGCTTACAACGCGAATGGTTCGACGGCAGTCAATACTATCAATTTGGGACCTACGAGTTCCTTATTGCAGGAAGGTGAAAATCTCCTCTGCATTCAAGTTCATAATCAAACCTCATCGGGTGGTGGCGATCTTCTTCTGGGTGCTGACCTGAAGCTTTCCGGCAGCACGATCATGGATGGCGATACCGCTTGGAGGTATTTCGGCGGGCTCGCAGAGCCATCAGGAGGACTGGTGGATTACGGTTTGTTGAGATTGGAGGCGCAGCAAGCACCCGATGTCCTGTGGGCCACACCCTCTTTTGATGACTCGACCTGGCCATCTGGAGTCGGTCCGGTTGGTTACGATAATTCCGGATCATCCGATTACTTTTTGGGGCTTGATCTCCGGGATAAAATGCGACGTGTGACGCCATCGGTTTATGTCAGGAACCGATTCACCGTGACCCAGGCGGAGGCGGACTCGCCATTTCCACTTTCGCTCGAGGTCGACTTTGACGATGGGTTGATCGTCTATGTCAATGGCTACGAAGTCTTCCGGGATAATGTCGGCGCGGCTGGTGTTTTTACGGCCCATGATGTGAATGCCGATGGCAATCATCCGGCGACAGGGGACGGAGGAAATCCCATTGATCGGACTCAAACGATCTCCTTGGATGCCGCGAGGGATTTGTTGGTGGCGGGGGATAACGTTATTGGCTTTCAGCTTCACAACGCATCGGCAGGAAGCTCCGATCTCTTTGGTGAGGTCGCCTTGAGTAGCACCGGGGCAAGTCCGCGTCTTTTGGTGTCGGGAACCGCTCCGCTGAGATATTTCGTTGGAACCGAAGAGCCAGTTGTGGTGGAGGGGGAAGACTTCGAGGTTTTGGAAGATCCTTTCGATTCGGAGAATGACTGGATTGAGATCCGGAACACCAGCGGCGTTGCGGTATCTTTGGATGGATGGTCCTTGAGCGATGATCCGACCGATCAGCGCAAGTGGAGCTTTCCTGCTGGAGAGATGGTTCCAGCGAAGGGCTACTACGTCGTTGCTGCTACCGGCCTTGATCTTTCACCGGCATCAGACGGAACGACCTATCTTCACACGAATTTCAGGCTTTCTTCTTCGGGCGATCGCGTGGTGTTGACGAGGCCGGATGGCTCGGTTGAGGATCAGTTGGTTTCGAACTATCCGGTTCAGAGTTGGCGGCATACCTATGGGCGGCAGTCTGATGGAACTTGGGGTTATCTTTCGCTGGGAACACCGGGGGCAGGCAATGTCGGTTCCGCGCTTGGAGAGGCTACTGCGCTTCCGCAATTTAGCGCGGAGGGAGGCTTTCATTCTTCCTCAGTGAGTTTGGTTCTCGCTAGCGCGACTCCAGGATCGACGGTTCGCTACACCACGGATGGGACCGATCCGATCAATGGGGTTGAATTTACTTCTCCGATTTCCATCTCCCGGAATACGGTCATCCGGGCGAGATCAATTCTTATTGGCCAGAGTTCGGTCTTCCGAAGCCTTCCGGCGATGATCTTTTCAGGAGATCCTGCCAAGACCTTTTATGGCCCCAATACTTCCGGTGGTCCGGCAAATGGCGAGGGGATCTTCGCCATCAATGGAGGAAGCTATAACAATGGATCGTGGAGTTCCGGTGGTGAGCAGGATGCTTTCAATCATCCCGTGGGAAGCGGCCGATCCTCAGAGAAATACGGAGCGATTGAATACCTGCCGCTTTCCGGCGAACCTTTGCGCGCCGAATTTGGGATGCGGGCGGCTGGGAGTAATCACACAAGGCAGCGCCTGAAGATCACCGATGCGATGGACGAGCCTTTTACCTCGACCTCAACTTCCACGGCGAAATTTGAGAAGCCCTCGATGAATATTTTCTTCAGGCCCGAGTTTGGCGATCGTCCGCTCAACTATCCCTTCTTTGGAAGCAAGACCGTGACGGAATTCGACAGTCTTCGGGTGCGGGCAGGAAAGAACGATTGGTACAACCCCTTCATCAAAGATGAATTGATGCGGCGTATTTTTATCAATACCGGACAAGTCGGGAGTTATGGCACGATGCATACCCTCTGGATTAACGGAGTTTACAAAGGCTACTACAACACGGCGGAGCGCATTCGCGAGGGATTCATGCAGGCGCATTACAACAGCAAGGCCTCGTGGGATGTGCAGCAGGTCAATAGTTTCTCGAGTGGTGATCCCACGAACTGGAACGAGATGATCAGTTTTCTCCGGACGACTGACCTTTCAACGACAGCTGGCTATGCGGGTGTGCACGACTATCTCGATGTCGACAACTACATCGATTACATTCTCGTGAATGCCTATGCCGCGATGGGGGATTGGCCGCATAACAATTGGATCGCAGCACGCGAGCGAAGTGCGACGGGACGTTGGCGGTTTTATATGTGGGATGCCGAAGGCTCGTTTGGCTTTGCGGGGCGGAGCACTTCGACCAATAGTTTCACCGAGCAGCTGACCTTGCCGAGTACGCGCTACCCGTCGGCGAGCGCCATGACCACGACCAGTCAGTATATTCAGGCGATTTATACTCTGTTGAAAGAGTCGCCTGAGTTCCGACTTCGCATGGCGGATCGGGGGCAGAAGCATTTGTTCAACGGTGGTGCTTTGATGACTTCAGAGATCAGCTCCATATACAATGAACTGAGAAGCGAAGTGAGTCCGATTATTCAGGCCACTGGAAACGGATCATTCAGGTCTTCATTTTACAATGGATGGATTGCCAACGGGACCCGCTACAACGCGCTCTTAAATCAACTGGGTGGCGAGAATGCCTGGCCTTCTACCGACGCACCTACCATCAATCAATTCGGTGGTGAGATTACGGCGGGATTCCAGGCCACACTGGGGAACCCCAATGGTGGCGGCACGGTTTATTATACTACTGATGGAAGTGATCCAAGAGCTCTTGGCGGTGGCGTGGCAGGAAGTGCCTACAGCGGAGCGATTGCGATCAATGAGGACACACAGGTGCGGGCGCGGGTTTTGGAGGGTGGAATCTGGAGTCCGGAGATTGATGTCGAATTCAACCTGCCCTTTGCTCATCCCACCTTTCTGCCCCTGGCGAGTGCGGATTGGACGGCGGATGGAAATTGGTCGAGTGCGCCGGCTGCCTATCCCAATGGAGACGGCGTGACTGCGGTGGTTCCCGGATCTGCGGGTGCTGATCGCAATGTCAATTTGCGGGAGCCGGTTACGATTGATCGTCTCATTTTCGATTTGGCTGACACGACAAGCCGAACCCGCGTTCGGGATCGAAACTCGGGCAACACTTTGACCTTCCAGGACACGGGCGGGACCGGGGAAATCCAAGTGACCGGAATCGATGAAGGCTTTGCCGAACTTGAGGTCGACGCCGGGGTGATTCTATCCAGTGATCTGAGACTCGACGTGGATAGTGTCGCGGGCGATTCCGAATACGGAGCCTTGCGGCTTCGAAGTGGTTGGAGCGGTTCCGGCGGGCTGACCAAGGCGGGATCTGGAATCACCTCATTGACGGGAAGCGGGAAGAGCTACACCGGAGATACCGTTGTGGAGCTCGGAGTATTGCAAATGACCGAGCCTGCGGCGCCCTCGGCGAGTTACTCTCTCTCGGTAATGCCGGGTGGGCAGCTGCGCTTGGTCTCCGGGACGGGATCCGGTGATCCGGCGCGCAACTATGCCTTCGGGGGGACATTGTCCCTTTCTGGAAATGGACGAGGCGTCGAGATTCCCGACGGTGGCGGAAACGGTAAGCGCGGCGCCTTGCGATATGAACCTGGCAATGATGAGAATCATGCCATCGTTTCGACTGCGGTTTCCTTGAGTGCCCCGGCGACGATTCATGTCGAGGGTGTGACGAATCTTCTCGAGTTATCGATGCCCTTGGGCGGGAGTCAGGCGCTGACAAAGTCGGGCGGAGGGACCTTGTTGCTCGCGGGAGATCAAAGCGTGAATTCCTATCCAATCTCAGTCGAGTCCGGCACCTTGGAGATTCAAAGTGCGCTGGGTTCGGTTGTGGATCTTACTCCGACGGCGAATCTCGAAGGTTACGGAAGTGTCGCTTCAGTAACAGGAGAAGGAGGAGTTGTTCTCGATCAGACCTTGATGGAAGCTGCTTCCTCATCGGCCAGCCGATATTCCTTTGTGTTTGGTGCAAGCGGGAATCCTGTTTTGGTAAGTCCGGCTTCGGCGGGCAATGCGGCTGTGATTCTGGAGAACGCACCGACGGGAGTGCTTGAGCTCGATTTTTATCTTACCGGAGTTTCTCAAGATCCGGGTGTGATTTCACGAGGTGGAATCATTGTTCCTGCGTCAGAAGATTTGGTGGGAGCTCTTTCGACTGCGACGGTGCGGGTCTTCTCGAGTAATCCGGTGGGCGATCATCAGTTCAAAAACCAAAATTGGAGCCAGATGCCAAATTATTCTCTGAAGCTGGCGCAATCTGACCTCGGTCTGGCAGCTCCTTTTGAGCAGGTGAAGTTTTTGGAACTGACCAAAGGGCCCGGGGACAGTTTCGAAGAATGGAGGCAAAGGACATTTTCGGCAGCCGAGTGGGCCGATCCATTGGTATCGGGGCCCCAGGCCAGTCCCTTCGACGATGGGGTGGAGAACCTGCTTCGCTATGCCTTCGGTGTTCCACCGGGAGAATCTGCCACTCCATATCTTCCGGGAGTGAATGCCGGCTCTTTAGGAGTCGGAGTGGAATTTCCTTTTGACGGGAGTCGTGATGACCTCAGCGTTGTGGTCGAATCGAGTATGACTTTGGATGATTGGACCAGCGCGATTGTTCTATTCAGTTCAGCTGTGGATTCTCCTCCGGTGGCAAATGAGCAGCAACGAATCCGGATCGTCGATTCCCGGCCAAAAGTTCAAAGACGCTTTTATCGGGTGCGGGTGGTGCAGAATTGAGCCTGTGTCACGGGTTTACGTGACATGACATGGTTGGGATAATCCCTAAAATCCAAAATTCTCGAAATTGATCTTTTGAAGGACACTAATAGATAATGAAAACCACAAACAAAACAATGACAGCATTGGTAGCCAGCCTGGCGGCCGGCGCCATGTCCGCTTCCGGGGCGATCATCGTCGCAGGTTGGGATTCCTGGGACAATAGCGCCGCGCCGAGCTCCACGGTGACCGCGGCGGGTGTCACCGCAACCGCAACCGCATCTGCTTCCACAGGCAGTTGGTCGATTGCAGATAGCGGTGGTGACCCCGGACGAGGTTCCAGTGTTGATGGAACATGGGGAACCTTTGATGGAAACGGATCTCCTGCGAGTACTTTGACCAACCTTGGCATTGCCAATATGACGGTCACCAATGGTCGGCCAAGTTCTGAAGTAACTTTGACGATAACCAATGGAGGAGCGCTTGATCTGAATCTGGCGGCCTTTCACATGGATGTCGTAGCCTTCCGCCCTAATGCCCCTCGAACTTATACTTTGAGCGTGTTGAGCGGAGATATCACCAATGGAGTTGTTTTCGCATCTGCCGGGGCACCGGCAAATGACAATAGCACCAACGATATCACTCAACTCGGTGGAGGTCTTGGCACAGGGCATGATGTCCATGATGATCTTGATATCGACTTGTCTTCCCTGGCGGATAGCACTCTCGCCGTGGGAGAATCTGCCGTCATTCAGATTGCATTCTCGAATGGCACGGGATCGGGCGGAGGTCACCACCTCTTCCTCGATAACGTCGCGGTATCAGGTGACGCAGCGGCGGTGCCCGAGCCGTCTTCACTCTTGCTTTTGGGCTTCAGCGGACTCGCGCTCATGATTCGCCGTCGGCGATAGCATAGGGTCGCTCGATCGATTTCTATTGTGTGTATATCAGGGGGGCATGCTGGAAGGCGTGCCCCCTTTACTTTGCCAGTCTCCCCGTCTGGCAGAATGATTTGTGATGAGAAGACGCCTGTTTTTTGTGGCCTGTCTGACCTGCGTGGCAGGCATCAAGGATTGCCACGAGAGAGGGGGAGAATTTGCTTATCCTGCTGGTGTTAGTTGCCAACCAGGTTTCGGGGGGTACTAATAATGGGCTCTGGTTACAGATTGACTAGCTTGAGTCTTCGGTGGATTTGGCTGACTTTCTGGATGACGGGTTTGGGCTACTCCAAACCGTTGACTGTTTTGATGATCGCGGTGGATGATATGCGTCCAGATCTTGGGTGCTACGGTGCGAAGCACGTCAAGACTCCAAATATCGACCGGTTGGCGGCAGGAGGTGTGCTGTTCGAAAACGTATACTGCCAGCAAGCAATTTGCGGTCCTTCACGGGCAAGTTTGCTGACAGGGCTGAGGCCGGATTCGGTGGGGGTTCATGGTAACAATGCCCACTATCGTGATCTGCATCCAGACGTGGTAACATTGCCTCAGTTTTTTAAGAACGCGGGATATTTCTCGGTGGCCTGTGGGAAAATCAATCATGGGGTGTTTCCTGTTGGGATGGCACCCAGGTGGGATGTCATGGGGGATCGGTTTAGCTGGAGTGTGCCGGCTTACCGACCAGGGCCGAGGTATTATTACACGGAGGAAGGGGTCTCGGTGGCGCAGGGAAATTTCAAAAAAATGTTTCCAAAACGACCGATCGAAGAATGGGGGAATTATTTGGTGTTTGGACCATTGGAGGAAGCTCCGGATGTTGCTGACGATGTTCTATACGACGGTCAGGTCGCGAAGAGGGCTGTCGGCTACTTAAATGAATTTGGGAAGAAGAAGGAGGAGCCCTTTTTTTTGACTGTCGGTTTTATCAAACCACGTTCGCCCTATATCGCGCCCAAGAAGTATTTTGATCTCTATGAACGTGATCAGATTGAGTTGGCGAAGAACCAGGTCTGACCGGGTGGGGCACCTTCGATTGCCGGGCATCGATCACATGAAAAACTTCGCTACACGGATCAACCGAAGAAGGAGCCCGGGGCTACGCAATAAGGACCGGGGAGTATCGATATGTGGAGTGGATCAAAGAGGGAGAGGTTGTTGCCCGAGAGTTGTATGATCGGGTGGAGGATCCCCAGGAGCTAAATAACCTGGTTGAGGGGGATGAACGCTCGGAGGTCGCAGAGACACTCTCGCGGAAGTTGGACAGAGGCAAGGGGTGGAGGGGCGCTCGTCCCAGATAGAGCCTTGTTTCGGTTGTTTGCGGACTGGCTGGGATGGGCGATTGAGAGTTTTAAACCTAGGTGTGTGGGCGGGCCATGTCCCTTAAACGAGGGACATGCGCGCGTATCGACAAGGAGGGAAGTGATCACTTAGACTGAAGACTATGTTCGTGAAACCTTCAATCGTATTGCTTCTCGTATTTTTGTGGAGAGTAGCCTCAGGGACAGGGATGCCGGTGATCAATGAGATCATGGCGAACAATCAAACAACTCTTTCTGATCCACAGGGGGAGTTTGATGATTGGGTTGAGATTTTCAACCCGGGTGGAGATGCTGTGGCTCTCAGCGGGTACTTTTTTAGCGATGATCCCGAGGATGTGACAAAGTGGCAGGTCCCCATGGATTCCGGAATTGTTGTTCCGGCTGGCGGATATGCCGGGGTTTGGCTGGATAATGATCCTGAAGATGGACCGGATCATCTTGGGTTTCGTTTGGCTGCTGAGGGAGATCTGCTCATTCTGACTGCTCCGGACGGGGTGACGGTGATTGAGCAGGTGACGCTTCCGGTGCAGCATCCGGATATTTCCTATGGGCGAGATGAAGCTGGTGGGACTTTTCGTTATCTGATCAATCCAACGCCTGGTTTGGCCAATGATCCAACCGGCGTGGATGTATTGGGAAGGGTGACATTTTCAAAAGAGCAGGGCGCTTTTCAAACAGCTTTCGAACTCGAGCTGGCGACGACGTCGGATGGTGCCGATATTCGCTACACGATGGATGGATCTTTGCCCTCAAGTGCGAATGGTATCACCTATGGCGGTCCGGTGATGGTGGATGCCAGTTCGTGTGTGCGGGCGGCTTTATTTCTGGGGTCGGTTCGGATTAGCCCGATTGAAAGTCGCGTTTATCTTGAGGTTGATCAAGGCCTGGCGGGATTTGATTCGAACCTTCCGATCATTTTGCTGGATAGCCGGGGTTATGATTATTCCAACGACGATGATCCGCGAACCGATTACCCGGCTCAACCGGTTTGTGCGGGATTGTTTGAAGTGGGCGCCGAAGGAAGGGCTGGGGTCATTTCCGAGCCGCAGTTTATGGGGCGGGCCGGCATGAATGTGAGAGGAGCAAGCAGTAAGACCTGGCCGAAGAAGCAATTCAAATTTGAGACTTGGGACGAGGAGGACAATGACCGGGATGTCTCCTTGCTTGGAATGCCGGCTGAGTCGGACTGGCTATTGCAGGCTCCCTATTTCGACAAGACGCTGATGCGAAACGAGTTTGTTTTTCATTGGTGGCGGGAGATGGGTTACTACTCGCCGCGGACACGATATGTGGAAGTGTTTTTGAACCCGGATCCGGGTGAGGCCTTCGGGATGGCGCATTATCAGGGGGTGTATTTACTGACGGAAAAAATCAAGACGTCGCAGGATAGGATGGACCTTGTCGGGATTGATTCGGGAGACGTGAGCGAGCCTGATATCACGGGTGGTTACATGGTGCAGGCCACGAATTTGAATGAAGATTGGGTCGGCGGCGAGGGGACGCGCTACAAGTATGTTGATCCGGCGGAGGATGAATTGCTTCCCGTTCAGAGGGCGTGGTTGCAGGATTTTATCGAAGCGGCTGAGGACTCGGTTTATGCGGCGAACTTCGCCGACCCGGACGACGGTTATGCCAAGTATCTCGATGTGCCATCGCAGATCGACTACGATATCATGCGGGAGCTAAGTCGAAATACCGATGGAGCGAGCACCTTCTTTTCGATCGATCGCGGCGGGAAGCTGAAGATGGGTCCGCTTTGGGATTACAATCAGGCCTTGGGCTTGAGTTCACTTGGGACGGCTGCGCTGGGATACGGGTATGAGACTTTCGGGTGGAATGGTTATTATATGCGAGCCGGACACTGGTTGGCGTGGTGGAACGAATTGGATGATGATCCCGAGTATCAGCGAGCTTGGAATGATCGGTGGGTTGAGCTCCGCGAGAGCTCGATGTCGACCGAGCAACTCCTTGAAAAAATCGATGCGGATGCGGTCCTTCTGGAAGAAGCTCAGATACGAAACTTTGCGAAGTGGGATATTTTGGGCGTAGCGGTTTATGTTCCCAATGGTCGGACGCGGGCGGACCCGGGTGATTTGAATCGGGATACTTATGCGAAGGAAGTAACTTACATGCGTGATTGGGTTGAAGACCGGGTGGCGTGGATTGATACGCAAGTTCCATCGCCGCCTGATTTTTCCAAAAATGGTGGGCCGGTTGCCTTCGGATCTTCACTTGAGATGAGCGAGGGGACTTCGTTTGGTTCTTTTTCCGGAGATATTTTTTACACCACCAATGGGATTGATCCGGCGTCACCGGAGGCGAGTCCGATGGAGTATGGTGGGCCGATCGTTTTGAATGAAAGAGTGCGAGTGATGGCACGGACGATGAATCCAGTCGATGGTAGTTGGAGCGCTCTTCGGGATGAGGTCTTTATGGTGGGAACGGAGCCTGCGAGTTCTTCCAATTTGGTAATTTCGGAAATTCATTACAATCCAAGGGGGAATGACGATTTGGAATTTATCGAGATCGTGAATCGAGGAAGTGTGGCGGTCGATTTGACGGGTGTGAAATTTGCCAATGCGGTGGAGTTTGAATTTGGAGCCACTGACTTGGCTCCGGGTGAGGTGATGGTCGTGGTCGAAGACGAGGCGGCCTTTGCCTCGGTGTTTTTAGAGATCGATTCACCCAGATTTACGGAAGGGCTGATCATTGCGGGGCAGTGGGCGGGGAGGCTGAGCAATGGGGGAGAAACGATTGATCTGTTGGATGCCGATGGAGTTGCTCTCCACCGGGTGTCTTATCAGGAGGATGGTGAGTGGGCCGGCTTTGCGGATGGCGATGGCTTCTCTCTCCAACTCAGGGATGTGCTTGATGACCCGTCAATTGCAACGAATTGGCTTTTCAGCGTGCTTGAAAATGGGAACCCGGGAGTAGTCTCGATGGAAGATCGTCTGACTTTTGAAGAATGGCAGGAGGTCAATTTTTCAGTGGAAGAGCTCGCTCAGGAAGAGATTAGCGGCTTGTTTGCTGATCCTGATAGCGATGGGTTTAGCAACCTTCTGGAGTTTGGTTTGGGAAGCTTGCCTCTCTCAACCTTTTCGGTGCCTGTGATGGCTCATGCGATCGAAAACCTTAATGTGAACGGAGTGAGCGGGCGCTTCGCGACGCTGACTTTTGAGCGACCAGTTGGACCTGAGTTAAGATATGCGCTTCAGACATCTTCCGATTTAGCCTCTTGGGAAAGTCGACCATTTATTGTCGTGCGTAGCAGTGTGAATTTAGAGACGCAGACTGAGACTATCACGGTTCGGGGTATTCAGACGATTCAATCTTCCCCGCGACACGTGATGAGAATTTATTTTTCGAAATAAGGATAGGTCAAAAAGTGTTCAGGCATGGCTTGAAGATTTCTCGATGGAAGAGCATCGTTTTTCAGTGAAAGTGAAGCGCGTTACTGTCATCCGTGCGGGGCTGCTGTTGATGCTTATGCCCCTAGTTTTTCTTCTTTTCATGCGTTTCCTGGTTGTTCCAAGAGAGCGGTATCCGACGTGGGAGGCGGTCAGGAATATCCTAGTCAAAGATGGCGAAATCGTGATCGTCTTGCCAGATGAAGTGAAAATTTTGTCTGCCCGGTGCGATCACCCGCAGAGTGAAGTTTTCATCGGCGGATTCAAGCTGCCAGCGCAATCGGGCTGGTAGGAAGAAAGATGTCATTAGGAGTTTGGAAGTCGAGGCATTT
>CBFHQJ010000086.1:0-21356 GCA_965657795.1 Akkermansiaceae bacterium
GCTTTATGATTTCGCTTTTCGGTTATGATCCCAAAGGTGATTACTATCGGGTCACGCGCGAGTTGGCCGGTCGACGCATCAATCTGGCGCTTCCGGAAGAATCCCTCCTTCTCACCAAAGCCATCGGCTCCGTTCCACACACCGGCGGCAAACTCTTTGAAAAGGATTCACCTTACTACGCCACCCTTCTCGAGTGGATCAAGGATGGCGCTAACTACGATCCGGCCGAAATCTCCTTGCCGGTCAAGATCGACGTCGAGCCAAAGGAATTCCTTCTTGAAGGTTCTGATAAGAAGATCCCTCTCACCGTCAAGGCCACCTACTCCGATGGCACTGATCGCGATGTCTCAACCCTCTCGAGTTACACATCCTCAAACGATAACTCGGTTTCCATCGATGAAAGCTCGGGAGTCACCAGCTCCAAAGCACAGGGAGAAGCCTTCCTGATGGCACGTTTCCACACCTTCACCGAGGGCTCCATGGCCATCGTCATTCCCGATGGCTTGAAATACACGCGCCCCAAACTCGCTGAGTTTAATTACATCGATAAGCACGTCCACGAGAAGCTTCATAAACTGCGAATTGTCCCCTCCGAGATTTGTTCCGACGAGGTTTTCATTCGTCGCGTCTATCTCGACATCGTCGGCCTTCTTCCGGACGAGGATGAATTGAAGACATTCGTTTCCGATACCAATCCGAAAAAACGCGAGGCTTTGGTGGACCAACTTCTGGAGAGGAAGGACTTCACCGAACTCTGGGTGATGAAGTGGGCCGAACTCCTCCAGATCCGGACGACCGGAAACAACGGCAACGACGTCACTTATAAGTCAGCCCTACTATGGTATGAATGGCTTCGTGGCCAAATCGCAAACAACCGCCCCTTTAACGAAATCGTTCGTGATCTTCTCTCGGCAACCGGAGGATCTTACGAAAGCCCGGCAACCAACTTCTTCAAGTCTGAACAGGACATCAAGAAGCTGACCGAAAACGTGGCCCAGGTTTTCATGGGGACACGAATTCAGTGCGCCCAGTGCCACAACCACCCCTTCGATCGCTGGACGATGGACGACTATTATGGCTTTGCATCGTTCTTCACCCAGGTGAAACGCAAACGCGGAGAAGATCCAACCGACATGATCATTTATGATGGTGGTGGTGAGATCAAACACCCAGTCACCAACCAAAATGCCATCCCGACTTATCTGGGCGATGGCGTGGCCGAAGTGAAGGGAACGACCCGGCGCAAGGCGATGGCGGAATGGTTGACCGAACCCGGAAACCCTTGGTTCGCCCGCAACGTTTCCAATATCATTTGGTCGCACTTCTTCGGAATCGGGATTGTTGATCCGGTCGATGATGTCCGCATTTCCAACCCGGCTACGAACCCGGCTTTGCTCGATGCCTTGGGTCAAAAGTTCACCGATTACAACTTCGACATGAAACGCCTGGTCCGAGACATATGCACCTCGCGCACCTACCAACTTTCGACCAAGGCCAACGAGACCAATGGAACCGATGAGACCAATTTCTCCAAGTCCCGCATTCGCCGACTGCGCGCCGAAGTGCTACTCGATACTCTGGCTCAAGTCACCGACACCCCAAACAAATTCAAGGGACTCCCCCTCGGATCAAGGGCGGTCAACATTGCCGACGGAAACACCTCAACCTATTTCCTGACCACCTTTGGTCGGGCTACTCGCAAGACCGTTTGTTCCTGCGAGGTGAAGATGGAGCCAAACCTTTCGCAGGCACTTCACCTTCTCAATGGTGACTCTGTGCACAACCGCATCATCCGCGGCCGGGTCATCAACAAGATGATGAGTGAGAAGATGCCACCTGGAGAAATCGTAAAGTCACTCTACCGCAAGACGCTCTCACGGGATCCGAATGATGCTGAGATCTCGAAGCTTAACCATACTCTCGCGAACGCTAAAGAGCCCAAAGAAAAACAGGTCGTTCTGGAAGACATCTTTTGGGCCCTCTTGAACTCCAAGGAGTATCTCTTCAACCACTAACTTCCTTTGCAGATGTTGAAGCCATCATTTCCCATTCTACTGCTTACCACCGCTTTTTCCGGTGCAGCTGATAAGATCACTTACGACGACCACGTCTTTCCGATCTTCGAATCGAAGTGCCTGAATTGCCACAATCCCGATAAGAAGAAGGGCGATCTCGATCTTTCTACTTATACCGGCACCATGGCCGGAAGCTCGGGCGGTAAAATTGCCCTCTCCGGCGATGGCGGATCTTCAAAACTCTTTACCGTGACCGTCCACACCGAGGAGCCGGTCATGCCACCCGAGGGTGATAAAATCGCAAAGAAGGATGCCGACTTAATCCGCGCCTGGATTGATGGCGGCCTCCTCGAAAACAAAGGATCGAAGGCAAAAAAACGTCAGAAGCCCGCCTTTTCCCTGGGAGCTGTCCCAACCGGCCAACGTCCCGAAGGACCTCCACCGATGCCGCAGGATCTTCTACTAGAGCCCGTTGTCACCCCAACTCGCGCCACGGTTGTCGCTGACATCGAGGCCAGCCCTTGGGCCCCCCTCATCGCAGTCACCGGACAAAAACAGGTTCTTCTCTATCATTCTGATACCCTCGAACTCATTGGAGTTCTCCCCTTTCCCAAAGGAAACCCAGAATCAGTCTCCTTCCACCCCAGCGGAAAATATCTGATTGCCGGTGGTGGAATCGGCGGAAAATCGGGAATCACCGTAACCTGGGATGTCACCACCGGTAAGGAAATGATGACGATGGGCAAGGAATTTGATTCCGTGCTCGCCGCAGATATTCGTGCCGATCTTGGAGGGGTCGCTCTTGGTGGCCCGTCACGTCTTGTCAAGCTCTGGGACACCCAGGAAGGCGAACAGATTAAGAGCATCAAAAAGCATACCGACTGGGTCACCGCTCTCGCCTATTCTCCCGATGGAGTCCTCCTCGCAACAGGCGGTCGGGGAAGCGGAGTTCAAATTTGGGAGGCGGCCACCGGCAATGAATTCCACAGCCTGCGCGGCCACCAAAAATCGATCGTCGATGTGAAATGGCGAGCCGATTCCAATCTTGTGGCGACCGCATCGGAGGACGGCACGATCCGCTTTTGGGACATGAACCAAGGCAAGGAAGTCAAGAGAGGCACGGCTGGCGGAGGCGGGATACTGGCCCTTGATTACGCTCGAAACGGGAAGCTAATTTCCGCGACCCGCGACCGCCGCGTCAAACTCTGGAAGCCCGATCTTGGCCTGGAGAAGCAAACAGAACCTTTCCCAGAGATGATCACTGAAGTCGCGTTTTCTCATGATGCCAATCGCTACTTTACAGCTGACTGGAACGGTAAAATTGAAGTTTGGAACACTGCAGACTTGAAAAAGGCAGGAGAAATTAGCGCAACGCCCCCTTCAATCCAGGAACGCCTAGTTTCAATCACGGGTGAAAGAAAGGAGTTTGAAAATACTCTTGTCACCCTCCGAGAAAAAAGTGTCGCCGCAGACAATGCCGTGAATGCTGCTCGGACCAACTTAACTAAGTCTGAGACAAGTATCACGACCCTCAAGAAAAAAGCTGCCGATCTTCAGCAGGCTGCAAATGCCCTCTCCGCAAAATGGAAACAGCTCGACCAACAGGCCAAAATTAGAATCAAAGAGCGCGATCAGATGGCTCAAAAAGCGAAGAAGTCGGCACAAAAGAAGATCCAAATGGTCGAGGAGCGCCGTAGGCTCGCAGCTGATCAGCAGAGGCAAACCCAAGAGCACGCTGCCGCTAATCAAGCCTTGGTTGCAGCCAGTCGGGACACCGCAAAGAAGCGCGAGGACTCAAACAAAGATCCTCAAAATACCGAAAAGAAAAATGCCCTGACCGCAGCTGAGCAAAGCGAGCATCAGCAGAGACGAATTGTTCAGCAACTGGCCGAAAAATTGGCCAACCATAAAAAGCTTCTGGCAGCCCATGAGGAGTCCGCAAAAAAACTGGATGCCGAAATCAGCAGTCATAGCGCACGCATCAAGCAACTTGCGACGGAGCACCAACAGCTAATCACGCAGCGAGATCAATCGGCCAAAGATAAAGACACCAAGATCGCTGAAATGAAGGCGAAACAGGCTAGGGTCCCAGGCATTCAAAAACAACTCCAGCCACTACGTAAGGTGATCCAGGATAAGGAAAAAGTTGCGAAAACAGCGAAAGACGAACTTGCCAAAGCCATCGCAAGTCAGTCGGAATTCACAGACAGACTCAAGAAGTGGCAAGCCGCAGCCATCAACACTGACTTGCTCCAGGCCCAGGAGGAACTCGCTGAGTTGATCCTACTAAAGGACGAGGATCCATCCGTCGCTCCCAAAATTGTCGATCACAAAAAGAAGTGTGACGAACTGGCCGCCAAATATCAGGCCGCTAAGAGATAGAGCTTAAGGCACGATCTTCGCATCGGTATTGGACCGGTCATCCTTCTTGATAAAGAAGCTCACCTGCTCCAGCTCCAGTGCAAGATCCACACTGTTGACGGTCACCGACTCGGGAACCTGGAGAACAGTGGGCGAAAAGCTGAGAATCCCCTGAATACCGGCTTCAACCAACTCATTGGTGACCTCTTGTGCATGGGCCGCTGGCACCGAAAGAACAGCTAGCTTCACCCTATTTTTCTGGATAAAGGCCGGCATCTCATCCACGTGATGAACCGGAACATTAATTCCCCTCAGCATCACCGCTTCGGGAACAGTGTCGAATGCCGCAACCGGCTCAAAGCCTTCCTTCTTGAACCCATCATATCTCAACAACGCGGCACCAAGATTACCCACCCCAACCAGGATCACCGGTTGCAGGTGTTCACGCCCTAAAACTTCACGAATTGCCTCGGCGAGTTCGATGACCGGATATCCGAGTCCCCGCGTTCCGAAGGTTCCGAGATACCCCAAATCCCGCCGAAGCTGTGCCGGATTCACACCGGCAGCCTTTGCTAGCCCTGATGAACTGACCGTTTCAATCGAGTTGTCCTCCAATCGCCTCAGACAGCGATGATAGATTGAGAGTCTATAGATGGTTTTTCCTGGGATTACTGGCTTATCCACGAAATGATTTTCGTCTATCGCGGGAGAAAGTCAAGGGGGCTAAAACTCTCACCCGGCTCAAATGTCACTCCGCCTCAGCATCTCTCTCTGCGATAATCGATTTGATCTCAGCCTCTTGTGAATCAGACAAGTTAAAGCCAGGAATCAAATTCATCACAAAATCAACCTCCTGACTCATGGGGTTTTGCTCTGTGGCAAAGGGGTCAGGGTTTCTATTGGCGTCAAAGGATTCCCGATGAGCGGCCAATTTAAGAACCTGAAAGCGTTCTGCTTGGTCTGGAAATGACCTCGCAGCACGGATTGTCGCCTCGTGGACCGTGTGTTCCCCAAAAAGAGATCTCAAGGTTTCCTGGTATTTCGTCCGTTCCCCCGTAGCGATCTGTTTTTCGATCCACAAACTACTGCTTTCCGGAGATCGCCGGGACCAAGCATTCATCAATTGTTCCCAATCAGAATCAAAAACACCAAGCTCGGCGACATCCCGCTCCATTGTATACCATTTAATAGCTTCCCCGGGGTTCTCTTCGGCCCAACGAACAAAGAGCTCAGGACCAGCTCCTTGGACAAGAATCGCAGTTCCCGGCTGCCCGGGATAAAAAAGACAGTTGTCAGTGGTTTGCGCGATTTTAGCCCAATTCATTCCATCTGGAAGATTTTGGAAGACCTTGTCCCGACTCTCAAAAGAAATGCCTGCCGAAAAGTCCCAATCAGAGACACTCTGCTTGGTCGGCTTTGATGCAATCACGACTTCAAGGGCGATCGTTGGCTCAAGCTTTGCCATTTCGCCAAGAAGATGACTGGCAATCTCAGTGCTGACGAAAAAATCAGTGCCGTAATCCGTCTCATAAGTCGGCCGGATCTTCTGAAAATGCTCCCAAGCCTTCTGCGGCGCCACCGATGACCATCCCATGAGGACGAAGCCATCAAGATAATCGACGGTAGGATCGTTGGTATCCATCAACCGTTTCGCAACCCGCAATCCTCTCTCATGATCTGACCTTCCAAACTGATGCATCAGAAAATAAGCCCAGAAACCACGGTCCTCAATCTCACAATCAGGATTAACAAGCGCTTCTGCCAGAATCTCAATTTCGTGAGAATTCAAGCCCTCAAGAAATGCCGAGATTTCCTCGGGAAGATCATCGGATCCGAAATCCACCCGGCCAGACACTCTGCCGATTGCCGTAACTTCATCCATTAATTGGCCCAATTGGCGCGAAACTTGTCCATTTGGCCCCCGAACTGAGAGTTCGCTTGTTCTTTCCCGATGAATTTCCTGCTCACTGAGCCTCCGTTTCTTGTCAGTTTCCGTGCTTTTCCCCATCGAATCGGCAGAAAAAACCATCCAGGTCAGCCATAGCAGCGCGGTAGTGGTCACGATCTGAAAGAAGCGGCGCATTTTGAGAAGATAGGTTGAAAACTAACAGAATTTTAGCCAATGCGACATTTTAAAAGCCCATGCACATTCCTGTAATTGAGGACTATGTGACAGCAAGTTCACAATCCATGCCAAAATATTTATCTTTGCGAGATTGATTTCCATAGACAGAGTGAGCGCGTCACAAGACTGTTTTTATGCCTCAAAAAGATTTTACCATCACCAATCAACTTGGAATCCACGCCCGCCCTGCTGCGCAATTTGTGAAGATTGCTAATACTTTCCCGTGCGATATTCGCGTGGAAAAGGACGACGACGAGGTCGATGGGAAGAGCATCCTTGGGTTGATGATGTTGGCTGCAGGCCACGGTTCGGTGATCTCTGTCACCACGGAAGGTGAGAAGGAGAAGGAGGCGCTCGTCGCTCTCGGGGAATTGATCGAGAAAAATTTTGAAGAAGTCGCGACTGCCTAGGCATCGTTCCTCCTCATCCCCTTGTGATTGACCGAACGAGCCTGGCTCGTCAGGGTTCCCCCCTGATTAATGGCGAAGGAAATTCCAGAAGAAAGAGTATTTCGTGGCACCCCGGTGTCGCGAGGGATCGCTTTTGGCCCGGTTCATGTCGCCGCAAGAGGGTTCTCAGCACCGGATATCTACGAAATCTCTGAGGACGCTGTCGTCCAGGAAAAGGAGCGCCTCGCCGCGGCCTTCGATATCACGAGGCAGCAACTGGCTAGCCTGAAGACAAAGATTGATGAAGTCGCTGGTGGCGATGAAGGCTTGGTCTTCGAAGCCCACGGCATGGTTCTGGATGACCCCAGCCTGCAAACCAAAATCGAGCAGGCCATTGAAGACCGCAGGCAGAATGCCGAGTTTTGTTTCTATGCCGTGATGCAAACGGTCCTCGAAGCGATGAGGCGAATCGTCGATCCCTACCTCCGCGAGCGAACGATCGATATTGAGGACGTTTCCCAGCGGGTGTTGAGAAACTTTAAGGCTGCGACCGAGACTTTTGATCCAGACCACCAACATTTGCTCGTAGCCTTTGATCTGACACCATCCGATACCGCCTCGATGGATCGCAGCAAGCTCCTCGGATTTGTGACGGAAGAAGGTAGCGTGAATTCACACACCGCCATTCTCGCCCGGGCCCTTGGAATTCCGGCGATTGTGGGACTTGGCAAGGCAGTCGTTGAAATCACCGCTCTCGCTCCAGCCATCCTGGATGGATACAGTGGAAAGTTCATCGTGGACCCCTCCGAGGAAACCACAAAGCACTACCGCTCGCTCGCCAATCAAAAACGCGAGCAGCGGGAAGCTCTCGAAGAGTTTCGCGACCAGGAAAGCACGACCAAGGATGGGCGCCACATCACCCTTTCGGCAAATATCGAGTTCACTCACGAACTCGACCTCGTCCAGGATAATCGGGCGGAAGGGGTCGGTCTCTTTCGAACGGAGTTTTTCCTACTAGAGGCTGGTAAACTGCCCACCGAGGAGGATCAAACAAAGACTTACACTGAACTCGCCAAAAGAACCGGTTCCCAACCTGCGATCATTCGCACGCTCGATTCCGGAGGCGACAAGCTCTCTGCCGAACCTCTCACCGAACCCGAGCCCAATCCGTTTCTAGGTTGGCGCGGCATTCGCGTTTCCCTGGATCGTCCCGATTTTTTCAAAGAGCAGCTCCGAGCAATTTTACGTGCGAGTGCCCACGGTAAATTGGGCATGATGTTCCCATTCATCTCAGGTGTCAGTGAGATCCGCCAATGCCAGGCTCTCGTCAAGGAGTGCATGGGCGAACTTGATGTTGAGGGAAGCGACTACGATACCAATCTCGAGATCGGGGCCATGATCGAAATCCCATCCGCTGTTTTGGTTGCAGACGAAATCGCTAAAGAGGTCGATTTCTTCTCCATCGGCACCAACGATTTGATTCAATATACGGTCGCAGTTGATCGTATCAACCACCGCGTGGCCAAGCTCTATCGCTCCACCCACCCGGCGGTTGTGCGCATGATTAAAATGACCGCTGATGCCGCCTCCCGTGCCGGGATCTGGACCGGAGTTTGTGGTGAAATGGCGGCAGATTTGAGTCTCACGCCTCTCCTCGTTGGTCTTGGAATCGATGAGCTTTCAGTTGGCCCACGCGAAGTCGCCCCGGTTCGGAAGGCCCTCCTTTCGCTGGATTTCAGCGAATGCAAAGCTCTCGCCCAAGAAGCCCTTTCTATGCCGACCAGTGCTCAAATCTATCAACTCAGCCATGTCGCCGCACGGGCTGCTTACCCTGATTTGGTCCAAGAGGAAGAGTAAGCTTCCTAAATGTAAAACATCGGCTCGTCTTCGGCCGCTAGTGTCTCAAGACTATTCTTCGCCAGGATTTGCCGACTGCTCTCGCGAACACTTTCCCAAAGCTTGTTGACAGCCACCCCGGACTCGCCGGTTGGTTGGGGAATTTGACCCAGTGCCTCTGGCTCCAGAGCCTCCACAATTTGCAACAAACTAATATTGGCAGGAGATTCAATGAGTTTCCATCCCCCGGTTTTGCCACGCCGACTGGTGACCAATCCGGTTCTTTTGAGCTCGTGTAATATTTGAGCCAAAAAACTAGATGGTATCCCTTCGCTCTCTGCAATATCATCGGCCCGAACGACCGACTGGCCATCATGCTTTTTGGCAAGATGAACGGTCGCGCGACTTGCATAATCCAATTTCTGCGAAATCCTCACTGATGAAAGGAGACCACACCCCTACTCAAAACGCCAACACTAAGAGTCATCTCTTGTGCTCCAAGGGGAAGCCGGATCTCGACCTGGTATGGCAAAACATCCAGGAGGAAGCTCACCGGATTGCAAAGTCCGAGCATCGTCTCGCTTCTCTCATGGAGGACATCTTCATCTCTCGCAAGTCCATCGCTTGTTCAGTGGCTGCCCGCCTTTCCCGGAAACTGGCCCGGGAGGATATGACACGTGACGAACTCCTCCCTCTCTTGCAGGAAATTCTCATCGAGCATCCCGAACTTGTCTCAAGCATGGCGTCCGATCTCATCGCCATCGATGAACGAGATCCGGCCTGCCACTCGCTGACCCAGCCACTCCTTTACTACAAAGGATTCCTGGCGCTTGCCACCTACCGACTCGGCCATCAGATGTGGAAAAATGATCGACATGATCTGGCCTACTATTTCCAAAGCCTCGCCTCGGAGGTCTTCGGCGTCGACATTCACCCGGCAGCCAGGCTTGGTTGCGGAATCTTCCTCGACCACGCCACCAGTGTCGTTATCGGAGAAACTTCTATCGTCGAAGACAATGTCTCCATTCTTCACGAAGTCACGCTCGGAGGAACCGGGAAAACTTCTGGAAATCGTCACCCGATTGTCCGCTCGGGCGTCATGATCGGGGCCGGATCCAAGATTCTTGGGCGGGTTGAGATTGGCAAAGGATCCAAAATTGGCGCCGGGAGCGTGGTTCTTGATGACGTCGCTCCGCATAGAACAGTCGCAGGGGTCCCTGCAGTTGTCGTCGGCACCAGCCCGTCTGAAAACCCGGCGGAAGCCATGGATCAGAGCCTTTCATGCTCCGGAATCTAGCCGAACGATCTTGGGTGCTTGCCAAGCCCCCCGTTTGTCGCTTGATTAATGGAAATCACACGATTCCCACCACACACCAAGATCATGTCAGAGACGAAAGAAATTCGAGAGATCACCGAGGCCGAATTGCCAGCCTCCCTCAAGGAACACTGGAAGAATGCCAAAGCCAGTGTTGAAAGAAACAACCACGGATATGCCGTCAAATTCCTTCAGGCCATCCTGAAAGAAGAGCCTGGCTTCCTGAATGCCCGCAAACTGGTCCGTCAGGCGGAAATCATTTCATCGGGCGCAGCTCCCGGGTCCGCTAAAAAGGGACTCTTCGGAAGCAGCGGAGGCGGAGGCGGTGCATTTACCCGTCAGGCTAAAAAAGATCCGACCGGAGCGCTCGTAGCCATCGAAAAGGAACTTGAAAAGGATCCTTTTAATTGCGGCATTAACGAAGCTCTTCACGAGATTGCCCTCCGGATGAACCTGCTCGACACCGCAGCCTTTGCTCTGGAAACCGCCAAAAAAGGAAATCCCGAGAACACCAAGGTTGCTCACAAATTGGCCCAATTTTACGTCGCCCGCGAGATGCACCTCGATGCCTCGCGAGTCTATCGCGAAATCGTAAAACAGGACCCCGGTGACGGCGAAGCAGTTCGCGGTGAAAAGGACTGCTCGGCGAAAGCATCGATGCAGCAGAACCGCATGTCCGAGAACTCAAGCTTCAAGGACATGGTGAAGAGCGACGAAGCGGCCGAATTGGAGAAGGCTTCCCGGACCGCCCTCACCAAAGAGCAGTTGCAAGAGCGGGCCGGCGAGCTTTCGGCTCAATACGAAGCTGACCCCAACAACCTCGCGGTCGTCAAGCAACTCGCCAGCACTTACGAGCAACTCGAAGATTGGAATACCTGCCACTCATTTTATAGCTGGGCTCACGAACTCTCGAACGGAGACGTTGCCCTGCGCGCCAAGGCCAACGAGATTAAGGACAAGGCCGCCGACCAATACATCAAGGATGTCGAGGCCGCTGCCGCCGCAGATCCTGACAACGCGGAACTTCAGGCTCAAATGAAGGAGATTCAGCAAGCTCGCATTGTTGAGCGACTTGCCGAATGTCACGAGCGCGTGAAACAGAACCCGACTGATCCCAAGATGCGCTTTGACCTCGGTCAGGCACTCTACGATGCTGGCGACTACAGTGACGCCATCCCTCACCTTCAGCAGGCGACTCGAAATCCGCATATCCGAATTAAGGTTCTTCTCCTTTTAGGCCGGACCTTTAACGCCAAGGGCATGATCGATCTCGCGATTAAACAGCTCAAGGATGCGAACGATGAACTGACCCAAATGGATAACACCAAGAAGGAAGTCCTTTACGAATTGGGTGTGATCTACACCAAAGCCGAGAAAAAAGAAGAAGCACTCGATTGCTTCAAACAGATCTACGAGGTCGACTACGGCTACCGCGACGTCGCAGCGCGCGTGGAGGGATCCTACGAAGGATAAGCCGGATCCAGCCCATCATTTCCAAACGCCGCCCGGAGAAATCCGCGCGGCGTTTTTATTCGTCATCGTCAAGGATGTAATTACCCCGGATCTTTGCCACAATTTCGCCAACAAGCTCATCGGAAATTTTCAGCTCTCCAAGTTCTTCGTGCATTTCCTTCCTTTTCGCAACATTGCAAAACATCCCTACCGGATGTGTGAAATAATCCTCCTCTTTTAAAATCTGCCTGAGGATCTTTTCACGTTCCTCCTTTGTGAAACAGGCTACCATCATCGCCCTCAAATTCTTTGGAGAGACAGATTGGTCGAGGTCTTCATACTCCTTCGAGAGTAGTTCACGAACGACGTCTTTGTGTTCGACCAACCAAGCCAAGGCCGAGTCGAAATCCCGAGCCATCCACATCACGATCGAAGGCCTCATTGAAACCCTGATTCGCATTTGAAGGTTTGGGTCCACGGTCTGCCCGAAAAGAAATCGCGCGGTACTTGAGTCGAGCGATAGATCTCGTTCTTCGGTCGCAGCCGGTAACGCACCTGCGCTGAAAAACCAATTCCTTGCAGCGTCAAAATCATCTGCGACCCACCGGGATAGAAGATTCTCACGGATGACATGCTTCAACTCATCAAGATATATTCCAGAAAGGGCTACCGCCTTATTGAGAGCCTCTTCCCAGTCTGTTTCTTCAACGAGTCCGCGGGAGGTCCCCTTCAAAATCGATTCCCGGTAAAAGCCAAACCTATCGTCTGGAAATTTGGCAAACTCGTTCCAAGCATATTCGGCATCGACAGCAGCGAGGTTCTCGAAGATTCGGATCGGTGTCAGGTATCCAAAGTCATCGTTAAAGAGGACAAGATGAGAGACCCGTCCATCCGGCTTCTTGGTGGCATTCCAGGCAGCTTTGGGATCCTTCTTTGACCACCCGGCCATCATCGCGTTGAAATTCCCCCACTCGTAGCTGAGCTGTGCCTCTGCTGAATTCCCTTCCAATCCGTTTCCCGCGCGATCAGCCAGTTCCTTCATCCTTTGATCATCGGCTTGAAATTGAAGGATCAGCTCGTTGGGGTCTAGATAGGCCCATCGACTGACCAATAACTCTACGAACTCACCTGAATGATTTGCCCCGTCCATCGCCAGATAACCCTTGATCTCTTTGATCGAGAGAGACCAAGTAAAGTCCCTCAATTCATTCCACTTTTCATCGAAAGCAAGATCCCTTTCCCAAATATCATCAATAGCCTCCTGCAACTGCTTCGGAGCGCGAAAGACAGTTTGCTCCTCTCCATTCCCGGAAAGCACAAGAATGCAACAAAAAATAGACGCCAAGATCCATCGCTTCACCTTAGGCAAGCTCACCATCTATCTGTGTCGAGCAAGCAGTCACTTCGATAATCTAGCCCTCCTAGAAATATCTTGAAATTTCCAGGACGATTTTTTTAGAAAGCTCGGGAGATAGTTCCAGTTCATCAATTGCCTCTCGGACCGTCTCAATATCGTCTCCGCGGGCAAGATACCTGAGACCAAAACTCAGTAACGATTCCTTTTCTGTGCACTCTCGCAAGAGCTCCCCCCTCTCTTGCCGAAGAAAACAGCGGCGCAAAATCCGGCGATACTCCTGGTCGGTAATGATCAAGAACAAGGAGTCCTCTCCAGCCCCGAGGAATAGCTCTTTTGCAACATTCGGTCTTTTCTCAAGCCAAGACAGCCCGGCTTTAAAATTCTTCGACAACCATACTCTGATCGCGGGAGTGAAAGCGACAGGATCACGATAAGTGATTTCGCCGCGCAGTCGCTTCCCAGTCAAGAAACGGCCAATAGCACTATCGAGGGAAACCGTCTTCTTATTCCTCAAGAGAATCTCTGATTCCTCACTTCGGCACCAGTTCAGGGCGGACTCAGAATCAAAAGCCATCCATCGACCCAGAAAACGCCCGACAAGAATAGGTGCTAGTCTATCAATCTCAAAGTCATCGAGCGCCATCGCTCGTTCAAGATACATTTGCCAATCGGAATCGTCCGGCAAACTCTGGCTGATCCCCTTCAACAAGGACTCTCGGTAAACCCATTGGTATTTCGTATGTGAAAAATTCCCGAACTCACTCCAGGCTTTCTCCGGATCGACTGCCGCCAGCCTGCCGATTAACTGGCCGGAAATAAGATGTCCGTATCCCTCACCACTTATCATCGGCTGCAGATAAGAAACCCGGCCATCCGGCTCCTTTGTTTCTTCCCAAGCCGCATGGGGATCTCTCCGCGACCATCCCTTCATAAATGCTTCAAAGACCCAACCCTGTCGGTTCTGCAACCCGCCTGCAAGCGAGCCGTAGCCTCCGTCCTTGGTTTTCTCCATAAGTCTGACAATTTTTCGATCTTCAGCCTGCAGCCAGAGAAGTATTTCTCGCTCATTGATGAACGCCCACCGCTCGACCATTCGTAACCCAGCCCTGTTCGTATAGTTGTAGCGGCCGTGATTTAAATAGGCCCGCATCTCATTAATCGAGAGGCTCTCAATGAATTTATCAAAGTCCTGATTCCGATTTTCGAATGCCTTCTCGCTTTCAGTGATCCTCTTAATAATCTTCTCAAGCTCTTCCGGCGGCCGGGCTTTGGACACCTCAGCATTGGCATCTGCATCCTGTCCTGGCAAAGGAAGGAGCGTCGTCAGCAAAAAGACAAGTGGCAGCAGACAGCGCAATTTCACACGAGATTGATAACCCCGATCTTGCACTCTGTCGATTTCTCAAGGCGAGTCTATGAGTCAAGAGATCGCAACCACTCCGAGAATCCCTCCTCGTCCGGATCCATCGAGATCGCAACTTTCTCCAAATCAGCGAGGCAACCGAGTCGCTCGGGAATCTCCACTGAACCAGCGCCCAATTCTTCCTCCATGACGTCGAGGAATTTTGCGGGATGAGCAGTCTCTAAAACAACCGTGTGGGCATCGGGATGTGATTCCCGCCAGGCTTCGGCAGCCAGCCAACCCACCGCGCCGTGAGGCTCGAGGGTGTAACCGGTCTCTTCTTTGATTCTCCGAATCGTATTGCGGGTTGTCTGGTCATCGTAGGCGAAGCCGGAAATCCGAGCCTTCATCGATTCCCACTCGTTTCCGAAAATGTTCTCCATCCTCGCGAAGTTACTCGGAGCACCAACATCCATCGCGTTGGAAATCGTAGCGACACTCGGTCTCGGCCGATACTCACCTTCGCGCAGATACTCAGGCACGACATCATTTCGATTGGTCGCTGCGACAAATCGATCAACCTCCAGGCCCAACTTTTCGGCAAGCAAACCCGCGGTGAGATTTCCAAAATTCCCGCTCGGAATCACGAAGGTCGGCTTCGCTCCCTCGGGCAGATTTTTGGCGGCCTCGAAGTAATAGAAACTCTGCGGCACCAGCCGGGAAATGTTGATGGAGTTTGCCGAGGTGAGATTCAATTCCTCAGCCATCTCGCGCTGGAGGAAGGCGGATTTCACCAAACTTTGGCAATCGTCAAAAGCGCCCTCGATCTCCAGGGCCGTAATGTTCCCGCCGAGAGTCGTGAGCTGTTTCTCCTGCAGATCACTCACCTTACCCTTTGGGTAAAGAATGACGACCCGTGTTCCGGGAACATTGTGAAAGGCACTTGCCACCGCTCCTCCGGTATCGCCACTGGTCGCGACCAAAACGGTCAGCAAGCCATCATCTTCCCGGGTCAACCACCCCATCAGGCGCGCCATGAAACGCGCGCCGAAATCTTTGAAGGCCAGCGTCGGCCCGTGGAAAAGTTCGAGCACATGTTCTCTTTCCTTCACCGTGACAAGAGGTGCCGGGAAATTGGCCGATTCGTGAACGATCTCTTTCAACTGCTCGGCCGGAATACTGTCTCGAAAGATCGCCTTGGCGACTTCGAAACCGATCTCAGGCAAAGAGAGCGATCGCCACTTCTCCCAAAAACCAGCAGGCAAAGGCTCGATACTTTCCGGCATGTAGAGCCCGTTGTCCGCCGGGAGAGATCGCAGGACCGCATCCTTGACGCCAACAAATTGACCTGGGCTTCGGGTGCTGTAAAACTTCTGGGACATGGCTCGTTCTACCCGATGACCTTCACGCCGGTCTGGTTTACTTTCGAAATGTAGAGTTGATTTCCAAGGTCCACTTTCGAAAAGACTCCCGCGATGGCCTCGCCCACTTTCTTCGCCGATTCCTCGCCCTCGCAGAGTCCGAAGACGCTGGGACCAGCTCCGGAGATGCTGAAACCAAGCGCGCCTGCCGCCATTGCCGCCCGCTTTGCCTGATAAAATTCCGGAATCAACTTCTGACGCCTTGGCTCGGCAATAACATCGTGAACCGAGCGGCTGATCATCCCGTAATCTTCCTGGATTAATCCGCAAATCAATCCCCCGAGATTGCCGATTTGTTGGGTGACATTTGCCAGCGGAACTTCGGTCGGGAGAATGCCCCGCGCGACCTTGGTGAGAATTTCGATATCCGGATGGACAACCGCCGCCCAGAGGTCCTTCGGGACCGGAAGCTGGGCAATATCCAGTTCCTGATTATCACGGATGAACACGATCCCCCCTAGCAGGCAAGGCCCCACGTTGTCCGCGTGCCAGGCGCCATCGGCACTCGCTTCTCCGGTCATCGCAAAGGGTAGAAGTTGCTTCTTCGTGAGCGGCTCGCCGATGAGTTTGTTCACGGCATAAGCCCCGGCAACCGCGCTCGCGGCACTGGATCCCAAACCACTCCCGAAAGGCATCTTTTTGTGGATCTCCAGTTCGATCCCCAGATCAAGCATCCCGAGGTGCTTCAACAAGTCCAGAGCAGCCACGCCGGCGGTATTCTTTTCGGCTTCCAGAGGAAGTTTCCCGTCGTCTCCGGTGATCTTGGCAATTCGCAATCCGGGTTCATCCGAGTGGCGGGCCACCACTTCATCACCCGGAGCATCGATTGCAAAACCCAGAACGTCATACCCACAAGCCACGTTCGCGACCGTCGCAGGGGCAAACACGCGTATTTCCTTGAGCCTTTCCGTCGTCATTTCAAGACGGGCGGTAGCAGATCCCTTGGGCACGGGCAAACCTTACCTTGTTAGGAAGTTCACTCTTCTTTTGATTGCCGCCAACCTGAATCACAATAGGGTTCGCCAGTGTTTGACTTTAAAATCTTCAATATCCCCGTCCGGGTTGAACCATGGTTCTGGCTTACGGGATTTCTCTTGGGCCGTGGACTCAGCATCGAATCACGACAGGATTTCCTCGAGGTCCTCCTCTGGATCATCATTCTTTTCGTTTCAATCTTGATTCATGAGCTTGGACATGCTCTCACCAGCCGCAAGTTCACTGGGGTCAATCCCTCCATCAAACTCTGGGGAATGGGTGGACTCGCCTATCCGAATACTCAACTCACTCGCAAACAAAGCTTCTGGGTGACCTGGGCCGGACCACTTGCAGGTCTCGGTTTCTTCGGCCTTATCGTTCTGAGCTGCTGCTTCATCTACGGCTTCAAGGTTGGTCCGAACCTGACCCTCAATTTACTTTTCGGAACCGACATCTACTACGAAACCTACACAGCTTTGCGCGGAATGAACGATTCGGTTTTCTACATTCTGCGTCAGCTCTTCTGGATTAATTTTTGGTGGAGCCTCGTCAATCTCCTTCCTGTCTTCCCTCTTGATGGCGGCCAAATCTACGCCTCGATCGAACAATCCTCAAAGAAAGTCTGGACCGTGGGCATGGTCACGGGAGCGCTTGTAGCCGTTGCCGCTTTGGTCTTTCTTCAGAGTATTTTTATCGCCATCATGTTCGGCTTTTTCGCATACCAGAACTATCAACGCCTGGAGCAAATGAACGGCGGATTCCGCTAGGCTGTCATCAGCAGCCGAACCCCGGCAATGACTGCGAACCCGATGATCATCCATTCAAAGACTCTTTGGGAAATCAATTGAAGCAAGTGACGCCCCAAAAAGATCCCAAGTAAGATCAAGGGAATCAACTTCAGGTTCAACATGAGGCTCTCCGTCGTAGTGAAACTCAACCCGCCCATGAAAGGTAGCTTGATCAAATTGATGAGCAGGAAAAAGCGAGCACCAATGCCGATCAACTCCATCTTCGGGAGACGTCGCGCCAAAAAGTAGAGTTGGAACACTGGCCCGGCGGCATTGGCAATCGTGGTGGCAATTCCCGCAAAGCTTCCTGCCGCCATCCCAAAACCGCTGGAGTGGGCGAGCTTATGGAAAAAATCACGCGCAAATTGCCGCACCAATTGCAGCGCAACCATCAATAGAATGATACTCCCGATCACCGGCTTGGCCCATTCCTCCGGCATCCCGTCGAGCAGAAAGAAACCAATTACCATTCCGACCAGGGCTGGCGGCAACAAGCGCCAAACGGGAGCCCAGGAAGCATGTTTCCGAAACATGGGATAAACACTCACGTCCGCTACGATGAGCATGGGCAGAAGAACTCCCACAGAAACCTTGCCAAAAAGCTCGGCCATGATGAAGACCGCAATCAACCCGAGCCCGGAAAAACCAGCCTTTCCCAGCCCCACACACATCGCGGCGAGAGAGACGAGAATCCATCCGGTGGTGCTATCGATCACGCGCCCGTTCTTTTCCAGATCTGAACAAGACTCAAGCAGCCTTTCCTCCCGATCATAAATTGACTAAACATCTGCCACCGTGAAATGGCTCCCGCTCATTCCCCTCATTATCCTCATTATCCTTCTCTGCCAATGTGGCACACCTCATCCACCGAAATGCTGGACCATCCCCCGCAAGTCACGGATCCCGGCCGAAGATCTGATGGCGCAGGCCCCCGCACCGCGTGGAAGCAATTGGAGCGAGACCCGTCGCCGGAAGCGGCTGCTAGCTACAATCTCGCCACCTCTTGTCTTTTCGATCAGCTCCATTGCGGCCAAACCGCCTGGGACCGCAAGGCCGCAGCAATGGGAACGAGAATCGACCGGACCCACACCCTCGGAACCGGTCTGAAGCTGGAAGACCTCGATGGTCTTGTCCGCGCTTCCCGGATCTCCATGAAGGGAATCGGAAGACGCCACGCCGATCCCGGCCTTGGGATTCCTTTGGTGGGATGGAAAGCAGCCCCCACGGGAACGAAACGCCGGTTCGAATTTGTACCTCCCACCGGCATTCCTCTCAACCTTACGGCTCTTCTCGACTTCTCGAAAAAGACACCGACCTGGCGCTTTGTTTACGGTGGACGAGTTCCGAATATCCAGATCGGAAAGCGTGACATTCCGATCGCCATCGATTGGTCTGCCTCTCCCGCCTTTTACTGGCAAATGAGCGATCTTGATGATGTCGACATTATCAAAGTCTTCCTCCCCACCCGCTTCACCGACCACGCCGGTCTCTTTTTCGGCACTCCTTATTCCGAAGACAAAATTCCGTTGGTCCTGGTACACGGTCTCAACTCCAGCCCCGGCACCTACAAATCACTCTACAATGATCTGATCGGGCAAAAATGGTTTCGCGAGAAATACCAGGTCCTCTTCTTCAGTTATCCCACTGGAATCGCCTGGCCCTACAATGCAGCTGAATTCCGACGTCAAATGCGCCGGGCCCGCAACTATGCCGCCAAACGAGGCTCGCTCAAAAATTGGAATAAGATGGTCGTGATTGGTCACTCCATGAGCGGAGTGATCTCCCGCGCTTCCTTAATCGAACCTGGAGAGCGATTTTATAATGCCTCCTATCGTCGGCCTATCCATGAACTGCCGATTTCAAACTCCACTCGCCGGGCCATCGAGAGCGTTCGACTGTACAAACCGCTCGAATCACCTTCACGGGCTGTGTTCATGGCCGCCCCCCACCGTAGCTCACCGCTCGCTGATCGACAACTCGTCACCTGGATGAGTTCCATTATCAGGCTTCCCAAAACCCTCACCATCGATCTTGCAACCGCCACCCTCGAAGAAATTTCAAAAGCAATCCAGCAAGGAGGCCAAACCCGCCCGCCTCAAACATCCATCGGAACCCTTTCGCCATTTTACAAACCATACAAGGCCCTTGAGGCCTCTCCATTCCGCCCCAAACTGATCTACCATTCCATCATTGGAGACTGGGGCAAAGACGATGGCGCGCAAAGTAGTGATGGAATTGTCCCATACTGGTCCTCGCGTCTTGAGGGCGCCCGGACCGAGAAAATTGTCCCCGCCGGACACAGTCTCACCGGACATCCCGCCACAATTGCGGAGATTCTCAGAATTCTACGAGATCATGTCGAAAAGCAGTAGAATTCAGCCACAGAATCCTTGACCAAAACGTCAGCCGTTAGCATCTTTCCAACATGTTGACCCGCAAGCACATCGAACTCGGTGCCAAGCTTTACATCGTCCTCCACCTTGCCTTCTTCATCTACTGGACCATTGACGTCATGCAGATGATGGGATTCTTCGGCGGCAAGTAAACCATAGTGCAGGCATTTGCGCCTATGTCACTCTGTCACCCACGAAATCCGTAGCACAGGCGACTCGCCACTGTTTCTCGGTCAGCGCCAACTCTAACAGACAGGCTTCCTGTTCTACTTCGCTGGCTTAATCTTATCGGCAGGCTTAATGGGCACCGATGGAACTACTTTCGACTGAGGAACTCTCTCGGTCTTGGGCACCCTCTCTGCAGGTTTCATCGGAGTTGCCGGGAGGACTTCGATCTCGGGAATCGCTTCAAGTGGAACAGCTTGGAGCTGCGGTTCAGCCATCTGCACTTCGACGTTTTTCGCGGCGAGAAAGTAGAAAAGAAGTAGGATCAATTTCATGGGATCAATGGGTTAACGGTCAACGTTGGTGAAGACAGCCTGAACGTCTTCGTCGTCCTCCAGCTTATCAACCAGCGCATCGATTTCAACAAGTTGTCCGTCTGTGAACTGCTGCGGGTTGTTTGAAATTCTCTCAAGACTCGCCTTCGTCACCTCCACACCAAGGCGTTCGAAAACATCGGTGAGCATCCCAAATGAAGTGAAATCGCCATAAACAAGCCCCATGTCGTCTTCCACTTCCATCTCCTCCAAACCAGCATCCATAAGCTCCAACTCCAGTTCCTCAAGATTCACGCCTTCGGGCTTGAACTCGATCACGCTCTTACGGTCGAAGAGAAACTCAAGTGAACCCGAGTTCTGCATTTCTCCCCCGTTTTTATTAAAAGTTGTCCGCACATTGGTCACCGACCGATTGGTATTTTCGGTCGCACATTCCACATAGAAAAGACTCCCATGAGGTCCCTTCCCCTCGTAATTAATTTCGGTAATATCGCCAAGATCCTTTCCCGAAGCCCGTTTAATGGCCTTATCAATATTGTCCTTTGGCATGTTCTCCGCCTTGGCGTTCATGATGGCCGTGCGGAGCTTCGAGTTGGAATCAGGATCAGGGCCACCTTCCTTCGCTGCCATCGTGATCGACTTCGCCAACTTCGGAAAGATCCGTGACATCTTTCCCCAACGCGCTTCCTTCGAAGCCTTTCGATATTCAAATGCTCTTCCCATGGTGGTTTAACTTGTTGAGACCGAAGCTAACGACCTCTCGCTATTTTCAAATGCCAAAGTTTGTCCTCCGGGCCTTGAATTGCTAAAAACTACGACATACTCTACCCAAGATGCTATTTATCCAACAACCTTGGAAAATCTTTGTCACCCTGGTGTTTCTGACCGGCGCCATCCTGACATTCTTCATACCGACCCACATCTTCACAAAATCGCCTCTCATCAAAGGGAACCGAGCAGGCGCTCTGGAGACTTTTGATTCCTCGGTTAACTTTAGCGCAGATCTAAAGCTCTTGCTCAATGGTGATAAAACGGCGGATTCAAGCTGCCAGCGCAATCGGGCTGGTAGGAAGAAAGATGTCATTAG
>CBFHQJ010000087.1:0-21297 GCA_965657795.1 Akkermansiaceae bacterium
AATTTAGATTTGTAGCCTCATCACGGCTTGGAAGAGGATGAGGCCCACACCAAAAGACAACTTGACCGGATCTCGACTTTATTCAGCGCTTCCCTAGTCTCCGGACATCTTCAAACGCCTTCTATTCTTCATTTTACTCACACTCACTCCCATCTCTGTTCTGGCCGGATCACGTGGCGTTGATCTCGCCTTCATCGATGCCACCACCGGCACCCGCTCGAAAGCCAGCCTTCGTCTCGCCGAGCTCCTCGAAAAGGACATGCGTGAACTCTATATTTCACCAAAAGTCGCCACTCTTTTTCCCTGGAGTGAGTTCGAGCTAAAATTGACGGTTCTGAAGACCAAGACCAGCGGGATGAACTTCGACCGACTCCTCAACACCAAGGGTCAAAAGAAGATCAGCGCGCTTTTTGATAGCGGCAAGGTTCAGGATGGCCTCATCGTCTTCTTCCACGATAAAGCCAATGGCTTTGCCCGTCTGAAGCTTTACACTTGGGATGGCTCGGAAGCACTGCTTCTCCGCCTTCCGCTTGAAGGCAAGAAGTCGCCCATGCCCAATTCTCTTTTAAAGGGCACCCGACATGGTGCACTTGCGGCGATCGGCGCCTCAGTCCGCTGGACTCCATAATCCTCAATCGATGATCAAGATCCCTCTCTTCCTTTGTCTCGCTTCCGCACTCGGAGCGGCCCAACCCAATATCATCCTCTGCATGACTGACGATCAGGGCTGGGGTGACACCGGCTACAACGGGCATCCGGTCTTACGCACTCCTCATCTCGATCAAATGGCGAATGAGGGGATCCGCTTTGAGCGATTCTACTCTGCTGCGCCGGTTTGCTCTCCCACCCGTGGCAGCTGCCTGACCGGTCGTCACCCCTACCGCTATGGAATCTTCACGGCGAACAAGGGACACATGAAGAAAAACGAAGTCACCTTGGCGGAAGTCCTAAAAACAAAAGGCTACGCCACCGGGCACTTCGGCAAATGGCATCTTGGCACCCTCACCACGAAAACCAAAGATGCCAATCGCGGCAAACCCGGAAATACCAGAGACTACGCCATCCCAACGCAACACGGATTCGACGCCTATTTTTCCACCGAGTCCAAAGTTCCGACCTATTGGAAGCCTGGCGATTACAATCAATATGGAACGCACTATTGGACAGGAGTTGAAAAAATGGTTCCCGCTTCGGAAATCAAGGGTGACGACTCGATGCTCATTATGGACCGGGCTCTCCCCTTCATTCAAAAAGCAGCCAAAGAAGAGACGCCTTTTTTTACGGTGATTTGGTTTCACGCTCCCCACCTTCCCGTTGTTTCAGCTCCTCCTTATACCGATGGCTACACCGAGCATCAGGATTACTACGGTTGCATCACAGCTCTCGATGAACAAGTTGGCCGACTCCGCTCCGAACTCAAAACTCTGGGAGTCGCGGACAACACCATGCTCTGGTTTTGCTCCGATAACGGCCCCGAGGGCAACAGCAAGGCTCCCGGACGGACGAAAAACCTACGAGGCCGCAAACGAAGCCTTTACGAAGGCGGAGTCCGGGTGCCCGGGCTGCTGATCTGGCCTGACATGATCAAGGAAACCCGCACCGTAAAAATTCCCTGCAGCACCAGCGATTACTTCCCAACGGTTCTCGAGGCCCTCGGCCACACTCTTCCGGAGGCAGAGGCCCGCCCTTACGATGGAGTGAGCCTCCTTCCCTTAATTAGAAACGAAATGAAAGAGCGAGCCCGCCCCATCGCTTTTGAATCGAAAAAACAGATCTCGCTCACCGGCAACCAATTCAAACTCATCAGCATGGATGCTGGCAAGAGCTACGAACTCTATGATCTCATCGCAGATCCCGAAGAATCAAAGAACCTTGCCAGAGACCTGCCGGATCAAGTCAGCAAGATGCGGGCACAACTCAAAAAATGGCGCAAATCCTGTAAAAGGAGCGCTTCCGGCGACGATTACTAGACTGCACCCAGCTTAAAAGTCCCAATTCCCAAGACCATCAACTTGAGATTTCGCTGGAGAAGAGCCATCTTCACGGTATCTCAGGTCAAAGACATTTCGCAACTTCCACATCTGCCTTCTTCGCCAAAGTCGGCAGATTTCTATAATCCCCGTTTACGATCTTCCCGATGAAACCATCCTTCGCTCACCTGCTCATCTTTTCACTACCATTGAGTATCTCTCCCGCCCTCGCCGGCAATTACTCTCAAAACTTCACGGGATTTCCCCAAGGCACCACCAATCTGGGCGACGGCTCTGAGATCGGGAGTAGCAACGGAATTGCCCAGGTGCGTAGCACGGCCTCACCTTACCTGCGCCTTACCGCGAGCGGAACCGGAGGAACAAGTGCCTCGATGAAGCTCCCCGACCTCGACCCCGGAGAAGCCATCGAATCTTTCACCGTTAACTTCAATCTTCAGATCGGTGGAAGTGGAGGGTTTGCCGATGGTGTCTCGTTGACCTTCGGCGCAATCGCATCCGGCGATGGCGGCGGTGAAGCAGGATTCGCGGTCGACAACGGCCTCGTCGTTGCCTGGGACACTTACAACAACGGTGGCGACTCTCCTTCAATCGAGGTTTTTGCGGACGGAATCAGCCTCGATAATAATCTCCACAACTACAGCTCAACTGCCAATGCCTGGATCCCGGTAATCATCCACTGGGACAGCAATGGCCTCGATCTCACCTACAATGGGAACGCCCTCGCCACAAATCTCCCCACCCCGGGATTTGTCCCGAAGGCCGGAAATCGCTTTGCCTTCTCGGGGCGAACCGGCGGAGTCTCGCAAAACTCTTACCTCGATGACCTTTCGTTCGTAACGACCACTGCCACTCCAATTTCGACAGGTGGTCCGGTGATTAGTGAGTTCGTTGCCGACAATGACGACACTCTCGAAGACGAAGATCTCGACAACCCGGATTGGCTCGAACTCTACAATGGAAAGAGCACCAGCCAAAATCTCGATGGTTACTACCTCACCAACGACCCCGCCCAAAGCACTCTGTGGCGCCTCCCCGCCGTGACGATGGACCCTTATGGCTACCTGACACTTTTTGCTTCCGGGAAGGATCGCGCCGTTGCGGGTTCACCCCTCCACACCAACTTCTCCCTTCCAAAGGAAGGCGGCTATCTCGCTTTGATTGCGCCCGACGGAGTGACCGTGATCACCGAGTTCAATTATTTGGCCCAAACGGAAGATATTTCCTACGGTGAACTCGGCCAATCCCGCACCCTTGGGTTCCTCGAAATACCCACGCCCGGTCAAATTAACTCCGGCCTTCAGGCTACCGGGCCTCCCGCGGAAGACGTCCGCTTCGACAAGACCGGCGGAGTCTTCTCAAACTCGACCACTCTTTCCATTCTCCCCCCGGATTCTCCGACTGCCGTGATCCGCTACACCACCAACGGAACAGTTCCCAACGAGAGCTCTCCCATCTACTCATCGAATTTCAACCTCACCAACACCACCACCGTTCGAGCCCGGATTTTTGAAACCGGACGCCTTCCGGGCGAAATCAAAAGCCGCACCCTCATCGAACTTGCTTCCAATGTGCAAAACTTCAGCTCCAATCTCCCCATCATTGTTGTCGATTCCGCCGGGGTGAATATTGACCTCGCCAGCAACCCCGGAGCTCCCCGTCCCTTCCGCCCCGTTTACACCGTTGTCATCGAACGCGATCCCCTCACCGGCGAAGCCCGGATCAACGACTCCCCCGATTTCACCGGCCGGGGTGGCATGCACGTTCGGGGTCAGTCCTCCTCGGGATTCCCCAAGAAGCAATATGCCTGGGAAACCTGGAACAACGAAAACGAGGACAAGGACGTTTCTATTTTGGGGATGCCCAGCGAGTCCGACTGGATCCTCTACGCTCCCTATTCTGACAAAACTCTGATGCGAAATGGCATCGTTTACGAAAGTGCCCGGAACGAATGGGGCAACTTTGGCGGTGTGCGCACCCGCTACGTCGAGGTGTTCTTCAACTCAAACGGCGGCACGGTCTCGATGAATGACTACCGGGGGGTCTATGTCATGATGGAAAAAATCAAGCGCGACAACGAGCGCATTGATGTTGAAAAACTCAGCGACCTCGTCACCGACCCCGCCCTCATCACCGGAGGCTACATCTTCAAAAAAGACAAAGGACCCTACAGCAGCCCTTGGAACACCGCCATCGAAGGAGTCCCTCTCGACATGCATTACCCCGAGCGTCCCAACACCGCTCAGTTCGACTACCTCAGGGGTTACGTCAACGAGATGGAGACCACCTTGCATAGTTCCACTTTTGGCGACCCGACCTTGGGATACCGTGGCTTTATCGAAACCGACACCTTTGTCGATGCCCACCTCTTTACCGAAGCTTTCAAGGACATCGATGGCTACCGCATCAGTACCTACTACTCCAAATCACGAGGCGGAAAAATCAGGGCACTGCCGGTCTGGGATTTTAACCTCGGACTCGGCAACGCCAACTACCTCGACGGACAAGAGCCCACTGGTTGGTATTACGAAGACGTCAACACTCCGAACTATTACTGGTATCAGCGCCTCTTCCAGGACACAGAGTTTGATCTCCAATACTGGGATCGATTCTGGGAACTGCGACGGTCACTTTTAGAAACATCCCACATGATGGCGATGATCGACCGCCATGACGCCGAACTCGATGGCAGCAACGGCACTCCAAATGCCGTGACCCGAAACTTTGATGAATGGAACATCCTCGGCTCATACGTCTGGCCCAACGCCGACGGCTTCGGATCCCGCACGACTCATCAGGCCGAAGTCGATTGGATGAAGAACTGGCTTTCCCAACGACTGCTCTGGATGGAGACCCAATCACGCGGTACCAATGGCCTCGCCCGCCCTCCAAGCTTCAACCGATACGGAGGCGAGGTGAACGCAGGATTCGATCTCACCATGACCGAGCCCAATGGCTGGGGCGGAGGACAAATTTACTACACCCTCGATGGCACTGACCCGCGACCGGGACCCAATCCTTCTGTTACTCTTGTCTCCGAAGACTCTGCTTGCGAAGTTCTCGTTCCTTCCGTTGCCAATGGAGGCAGCAGCTTGGGCATCAGCCAATGGACCAACCCGACTGATCCACCGAACGCAGCGAACTGGACGAGTGGGACCCAGGGAGTCGGCTATGAGCGGAGTTCCAACAACCTTTACGACGACTACTTCAACATCGATGTCGAAGCCGCAATGTTCACCGAGAACGCCTCCTGCTGGATTCGCATCCCCTTCACGATTTCATCGCAAGCAGAGCTTGATTCCCTCAATGCTCTCACCTTGAAAATGCGCTACGATGACAGCTTTGTGGCTTACCTGAACGGGGTGGAAGTTGTCCGCGAGGCAAATGCTCCGGTCACGCTCACATACACCTCCGGAGCGGTTGGCACCCATGACGATTCGGCCGCAATCAACTACGTAAACTTCTCCGTTGCCAGTGGCACCGGCAACCTCCAGGTGGGTCAGAACATTCTCGCGATCCACGGCTTAAACAATGGAACGGGTAGTAGTGATGCTCTTTGGTCCTGTATCCTGGAAGCCAGCCAAGGGACCGCCAATTCCGTCTCACCCTCGGCACAAGTTTATGCCAGCCCCATCGACCTTACCGACTCCGTCGATGTCCGGGCCCGCGTCTTTGATGGCGAAAGATGGAGCCCGTTGAGCCTTGCTAATTTCGCCGTCGCCACCGTCCCGGCAACCGTCGACAATTTGGTCATCTCCGAGATCCACTACCGCCCCGCTGAACCAACACCCGAAGAACAGGCTGCGGGCTTCCTGACCCGGGGAGATTTTGAATACCTCGAACTGCTCAACATTGATCCCGTAAACTCAATCTCGCTCGAGGGAATCACCTTTATCGACGGCATCACCTTCACCGGCTTCGACAACACCCTGCCCGCTTCCGCCCGTGTTCTGGCATCCGGCGAACGCGTGCTCTTGGTCAAGAATTTGGCCGCCTTCAACCTCCGCCACCCCGGGCTGAATGTGGCCGGAGAGTATTCCGGATCACTAAGAAACGAGGGTGAGCAGATCGTTTTGTTGGATGGCGGAGGGACGGTCATTCGGGACTTCATCTACGATGACGAGATGCCCTGGCCTGCTTCGGCCGGAGACGGCACCGGATTCTCGCTCGTTCTTAACAATCCTCTCGTCAACCCCGACCACGCCAGTCCTTTCAGCTGGAGGTCAAGTGTTGCTCTCAATGGCTCCCCCGGAGGTGATGATTCCAATCCCTTCACCGGCAATCCCCAGGACGACCATGATAAGGACGGCTACAACGCATTCCTTGAATACGCCCTCGGCACAGATGACGGAGAAGGGAGTTCGATTCCCGGAGTCCAGCTGGGCTCTGAGTCCGTCCCGGACTCCGGTGAACACCTCACGATCTCATTTTCAATCAACCTCGCCGCGGTTGGTTTACAGTATTCACTTGAAACCTCCGGCGACCTGTCGAATTGGACTCCGGCAATTTCAACGCTCCATATTTCCACGATCAATCAAGGAGACGGAACCGCTATCATGACATTTCGCTCGGATAGCCCTGCGGCAGAACTCCCGCCGCATAGCTATTACCGAATCAAGGTTACCGGACAACCTTAGAAACGGGCTCGATCAGTCCTTCAAAGGACGCACCCAGATATTGCGGAAGCGCACCGGATTGCCGTGATCCTGCATTGAAATAGGCATCTTGTCGGGGTGAGCCTTGTAGTCTGAAGCGGCATGAGGTCCCCGCCATCCAGTGCCACCGCTGAGCACGGTGTGATCCTGAATCAGCACGCCATTGTGGAGCACGGTAAAAGTGGCGCGGCGGGTCACCTTTCCGTCCTTATCAAAAAGCGGGCGATGGAAAATGATATCGTAGCTCTGCCACTCACCCGGCTTCTTCGCCGCGTTTACCAACGGCTTGGAACGACCGTAGAGCGCTCCCGCCTGACCATCGGCGTATGTCTGGTTTTCGTAACTATCAAGCACCTGTATTTCATAGGTTCCCATCAAGAAAACTCCGCTATTACCGCGTCCCTGACCATTGCCCTGAACTTTGGACGGTGAAGCCCACTCGATGTGAAGCTGGCATGATCCAAACTTCTCTTTCGATTGGACATACCCGGCCCGGCGAACGGATTCCATGGCACCATCCGCGACTTTCCACTTACTGGGACCGCCTTTGGTGTCCGTCCAATTTGCGCTGAAAGACTCCGCGCTTCCATCAAAAAGCACCACCGCATCAGAGGGCGGCGCACCGGGCTTATCGCCGGGAGTCACCACAGGTGGAAGTGGCTGCTTGGTCGTGTCGGTTTCATGAACCTTCACCCCATCGATATACATGTAAACTGTCTCATTGCCCTTCGCGTCCTTCTTTTTCTCAACCTTTATCTCAGGCTTGGTCATGTCCTCCTGGGCATGAAGGGAAGGTGCAACCGTAGCCAGCGCGAGCGCAGCCGCAGGAGTGGTGATTCGAAATAGATCTGTCAGGGAAGATTTTCTTTTTGGCATGGAGGGCACTCTATGATTTCGCCACCCAAAGGGTCAACTTCCGATCCTACCCCGAATCACTCCAAAGTTTTGATCCATTGCACGAGAGCTTTTTGCTCGATCTCGGTAAGATTCAAATTGGGCATCGCGGGAGGATATCCCACCGGAGCCTCGGCAAGCGGATTGCTGATTGCGCGAAGAAGGTAGTAATCATCGACGGTCACTTCAACCGTCTTACCATCACGAATGATCTTCTGCTTGCGGCCGTGGATGCCTTTCAAGGAAGGACCCGCGAGTCGGGAACCATCGAGGGAATGACAGGCTGCGCAGACCGCCGCGAATTGCGCCTTGGCGTATTCCATGGGTTGATCCTTGGCGGAGATTGATTCCGCCACCGCGCTACTCGCTCCCCCGCCCTGGTGCCGGATCATGGTATACCACGCCGTAGTTTTATAGAGTGGGAGGTTTTCGACTTTCACCTCGATGACCCAGCCTACGTTTTCATTGCTGTAATTCTTATTGGTAATATAAGGAGGCGAATTGTCGCGAATCCCGGGGATAGTAAGTTTGATAAACAAGCCATCGTCGCTAAGTTCCCGCTCAGGAAGCGTCAAAGCCTCTGTGCCATAATTCCGACCTCCATATCCATTGGTTGGTATGTAGGTCCATTGCTTGATCCCGAACTTTGCCTTTGCCAATTCCTTGGGGCTGATGGGTTTGAACAACTCGATCTCAAGACCGCCAGGAATGTCACGCACCGCTACCATTTCGTTGAAACCGACGGGCAATTCCTTCGCATCTTTGAGCGAGAGCCGCTGCAAGCCATAATGAGGTTTGGGTTCCTCGCCCTTCTTCGGCAGAAATTGCCAGAGCCCGCCATGTCCAATATGACCGATATAATAATTATGATCCGGCCCTTCGATAATCCGGTTTGGCCCCGCCGTGAATCCGGTCCTTCCATTGGGGTCGTGACCACCGGAGTGAAGAAAAACCGCACCCTGCCAAACACCTTCGACCTCCTCTAAAAAGACCCGGTTCATACGCCCCAGTGTGACATCTCCAAAGAGCCACTGACCGTTGTAAACCGAAAGCGGGCCTTTGAGGTTTTGCAAAATCACGGGCTGACTTGGCGAACGGTTCACGATCCCTTGCGGAAGATGCACCGTCGGCGGTGTTTGATAACGCGACCCGCCCACTTGCGAATCCGCCTCATCCGGTTGGAAGGCAGCGGTGTTGGTATTCTCCTTTTTGATAAGGTAGTGCCCGTAAAAACCACCCTGGGTCAGACGGATGAATTCATTGCTCGGATTGAAGACGCCCTGATTATCGAGGACGATCATTTCCTGATCAGGTCCGACTGAAAATCCATTCGGAGTACGATAACCGCCCGCGTAATAATTGATATCAACATCCTCCGGCTTCTCGTCGCCTGTGATGGGACCCAACAAAAAAGTCGATCCGCGTTTCGTCTTCGGGTTCACGGTGATATTGAGGTCACGCGACCCACCCAAGCGAACGGAAGTCGTCAAATTGCCCACAAGGTAAACTGATCCCTCCTTCGTGATCGCTCCAAAACCCACGGTGTAAGTGTGGAAGTTCGGCTGTGAAATCCCATCAATGAGCACGATCTTTTCATCAGGAGTGTAAACACCGTCGCCATTCTTATCCTCCAGGCGTGAGATCTTGTCTTTTTCTCCGACATAAATCTTTCCTTCATGCACGCCAATCGCGGTTGGCTCATAAAGATTTCCCATTAAACGATGAGCCTTCACCTTGGCCCGGGCGGCATTCCCAATCAGTCCCGTCACTTTGAACACCTCCCCCTTTTTGAAAGGAGCCTTGTTCTGGCGATCCGGAGTAAAAACGGTCACGTAGAGATCCTCGCCCGAGAAGGCCATCGCTGAAATCTTCAGCTCAACATCTTGTTCGGGGTAGAGGTTCTCCAACTTGAAGAGCGGATGCAATTGATCGGCAAAAGCCATGGTATCCAGTTTGGGGCTGAATTTTTTCTTGGCCTTCTTTGCTTTGTTCTGCGCGAGGACCGGAGAGGAGAGAACAACGAGGGCAGTGAGAGAGAATTTTAAGAGAGAAGACATGATGGAGACGACGGGGTGATCTCAATCGAAACCAGCCCGGATTGGAATCACCGTTTTCGGGTTACTTTGTTCCGAGACGGCGTCTGGCTCGAGAATTCCCCCAGTGCAGACTGGCTTCACCAAATAATCACACATCATTGGAATTTGATTGAGTCTTCCAAAGACCATCCTCGTCATCAGCCTCGCGTAATTGGACTACGACGAGGGTGCGGAATCGTTGAGACATTGGGTGGCGGTGACGCGCCGGATGTTGAGGACGCTTCCGTTTTCACAAGCCAAGCAGATCAGCCAATCGCCGTCCTGCTGCCGCCTGATTAAAGGCAAATCGAGACGAGGCACGAGGATCGGGAACGGGGATAATAGCTTTGGAAAGCCAGTCATAGCGGATCCCCTAGATTGGGCCAAAGAAGGAAGTCTGCGGAATATTTTTCGCCGCGGTATCTACTTTTAAAACACTTCGCGTAAACCACACTAAAAGGTGATGGTCATTTTATTGGATACGATCTCGCCATCGGCAGACTGGAGGCGATAGACCAAGGTGTTTCCTCCTTTAAGTTGAGTGGAATCGCGATAAGACCCGTCGTTTGCGGTCGTGCTGATTTGGCTGAATGCACTTCCATTGGTGCTTCGGTAGATGTCGATATTGCTAAGGATACTACCGCCTTCCCAGAGAAGATCAACATAGACCTTCCCCTTTTGCTTGCCGCCGGAGATTCCAGTAAGCGCCAGACCGTCAGGTGTTTCTACACTGTTCGAATCCGATGAATAGGATTCGAAGCTCGGGGTAAAACTGGAGACCTGATAGGTATAGGTCGTGGCCGGAACTGCGCTGTTATCCAAGAACGATTCGGCATCAATTGCAGCGGTGCCAATCGAGGTGTAAGTCGAGACATTGGTTGAGCGCCAGACTTCGAAGCCGAGTTCGTTCGTAGACTGATCCTGCCAGGCGATACTCACCGAAGACGACGAGAGAGCAGTGGCAACAACATTGCCGGGCGCAGCAGGAGGGAAGTCGTTAGGGTCGATGTCTGTGCGAATGGTTAATTGGTCAATCGAAACTGAATCGAGCGCTTGGTTGCCAGAAGTAGTGTCGGTGTCGATGACTCTGACATAAATCTCACCTCGACTTCCCGCTGGAAAAGCAGCGGTCTTAACTATTCCCAAAGCGGTGCCATTCTCCACCACAAGAGGTGAAGCAAACGAGGTCCAACTGCTGCCCCCGTTGAGCGAATACTGGAACTCAAAATCATCATTCTCGCTGTTCGTTGGTGAAGAGGCCTCGACGAACAAGGTAACGGAAAGTCCGCCGCGCACGTTACTAAAACGCCAGCGATGGTCCAAGTAGCTGTGACGGCGGGACTTACGTCCTCCGCTTGCACGTTCGGTGATGGTCTGTGAGAGGCCGTCGCTTTGAAGCGTGGACTGATAGGTCCCCGAGACCGTTCCGGCAGCGGCCCAGTCTTGATCGGCGAAGGCGAACTCGAACGGAGGTGGGGCGTCAGTGGTGGCACTCGTCGTGCTGCTCGGTGCTGAGATTCCCCATGAGCTGTAGGCCCGGACGCGGTAATGATAGAGGGTGTTTCCACTGAGCCCACTGTCGGTGAATTCCTGAGTGTTAGCGGAAAGAGTGGCCACCGCATTATCCCAAACAACAGTGTCGAGGGAGCGGTCGAGATAGAATTCGTTCTCGTCACCAGCATTATCGGTCCAGGTGATTTGGATCTGGGTGTCACTGACCGCTGCTGCTACCAGTCCTGAAGGTGTTGCCGGTGGTGGTGGCGGATCCTCAGTGGTCGCTGAACTGATATTGGAATAAGCGGAATTACCACCGCTATTGAAGGCGCGCACTCGATAGCTGTATGAAGTGCTGGCGGTCAGGGCAGTGTCTGTGTAAACTGAGGTGTTTGCTGCCAAGCTCACAATCTCGCTCCACCTTGATAGCCATTTGTGCTGGGTGTTGTTGAAGGGTTGATCTCTGACACCCCGCCGGCGTGATAGACGTCATTCCGATCTCCGCGATCGCCCCCCCGTTCAAGATCATATGCGCCATCGGCTTGCAACAAAGCCACTCGATAGTGGTTGCCGTTGGTTGGCCAACCAATTTGACCGAGATATCCCTCTGTGGTGTAGCCCACACTTTCGTCAATGTGGAAAATGGTCAGCCCTCCCTGAGGCATGGTTCTGTCACTTCCGACAGGTTGACGATTCTCGATTAACAAGTATTCGCCTATGCTATAACCGAGGTTAATCCGGTAGGATGATGCCGAAGTTTCGGCCTGTGTGAGAGTGTAAGTTCCAGGTGAATCGATCACAGTTGGATTCATCCATCCGAGCTGGGCCTTGCTCCAAACGCTCATGTGAGGCGGATTATACTGAGAGCCATCAAACCCCCATGGATTGGCCATGAGACCGTATGAGCCGATACCAGAACCGCTTCGACCATCACCATCGGAATCATTACCATCATAGAGGTCAGGTAGTCCAAGGAAATGGCCGGTCTCATGGCAGATCACACCAATGCGACCAATCGTATTACCAGATGTCCCCCAGATTGCAGGACTGATGTGATAATTGCTGACAGAGACTCCTTCCGCTGAAGTCCAGCCTCCGGAGATACCCCACTTATGCGACCACATCCGGTCTGTGAAATTCGCGCCGTCGGCAGAAGTCCCTCCAAATTCAGCAGCGTAGCCGGAATGAAGAAAAGTAATGGCATCGATTTTCCCGTCCGAATCACTATCAAAATCCGTAAAGTTGATGTTGGGGTCCGCATTGAGCGTATCGAGCGCGGAGCGGAGTGCCTCATGGGTGCGGGTCGTCAATCCCGAATTGCCATTGGCGTAATAGGCTTCTGTATTCGGTAAAGTGACCCAGTAAGCCACGGTCGAGTTCAGCGTCAACTGACCATAGGAATTCTCAAGAAAGATATCCCGAACGGAACCCGAGGGAGCTAGCGTCGGATCACCCCCTGGGGCGTTCATCAAGACATCGATATCACCAGTGCTCGGCACAGTGCGGGACGCGTGATCGGAGAATCGCAGGAGCACGACCAGATTGGGCAGGGTGCCTTGACCACTGCTGTTGCCGGACCTGATTCCGAGGCGCTGCCATTGGCCTGCTGAGGGATCCCGAAAGAAGGATTGCGGAAAGCTGCATCGGGCAATTGTCGAGGGAGCAGCCCTTCCTTTGCCGGGTTGTCTTTACCCACACGTAGCCCGGTAGGCAGCAGCCGTCCGGACTCATCGCGCCGTCCATATACAAACCATTCCCGATCCTTAACCACTGTGTAACCCTTGACGTCTTCCAACCAATGAAAGAATTCATCACCCTCGATGTGCAGGTGAACTTGAGACCCATCTGGTTGCTCCTCGAAAAATCCTGTCGGGCTGGCAGACATGGCGTAGAGGTGGGCTGTGGCAAAGCAAGCTTAGCGGCAAATTTTAAAAAAGGGCAGAGGCATTTGAAGAGCATAACTAGAGATTTATTGGTGAGTGCATTTTTTATTATAATGATAAAGAATCTTCTTGGAAAATGAATCTTTCGTATTCTCGTTCAGGGTCATCCAGCTAGGGAGAGTCGTTTGTTGCGATAAGCTGCATCTGCCATGGCTCACATCTGCTTCATCGGGAAAATATTAGGATTAGGATTCAGAAAGCCCCCAATATTTGTTTTTATCGAACGATGAAACGTCGAAGCATGATTGCCGGACTTGGCACCATCGGACTGTGCGGAGCACGAGGTCCCATCGCACGAGACGGAAACGCCAATCTGCGCCTCGGTCTGGCTGCTTATTCCTTTCGCGACCACTTTGCCTGGATGAAAGGGAAAGCGAGGGAGGCGCAAGATCCGATGATGAACATAATGGACTTCATCAACTACTGCGCGAAGCACAAGGTGGCGGGAGCCGAACTCACCAGCTACTTTTTCCCGGCCACAGCCGACGAAGGCTACTTCCGGAAAATTCGTCATCACTCTCACGTCAGCGGCGTTACCGTCAGTGGCACTGCCATCGGCAACAATTTCTCACGTGGCCGGGGAGACCATCTCGACCTTGAAATCGTGACTGCCAAGAAATGGATTGATCGTGCGGTTTGGATGGGGGCCCCGCACGTTCGCTTTTTTGCAGGAACCGCCAGAGACTTCGCGAAAGGACCTGATCGCATGCCGGTTGCCATCGAGGCCCTTCAGGAATGCTGCGACTATGCCGGGAAACGAGGTGTCTTTGTTGGCGTTGAAAACCATGGCAACCTCACCTCGGACCAGGTCCTCGAAATCGTCAAAGGGGTGGACAGCAAGTGGTTCGGCGTCAATCTCGACACGGGAAATTTCCACTCACAGGATCCCTACGCCGATCTCGAAAAATGCGCTCCATTTGCCATAAACGTGCAACTCAAAACCATGATGAAAAACGCTGATGGCAAAACCTTCGAAGCTGACCTGACACAGGTTTCCAACATTCTCAAAAAAGCACGCTATCAAGGATTCGTCGTACTCGAATACGAGGAAAATGAGGCCTCCAAAAATGTGCCTCTCGCTCTCGAGCGTCTCCGCAAGATTCTCTAATTCGAAACTCATGAAATCGTTCTTCATCATCACCGCGATTCTCATGACGCAGCTCGTCGCTCAGGTCGAAGTGGCTCAACTCCCCGATGACCTCGCCAAGATAACAGTCTCCCTTAATCCCAATTTTCTCATCTATGGGAAGGACCAAATCAAGGAAGGCGAAAAGGTCCCCCTCCTGATTTACCTCCACGGAGCGGGAGGAATTGGCAATCAGATTCGGAAAGTTGAGCGGCAACCACGTCTACTCCTTGAAACGATCAGGAAGGCTGGTCACAAGTGTCTTTGTGTCGCTCCCCAGGCCATGAAGAGCCCTCGCGATCACGGCGCCAAAGGAGGATGGATCCCCGCTGATCTCAACATGCTTTTCAAGCACCTGAAGACCATCCTGCCTTTGGACGAAAAACGGATCTATCTCACTGGCAACAGCATGGGCGGATATGGAACCTTTGCCTGGGCCGCGCATTCTCCCGATCATTTCGCCGCCATCGCACCGATGGTGGGAGGGCTCGGCCCCGGCGGACCAAAGGACGTTACTCCGGAGCTTAACGAGTGGGGCAAGAACCTCGCAAAAATTCCCATGAAAGCCTACTACGGCGAAAACGACCGCGTGGTCCCCGCCGATCGGGGTGAAATGGTTCTAAAAGCCATTAAGAAAGCTGGCGGAAAAAAAGCCGAGGTCATCGTCCTACACGAAGAAGGGCATGGAGCCGGACGGATTCCCGCCGCCGATCCCGAATTCACCAAATGGATGTTCTCGCAAAAGAAAGAATGAGCGACGGTGTATTGGTTGAAGCGATGTTTAAAACAAATCTATCGAATTCTCCAGAAAGAGGCTTAGCCTATCCTCGAAAACAGATGACTAAAAAATCACTCATGACAAAAGCTCTCGGAATGACAGCCCCCCTCTTCTTTTTCGGAGGGTGCGAACAAGCGGATGATAAAACGGCAGCCTCTGGCCAGGAACCGGAAACAAACAATGAAGCCCGGTCAACTAACCTGGGCAATCCAACCGAGGTGGCAAAAGCGTTTATCAACTCGATTGTCGCAAAGGATTTTAAGAAGGCGGTGGAATACGTGGCTCCGGATCAACGGGATGAATTTGAAAAAGCGCTTGGAGAAGAGATGCCTCCAATTCCCACCAATCCCGACATTCAGGTCAGAGTGAAAGAAAATGGCGTGCAAGCGGATGTCGCCGTTCTCAACGCGGAAGAACCGCAGTCTGGCGCGCCCTTTGGCCTCGACATGAGTCTCATTAACGGGAAGTGGTGGATCGTAAAATAGCGGTGAGAACTACTTCACCCGCTCGATCTTACTGAATTCAGAGCGGGTATTTTTTGCGTAGATTCCAAAATAGTTAACCTGCTCTAGGCTCTCGGGGAGAGTCTGCACAATCTTCGTTTCGCCGACTTGCACGGTCGCTTTTCCGTGTTCGAGATCGATGGTGACTGTCGCTTCGAAAGTGTCGCTTTTTCCGAATGAAGCATTCTTCAAAGTCCCAAGGGAGACGTTCGCCCAGGAACCATCGAAGATCCCGTGTTTACCCATTCCGATGAGCGTTCCGGCTTTGTAAAGGTCATCATTGCTTGGCTTGTCGCCAAAACAGAAACAGGCATTACGAGTGATTTCCCTGGCAACCGAGCGATACTTCACTTTGAAAACCGCAACCTCCTGAAGCGGCCTGCCGAGCTTCTGCAAAGCAAAGCCTTCACTCTCTCCGGTATCGAAAAGGTAACCAAAATCACTACGCGTAACCTTGCCTCCTCGCACGATGGCAAAGTCGCCACTTTCGTCCGAGCCCTGCGCCAACTCCCCCCCCTTCTTGCGACCTTGTCGTTTCTTCCGCCCCTGCTCGGACTGCTTCTTCCACCACTTGCTTGGCCCCTCTTTTTCTACTCCTTCCCAAACCTCGAGAAACTTTGCTTTCATCTCCGCCAACTTCTCCGGGTGTTTCTGTGCGAGATCATTCTCCTCCTTCCAATCTTTCTGGATTTGATAAAGCTGAAAGACCTCGAGATTCTGATCAGCGACAATCTTCCAGTCGCCGATTCGCATCGCGGCGTGGCTCTTCGTCGGAGCAATGTGGGTCCGCCAAAACAAGGGAACCGGACGTTCGACCTGTTGACCACTGCAAGCAGGTAAAATATTTACTCCGTCGATGGTGCGATCGCTCGGGACCGGAATGTCGGCCAAGGCGAGAGCGGTCGAGAAAAGGTCGGAGCCAATGATGGGCACTTTGCTTGCCAAACCCGCTTCAATATTCCCCGGCCAGCGTATGATCCCCGGAACGCGAATCCCGCCCTCGTGGCTGTCGCGCTTTCGACCACGGAGCCCGCCGGTGGATCCCCATGTTCGATTCTGTTGCGAATCGGGAGCAGAGATTTTTCCTTTACCCGAACCCTCCGGCCCGTTGTCACTGGTGAAGACGACAAAGGTATTCTCGCGCAGTCCCAGCTCGTCCAGGGTTTTCATGAGCTTGCCAAAAGCATGATCCAGTTGGGTGACATTGCCGTGATGCTGGCGCACTCCGGGGTTCTCGATATCGGCATAGGGCTTTTGGAATTCCAGATTACTTTCGATTGGGAGGTGCGGTTCGTGAGTCCACACCGTGAGAAAAAATGGCTTCTCGGGGTCACGTTCTTTTTTCAGCCAACGCGTGGCTTCATCCGCGACGAGGGGAGCTGAGAACCCGTTGAGCGGTCCAACTTCCTTTCCATTACGAACGAAGTTTTTGGGATCCTTGTGAGTTGGTGAAGCATTGTTCTGGGTCGCAAACCACCAGTCGTAGCCGTGATCATCGGGTTGGGGCTGCTTGTCGCTATTGAAATATCCATTCAAGTGCCACTTGCCACTGTGCATCGTTTCATAACCCGCTTTTCCAAGAAGCTCCGGAGTGGTGATTTCCGAGACTCGAAGATGAGCTTCATTTCCTACCGGCAGCCAACGCCAGACTCCGTTCCGATAAGGGGTGCGCCCCGTCAGGATGGAAGAACGCGATGGCGAACAGACTCCACATGCTGAATAAGCCTGGGTGAAACGAACTCCCTCTTTCGCAAACTGATCAAGATTCGGAGTCTTGATCCGAGGGTGACCATAACAAGCAAGATCCCCCCACCCCAAGTCATCGGCTAGGAAAATCACGATATTGGGTTTCGTCTTGGCAAAAGACAAAGTGGGAGCGAGCAACAAGAGCAGGACTATGCGGGTGATCATTTTCACGGTGGGCAAAGATGCCTTATCCCCCTCGGCTTTGGAAAGCCCGGATCTCCAATTCAAATCAATATCATCGAGACCGCACCCCAAAAACCTGATTGAGAATTAACGGTTGTCAGCTACCGCCATTTTATGCAAATTAATGCAATGAAATTGCCATTCCTGCTCCTTGGAATATTCTTCACCGCTCTCGCCCCACTGACACCTGGGCAGGATATCGGCGAGCAGGTCAGCGCTCAAATGGTCGATGGCGTTGCGGTGACTGAAGGGGTCATCCGGGTGCGTCGTCGCCATGAGAACGACATGGACTTTTCCAAATACAACCCCTTCTACTGGGAGGGGCGTCGCGCTTGGTTTAAAGTCGAAGACTATACCCCAAAGGGCGAGGCCCGCATCGTTTTCACCCTGCGAACCGAGTGGCCTCAGTACTATATCCCCACTCGTGGCTCCGACTTCTCCGCGATTTACAAAGGCGACCCACTCGGCGACGAAACGGGGCGCAGCAAGTTCGCCATCAATACCCGCATGAAACATGTGAGCGACTTCACTCACTTCAAACAAGAGCTCAACAAACTCTCCTTTCACCAAAACCCCAAGGATCTCAAAGTCGGAGAACAACTCACTTTCGAATTCCGCTTCTTTAACGATGAGACCCACCCCGGTTGGGCCCGGCAAAAGAAGCACAATCCCCACAATCTCTTCGCTTACTACTCCGAGTTTTTCCGTATCAAGATAGGCGAGCCCGGGCTCCTCATTGATAACTTGGAATCACCCGGAGAAATTGCTCCCGTAAAACGCTACGCAGGTGGCCGCACTACCGTTCCCACTGTCCGCCTCGAACCTTGGTCGGCCCTGCAACAACATGCTCTCAACCTCCGAACTGAAAACGCGCAAGCCTTCCTGACAGGCCGCACTTGGTTCCACACCGACATGGTCAGTGGAAAGCACCTCAGCGATCCTTCCGATGACAAACCCTCCATCTTCTTCGACGACATGCGTAATGCCCGCAAAGGCCTCGCCGGAGACTCTTACAACACGACCTCCTGCAATACCTGCCACGTCCACAATGCCGGCGCTCTCCTTCCTCCACTCGGAGACCCCGTTCATACCACGATCCTCCGCCTTACCGATCCAAAATCACCTCATGGCGCACAGCTCCAAACCGACGGAAGCGGCAGCGAAGGTATCATCACAATTGCCCGCCACGAAACCAGTGAAGTTAAGCTCGACGATGGTACCATCGTCGAGCTTTCCAAACCAATCTTCCAAATCAATGGCAAACCTGCTGCTGCAATCTCGCCACGCACTCCGCCCGCCATCATCGGAGCCGGGCTACTTGAAGCAATTCCCGAAAAAACCATTCTGAATCTTGCCAAAAACTCTTCCGGAACTCCCCGCATACTCGGTAAGAAAATCGGTCGCTTTGGCTGGAAGGCAGACCAAGCCACTGTGAATGATCAAAACAAAAGCGCCCTTCTCAAAGACATGGGAGTTACGAAACTCCCCGGTTCCGGAATGGCCGATCTTGAGGCTTATGTCTCTCTTCTCGGAGTTCCCCCTCGCACCAATCCGGAAGCCCGCAACGTGATCTTCGGAGAAAAAATCTTCCACTCCCTCAACTGCCAGTCCTGTCACATCCCGCAACTTAAAACGGGCCCCTCGAAGTTCCCTGAATTGAGCAGGCAAACCATCCAGCCTTTCACCGACCTTCTTCTTCACGACATGGGCGAAGGTCTGAGCGATAACGGCAGCTCGCCCTTCGCCTCCAAATGGCGCACTGCTCCACTTTGGGCCCTCAAAAACAAACGTCACGCCGCCGATGACCAGAAAGATAAATTTCGCTCCGGCGATATCCACGTCACATACCGCGACACTCACAAAGCTGCCAATTCGAATCCTATTCAGCTCCTCCACGACGGCCGCGCCCGCAGCCTGGCCGAAGCCATCCTCTGGCACGGAGGCGATGCGAAGGACTCCGTTGAATCCTACAAAGCTCTCTCAAAAAAGGATCGCAAACTCCTCGAAGCCTACCTTTGGGATCTGTAGCAAGATCTGGGGGATTTCTCTACTTCCTCTTTCCCGGCGGACTGCTTGGTATGGCCAATAAAGGGAAAACTGGGTTAAAGTTCACACTTACTTGATCAAGTTTCCCTCTCCGAAGTCGAGCACTTCTCCCAAGCTACGAATGGTATTCCCTTTTGAAAGTTCCCCCAGCACAACAGGATTTCCGGTTCTATTTTCGATAGTAATTTCCGAGGCCTTGTAAATTCCGGGAGAATACTTCGCAAAAAGCTTTTCGTGTCCCTTGGGCACGTCAGGATAGTCCACACAAAGGAAATCAAACCTCAGGAAATACCCCACAATAATGGGCCGCGGTTTGGACTTGGTGTGAGCCCCAACACTCGTCAATTTGATTTTGTGACCTCGGCCTTTAAGAGCGGCAAGCGGGTGGTCGCCAAGACTGTGAGGCGAAGGAAGAACCTTCAGATCAATTTGCTGGCGCGAATGATTATCACCATGAACATAAAGCAAGGGACCATAAGCAGCGTTCCCGCTGGAGCTCTCAATCACACCCCGGCTCGGCAGGGAGTAGCCCTGAACGACGCAATCTTCAACCAGGCAACCCGAGACCCTTGCACTCTTTGCCATGTAAAGTTTGATGCCGCCACGGCATTTACGAACGACACAGTTTTCGACAATCATCTCTCCTGCCCCTTTGTAAGCTCTGATCCCATCCTCGGTGCAATTGATCATATGATCGCGCGGAATCGGGAGCCCTCTCACCAACTCCGGCCACTACAGTTGGAAATTGAATTTCTTCGCAAGATCACCGTCTTCCATTTCTTGATAGCAATCATTGCTCGGCCGAAGCGTGCCCTCGACGATGGTGTTGCGAATCGTCGTCCGATCTCCACCCTGCACATAAATGGCGTGACCAAAAGCCTCCATCTTTAGTTCACAACCATCAATCATCGCCCGGTCTCCGGTGATTTGAATCCCACAATGTTTGTTAAGATTCACGACCGCACCGCCACCAATCCCATACATGTTTCCATAGCCATAAGGAAAGGAACCTCTAACGGTTATCTTCATCCCAACGACCCGATTATCGTCTCCCGTGATCGACATCTCGTTCATTCCTCCGAACTTGCGATTCCGGTTGTAGGGTCCAAAGTCCACCACCTCGGTCATGCCATTGGGGTAGGTATCTTCTACAACTCCGCCTCTCAGGATGATGCGATCCCCCGAAAGTCTGAAGAGTGTTTTTCCCGAAGCTTCCTCGAGAGGCACCTTGATCACGACTCCGGTGAGATCGACCTCATTATTGGATCCGGAAAGACGAAAGCCTCTGCGATCCGGAACGCGGTATTCCCCCGGCTTTAAAACAATTTGCTGATCACTCCTGGCAACCGCTTCCCGAAAACCGTCCAGGGAATCGAAACGAACAAGCGGACGGGGATTCTTTTCAAACTCAGGCTCCAGGGCATGAACTTTAAAATTGGAGTAGATGTGATGAGTTCCCACCATGCGGAATCCAAAATAACCTTCGCGGTAGGCTGGAAACTTTTCCGACGAGTACATCGCGCTCCCTTTCCCATCCGCTCCGGGGTTTTCAATCGTGACCACATCGTCGTGCTTCATCTGATAGATCAACTTTCCATCCACGATGTATTGCACCAGCTCGTGATTCCAAAACAGCAAAAAATAGCCACTATCAACATGCGGGGTAAAACTTCTTTCATCATCAAAAAATATTAGGTTCCTCTCTTAACTAAAAGGCCATTTGCGTCAACCTTCCGGGTAACGGTCTGATTTGTAGTGACTTACAAGTAAAATAGCGCCATTTTTTCTTGACATAGCGAGCAAGTCGGCAGGCTTGGTATGTTAAACAACCTTATCGGCTCCAAGGCCAGCGACCGCTCAAAAACA
>CBFHQJ010000088.1:0-20820 GCA_965657795.1 Akkermansiaceae bacterium
AGAAAGCTGCCTGCGCCTCATCAGCTCCATCTTGATGGAGCAGTCAGACGACTGGGAAAGCGGCCGCGCCTACCTCACCCCCAAACACCTCAGCTAACCAAAACCAACGATCAACTCATTGAGATCCACCACTTTTACAGAAAAAAATTGCTCTGCCCCACGAAGATTCCAGAGGCAAGGACAGAGCGATTAAATAGTGTTCTCATTTTCGGTTTGTAATTGGGGATCAGATCCCTGTTTAAACCTCAGCTCTCTCCAAATTAAATGGAGTAAGGCAAGGCAAAATGTGGGAATCACCAGCGGCAACGGTCGGACCTTGCTATTTCCTGACGTTTCCTTGGGTCGCGAATGAGAAAGACCAGGTGACATCTTTGGTGGGAGCTTCGAAGACTGTTTTCCAATTTGCGTCGTCTGTGCTGCGCATGATGCTGTGACGTTTGCGGCAAACGTTGATGAGGGTTCCGGTGTCGGCGTCTTCAACGAAGCGTCCTGCGGGTGTCGCTTCGGGAAGGTCGGTCCAAGTGATTCCGTCTTTGCTTTTGCGGCCGCCTCCGTTTCTTGAGGTGAGCCAGAATTCCCCACGGACAAAGCTGAGCCCGCGCCAGGCGGCGGACTTGTTGAGGCCGTGTGAGTGCAGGGTCCAGGTTTTTCCGCCGTCGACTGATCTGGCAACCTGTGCTTCGTAGTCGCACATGAAGACTCCATTCCCGAAGGCGATGGTATTTTGTCCCTTGTCCGGAGCGGGTTCGGGGATGTGAGAGTGGAGCCAGTTTTTTCCGAGATCTTCCGAGTAGAAGACGTGGCGGTTGTCGCCTATTGCGATGAAGCGTCCGCCTTCGAAATCACCGAAGCCGCAGATGATGTGGTGGGTTTTCCCTCCGTCGAGCAAGTCCTTGAGAGGCTGCTTGCGCCACTTCTGAAATGGTTTTTCGGCAATTTGAATCCCACGCCACTGGTCGGCGCTGGTGATCATGACGCCCTTGCCGGCCGCAGCATCCCAGAGGCTGACGGCTTCCTCATCCTTCGGAGTAAGATGAACCCAGTCGGTGCCATTGTCGGAACCGAGATAGTAGCCGGTGGGGCCCCAACCCGAAAATACTCCGATCACGCCATCGCTTTGCGCCATACCATAAACGGCGTATTGCCCATGCCATCCGCCGTCCTCCGGATTATCAGTCCCGAGGAGGGTTTGTTTCCAGGTCACGCCATCATCGCGTGACACCAAGACGCGCGCGCCTTGTTTGGAAGCGACCGCGAAAACGGGTTGTTCTTCCTTTGGGGAGAGACTGGCACCAAAAGGAACTCCCGCCGGAAGCGGGAGTTTCGGTTTTTCAGCGAGTAAGCTTGCCGCCAAAAAAGGAATTATGAGGAAGAACCTCATTGGGACGTCTAGTCGAGTTTCTTGATGCGCAGCTTGCGGAAGTGAACGAGGCTGCCGGGATCGTGACCCTGAAGAGCGATGGTGCCTTCGCTCAGGCGCTTGGTCTTTTCCTTGTGATCTTCGGGCTCGGTGAATTCGTTCACCACTTTGCCGTTGATCGTCACGGTGACCTTCTTGCCTTCGACCTTGATGTTGTAGGTGAACCATTCGCCGTCCTTGTGGCCGGGCTCCTTGAGGTCCTGAACGCTGTAAATGCTGCCGGTTTTGCGCCAGTCCTTTTGGGTGGCGTTGACCTGGCATTCGTAGCCCTGTGAGGGCCAGCCTTTGTCCTGATATTTGGTATGAATAAAAATTCCACCGTTGGCGCTCTTGGCGGTTTTACATTCGCATTCGAACTCGAAGTTTTTGAACTTGGCGTTTCCGTCCTCCCCGTAAAAGAGGTGTGCGCGAGGGCCCTTGACTTTGATTGTGCCGTCTACGACTGAGAAAGTTTCAGGGTTCTCGGAATTGACCTTCCAGCCTTTGAGGGTTTTTCCGTCGAACATTTGGACCCACTCACCAGCAAAAGAGAGTGAGGCAGTGGCAGCAAGAATGACTGTGAGTAATTTCATGTGGTAGCAGAATACTGGATGGAGGATTGAAATCTTACGAGAGGTAATTTGGGGCGGGGACGTTCGTTGTTGACCTGCGTTTATCGAGTGCCGAAATTGCGTCCACGAAATTGATATCCGCATGATTTCCTGGATGATTTAAAAATAGACAGCATGTGGCGCATATTGAGACTGACCGCGATAGTCACCGTAATCATAGCCGTTCTGTTGTCCGACGAGCCTGGGTCCAATTGCAGTACCGATCTATGCTCCAGGGTCATCGGAATGGCGGTGATACTGGGAATCGCATTTGCGTTATTCATCGGCCTTGGCCTTGTGGTCTCCAAGCGTCGATTGCCCTATTTGATTAGGCCAAGTTTTTCGACATCTCCTTTTGATCGGAGGGTCGTGCTGCAGTTCCAGCACTTTGCGGCTTATTTTTTCATTTTTGCCGGCCTTGCTGATGTGTTCCTCAACATGAGCCAGAACAACACGTGGGGAACTGTGGAAATTCCGGTATTTGGATTCGGGTTGCTTTTCGGAACGTTGGTTGTTTTGAGGCGTTTTCATCTTCCAAAAGCTGAGCCCGGAGTATGAAATTTTCTGCAGATCAAGTCGGGCGTTATTGTTGGATCACCTATCTGATCTTGGTGTTTCCGGTCTGTGTGATCTGCATTTGGCTGGGGATCCTGTTGATCCGAGGTTTTTTTGTTCCCGATATGGGCGTGATCGAGACTGCGCCGGCTTCATCGTTCCAGTCTGCCATCGTCGGGCTATCTGTTTCGGCTTTGCCCGTTTTGTGGATTCTTGGGGTGATTGCCGGTCACCGTTTCAATGGACTTTGGCGCCCGGTGGTGCCTTTTGCGCTCCATCTTGTGCCAGTCACCACACTGACTCTCATATTCTTGCGTGATCCCCAGAAAGAAGGGGACTCCGGCCTGACTGGTGTCTTCTTTTATCTGCTACTGAATCTCCTCCTGCTGGTTGCGGGCTTGTTGTGTGTGGTTTTGGCGGCGCGCAAATCGCGGAAGGAAGACTCAGAAGGGTGAGCATTCCCGATTCTTTCGTCGCGACGACGCGGATGAGGAGTTGGGTGTGGCTTGCTTCGAGATTGATGATCCTGGCGGCCAAAGCTGCTCTGACCATTTCTTGGTGGAATTTTTTCGAGTTCCGATTGAGGTTGAGAAACCATGATGAACCTTCTCTGGCCCAAGATCAGCCAATGCCTGCATTGGGCCGGATGCTTGTCATTGGCATGGTCGGTGCGGTGATTGCCGGGGCCTATGGGATCTCGCACGATCAGGTGACTTTCACGATTTCACCCGAGGATTGCACGAAGTTTAAGATTCATCAATTTCACTACCTCGGCAGGGAGTTGGGAATGAGGGTCTTGGTTTTGAAAATCGGCTTTCTCGCAACCTGGTGGGTTGGCTTTTTTGCCGGTTGGTTCATAGGCAGGGTGTTGGTTCCAAAGATGGGTTTTCACACTGTTTTTTCACTCAGCCTGAAATGATTTCTCTTTGTCTTTCCGGGTGCATTGGTCGGCGGGACATTGGGCTTCTTCCTTGGCGGTGCTATTCCGGACGGTTGGGAGTGTATCAGGAATCAGTGTGTCGAACTTGGTGTGGACGATGTCTCCTCTTTTACCCGGGTGGCACGCATTCATAATGCCGGCTATCTGGGAGCTTCTCCGAGGTTGGTGGTAACGTTATTTTGGATCTGTAAAGTATCAGGATCGAATTCGAGAATTGTGAGAACCTATCGATCTTTTTGGTGGATTCGCAAAAATGTTGTTTTAGGTTTACCTTGGACCTAACAAAAACAAGGTTACCATGAAACTAACCAAACTGACACTGCTTGCTGCTCTTGCAATCTTCACTGCTTCTTGCAGCGAGGAGACCAAGGAGAAAGCCAAAGAGGCTGCTGACTCCGCCAAGGAGGATGCCAAAGAAGCCGCCACCAAGGTTGGCGACGAAGCGAAAGAAGGCGTTGATAGCGCAAAAGAAAAGATCAAGCAAGGCGCTGACGCGGCTGAAGAGAAAGCCAAAGAAGGAGCTGATGCCGCCGGCGCTGTTGCTGAAGGCGCGAAGGACAAAGCTGCCGAGGCTTTTGAGTCCGCGAAGGACAAAGCCGGTGAGGCTCTGGATTCTGCCAAAGATGCTGCTGAGTCCAAAGCTTCGGAAGCTACCGAGGCTGTGAAGGAGAAGGTCGAAGAGGCCAAGGAAGCGGTTAAAGAAATCACCGGAGGCACCGAGTAATTTCTGATTTTCCATTAATCATTTAAGACAACCGCCGGGGCTCGTGCTTCGGCGGTTTTTTGTTGGGAAGAGCTTTGCTTGTTATTACGGGCGGGAAGACGCTAGCGTGGACTGCTCTCAAGCCCTCTGTTTTTTCATGAAATCCTTTCAACAATTGACCTTCCTGGCAATGACGACGGCGTTTGGTCTTTTGAATTCAGCATGTTCTACGAACGACACGCGGGAAGTTGAGATGATCAAGTCCAAGTCCGGTCATAAAATCCGTAGAATCACTGAGAATACCTGGAGCCCGGCGGCCCGGGTCGCTGTGCGGAAAAATTCCGACATGAACTGGGCGTTCTATGAAATCGTGCCGGGAGAATCCACCGTGATTCGTCTTAGTGAAAGCGACTTTATGATCGGAAGTTTCGACGGATTGAGCTTCGAGAAGGTGACGATTCAGCTCCCCTCTCTACTTGAACCCGGGCAAACCTATTCCCTCGATCCAATTCCCCAAAACCGAAAAGTGAGCGAGCATCGTGATCGCAACGAACTTGCGGGTATGCGCGATGGTGAACTGACGGCTCTTAAATTTGGAAACCCCTTGTGGGCTAGTTTGGAGAGGGTTGAGGTCGCCGAGGTCAGGATCGTCTCGGTGGGCAAAAAGGCACCCGTGATCCACCTCCGCCTTAGAGCAGATCTGGGCGGGGGTTTCGCCTTTGACCTTGACCGGGAATACACTCTCAAATTGAAGAATCTGAAAACTCCCGACTAGATTTCCCACTGATTCACCGATAGCGTGAGCCATGGACGAGTATGACCGAAGACATTTTATTCGCACTTCGTTGCCCGGGTTTTTGGGCCTCACGATGGCTCTTCCGGGTCTCACGGCCTTGGCAACCCGCGCGAATGCCTGTCATGGTCGCTTGTCCGAAAAGCAGCCAATCAACTGGGATGCCTTCCTCGCAGCAGTCGAAAAGGAAGCGGCCCGGCAGCACCTTGATGACTGGGATGAATCCGCATATGTAGCCAAAGCGGCGAAGCTTTGTTCCGGCCTGAATCTCAAAGATGAGTATCTGATGAAGGCCTTTCAGAATGCTCATCGTGGACTCGGGAACAGGCGGGTGGATTTTGAACCGCTCGAAAAGCAACGCGATTTCCACGTCACTCTTTTGCAGTTTGAGAAAGAAGAAGAGATCTCCCACCATGATCATCCTGAAATGACTGGCGTGATTCTTTGTGCCTCGGGCGAGATTGAGGCGTGGAATTACGATTTAATGGGGGAGAAACCCGATAAGAAGCACGTCCTTCTCAAAGAGACGAACCATGCGGTTTTAAAGAAGAGCTCGGTGTCCTCGTTGACATCGAAAGAGCGGAATATTCACAAGCTCAAAGCCAAGGAGCTCACCCAGTTGGTGGATATCTTTGCTCCTCCTTACAACCGGGAGCGAATTCAGAAGTCGTCCTGGTATGAGGTGGATCCAGACCCCTTCTCTGCGAAGGGAGAATCGAAGATTCATTTGGCGAAGAAGCGTTAAGGCTTGAAGTATCACCCGTGAAAGAAGCTTTCGTAGTTCTGTTGCTTCTTAGTAGCTTGGTCTTTTCAAAGGAGCCTGATGTGAATCTGGTCAAAGAATTGGGAATTAAGCACGCGAAGTAGTTCGTCGCTAAACCAGCTTCAGTGCGGTTTGGAGGGTGTCGATTTCATCCGGGTTTTTGTCGCGGCGGATCGCTTTGATCCGGGGGAAACGCAGGGCGAGGCCGGAGTTGTGACGTTTCGAAGGACGGATCTTGTCGAAGGCAATCTCAAGAACGATAGTGGGTTCGACTTTCACGACCCGTCGTGAAATTTTCTCAATCGTCGTCTTCTGAAAGTGATCGGTGAGGTCTTCGATTTCATCATCGGTGAGCCCGGAATACGCCTTACCCAACGTGCGAAGCTCTCCAGAGGTGGTATCTCGAACCGCAAAGGTATAGTCGGAAAGAACGCCGGCTCGTTTACCGTGACCTTGTTGCGCTGCGATGACCACACAATCGAGGGTGGGCATGACGCCTTTGAGCTTTTTCCAGGATTGTCCCCGCCGGCCCGGTTGATAAAGCGAGGAAGGATTTTTTGCGATGAGTCCCTCGTTGTCATCGGACATTGCTTGCTTGAATTCCTTCTCCAGAGATTCCAGATCCATTCCGTCCGGACGGGCGAGGGGAACCGGAGCGAAGGGAGCCGAGAGGTCCAGCGATTCGAGCGCAAGCCGACGTTCGCTCAGAGGCTTGTCGATGAGAGCCTTCTTAAAATGGAGGCAATCAAAGGCGATGAATTTCACGGGAATGGCCGCTCCGAGGAAGAGGTCGCCTTGCACTTTTTTGCGACCAAGCCGTTTCTGAAGATCGAAGAAGGTGAGTCTTTTGCCCTCGGCATAAGCGATGAGTTCTCCATCAAGAATGCAGGGGGGAAGCGTGCGGGCAGCTTCTAGAATCTCGGGGAATTCGTCATCGAGCGGACGAAGATCCCTCGAAAAGAGGCGCACTCGTTCGGGAGTGACATGCAGTTGACTCCGAATTCCATCGTACTTTGGTTCAAGCCAAAGCGGAAGGCCTTCGTCATTGTGCCACTTGATGATGTCTTCCGCAGTTTCGGTGGGCGAAGCCAGCATGGGTTTGATGGCGGTGCCGGGTCGGAGCTGGATGGTGTCGAGGGTCTTGTTCTTGGCGGCGATGGCGACTTCGCCGAGGTCACCGGTGAGCATGGCACCATAGCGGATGTCTGATTGGGAAAATTCGAAGGCTTGCGCGACGGCTTCTTCGTAAAGTCCTTCCTTGGCTCCGGCGCGGAGCCCACCAGTGAGGAGCCGCACGATGGTTTCGCCTTCCGACGAGTGGCATTGGCGCAACCAGGCGGCGAGAAGCTTGGTTTTAGCAAGGGAGCCATCGGCCGAACGCAATTGGTCAAATTGGTCCGCGACTTCCTGGAAGGAATGAGAGACTGGATCGAGGGCGGCTTCTTCGAGGAGGAGGCGCGCGGTGCGGGCGGAGTCGTTTTGGCTGGCGGAAACGGTCTTGTATTTTGCGAGGGGAAAGCCGGTCACGTCGAGGAGGGCTTGCCGGATCATCGCGGTGCCAAGGTGGGTGATACCGGTTCCGCTGAGCCAGCGGGTGACGAGGGGAAGTTCCTCGTCGGTGCGTTCGGTGAGGAAAGCTGAGAGGAGCTCGATTTTTTTCAGTCTGGAAGCAGTGGTGGTCAGAGATGCGAGAAGTTGGCTGAGATCGCGAAGGTCGCAAGGGGGACGTGGGAGGTCGTTTTTGAGGGCGGCTTCCGGAGCAGCGGATTCGAGGAGTTCGAGTTGGTCGTCACCATAAATCGACCAGGCTTCGATGCCTTGGGCGCGGAGGTCGCGGGCGAACTCGCGGGTGCTGCCGTGGAGGGTGTAAACGAGAGAGGGGGAGACTTTTGAGACGGACTCGAGCAGGCCGGGGTAGTCGGCGTGATCGGAGAGCGGAAAGACCTGATCGACTTGGTAGCGGTATTGTGAGCCGGGGGTGAGGGCCCATCCACTGAGCATGGCGGTGCGGCGTTTTTTGTGACTGCGGATCGCGCGGGAGCGGACGGCGTTGGGTGGTGCGATGACGGCGACTCCGGGCGGAATGGTTTTTTCGAGGAGAACCGGATCGGGGAGATCAACGCCGACGTCGCGGCAGGCCCGGGTCATCTCGAAAACTGTTTTATGAACGACAGTCTCGATTCCCGCTGCGTTCAAAATGGCGAGAGCTTCCTGGGCCTTTCCGAGAGAGTAGGCGAAGAAGACCGGGGTCTCGCGGTCGTCCAGAGTTTCACGCGCGAAGCGGGAGATGTTTTGTTCGATCTCACCGGCGGGAGGAAAGACGAATTGAGGTCGGCCAAAGGTGGTCTCCATGATGAGGATGTCCGACTTGGGGAACTCCGGGGTTTCGGCGGTGCGGGACGAGCGGGTTTTAAAGTCACCGGTATAAAGGAGAGACTGGTCGGGGCCCTCGATTCGAATCATGGCCGAGCCCGTGATGTGGCCGGCGGGATGGAGGGTGATGCGGTGATCGTTGATGATCTTTTCTTCGCCCCACTCAAGAGCTTCGATGGTGGAGGCTTTGACGCCATACCGTTTCACGAGAATGTGGCCGGTTCCGGGCGAGCAAAGCACGCGCTGATGTCGTGCAAAGTGGTCGGCGTGTCCGTGCGAAACGAAGGCGAAGGGCCGGGGCCGATGCGGATCGAGCCACATTTCCAGATCAGGAAAGTAGAGCGATTTGGGGTCGAAGCTCAGGGGCACGAGGCACCATAAGACCTGGCCTTTGATTTGCGAACGGGAAGTTGCTTGATACAGTTCTGACGATGATGGTACGTGATGCGACAGAGGTCGACCTCCCGGCGATTGTAGCGATTTATAACGAATCTATTCCGGGTGGAAAAGCGACGGCGGATCTCGTTCCGGTGACGGTGGAGGAGAGGCGGGATTGGTTCCGGGAATTCGATCCGGACCGGCGGCCGTGCTGGGTTGCAGAGGATGAGGGAAAAGTGATCGCGTGTGTTTATCTGCGGTCATTTTATGCGGGGCGTCCCGCTTATGATAAGACGGCTGAGATCAGTACCTATATTTCTGAGAGCCATCAGGGGCAGGGGCTTGGGACGCGGCTCAAGAAGAAGATGATTGCGGAGTGTCCTCGGCTGGGAGTGGAAAATCTCCTCAGCTTCTACTTCGATCACAACGAGGCGTCGCGCCGGGTAAACGAAAAGCTAGGTTTTAAAGATTCGGCGCATTTACAGGAAATCGCCGAGGTTTTTGGTGAGAAGCGGGGGCTCGTTATTGCGGTTCTTCGAGTAGAAGCCAGCTCATAACGCTTCTGAAGACAGGCTCAAGGTAATGCATCGCGCCCGCCCGGGTGAGGTGATCTTCATCGCGGTAGTAGGATCGCTCGGCGTAAACTTTGAGCTGGTTGTGACCCCGGAAATAGAACCTTTCCCTCGCATCAATGACTCTGATGTTTCCGGCGACTTGGTTTTCGAGGAGATTCATCGTTCGTTCCTGCCGCTCCAAGAATTCGTCTTTGGTCGTTGTGTATTGCGGGATCTCGAAAAGTCCGGAGAAACGCTTCATGGCATAGAAGCGGGCGGCGGTTCGACTCTCGTTGCTTTCGGGAACTTGTTGCAGAATGACGAGCTCGATTTTGTGAGTGGCCAGTCTTGCTGCCATCGCCTTGAGTTGCCGTACGAGGGCGCTGCTGGCTTGCTCAAAAGTGGGCTCGGGGATCATGGAGTCGACCAGCATGGTGGTGAAGCGAATACTCTCGGGTTCGCCGACCATCTCTGCTTCGTTGTAGCCTTCGCAGCGCGCCACCCATCGACCCACGAGGAAGACGACTCTCGGTTTGGCGGCGATGATTTCCTCGAGAACGCGTTCGTTCAATGCCACCATTTTGGCAGCTGATTCTTGTCCCATGTCGGCGAACCAGAGACCGGTGACGGGAGGTGTCCCGTTGTTGAGATAGGCGCGTCCTTTGAGTTTGTATTCCTGCGCAACAGAGTTGACGGCGGGCGAAGCCGAAGCGCCGTGGCTGTCACCCCACAAGATAAAATCGACCGGCCCTTCGCCCTCAAATCCGATGGGCACAGCTTGGCTTTTTGCGCTCGTATATTCGGCGCCGTTCCATTGGATGTCGGACATGATCACTCGAAGTTCGGCAGGTAATCTGGCGGGAAAGCCGCCGCTCGATTTGATGGCCAAAGCGATGGCAAAAAGCGCGACTGCCGAGCTAAGCCCGACTGACAAGGCCCGTTTTTGACTCGCCAGAAGTGAACCGGCCCGGAAGGGGGTTTCGATCCATTTCCAGGAGAGGTATCCTGCTAAAAGTGAGGCTGCCAGCAGTGAGAGCTTCCAGGCGAGGGTGAGATCAAAAACCATCTCGCGGGCAAAGACCACAAAGGGCCAGTGCCAGAGGTAGAGAGAGTAGGAGATCAGGCCGATTTTGACCAAGGGTTTCCAGGCGAGAAGTTGGCCGATTTTCGTCCCGCCGCCGGTCCAGATAAGAAGAGCTGCTCCCAAAACCGGGGGAAGGGCCGCCGGACCTGGAAAGGGGGTTTGCCGGTCGAAAAAGAACATGGGGGCAAGGATGAGAATGAGACCCAGGGAGGCCCAGCTTTCCTTGCGACCGAAGGACGAATTTTTGGGAGGAAGCGTTGCGAGAAGTGCTCCGGCGAGAAGTTCCCAGCCGCGGGCGGGAAGGAGAAAGAAAGCAGATTTGGGATCGGCGGAGACTTCCAACCAGCTCCAGACGAAGGAAATGAGAGCTACGATGGCGAGGATCAGCGCGAGCTTTGGGCGGGCCCTTTTCCAGACGAAGCAGACGAGAAGAGGGAAGATGAGATAGAATTGTTCCTCAACCGAGAGCGACCAGGTGTGCAGGAGTGGTTCGAGATCCGATTTCTCGGCAAAGTAGCCCTGATCGCGGGTGAAGTAGCAATTCGAGGCCATGACGACATGGGCCATCGCGCTTCGGGCCAGCGACGCATAGCGCTCGGGAGTTTGCAGAAATCCGCCGATCAGGAGGGTAACCAAGACCATGGCAATGGCGGGCGGCGCGATCCGACGAATTCTCCGTGCCCAGAAATCCACCAGTGAAAACCGGTCTTCGCCGAGCTGCCGAAGAAGAATTCCTGTGATGAGGTAGCCCGAAATGACAAAGAAGACATCGACCCCCACAAATCCGCCGGGAAATCCCAGTCCGAGGTGAAACAAAACCACCCCGATGACTGACACCGCACGGAGGCCGTCGATTTCCGGGCGGTAATGTCTGGCCGTCATCTCTGTCATCCCTGAACTCCAAAGCCCGTCAACTCAATCCAAAACCGCGCTCGTGCAGGGTTGTTCACAACAATTGCATTGATTTATGATAAAAATTCGGAATAATCAGACTTTCGCTAACTCCTAGATAACGAAACATAACCCTATGAAAAAATTCCTTATTCTTCTGTCCGCCGGTACCGCTTTCGCGCTCGCATCTTGTTCACATTCCTCCGGTTCTTGCTGTGGTGAGTGCGGCGGTGATAGTGCAAGCAAGTGCTGCGCCGATGGCAAGTGCGACAAGTGCGAAGCCAAAAAGGACTGATTTGCGAACCCGCAATTACTATTCAAGAGCCCGTCCTCCACGGAGGTCGGGCTTTTTTACGTCTTAATCTCCTGAAAAAGCGATCACTCTTTACAAAACCGCCCCCCCTTGGCAGATACACGAAGTTTTAGACTCACCGCTTTAAAAAATGCCGAAGGACACCAGCATCAAAAAAATTCTCGTCGTAGGAGCAGGCCCCATTGTCATCGGACAAGGATGTGAATTCGACTACTCCGGCACCCAGGCCTGCAAGGCCCTCCGCGAAGAGGGTTACGAGGTCGTTTTGGTGAACTCAAATCCGGCCACCATCATGACCGATCCGCAGTTTGCCGAGCGGACCTACATCGAGCCCATCACGCCCGAGGCGATTGAGAAAATCATCATCAAAGAGAAGCCCGATGCCCTGCTCCCCACGCTTGGTGGTCAGACCGCGCTGAACGTTTCCATCGAGCTCTTCGACGAAGGCACTCTTGACAAGCACGGAGTTCGCATGATCGGCGCCAATGCCGACGCCATCGACAAAGGCGAAAACCGCCAGCGTTTTAAAGACGCCATGATCAAGATCGGCCTCGATCTCCCAATCTCGGGTGTGGCGCATTCCATGGAGGAAGCCAAGGCCATCGCGGCTGAGATCGGCTCCATGCCCCTTGTTATCCGCCCCGCTTTCACCCTCGGGGGAACCGGTGGCGGCATCGCATACAACAAGGAGGAATTTGAGACTATCGTCCACCGGGGACTGGACCTTTCGCCCACCACCGAGGTCCTCGTCGAGGAATGCCTCCTTGGCTGGAAGGAATACGAAATGGAGGTTATGCGCGACCACGCCGACAATTGCGTCGTCATTTGCTCAATTGAGAACCTCGACCCCATGGGCGTGCACACCGGTGATTCGATCACGGTCGCTCCAGCGCAAACCCTTTCAGATCGCGAATATCAAATCATGCGCGATGCGAGTTTCGCGGTCATTCGCGAAATCGGCGTCGAGACGGGCGGCTCGAACATTCAGTTCTCGGTCGATCCGAAAACCGGCCGTTGCATCGTCATCGAGATGAATCCGCGCGTCAGTCGTTCCTCGGCTCTCGCTTCCAAGGCCACCGGATTCCCCATCGCCAAAATCGCGGCCAAGCTCGCTGTGGGATACACCCTCGACGAACTTCCGAACGACATCACCCGCGAAACACCCGCCAGCTTCGAGCCCACCATCGACTACGTCGTCACCAAGGTTCCCCGCTTCACTTTCGAAAAATTCCCCACCGCCGACCCCGTTCTCACCACTTCGATGAAGGCCGTCGGTGAGGCCATGTCCATCGGCCGCACCTTCAAGGAATCGCTTCAAAAATCCCTCCGCTCGCTCGAGACCGGCCGCTTTGGTTTCGGCTTCGATGGCAAGGACCCCGTCGCCACTCGCGAGGATATTGAGAGAAAGCTTCACGTTCCAAACGCCGAGCGCATTTTCTGGCTCAAGGTCGCCTTCGAGCAAGGCTGGACCATTGAAGAAATCTTTGATGCCACCCAGATCGACCCTTGGTTCCTTGAGAACATGCGAGTCATCGTTGAAGAAGGAAAGAATCTCGCCAATCTCGACCTCAGAACCGCCAAAAAGCTTGGCTTCTCCGACGTCCAGATCGCCGAGGCACGTCGTACCAGCCAAGACGAAGTCCGAGCCGAGCGTAAGGAAAAAGGCATCATTCCCACCTATCGCTTGGTCGACACCTGTGCCGCCGAGTTTGAAGCGGCCACTCCTTACTACTACTCGACTTACGGCGACGAAAACGAAGCCCGCGAGACCGACAAAAAGAAGATCGTCATCCTCGGTGGTGGCCCCAACCGCATCGGCCAAGGGATCGAATTCGACTACTGCTGCGTCCACGCCTCCTTCGCCCTCCGCGAACTCGGATACGAGTCCGTCATGGTCAATTCCAACCCCGAGACTGTTTCGACCGACTACGACACCTCGGACAAACTCTACTTTGAGCCCCTCACTCTCGAGGACGTTCTTAACATCTGCGATCAAGAAAAGCCTGACGGCGTCATCGTCCAGTTCGGCGGCCAAACTCCCCTCAACCTTGCCGCTGATCTTGAGCGCCACGGCGTTCCCATCATCGGGACCTCGCCCAAGTCCATCGAACTCGCCGAAGACCGAAAGTTCTTCTCGGCCCTCCTCGACAAGATCGGTCTTAAACAAGCCGAAGCCGGTACCGCTGTTTCTGAAGACGAAGCAGTTGCCATTGCCGATCGCATTGGCTACCCCGTTCTGGTTCGCCCCAGTTTCGTTCTTGGCGGACGTGGCATGATGATCGTTTATAACGACGACGAACTCCGTCACTACATTCGGAACGCCGCCGATGTGGCCCCGGATCGCCCCATCCTCGTTGACCGTTTCCTTGAGAACGCCACTGAAGTCGATGTCGATTGTATCTCGGACGGTGAGACCAGCGTCGTTGGCGCCATTATGGAGCACATCGAGCAAGCCGGTATTCACTCCGGTGACTCCGCCTGTGTTATCCCCGCCTTTAGTCTTTCCGATAAGATCAAAAACGAAATCCTCGTGGGTGCAAAAGCTCTCGCCAAGGAGCTCGAAGTACGAGGTTTGATGAACATTCAGTTCGCCGTTAAAGATGACGAGCTTTATGTCATCGAAGTCAATCCGCGGGCCAGCCGCACCGTCCCTTTTGTTTCCAAATCGATCGGAGTTCCCCTCGCGAAACTCGCTGCCAAAATCATGGTCGGCGAAAAACTCGTCGATCTCGGCTTTATCGAAGAAACCCTTCCTCCGTGCTTCTGCGTGAAGGAAGCCGTCTTCCCTTGGGGACGTTTCCCCGGTATTGACATCGTTCTCGGACCCGAGATGAAATCGACCGGTGAAGTCATGGGAGCCGATGCCGACCTCGGTATGGCTTATGCCAAAGCTCAAATCAGCGCCTTCAATCCGCTCCCGAAAGAAGGGAACGTCTTCTTTTCGGTCAACGACCGCGATAAAGACCGCGCGGTTCCTGTCGCCCGCGAACTCGCCGAGCTCGGCTTCAAGATCCACGCCACCGGCGGCACCTACAAGCGCCTCGAAGCAGAGGAAATTCCCGTGAAGCGGCTTTACAAGCTTGCCGAGCAAAAGCGCCCCAACGTCATCGACATGATGAAGAACGGCGACATTCACTTCATTATCAATACCCCGTCAGGCCACGAAGCCCGTGAGGACGAGGTGAAAATCCGCTCCGGTGCCGTCCAGCACAAGATCAGTCACTGCACCAACCTCTCCGCAGCCGAAGCCAGCGTGAAAGCGATCCGCTCTCTGCAGGAAAACGAGTTCACCGTTACTCCGCTACAGGAGCATCATGGATTGGTTTAGGCAAGGGGGCTCTCGATCATCAATCTATGGCATGAGCGATGGCGGTCAATGAACTCACTGGCTGCTTTGTGGGCCTTGTTCTTGGGTGCATCGGGATCGTTCTCGGCTTCAAATATTTTGGTTGGCCGGGTGCATTGTTGGGCTATCCCATCGGCCATAGCCTTGGGGCGCTCATGACCGGGCTTCTGTTTACGCTGAGTGACTCGAGAGCGATTTCACGGGCCGGGAAGAGAAAAGCCGAAGAGAGACACGAGTCCGGTGAAAGCTCCCCTGAATAGCGGTCGTTGTGAGCTTTCATTGGTTCAAGATCAGGGCCACGGAGGAGGTGTCAAGATCGGCGTGCGGTCACGAGCATTCCTTGAGTCATGCCCCAACCTCCACCGCCGCTAGCATGGAGGTTGTAAGATCCACGGGTCACTTCGGCGATGGAGATCACTTCATAGCCTTCCGCGTCGAGTTCGAGAGAGCGGACGCGGAGAAACTCCACCGTTTCCTGAAGAGTGGCATTTCTCAACTTCATTTCAGGAAGCTTGATTTGAAGTTTTTTCATGAGGGCGGGCTCTACGATTTTTTCGGCAGGCTTCTCTTTCTCCTTTTCCTGTGATTGAGCGGGTGATAGCGAGAGGAAGCCGAGGGCTCCAATCACTGCTGCGATGGTGAGCCATCCGCCGCGATTAATTTGAACGGTGCCGGGCTGACGGTGGTTGAGGATACGCAGAACGCGTTCGGTGAGTTGCTTGTTTCCGGCAGCAGCGAGGGAGAGGTTTGTTTTTTGATCGCTCGCGATGGTTACGAGGGCCTCGGCGTAGTCGGCGCGGTCGCTCCCGGAGTTGAGGACGAGGTCGTCGCAAGCTTTCTCGCGTTCCTGATCGAGGCGCCGGCTGAGAAACCAGACGGCAGGGTGGAAGAAGAAGAGGGCTTCGAGGAGGCGTTGGAAGACAACGATGAGGTGGTAGTAGCGGCGAAGGTGGGCGAGTTCATGGGAGAGGACAGCGATCGCTTGTTCACGCGGGAGACCGCTCATGAGTGAGATCGGAAGGATGATCATGGGGCGGAGGATACCGGTCACGACAGGACTACTAACATTCTCAGACCAGAACATGGCGGGTGTTCTGCGGAGCGTGATTCTTGAGAGGGCCTGAGCAAGGGCGGTGGTCCATTCAGGTTGTTTTGGATTTCTATGCTCATACGCACAAACTCGGGTCGGGAAGAGCGCGGAGGAAGCGTTACGAGGAATGTCTTGATCTGGTGAGCCTGGGTGACAAGCGGGAGTCGTTTTGCAAGCAGCTTTCGCGAGGGCAAACGCAACGTTTGGTTTTGGCGAAGACGCTTTTGCATCGACCCGAGATTTTGGTTTTGGATGAGCCTGCGAGCGGGTTGGATCCCCTCTCACGAAAGGAACTGAGGAATACGGTGCAGCAGATTGCAAGTGAGGGGTCAACGGTATTGATCAGTTCGCATATTCTCAGCGAGCTGGATGAGATGTGTTCCTCGCTCTGCATCTTGAACCGAGGGAAGTTGATCGCAAATGGAACGGCTGATGAAATCCGAATGGGTTTTGGAGATGGGACGAGACGGCTCGATCTGGGACTTCTTGGAAAGGAGCAAGAGGTGTGTCAGTTTTTGCAACCCAAGTCAGAGGTGACAAATCTCGAAGCGAGGGAGGGAAAAGTGAGTTTTCATTTTGCGGGAACACCGAAGGAGCAGGCACGATTGATTCGCGAGCTGACGGGTCAGGGCTTTGATTTACGCACGGTTTGAGAGGGTCAGTTTTCCCTGGAGGAAGTTTTGGAACGAGCTTCAGAGGAAGGAGGGTCTGAGTCGCGCTTATGATGAATCCTCTCTTTCTGAGATACTGGCGGAGTCGTCTGCGCCCCAAGGCTCTGATTGCCTGGAGTGCGATGACGATGATTGTAACTCTCTTCGTATTCTTCACTGCGCATTGGGCGGGGACGGATCAGCTGGACATGAATTTGAAGGCGGCGGCCCGTCTTCCGATTATTCCGCTCCTCATGATGCAGGGCGTCATTCTGTTCTTCCTGGGAACGGGTTCGGTGGCGAGCGGAATGACGGCTGAGGAAGATGAGGGGGTGATTGATTATCAGCGGTTGGTGCCGATGAAGCCGATCTCAAAAGTGATCGGATATTTGTTGGGTCTTCCGGTTCGTGAATGGGTCCTTTTTCTGATCACTCTGCCCTTTTCACTATGGTGTTTTTGGAAGGGTGGGATTCCGTTTGAAGTCTTTGGCGAGCTCTATGCCGTCGTGGTGAGCACGGCCTTGCTTTATCACATGACGGCACTGCTGGCTGCCACGGTGATGAAGAATCGGCGCCTGGTATTTCTGGGATCGATGAGCCTGATTTTTGCGCTTTATACCGCGATGCCAGCGGCGAGCAGTCTGGATTTGGTGGCCTTTGAATACGTGACGGTGACGCCAACGGTGGAGCAATTTTTTCCGAAGCTCACCGAGATTCCGGGCAGTGAGCCACTCGACGGTGGCATGGCGCGCTTCTTTGGATTCATCATGCCGCACTCAAGGTTCACCCTGATTTCCCAAGGCGCTTATTTGCTGATCATGGGGACGATGTTGTGGCGGCGGTGGCGTCATCCGGATTGTCATTTGCTCGGAAAATTCGGGGCTTTGGTTTCTTTCGCGTGGATGCAGGCGGTCCTGCTTGGCACCTCGATGCCCTTGATTGCCGGGGGTCAAATTTTTCCAATGAACAAGCTCTCGATCTTCACGATGGGCGAGGTTCGCTTGCCATCGCCCGAACGGAAACCGGATGTGTTTGAAGGCGAGGTGATGGTCGGTTTTTATGGCTTGATGACTTTGGTTCTCCTCTGGGTCTGGACTTCAATGATTGCGCCATCGCTAGCGGTTCAAAGGAAAGGCTGGCAACGGGCGGCCAAGCTGGGGCGCTCCAGATTATCTTACGGATCCGATGCGGCCGGTGCAGGCATTTCGGTGACCTTGATGGCTCTGATGGGCGCTGCGTCGTGGTGTGTTTTCTCGAGGGAGTTGTTTCAATCCGATTGGTTTCCGGCGACCTCGATTTCACAAGAATCTCCTCTCGCGATGTTTTTGGTAGCCGGCACGGGCGGCTTGTTGATCCAGCAGCTCACCGAGAAGAAGGGGAGAAAGGCCGCGATGGGTTTGCTTGGAGCGCTCATGATCATGCCTCTCATGGCCATCATTATGATGTCGGTTCTGAAGAGTCAGCTGGGTGAGATGGAAGGATGGATTGTGGCCTTTTCTCCGTTGGCCTGGTCTTTCTTTGCCGCGAAAACCTCTCTGGTTGGGAATGGGGCCTATGGTAGCACGCCGTTGCCGTTTTGGATTGCGCAAGGCGTGATGCTGTCTTGGTGGCTCCGTCTTTTGCGCAAGCCGCGATTCAAAGATACGTCCCAACCGGGTTAGGGCGATCTCTTCAATCCGATCTGGCTTCTCAGAATCGAAAGCCCATGGTCGCCGAAAGATAGGAATTCGGAACATCCTGGAGATCGAACTCCGTCGACCGTCGGACCCACGCGGCGCGAAAGTCGAGACAGTTTGTGTGGAAGCCAACTCCGAGGCTGACTTCACCAACAAAGCCTTCTTTGTCGACGCTGTGGCTGGCCTGATAAACGTTTTCATCCAGGAAAATGTTGTGGGCAACGGCCCAACCCCTGGCAGTGCCGAAGAGGTATCCACCATAACGGCTCTCGCCTGATTCCAGGGCTGAAGTGGTAAATTCGTGGATGTGCCCGATGCCAAAGCGGGCTTCGAGTCCGGTGGTCAATCTCGTTGAGACGCTTCCCAGATCAAATCCGATGGAGGGCATGAGATCGAAGTGGAAGGTTGAAGTGTCGGAGCGGGTGGTGAAAAGCCAAGTCCGCTCGGCGTGGAAATTGATGGTGAATTCATCCTGAAGCTGGAAGTCCCAGCCGGAGGGCTCGACACCGTTGAAGAGTTCGTGCCATTTGGTCTGGATATCTTCGGCCCGTGACGATGGTCCGACGAGTCCGAGCGAGACACTAAATCGATCTCGAGTCGGCACCCTGCGCCCTCCCCAAAACGAAGGTGCCATTCCCCGGCGTTCCCATTGAGGTTGGAGGAAGAGATAGCCCGCGTAAGGGCGGTCGTCTTGAATGAGGCGATTTGCGATTTCGATCTCTTCGGGCGTGTACATTTGTTGTCCCAGGGCGATGCCACCCCGGGTGGCTTCGATGTCCATTCCAAAATGTGGGACGAGGCGCGTGATCTCTGCCGACTTGAAAAAGTCGTCCCCGCCTTGGACGGCATCGCGATGGTAGAAAGATAAAATAAGGCCCTGCGTGTAATGACGATCAGTGTATCTCCCTCCGAAGAAATCGAGAAAAGAATCGTTCTCCCAGGTGAAGGCGAAAGTCGAACGTTCGCCTGCTCCGGCCGGAGCAAGGGTGGAGGAGAGAACGAGGATGAGCGTGTTACGGAACTTCATGACCGGGGGTATTTTTTGAGTGCTTAAATTTTTTTGGATTCTCAAAATTGGAGAATGAGGGGGAGGACCTTAACAAATACCAGGATCTCCATGAAGAAAGTATCAAAACCGAACAGGGATTGACCTTCGACATCTTCCTGAAAAAGGGCTTGTTCAATCTCAAGTTTTCGGAGGAAATCCGCGCCATGAAGTCGATCACGATTCGTCAGGCCTCGGAGGCTGATTTGTCCCATCTTGTCCGCTTCAATCTGGAGATGGCGCTGGAGACTGAAGGGAACAAACTGGATGCCGGTGTTTTGGAAGCCGGGGTGAAGGGGATCTTCGAAGATGCCACCCGGGGGTTTTATTTGGTGGCGGAGATCGATGGCGAGATCACGGGTTCGTTGATGGTGACCAAGGAATGGAGCGATTGGCGGAACGGCGATTTTTGGTGGATTCAGAGTGTCTATGTTTTGCCGGATTTTCGTCGGCAGGGAGTCTTTCGCGAGCTTTATGAGGAGGCCCGGGGCAGAGCTAAAAACGATGAAGGAGTCTGCGGTTGCCGCCTTTACGTGGAGACCGACAACCAGTCCGCCCGGCAGGTCTATTTGAAGCATGGTTTTGTGGAGACTGGCTACCTTCTCTTTGAAGATGTCTTTAAAAAGTCCTAGTGAATGAGAGCTCGCGCGTGTCGCAGGGATGGAATACTCATGTGGCATGAGCTTTTATGATTTCTTTTTTCCTGAGCAGGCACAGGCGACTCATTTGCGTCGACTTGCTGATGGCAGCACGATGGCGCATACGCAGGCGAGGTTGGCCCAGGTTCGCGCGGAGCGTGCGGCCCTGGGCGCCAAGGACCGGGTGGAAGAACTGGAAGAAGAAGTGGCCCGGATCACTCTTTTGCTGGAAGGTGTGTTGGAGCACCTGAATGAGAACGGGGTCATGACTTTGACTGACCTGAGAACCAAGGTTGCCGAAATTGATGCCCGGGACGGGGTGATTGATGGTAAGATTACCAAACCGGGCGAGGTGGGGTCGGAGTCCGATGAGCCAATGGAGAAGCCTAAGTTTAATTTTCCTGAATCCTAAGGAAAACTCGAAGTATGAGTTTGAGGATCTGTCAGTGTTTGCTCGTGATGAGTATTTTTCTCACGAGTCTGGTTTCCGGTGAAACCGCGAAGCCCGTCTTGAACCAGGAAAAGGTGCAGGCGATTGCCAGAGCTGTTTTAAAAACGCCCAAATATCGCGGGTTCACTGATAGTTTTGAGCTTGAGAAGCTGCGCTGGGATGCTGAAAAGAGAATTTGGTCGTTCTTGGGTCCGAAGACTTTTCCCGTCACTTTCGGATCATCAGTTCAATTTTTTTTCGTGCGTGATGCCGATGGTCATTTTCGGGTTGGTGAGCTGAGTTCATCAGGAAAAACCACCCCGAAGACCGCTGAGAAGTTTCGTATGCCGGTTGAAGTGAGGAAGCGGATGGGGAGAGAGCTGCGCGTGGAGATCGAATTGCTGACCCGGAAACGAAGAGCTCAGGATCGCGTGGCTTTGAACGAATGAAACCTTTCCAGAGATGGCTTCTTAAATTAAATTAATTTCTCGTGAGAGAGGTTAGTTCATCAATCCTCCTCCTCGCCGGGGTGTTTCTTTTTACGTTGGGAACCAATGGGAGGCGTGAGTTTGTCCTCTTCTCGGTAAT
>CBFHQJ010000089.1:0-20608 GCA_965657795.1 Akkermansiaceae bacterium
CAGGGTCTGGCCCAAGATTTCAATCACTCGATTCAGCCCCCCGTGGCTACGGCTTCAACAGAACCTTTAAAAGTCCTTCCTTCCCATCTCGCGAACGCTTAAAATAATCTCCACCTTCATCCAGCGGTGCAACCGCCGAGATCAGCGGCGTCACTTTAATTTCTCCGCTCGCGATTGCCTCCAAGGCCTCCTTCGTCTCCCCAGCGGCCGCACAGGATCCCAACAGGGAAATCTCACGCGTCACCACCCACTGCAAGGCCAGCGGCACTTCCGCGACGACATTGCCAACCAAGCCAACCCGACCGCCTTTGCGGACCGACTTCACCGCCTTCTCCAAAGTCGGAGCAGCTCCCACCACCTCCATCGCGATATCAAATTCATCCCCGCAATTCTCATCCGGCGTGAAGGCACCGGTCGCTCCCAGCTCCAGAGCCAAATCCAAGCGCTTACGGTCCATATCAACCGCAACCACCTCTCCGGCGCCCGCTCGCTTCAGCGCCTGGATCACCAAAAGCCCGATCAACCCTGATCCCACCACCAGCGCACGCTCGCCCGGCTTCACCTTCACCAGATTGACCGCGTGCAAGGCTACCGCCAGCGGTTCGGTGAAGGCCGCTTCCTCGAAACCCAGCCCCTCCGGCACCAGCTCCAAAATCCGCGCCGGCACCACCACCCATTCCGCGAATGCTCCATCGCGTTTGAATTCCTGGCACGACACTCCCATCACTTGACGCTCGTGACACAAGTTCGTCTCACCCCGTTCACAGTGTTCGCACTTCCCGCAATACACCATCGAGTCAAATGAAACCCGGTCGCCTTCACTCCAGCCGGAAACTTCTCCGCCGACTTCCTCGATCACTCCACTTGCTTCATGCCCCATGATCATGGGAGGAATCCGCCGCCCGCTGCTGTTGTCCATCCCGTGAACATCACTTCCACAAATCCCGCAACACACCACCTTGATGAGAACTTCATCAGACCGGGGCGACGGTTTGGGCTTTTCCGAAACGACAAACTCAGACGGGGCAACAAGCTCAAGGACTTTCATGCGCCCAGCATGCGGATCACTTCATCGGCAGGCAAATCTTTACGACAGGTTCTTCCTCATTTTCATCTTCATAGATCTCGAAGGGAGGAAATTTTTTGGAGTGCTTAAACTTCTTGGCCCGACCGTGCATCATCCCGGCCGACCAGCCATTCCCCAAATGGCGATAACACCCACGATGGCGCACTACATAAACTTCCATGCCCGGTTTGTTGACCAACTCCATCCCGTCTGGAATCACCCCGGGAGTCTTGTCCAACCGGACCCCGATCACATAAACCATCTCCTTCTTAACCACGTTGAATTTTTCATAGGTGCTAAACCCAACTCCCTCCGGGTAATGCTTTCTTACCTTCTGATAATGGACCTCCATGTCCTTCTCGATACCATCCATGCTGATCTTTCTTCTAATCCCGACTCCCACAAAGCTCGGACTGGGTTCACCCCCTGGAAATTCAAGACTGGAAGGGACTGAACCGTTCTCGACGAGGTCCTTCAACATGAGCAGACCACGTTCGTAATCCATGCCGATGTAGGCCTCCATCGCCTACTTCATCCAGAAGAGGAAAAACGGCAAGGAACTCGCCATCGTCCAATTGACTTCCGTGGCGCCATTCTTCTCAGCGAGAGAAATCGTGACCTCCGCCCGGGATTGCCATGGCTTCAAAAACTGGAGATCATAGGAGATCGATTGATTTTCTTCCTCATCTGTCACCTCCATCCGCCCCTCGCCACAAATCTCCCCCTCCCACGAATACCAATCATTCTGAACTTCCAGCTTGCAATCGGGATCCGCAACCAACCACGGCGACCAATTCGGCCACGAATGAAAATCACGAACTGTTTTGAAAACCGTCTCAACCGGGCTCGTGATCTCCTGGGTTCTGGAAATGGACATTTTTGGCACATGGGATCTCTAACAAAAAAAACGTTTTCAGGCACTCTTTCAGTTGCGCTTTCCAAAATCAAGGTTCCCGTTGGAGAAATGAAAAAGCTTCTCGCACTTCTCCTTTTGACTGCCGCCCCGTCCTGTGTTGCCCAAGACGCAACCACCGAAAAGCCAACCTACCAGTCCGAGGCTCCCCTTCCAAAGGGTTGGCCCGCTCCCGGACCTTATGATCAGGTTTCCGAAAAAACTTATCCCAAGTATCGCGCCGCGGTCACCACTGGTGGAAGCGGAATGTCCTTCTGGACCCTCTTCAGCCACATCAAGAAAAAGGACATTCCCATGACAGCCCCGGTCGAAATGAAGATGGAAAACAAGGGCGACAGGATGGAGAAAGTCAACATGGCTTTCCTCTACCAAAACACCGGGGTTGGCTCCACCGGAGCTGACGGCAAGAAGGTCGAGGTCAAGGACATCGAAACCTCCAAGGTCCTCAGCTACACTTGGATGGGTGCCGATTCCAAAGGACAGGTCAAAAAGGCCAAGGCCGCTCTCGATGCCGAGCTCAAGAAAAGAGGCGTCGAGGCCGAGTCCTTCCGCATGCTTGGATACAATGGACCGGGCACTCCCCGCAAGAAGCACACTTACGAGCTTCAAGCTATCTTGCCCGCCAAGTAAGCGCCACCCTACGATTTAAGGAACGCCAACAAGTCGCTCATCGACTGCAAATCGATCACCGCTTCGAGCCCCTCTGGCATGAGGGAACGCCCGGAACTCGTGATCGATTTTATGTTTTTACGGAGGATCTTGTTTTCGATTCCGCCCGCTCGTCTGAGAGTGAGTCCCGAAGCCGACTCGCTCACAATCCGCCCCGTCACCGTCTGGCCATTTTTGAGAATCACAAAATATTGGACGAAATTGGTTAATACCTCTCGATTCGGGTCGAGAATCTGAATCAGCACCGAACCGGAATCCCGATTCCTGACCGTCGAGACATCAGGCCCGATTTCGAATCCCTCTTTCCCGAGCCGGTGGCACGAGAGACAATTCTTGCGAAAGACCTCGAGACCTCTCGTCTCATCACCAGCGAATTTGAGCGCGGCCTGATACTTCTGAATCACTTTCGCCCGGGGTGTCTCCTTGTTTTTAAAAACCTTCCTAGCCAAATTCCGGATCGGAGGGTTGCCATGTTTCAAAAGCCACTTCTGGCGGGTCGGCGCGATCTGGTGAGCGGAAACCTTCCCCACGTCGATCGCGATCAACAGTGTTTCAATCCAGACATCCCGACCGAGAAGGACTTCCATGACCTCGGTCCTAATGGAAGGAGAAAGGTCCGGAAGCCGGGCAATCAATTCCTTCGCTGATTCCGGTTTTGCCAAGTCTGAGATCTTCGCAAGCGCCGCCTGCTGAACTTCCACCGCCCGGGATTGATCCAGCAAATCGTAGAACACTGTGTGATCTGAAATCTGTCCCAACATCTTCACCGCCTCAACTTGCTCACGCACCGGAACCCCCTCTTTTTTCAGGAGTAACCGGGCCTTCCCCACCAAACCTGCCATCACTTCGGACGACTCCGGGAACTCTTGTAATGCCGCTCCGGCACTCTTCAACCCTTCGCCCAACTTCAACATCACGGCGGGAACCGGAAACCCAAGCCTGGCCCTTTTAAGCGCCTTAAACAAAGCCACCACCTCATCCTTTTCGTGGCGAGCCCCGACCACGAAAGCCAGCTCCTCAAAAAGCCCACCGTGTGTCGTCAGCTTCTGAAGTTCCAAAAAGACAGGCAAAGCCAGACCGGGCCTCGCACTTAACACCGCAAAACGCATCCACGGATCGCCCCCATCCCGCACCGCCAATTTCGTAAGCGATGCGGCAACCTCTTCACCTTCCAAATCACCGAGCGCAAGCGCCGCTTGAAACCTCACCCGGATCTCTTCATCTCCCGCCAACTCAAAAAGACTCTCTCGCAGTCCTGAAAACCTCGGCTGATAAAGCCCGAGAGCATGCCCCCGCAAGCGAGCCGAAGCATCACCAAAAGCCATCTTCAAATCTCTCTCTTCAAGGCCACCTAAACCCACAATGACATGAAGAGCATGAAGTCGAGCCACTTCCGAATCGCTCTCGCGGAGCAGCCTTCGTAATCCCGGTAGAGCGTCTTTTCCTCCTCGCTCAACAATCAAGCGACCCGCATTGTCACGCCACCATCCGTTGGGATTCTCCAAGGTTGCAATCAACTCCGGCAAGCTTGCCAGCCCCAAACGCGGAGGAGGCGGAGGCTGAAATCCCTTCGGAGCCAGTCGATAAACCCGGCCCCGATCCCGACCCGAGTGAAAATCGACCATTTCCAGAATCTCCGGAACCATCGAATCAGGGGTCTCAATTGTCTCACGATACATATCCACAACATGCAAAGTTCCATCGGGCGCATTCACGAGATTTGCAGGACGAAACCAATTGTCTGCTGACCGTAAAAACTCACTCTTCATTTCCGTCCTTGCACTCGAAAAGGTCATCCCTTTCGGAGTCAAAGTTCTTCGATGAATAAGATTCCCCTGAACATCACCGACGAACAGATTACCTCGAAACTCCTCCCGATAAACCGCACCACGATAGATTTGCAATCCGGCACATCCGCTAAAAACATCATGAGCCACCGAGGGTGCAGGATAGTTTCGCTCGTCAGCCAACCGAAGCTTGGTACGAGCCAAGCGCCACTCTTCAATTCCGCTCGCCCGATAGATCGTAAAGTCCTTCCACAAGTTAACCTTCGCTGATGGCACTGGCAGAAAGGGGTTCCGATCGACGCTCTTCGAAGACAAAACGACATGCACCGCCGGCTTGGAATTCTGACTCAGAAAACGATTCCCCCAGTTGTCGATAGCATTGCCAAACTGCTCCGATCCCGGGATCGCCTGAAACTCGCGCGTCCTCGGATGAAAGCGAAAATCCCTTCCCCGAATCGAAACCGGCTTCGCCTCACTTTTCCCAAGAGCCGAAATCTCGCCCCCGCTATTCGACCCTGCTCCATAAATCCAATGATCCAGCCCCCAGATCAAGTTGTTGGCGGTTCCTTCATCATTTTGAAATCCAAAGCCCGTAAAAACCTTCTCGCGATGATCGGCCCGCCCATCGCCGGTGGTGTCCTTGAGATACCAAAGGTCCGGAGCTGCCACGACATAGACCCCGCCATCCCAACAACAAATTCCAGTCGGCCACGCGATCCCCTCCGCGAAGATTCCGCTCGTCTCGTAATGTCCGTTCTCATCCTCATCTTTAAGCAAACGAATACAGCCATCCGGCCCATCGCTCTTGCCATGGTGTGAGGGAAATTTGAGATACTCCGCGACATACATGAGCCCGTTCTCATCGTAACTCACCACGATAGGCTCGTGGATCTGTGGTTCGCTGGCGACCAATTGCATCTCAAACCCCGGCAAAGTTTCGAATTCTGCCATCGCCTCTTGAGGAGATCTTGGGCCGACCCCCCCCTGCTTCTTTTCCTTTTCATCAAGGAGTAGTTTTTTCATCGCGGCGGTCAGAACTTTCTCCGATCCCGGCCCCACCGCACTGGCCGACGGGCTGGTTTCATAGCCACCTTGTTGGTAAGCGATCTCCGTCCCGATATAACCCGGTCCGTATTCCCCATAAGCCGCCATCGCCACCTTGAGGTCCGGTCGCATCGCCTTGGCTGCAAGCTGATACTCCACAAACAATTCGCCCGGCATGTGGAGGACCCGGGAATCGCCCACCGAGAGGCAGGAAACATCGATCTGATTTCCGGCCTTATGACGCAACATGAAAGCCGCCTGATCGACCTTCGCAAAATACCCGCGCCCCGGCTCCTTCTTTAAATCTTCCATCACCGCCTCTTCATTCTTCAAATGATTGGCCAACGGAAGCTGCACCTTCTCCACTTCAAAACGAATCCCATCCAAACGGATCGGATGCTTCTTGGTCGCATTCCAAGCTTCGAGCATTCCCTTCGCCATCCGGTTCGCGAGGATGATACGGTTCTCCTTGTTCCCATCGTTGTATTTTCCCGCCCCAAGATTTCCACCCGCTCCATTGAAGTGCACGTGCAAGGCTTCCGGCACACCTTGTCCCCGCATGAATCGTGCGATCCCGGGAAAGTCCGGGCTTGGTGCTCCTGTCCGATAGTAGCTCTGGGGATGACAGGCGTAATAACTCAGCACCGCCACCGGCTTGTTCTTATTCCAAAACGAAAGCAACGACACATCCGGATCGATCGTCCCGACTGGTTCAGCCCGCAATTTCGGATCCCGTGTCGCCGTGTAACGAACTGCCCTTACCTTGCCATCGGGGCCAAGTAATCGACGATTGGAGGCCACCTTTTCCACCGCCGCCTCTCCCCAGCCATAGTGGGTGACTTCCTGCGCTTTTGGGATCGCTTCACGAATGGCATCGCCAGCCCGCCCGATGACCTCTCGATGAAAATCCCCTTCGGTTCGTTCATACCCCTTAAGTCCGAGCTCCTTCACCAACTTTTCCGCGGTAAAATCACAACCCGGCGCATCGTGCTGATGGAGAGCATGAAGCGCCACGCGGTCACGGGTTGTTCCCGCCGCCTTGGCCAACGAATCCCGAAACTGATCGTAACCCTCATTGGCCACCCCGATCCAATCGATGGCACACATCACAATCGGCTTGCCCGATCCCAAAATGACAATGCCCCGGCATCGCAACGAAAGCTCCGGGCTCTTCTCCACCGTGGTGTAAGCCATCGCCGACCCCACCGGAGGAGTGACATCGACATCAAAGGTTGCCACCCGCAACGGAGTCTCTTTTTCATCGCCAGCTCCTGCAGCAAAGAAGACGGCCACCAAGACAAATGAAAGGAACAGAGGAATTTTCACCCCTAAACAAGACCACACTCATCCCTTCCTGCCAAGATCGCAGCTGACAACACGATTCGATATGGTTTAAAGTATCGTCAACAGGATGCTCACCGACCCCGTCAACATCAACTTTCACTGTCCGCCGGTTGATCCACTCGGCAAAGAACACGTCATCGGGAAGCTTCGCTTTTTACCCGACCAGGTCGAGCTATCATGGCGCCTTAAAGGCAACGTCTTTACCGGAGGAAAGAGCGAGATGATCTCGCGAACCCTCCCCTATGGTGAAATCGAACACGTCGAGCTTGTGAAGAAGTGGTGGAAGATTCGACGCCTCATCTTTCGGGTTTCCGATCCCAGACTTCTTGGCGACATCCCGGTCGCTGAGATGGGCAAACTTGAAATGGAAATCGATGACCGCTCGCGCGAAGAAGCGAAGAAGCTGGAATCACTCATCGACTTCAAGCGCTCCATCTTCCTCCTCGACACACAGGAAGAACGCCTCAAGGCCATGCGCGACGAATAATCATTCCCCGCTCACCAAAAAATCGCTATATCGAACGTTATGAAATACGGGTTCCTCCTCTCTTTCCTCCTCACCCTCTCCCCATTCGCGCAAGACACCTGGCCCCGCTTCAGAGGCGAGGGCGCCACCGGAGTTTCCGATGCTAAAATCCCAACCGAGCTCGGCGAAAAATCTCTCCTGTGGTCATCCAAGCTTCCCGGCCCCGGCTCCAGCTCGCCCGTCATCTGGAAAAACAAGCTCTTCGTCACCAGCGAAAACCGTGACAAACAGACCATCTCCCTGGTCTGCCTGGATACCAATTCAGGAAAGACCGCATGGAGTAAACCGCTCGCGGTTGGCGACTACCACCTTCACCGCTTTAACAACACCGCAGCCGCCAGCCCAGCCGTCAACGACAAGGCCGTCGTCGTTTGTTGGTTCAACGGAGCCAAAGACAAAGCCATGCTCACCGCCTTCGATCACTCCGGCTCCAAACTCTGGGACTACGAAATTGGCGAAGTGAAGACTCAACACGGCTTTAATCTCCAGCCGGTCATTCACCATGATCAAGTCGTGCTCGCCCACATTCACATGGCGGACGGATTCGTTGGCAGCATTTCCCTTAAGACCGGTAAGAGCACTTGGAAAAAGAAGCTCAAGGGAAACGGCGAAAAGACCAGCTACATCACACCTTTGGTCCGCAAAACGGCAAGCGGGCACGAGGTCATTGTCGCAAGCCATGCGCACGGAGTTTTCGCCCTCGATTTTGCCTCCGGCAAGGAGACCTGGTCACTTCCCGACACCATGAAACAACGAACCATCGTCAGCCCCATTGATGTTCTCGCCAACTCTGACTCCACAAACTCCCTGATCGCCGTCGGCTGTAAAAGCGGAGTCTACTTCACTGTTCGTCCTCCCTCGAAAAAAGGAGCTGCTGCTGAGATCGCCTGGCGTATGAAAGGAAAAACACCCTACGTTCCAACCCCGGTTTCCGACGGCCAAACTGTCTTCGCTCTCTCCGATGGCGGAGTGCTCACCGCGCTCGAGGCCAAGTCCGGAAAAGTGAAATGGACCCAACAATTGCAGGCCAATTTTTACGCCTCACCAATCATCGCCGATGGCAAACTTCTCGCCCTATCTCGCGAAGGCGAAATGATCACTGCGGATGTTTCCGACGGCTACCGGGAGGTGTCGCGTTGCAGCCTCTCCCCCGGACCGGAGAGCGAATGGAGCGACGCCACCCCGGCCATCGCCCACGGCAATATCTACGTCCGACTTGGAGGCCGCATCGATTGCCACGGCAAAAAATAAGGAGGATGCTCATTGACCCGCAGGCCTTTCGGGTTCTTGTTGCACTAACTCCATGAAGCTTTCTCTGCTATTTCTACTCCTGATCACTTCCCTGCCCGGACAGATCCTGCAGGACCTTTCCAAAGGAGATCAGGGAAAATTCCAAATCACCCTCCCGCCTTCGGATTCGCATTACTACCGGCTCCTGCGATCTCGCGACCTAAAGTCATGGCACACTGTTGATCTTGGCCGTTCCTCGACAGAGCCCTCGATCCTAAGCGACTCCGTCCTCCCAAGGCCCAAAGGGTTTTACAAAGTCGAGGAAGTCTCAACCAACTTTTCTCAAGATACCGATGGCGACGGGCGTCCTGACCTCGCCGAACTGCCCTTCGGACACGCCCTCAATGCGGCTGATCCCATCTCGACCCTGAACGGCAATATCTTTCTCGCTACGCAGGAAGACTACAACGCCCTCTCCAAGCGCGATAATTTCCCCGGAGCCCAGAACGTCCGGGAAGTTAAATTTCTCATCACCAACATTCGCACCAACCCCGAACTCTATTTCTTCAATATCAACAGGAACCAGCACCACTACGATTTTGCCACCAACGTTCTTGGCTTCCCACGAAACTACAACCAATTCACAAGCACGACCTATATCAGCGCTGCCAATCGCCAAAACCTGGCGGGCTCCCTGGTCTCACACGACAACTACACCGCGCCCGATGGCTCAAAAGGAATCTACACCCTCGAATTCTGGCCCACCGACCCGGTCGCATTCGAGTGGATCGAACTCGCATACGAGATCATTGCCAGGAATGCACCCTTCATCACCCGTCTCGCCTATCACGCTCCCAGTGAAACCCAGCGGCAACTTCAAAGAGTAAATCAAGAACGATACGACGCGTCCTCGATCCACACCATCGAGACAGACGATCTCTTCTCAAGCACCACCTACCAACCCATGAACCAGCGGGAAGCCTTTGGCCGCCTTGTTGGTTCAACCGGGGCCGAAACCCTCTCGGCCAGGGACATTGTCATCTTCAACAATCTTCCGAATGACCTCACTTATGTTTCGGGAATTATCACCGAAGTCCCCCAGACCCCGCTTTCACACGTCAATCTCAAGGCCCAGCAAAACAATACGCCGAACGCCTACATCGCAGACGCCGCCAACCATCCCGACATCGCGCCTCTCATTGGCCAAAATGTCTTCTATCGCGTTTCAGCGGAAGGCTTCGAAATTCGCCCCGCCACCCAACAGGAGGTTGAAAACTATTTCGAATCCATCCGCCCCACCGAATCATCGTCGCCGCCCCGCGATCTTACCGAAACCGAAATCGCGCCCCTTTCGGATGTCGCTTTCTCCGAGAGTGATTCCTTCGGAGGGAAAGCTGCCAACGTGGCCGAGCTACACCGCCTTTTCCCGAATAATGCTCCTGATGGTTTCGCCATTCCCTTTTATTTTTACCACGAGTTCATGCTTCACAACCGCTTCTATCCGCAGTTGGCCGCGATGATCTCCAACGCAGATTTCCAAAGTAATCCCGAACTACGGGAATCGCTTCTCGCCAACTTCCGCGACCGGATCAAAAACGAAAGCACCATGCCCGAGTGGATGTATATGGCACTGACAGAACTTCAAGACAGCTTTCCCGCCAACGTGACTCCACGGCTTCGCTCCAGCGCCAATGCCGAGGACACCACCAGCTTCAACGGTGCGGGACTATACGATTCGTTTACCCACAAACCAAACGAGGGACACATTAGCAAGAGCGTCAAACAAGTCTGGGCCAGCCTCTGGAACTACCGCGCTTATGAAGAGCGCGAATTCTACCGTATCAACCACCTTGCTTCAGCCATGGGGATCCTCGTCCACCCCAATCAGAAAAACGAGCAAGCAAATGGAGTCGCCGTTGCCAAAAATATCTTCGATCCAAACTGGGAAGGCTATTACTTCAATGTCCAGACCGACGAAAATCTTGTCACCAATCCCGAAGCCAACTCCACTCCGGAGGAACTTCTGGCGGCTAAGCTATTCGGAAACTCCCAGTTTGAAATTCAATACATTCGCTACTCCAATCAAGTCCCGGAGGGCGAAACCGTTCTCACTCGCAGCCAGGTCCTGGACCTTGTTGAAGATTTGAAAATCATCAACTCACGCTTCAAACTTCTCTACAACGAAAGGTTTAACCGAAGCTTCGCGATGGAGATCGAATTCAAAATTACCGAGTCCGGCCAGATCTCCATCAAACAAGCCAGACCCTACAACAACTAGTGCTTCGAAAGGTTTACATCGATGGGTAGATTCGTGAAACATTTTTTGAGAGGGCAAGGCGAAGTTCTTTCAGTGAATCGGGATTCTCAGAGAGGACGACAACGCAGTCATCTCGAAAAATGGTAGAAGATGCTCGTCGATTTAAGCCTTTCGGAGCACTAGGCTGCACCTTCTTTCCGAAGGAAGACCAGAGTCGAATCGTCGGAGTCTTTGTTCGAAAAACGATATCCACCCGTCTTGAACTTCTGCAATTCCTTGGGGTCAGTGATTCCATTGCGCACGATGTAATCCGCCATCATCCCGCGCGCCTTCTTCGCGAAGAATGAGATGATCTTATATTTCCCGTTTTTCTCGTCCTTAAAAACAGGAGTGATTAATTCACCATCAAGCTCCTTCTTTTTCACCGCCGAAAAATACTCATTGGAAGCAAGGTTCACCACAAAGCCCGACCCCGATTTCTTCAAATCCGAATTCAGCGACTTCGTCAACGATTCACCCCAGAACTCATAGAGATTTTTCCCTCTTTTGTTCGGAAATTTGGTTCCCATTTCCAGACGATACGGCTGCATCAAGTCCAGGGGGCGCAGCACCCCGTAAAGCCCGGATAGAATCCGCACCTGCTTCTGGGCGACATCAAATTCCTCCTTGTTCCATTGGTCCAACTCCATCCCCTGATAAACATCACCGGTGAAAGCCAAAATCGCAGGGCGGGAATTGCTCTTGTTGAAATCCGGCTCCCAACTCGCAAAGCGCTCGTGATTCAACTCCGCCAACTTCTCGCTGATCGACATCAGTTTCCCCACCTTTGCCACCGAAAGCTTCCGCAATTGTGAAATCAATTCAGCGGAATCCTCAATGAAGCGGGGCTTGGTCGCCCGCTTTGTCAAAAGCGGCGACTCGTAATCCAATGATTTGGCAGGAGAAAGCAAAACGATCATGTGGCAGGACTTTGCCTTCACCTCCAAAAATTGCAACCCGACATGAAACGTCAAATTTCGGCCGCATGAACCATATTCGATGAATGGCCTATTTATTTTGAACGAAGTCCCCAGCCATGTTAATGCGACTCTTTCCATTCTTATGAATCAACTATTTGGAACAGACGGCATCCGCGGGGTTGCCAATGAATACCCCATCACTCCCGAAGTCGCCCTCCGCATCGGCCGGGCCGTCGCCCGCGTCCTGCGCGCCAAAGACAAAGGCCGCCATAAGGTCGTCATCGGCAAAGACACCCGCGTCAGCGGCTACATGCTCGAAACCGCCCTCACTTCGGGCCTTGTCAGCGAAGGTGCCCGGGTCCTCCTCACCGGCCCCGTCCCCACGCCCGCTGTCGCCCACCTGACCAAATCCATGGCTTGCGACGCGGGAATCATGCTCACCGCTTCACACAATCCTTTCGCCGATAACGGCATCAAGATTTTTGGTCCCGACGGCTACAAACTCAACGACGCCCTGGAGGAGGAAGTGGAAAAAATCATCCTCGGAGACGACCCCACTCCCGCAAAAGTCCGCCTCGGCAAAGCCTTCCGCATCGACGACGCCACCGGCCGCTACATCGAGTTCGCCAAAGCCTCCATCGGCACCCAAAACCTCAGAGACCTCAAAGTCGTCGTCGACTGCGCCCACGGAGCCGGCTATTTTGTCGGCCCTCTCATCTTCGAGGAACTGGGGGCCGAAGTCATCAAGTTAGGAACCTCACCTGACGGCTATAACATCAACGAAGGAGTCGGCTCTCTCCACCCGGAACAAGCTGCTTCTCTCGTCAAAGAACACCAGGCCGACATTGGCATCTGCCTCGATGGCGATGCCGATCGTGTCATTTTCGTCGATGGCAACGGCCAGGTCATCTCCGGCGACCGCATCCTCTGCCTCTGCGCCATCGCTCTCAAAGGACAGGGCAAACTTCGTGGCGACACCCTCGTCACCACCGTCATGAGCAACCTCGGCCTCCGTGATGCCCTCGCCTCGCACGGCATCTCACTCGAACAAACCCAAGTTGGCGACCGCCACGTCCTCGAACGCATGCGCGAAGGCGACTTCTCCTTCGGCGGCGAAAACTCCGGCCACCTCATCTTCTCGGACTTCGCCACCACCGGCGATGGCATCGTGAGCGCCCTCATGGTCCTTTCCGTCATCAAAACTTCCGGCAAATCGCTCAGCGAACTCGCCGATTGCATGACCGAATACCCCTCCGAACTCGTCGGCCTCACAGTCAAAGAAAAGCCCCCGCTCGAATCAATCCCCGCGATCAAAAACGCCATGGATGATGCAGAAACCGACCTCGGCCAAAACGGCCGTATCCTCGTCCGCTACTCCGGAACCGAAAAAAAGCTCCGCATCCTGGTCGAAGCCAAAAACGCCGTGGACGCCAAACACCACTGCAGCGCAATCCAGGCTGCCGCCTCCATCATTCAGTAGCCGAAAGCTCCAGCTTTCAGTCCTCCAATCTCTCAATCACTCAAATCTCATGTGGCCACTCACAAAAGACAAATCAACTCTCCACCTCGCCGGCAAAACCCTCGCCGAATGGGAATCCCACCTCGGCAAAACCTTCGACATCACTCACCCTTGGGACCTCCTTGATCTCAACGCCGGGCTCATTGCCACCATCCAAGACTGGCCCGGCCATCCCGCCATTCAGCTCGGCGACGACGCCAAAGTCATCGTTGGTGAAGGCACTAAAATCCTTCCCGGAGTTTACATTGAAGGCCCCATCGTCATCGGCAAAAACTGCAAGATCGGCCCAAATTGTTACCTTCGTGGCTCCACCTCCATCGGAGACAACTGCCATGTCGGCCAGGCCGTTGAAATCAAAAACTCCATCCTCGCCGACGGAGCCTCCGCCGGTCACCTCACCTACCTCGGTGACAGCTATCTCGGCAAAAACGCAAACCTTGGAGGAGGCACCATCGCCTCCAACCTTCGCCACGAAGGCACAAACCACCGCTCCGAAGTCAACGGCCAACTCATCGATACCGGACGCCGCAAATTCGGAGCCATCATCGGCGACGGAGTCCACACCGGAATCAACACCTCCATCTATCCGGGTCGCAAGCTCGGACCAAACACCACCACCCTTCCCGGCGCCGTCGTCTCCCGAGATCTCAAGTAGCCGACAGCTCCCGCTTTTGAAAGCCATCAACCAAGCTCCATCCCAAAACCATGTGCGGCATCGTTGCATACACCGGATATCGCCCGGCCCTTCCCATCCTCCTTTCCGGCCTCAAACGACTCGAATACCGCGGATACGACTCCGCCGGTATTGCCGTCTCATCGCCCGATGGAATTTCCATCCGCAAGGCCAAAGGAAAGGTCTCTGAACTCGTCAATTTCATCGGAGAAGCCTCTCCGCTCGAAAATTCCACTACCGTCATTGCCCACACCCGCTGGGCCACCCATGGACCACCCACCCGGGAAAATGCCCACCCCCACGCCGGAGGTGGGAATAGAATTGCCCTCGTCCACAACGGCATCATCGAAAACCACCGCGCCCTCCGCGAAAAACTTACCACCGCCGGATACACCTTCCTCTCTGAAACCGACACAGAAGTCCTCGCCCACCTCGTCGACTCACTTTACCAGGGAGATTTAACCCAAGCTGTCACCGTTGCCCTCAAAGAGGTCGAAGGCACCTTCGGCATCTCCGCCATGGCACACGAAGAACCAAGCAGACTCGTCGTCGCCCGACGTGGATCTCCCATCGTTCTTGGCCTTGGCGAAAAAGAAACCATCGTCGCTTCCGATGCCTCCGCCATCATCGCGCACACACGCCAGGCCATCTACCTTGATGACAACGACATCGCCACCATCAAGGGCAGCGATCTCGACCAAAGCTCGGCCTTCTTCATCGGCCGGGGCTACCTGTATCCCGTCGCCCTGGAAGGCGCACTCAAACTTAAAGAAATCTCGTACATTCACGCCGAAGGCTACCACGCAGCCGAACTCAAGCACGGCCCCATTGCCCTCCTCGAGAAATCCGTCCCCGTGATCGCGCTCTGTAATGAAGGCCCCGGCAAAGACAAAACGCTCGGCAACATCGCCGAATGCCAGGCCCGCAATTCCCGGGTCCTCGGCATTGTCACCGAAGGCGATCACGAAGCCATTGCCACCGTCGACGACCATATCGCCGTCCCGCAGTGCCCCCTCCACACCGCCGTCATCCCGAGCACCGTCGCGCTCCAACTCCTCAGCTACCACATCGCAAGACTCAAGGGCTGCGCCATCGACCAACCCCGCAACCTTGCCAAATCAGTCACTGTGGAATAATCACCCCATTCATTTTATTTGGCCGACAAACCGACGCGATCTGCTAGAAACCAATCATGAAAAAGTTGAAAACCTTCCTGGCAATCATTCTCTCAATCTCTTCCCTCACCGCGGGCCCGGTCCCCGGCTTCCCCCATCTCTCGGTCAGTGCCACGGCTCTGAAATCAGTCGTTCCTGATGAGGCCATCATCAATTTTACCGTCCTTTCATTTAAAGCATCATCCGAGGCAGCGGTAAACGAGGTCAACCAGACGCTTGCAGCCACGGTGGCCAAGTTGCTTACCCTTGGAATCAAAAAAGACGACATCACGGCCGATGACCTTGAAAAATCAATCACCCGGGAACGGAACGATGACTACCAAAAACTGAAGATCCTAGGGTATCAAATTGAACGGACGGTTGAAGTTAAAATCACCAATCTGAAACTCTATAACCAAGCCGCGACCTTAATCTTCAAGAGCAATCTGATTACGAATGTTCGCTCAAGATTCGGAAACACCAAAGAGGACGATATACTCCTCGCTCTTTACGCTGAGGCCTGCGCTAAGGCAAAGAAGAAGGCAGCGGCCCTGGAACAGGCGGCGGGTGTCAAGATCAAGAGTATCCATGCCATCTCTCCGGGGAGAGGAAACTACCACTTCCAATATTTAGGCGACCCCTCGTATGGAATGGTGATGTCCGCCGCTAGTGACAGTTCTCAGCTGCCCGGTTTGGGAGGTGAGACAGGTCCGCCCCTCTTCGTGCCCAAGGAAATATCGCTGGACACATCGGTCTCTATTCTCTTTCGACTCGCCGAGTAAAGCCCAAGTCTTAGAGTGGCAGTTCTTCCTTCTGCCCCAGGAACTTCGGATCGGTTTTCAAGACATTCACGTCGAGCCACATCTTGACCCTTGCCAGTTTCTCTCGTGAATCTGTCTTTCTAGCCGCAGGTCCGGTCACGCTTTGAGCATTGAGCCCGACCACCTCCAGGCCAACCGACTCTGCAAGATAAGCCGCTCGTTCGTTGTGGAATTTTTGGGAAATGAGAATGACCTTCTCGACTCCAAAAATCTCCTTTGCTCGCACCACGGAATCCAAGGTTCGCAACCCGGCATAATCGCACACGATTTTCGCTTCGGGCACCCCCGCTTCGATTAGCGCATCTTTCATGTCCTGCGGCTCGTTGTAATCGTGGGAGTGATTGTCACCTGACACGATAAAGCATTTCACCCTTCCCGCCTTCCAAAGATCCGCCGCTGCTTCGATGCGATGTTTGAAGTAGAGATTCCGCCGCCCCTGGAAAGTCTTGTTGCAACCAAACACCAAGGCAACATCGGTCCTGGGAACCTTCGCTGCTTCATCAAAAAGCTTGCCCTCAGCCGCCTCGATCGCCGCATGATCGGCATAGAAAATCAGACCCACTGAAAACAAAACGCCGGCGACTCCCAGCAGAAAAAGCCACTTCACCATCTTTAGAATCTTCGCTTTCTTCATCATGATTTGTCGTTTCGATATGCACGGTCCAGATGCACATAGCCACCATCAGGATAAATAATCTGGCCCGTGGTATGGCCTGATTTTTGCGAAGCCAAAAAGACAACCGTATGCGCGATCTCCTCCGCACTGGTCATCCTTTGCCCTAATGGAATACGATCACAGATTGCAGCCAAAAACTCTTTGGAATCATCTCTCGTCTCCACCCAAGCTTGATACATCGGCGTCAACACTTCCGCCGGAGCGACCGCATTGACCCTGATATCGAACTTCGCCAAATCCAGTGCCCACTCACGGGTCAAAGCATTCACCGCCCCCTTGGAAGCAGCATAGCCAGAAGTCCCGCCCTGCCCGGTATCGGCGACCTTTGATGAAACATTCACGATAAACCCCTTCACCTCTATCAAAGCATCAAGGGCATAATGGGTTAGAGCATAAACATGGACAAGATTCCGCCGCAACGACTCAACAAATTCACCGGCACCACTGCGGAGCGAAACAACATCATTCCCGCCGGCATTGTGAACGACCCCGTCAATGCGCCCGAAGGACTCCAAGGCTTCTTCGATAGCCTTCCGACAAGCCTCATCCGACGTCAATTCAGCCTCGATCACTTTTCCACGCCCCAACTTTTCGATCATTTTTTTTCCCTCGCTTGGCGAACGGTCGACAATCACCGGAATCGCCCCCTCCTTGGCAAAAGCCTCGACACAAGCTGCCCCGATTCCCTTCGAACCTCCGGTCACCACGACCACCTTATTCTCGAGTTCCAGATCCATCAGCTTGTTTCAAACTCGAAGTGAATGCCGCACTTTTCCTTGGGGCGCCCCCTCCAAACCCGCCCTTCAGGAAAGGTGTGATCTTCCAGGAATTCCTCGCGAAATTCCAGTCCCCAACCCGGAGCTTCCGGGGCTACATAATGCCCGTTTTTCATTCGCACCGGATGCTCCACGGCATCCTGCAGAAAATCAATATACTCGACCAACTGAGTCTCCGAGTGCCCGCTCACCGCGATCTGATCCCACATCCCAAAGTGCTGGATCATATTGCAAAGCGCGATTCCTCCCCCGTGTGGACAAACCGGCACCCCAAACTTGGCCGCCATCAAGATGATGGCCATGACATCGTTCACCCCGGCCACTCTCACCGCATCGATCTGGCAAAATCCGATCGCGCCGCTCTTGAGCAGTTGCTTGAAAATCACAGGAGAGGCCGCGTGCTCTCCGCAGGCGAATTGAAAAGACTCGCCCTGGAAGCTCTCCGACAGCTCCACATAGCCAAGAACATCATCGCGGGCGATCGGCTCTTCAACCCACTTCAAACCATAAGGACTGTAATTTGCGACATGCTCCTTCGCTTCCCCAACTCCCCAAAACTGATTTGCGTCCACCATCAAGGATTGCTCTTCTCCGATCGCTTCCCGCATGAACTTGATCCGCGCCACGTCCCCCGCAGCGTCCAGCCCCACCTTCACTTTGAAAGCGTCGAAGCCTTGCTCCTGTAGTTTGCGAACGGTCGCTAAAATCGTTTCATCACTCAGCCCCAACCAGCCAGCCGTGCAATAGGCTTTCGGCCCGACTTTGCTCATCTCGGCTTCGCGAGCTATCTTGTTTTGCCCGGCTTGTTGTAAAATACCCAAGGCTTCTTCCGGCGTCAGTGCATCCTTCAAATTCCGCCAATCGATACAGTCGACCACAAACTCCGGTTCAAGATCCACAAGCAATTTCCAAAGAGGCTTCCCTTCGGCCTTGGCCCACAAATCCCACATCGCATTGATGATTCCTCCACAAGCCATGCGAAAAACCCCGTCGTGAAGCCATCGCAATTGATGGTGATCATTCAATCTCCGGTAAAGCTTCACCGGAGCCTCGCAAAACTCCTCCAGAGTAGTGCCCACAACCAACTCAGCGAGATCACGGATTCCATAGCCAATCCAGTCGGTCCCCGCTCCCACCGTAAAAACCACCGAGACCCCTTGCAGACCTTCGTCGGTTTCCAAATGCAGCACGGCCGAGGCGTAATCGGGAGCCTTGTGAAAAGGGTCGGACCCCAACATCTCGTCCGAAGTTGGAACCCGGACATCAATCACTTTGGCCGCGGTAATCTTCATAATCCTAGTGCTCTTTTACCGCAACTTGCTTCTGCGTGCCCAGACCATCGATCCCAAGCTCAACAACATCTCCCTCTTTCAAATAAACAGGAGGATCGAATCCCAAGCCGACTCCGGCCGGAGTTCCAGTCGAGATGACATCACCCGGCAGGAGCGTCATAAAATTGCTCAGATAACTGATCACTTGCTGGACGTTAAAAATGAAATCCGAAGTATTCCCGTCCTGAAGCTTCTTGCCATTCAAACTCAACCAAAGCCCCAGATTATTCGGGTCCGACACTTCATCGCCAGTCGCCAGGCAAGGTCCAAATGGAGCATAGGTATCCGCAGATTTTCCTTTCACCCACTGGCCGCCTTTTTCCAACTGCCACTCACGCTCGGAGTAATCATTGTGAACTCCATACCCTGCGACATAATCCAGGGCCTCGTCTTCGCTGACATACTTCACCCGCTTTCCAATCACCACCGCTAGCTCAACCTCCCAATCCGTTTTCTCTGAATCACGGGGGATAATGATCTCGTCGTTGGGACCGGCCCAAGCCGTTGTCGCCTTGAAGAAAACAACCGGCTCACTCGGAGCCTCCATTCCGGCCTCCTTGGCGTGCGAGGCATAATTCAGACCGATGCAAACAATCTTCGAGGGCCGCGCCACCGCCGGAGCCAACCTGACCTCGCCGGCATGCACTCTTGGCAAAGCGTCGCCGCGCTCCTCGAGAAATTTTTCAAGCCGCTGCAAGCCGTCATGCTCGAAAAAAGCCTCCCCCCAGTCCTCGCCAAATTCAGCGCAATTCAGGATCTCGGAATCGGAGGTGAAAACACCAGGAACGATCGAGTCGTTCTCGTAATATCGGGTCAATTTCATGGTTCAAAAAAATTCTATCTCAGCAAAGTAGCCCCGCCATCGATGTCATAGGCTGAGCCTGTGATAAAGGAGGCCTTGTCGGAACAGAGAAAGGCTGCCAACTCCGCCACTTCGGCGGGCTTCCCCATTCGCCCGATTGGTTGATACTCTGAAAGCTTCTGAAACATTTCCGCTCTCTCATTCTCGGGATAGTTCTTCTCAAGATACCCGTCCACAAACGGGGTGTGAATCCGGGCCGGGCAAATGCAGTTCGCGCGAATCCCCTCCGACAGATAGTCGCGGGCGACCGACAAGGTCATCGACAAAGCCGCACCCTTCGACATCGAGTAGGCAAACCGTTCTTGAATTCCCACCTTGGAGGCCATCGAAGCCATATTCAAAATCGCTCCACCACCACCCTCGATCATCGTTGGAATCGCAAAGTGAATGCAGTGGTAAATCCCCTTCACATTGACACCGTAAATCCGGTCCATCTCTTCGGGAGTGGTATCGCCAGCCTTGCCGATCGAGGCGATCCCCGCGCAGTTGACCAAGGCATCGATTTTCGCGATCTGGCCGAAAACCTCCTTCACCGACTCCGTCGAAGAAACATCGCAAGCCAAACACCCGGCACTCCCTCCGGCTTCCTTGATTAAATCAACGGTCCCGGATCCCGTGGCTTCATCGAGATCGAGAATAACCACGTGGTAGCCATCCTCCGCCAAGCGCTGACAAATCGCCCTGCCAATTCCTGACCCACCTCCGGTAACAACTGCATTTTTCATGAATTCGTTCTACTGGAAAGAAGTGCCAAATCCACCGCATGGAAGCAAGCACACACCGGATCCGAAGGGCTGACCCAAGAATGACAACCCAATAAAACTTCCGTTTTCTCAGCGCCCTTTGTGCTCCGTGCCCGAAATCAAAGCATGCACCGCGTCATCCTTCACCGGATGGCAAATCCCGCCCTCCGTTTCAGTCACTTTGAAGTGGTCCCGTTTTTGTAGCCAGTAAATTCTGGAGTTTGTTGATGATCAGGCTGGTCAGTGGGGCATAGATTT
>CBFHQJ010000090.1:0-20576 GCA_965657795.1 Akkermansiaceae bacterium
GTCCTCATGAATGAGGCAATGGAGCGATCATTCAGTCACCTTATGGTGTCTTTCTTTAATGAGGCAACAGGAGGCGGCCTGTTTGGAGTATACTTGCCGGGCCGCCCTGATTAGTCGAAAATCCGGTTCAATCGAATTTTCATATCACGCCCTCGTAGGTCCCAGGCCCGCGGCCGGAGTTCCCGGGTGTTTGATTTTTTCAACCGGGTCTGTGGGGTGGATCAATGAACAGGAATCCCATCCCTCTCTTGACGTCTTGAAAAACAAAGCGAAGGTCGGAAGGTGTTAGAAAATTTAAAAACAATCATGTTGGCCTGCCTGATGGGTGGAAGTCTCGCAAGCGCGTCATCCGTTTTGGAGACCAAGGTGAAGACAATCGAAGATAAAGAAACCACGCTGGCTTCTTACAAACCCAAGGCTGTGCTCATTGTCAACACCGCCTCCGAATGTGGATTCACCAGGCAGTACAAAGGGCTCGAAGAACTTTATGGAAAGTTCAAAAAGAAGGGCCTGGTGGTCGCAGGCTTTCCTTGCAATCAGTTCGGCGGGCAAGAGCCGGGCACCAATCAGGAAATCGCCACGTTCTGCAAGTCCAAGTATGAGGTGACCTTTCCGATGTTCGCGAAGATTGAGGTGAATGGTAAGAACCGCCATGAGTTGTTTACCCAACTGGCCGGAGATAAATCGCCCTTCCCCGGAGACATTGGCTGGAACTTCACCAAGTTTCTTGTGGATGGCAAAGGCAAGGTCATCGCTCGCTTCGGGTCGCGTGATGCTCCCATGTCTGCCGATGTTGTGGCAGCCATTGAAAAGGCGCTTGCTGCAAAGTAGGCCAAGAGGGAATTCGGCCCAAACTTGCGCCGAAGATTTATAAAAAACATGCCACCAGGTGAAATCACCTGGTGGCATGCTGTTGTCGCGTGTGAGGGATGGAGACCCTACTCGTCTGCGGAAATTTCCACCACGCGGTAGAAGTTCACAGGGAAGTCAAGTCCGGGGGAGACCCGCAGGACGAGTTCCTTGCCTTGCGCAATGAATGACCAGGCGACCTTTTTGGTGCTTTCGTCCGAGCAATCGGTGGTTTCCCATGGGCTCGCGTCGCCCATTGTGTGGTTGGATTCGAGAGCATATTGCTTACCGGGCTCGGTTGCGATCCGGAAGAGGAGATCTCCGGATCCGGTCACATTCATGTTCTTAATTCTGAGTCCGTCAGCCTTCTGGACCATGGTGTAAACGAAGGATCCAGCGGTGTCGCCGATCTGTCCTTGCTCGTCGTAGAAATTAACCATGATGGGATTGAGGGCGATTGGAGGTAGGTCCTCACGGATTGGCGAAATTCTGATCTGCACTTCGCGGGATTCTCCGGCACCGAGATCGAGCTCGATCAATTGAGTGGGAGCGGAAAGCATGTCGAAGGCGGGAATACACCACTCCGCTACGGAGGCGAGGAGCATGAACCCCGCCATTTTTTGCGAAAATCAGTGAGCCTAGCTTGATGTGTTCTATGAAAGCCCTCATCGAAAACGAAATTAGAACCTATGAGTTCAAAACCACCGCATCGCAAAAAACGCCCAACCGAATTCAAGAAAAGCTTCGGTCGTGGTGATCCCACGAGTCTCCAAACCGGACAGGCCGCCGGGAGAGAGGCCCTTCGCAATGATCTGGATTGGGATCGTGATTCTTCAGGGGCTGAAAAGTCTAGCTTCTCGTCCCGAGGGATTTTGATCTTCGGCGGGATTGGCTTGCTCCTCTTGCTCGGGGTCGGCGCCTGGGCGCTCTTTTTTTCTCAGACTCCAGACGATCAAGATCAAAGTGAGAGCCTGTCCGCTGGGCCCGCCGCCGGGGAGATCGAGATCCCAAATGATACTCTTTTTGATCTTTCGCCTATGTTAGTGGCGCGAAATTTCACTAATAATCCGGAGCCAGCGGAACGCCTGAAATGGGCGCGGAATCCACAAGAAATTGCAGGGCGAATCTCAGAATACCCAGAACAGGCACAAAGCGAGATTCCAACTTCGATCGAAAAATTGAGTCTCATTACCGTGAAGGACCTCACCTACCAATCCTTCGTGGCCAGCTTCGAGAATGGTGAGCAAAGGTTTCTCTGTGTCGTAGGAACGGACGAGGGTCCACGCGTCGATTGGGATACTTACGCCCGTCACGGTAGTGCGAGCTGGGATGAGATTCTGGAAGGGAAGGTGAGCGAGGCGTCGGTCCGTATTATGCCAGCTCTCAGTGACTACTATAATGGCCAGTTCACTGATCGTGAAAAATGGCAGGCCTTTGCGCTGGATTCTCCTGATCTGGAAGTCCCGGTTTATGGATATTGTGAGAAGGGCTCTGAGCTTGATGAGGAGCTCCGAGAAGGAATCCAAAGTGGGGCAAGACGGGCCTTTGTTGAGATCAAGCGATGGGAGTTTGTTTCGTCAGCTGATCGGCAATTTGTGATCACAAGGCTGTGGAATTTTGGGTGGGTGGGGGGAGAATGAGCTGGCTGCTAGGAAATTGCTTTTAGCGGTAGGGCTTTGAAGGCGCATTTGGGCCGGAGCGGAGGGGGGAGAAAGGGGGTTGCGGGGGAAAGAGGGGCGGATAATTTGTCTGCCAGGCATAGCGAAAAGTTAGGCTGCTAAATCCATGTAACTGCAATGGTTCTCGGTGTTTGAGAGTAGGTTTTGATGGGGCAGATTTGTGGGGCATCTCCGATTTAAGGGACATCCCTGATGAAAACGGCCTACTTTCCAATGAGGCCTGACTTGAGGACGCGCTTTGGTTTGTCTTTGCCAATCTTGATGGTGTGGGGATCGGCAGAGTAAACGGGGAGTTTGTCTTTGGATGACTTGAAGCGCTTTGTGTAGAGAATCTCTTTGGTCTTCTCGTTGATGACTTGGACGACGGGATGCTTGAGGTCGACGTTGAATTCGAGATGGCCGGTGGCTTTGCGGCCATCGTTGTCGTTGAAGTTGAAGGAGAGGGGCCAGCCGGGGAATTGGGAATCCTCGTCCTTGGTGACGTCGGTGAAGCGCTTGTAGCACTCGAAGGTGACTTTCCCGGTTTTCTTGTTGAAGCGGGCGAGGCCGTAACCGTCGGCACGTTGTTTCTCGTCCCTGCGGTCGGTTGGGTTTGCGTATGCCAGCATGGTGATTTTGTTGCCGAGTCCGTCGAGGTAATTTCCAGTCCAGGGAAGAGGAGAATTTGGAACGGGATTGGGTCCGGCTTTGGCGTCGGCCGGGTGCCACCAGCGGCCGTAAATGGTGTTTACGAGCGCGGGGGAGGTGAAGGCATAGGGGCCGTCGTCGAAGGAGTCGATTCCGTGGCGCACGGAGACGGCGAGGTGTTGGTCGCCACAAAGGTGGGTGGCGGTGGCGCGGCGGATTTCGCGGAGGGCGTTGTTGCGTCCGGTTTGGGGCCATGCGTTGGAATCAAGATCGGCAAGGAGCCGGTTGGTGGGCGAGCCATGGATGTGAACGGCGCCGCAGAAGGCGGTTTGGCTGAGGACCACTTTTTGGTGGGCTCCGGTCCAGTCCTGTGACCAGCCGTGGAGGAATTTCAGCTGGCGATCACCGAGAAGTTTGAGTCCTTTGACGTCGACGGCTTTGCGGTCGTATTTGGGATCATTGATGTGGTCGGGGCGGGGGCCCATTTTTGGAATGGTGCCTTCCGGGCCGGTTTTGAATTTGCGGTCTTCGAGGATGGCGAAGGAGATGCCGGCGTAGGTGAGGTCGGTGAAGTAAACGCTGATGTCACGCTCGATGGGCTTGGGATCGACGGGGTCGGGTAGGTGCCAGGTTTGTTGGCGTTGGACCATGTTGACGTATGCGGGGGCGTAGAAATATCCGCCGCTGGGGCCGGCGGCGTTGGTGGCTTTGATGCCGTTCTCGCCCCAGAGGTTGGCCTGGCCCACGTCGTGGTCATCGGGGATGGTGATGGTGGGACGGTCGCGCATGATGTCGCGGAATTGCATGCCGAATTCGAGCCAGCCGGAGGTGTGCTGGGTGTGGTGATAGGTTTGATCTCCCGCGAAGAAGAGGATGTCAGGATCCTGCGCGATGAGGTTTTTGATAATGAGCGGGCGGGGGCCGGTGGTGCGGGATGAGTTGCAGGAAAGGTTGCCGACGACGATGGTTTCCTTGTTGGTGGGTTCGCGGCGGATCTTGCCTTCAAAGGTCGCTTTGTCAGCGTGGCGGAGTCGGTAAGGGGTGTCCTTGGTGCCGTCCCAGTCGTTGATGCGAAAGTGGGCGGACCAGCCGGGGTAGACGATCTTTTGCTTGGCGATTTCCTTCCAGCCGTCGCCTTGCTTGACCTCGAGGCGAACCTCCTGGGTTTCGTCCGGTTTGAGCGGGTAAAGCTGGGCGGTCATTTTGAGCGAGCTGCCTTCGAGGGTGTAAACGGCGAAGCCGATGACTTCGTCGCGCGGGACATCGAGATTGATCATGCCCTTGCGTCCCTTCTTGGGAGGAGCTTGTCGTTTCCACCACTCGCCGGTGGCACGGTTGTCGAGGCTGCTGTATTTTTTTCCGAAGACTTCGGCCGAGGTGGGCATAAGTTCTCCGCTTGCGGAAAGGATGAAAGTGGACGCCAGAAGAGCGGGCAAAAGTTGCTTCATGAAGGGAAAGCTAACAGTTGCCGGAAACACTGACAATTCCCCATGACAGAAGATTTGGTCCCGATTTAAGGGAGAACTTTGAAAAAAGATTGAGAGCCGACCAGACGGGCGGTGGCAGTCGGGAGGGTGAAGACGTTGTCTTGTCGTGCGGCTTCCTCGACGAGGCTCCATTCTTTAAGATCGAACGAATGCCAGAGTGAAGGAGTTGCTCCGAGCGATGGATCAATTTCGACGATGACTTGATTTCCCCTAAATCTCAATTGGGGGAGTCTGTGGATCTCGAGTCCGCTGATCGTGGTCTCGAATCCAGTGGCAAATGTCCCGACGGTGACCCGTGCATCGGAAGCGATATCTACGAACGCGTCGGGGGAAACGAAGTCAGGCTTGTTTCCAGCAAAGCTGATCTCATCCAAGTAGGTGCTGTTGGCGAAAATTTCGAAGTCGACGTAGTTCAATGAGGCGGGTAACCCAACCGATCTTAGATTTCGACTCTGGCTAAAAGTGTGATGATGGATGATTTCGACAGTTCCGGGAACGGTGTAGCTGGTTCCGTCGCGTCCTGAAGGGTAGCGTTTTAGAATAGTCTCGTCGGCGGAAAACAGAACCCCGTTGATCGATTTTAGAAAGGTGTTTCCTGTCGCGATGTTGATTTCCTGAAGGGAGGCACAACCCCGGAACGGAGGGAAGCTCATGAAGCGGGTGACATTTTCCGGAATGGTGATGGTGAGTAAGGATTCGCAATCAGCGAAAGCGAGAGCTTCGATCGCAGTAACCGATTGTGGAATCTCAAAAGTGAGAAGGGAGGTGTACCCGGTGAACGCTCTCTCTGGAATCGTAGTGAGGCCCTCAGGAATTATGATGGATTCCAATGCTTCCGCGTTTTCAAATCCGCTCGGTCAGATCCTGCTTACTTCGGCGGGCACGTTGTATTCCGTTCCGTCTTTCTCTGCCGGGTAAGTGACCAGTTCGGTTCCATCTTTGGTAAAAAGAACATCGTCCACCGTCGTCAGTTGCTCGTGGTTTGCGGGAACGACAACCCGGCTCAGTGAGGGCTGATTGACAAAGCCCAATTCAGAGAATTCGTAGACCAAGGTTCCAGGGTTCTCGATCACAATTTCCTCAAGAGAGGTGCAGTTGTTGAACGCTGATGCGGCGAGGCTCTGGACCATAGGCGGGAGGTCGGCTCTTTGGAGGGATGAGCATCCGTTGAAGGCTCTTTGCTCGATGGTGGTCAGGTCGCGGGGGAAGTCGAAAGCTACAAGAGAGAAGCAGTCTTCAAACGCCTGCTCTCTGATGATGTTAAGGTTTGGCGGGAGGTTCACAGTTTCCAGGGAACGACATTGCCGAAAGGTATTATTCTCGATTCTTTCGATGGTTGCGGGGATTGTGATTTCCCGCAGAGAGTGGCATCCGTTGAAGATCGAGCCTCCAAAAAACTGGAGATCACCGGGGATATTAATTTCCTCGAGTGCCGGGCAACGTTGGAAAGCTGCGGTAGAGATTTGAATGAGATTGTTTGGCAGGACAACCGATCTTAGATTTGGACAGTCATCAAATGCCCATGATGGGATGGCGTTTACCTTTGACGGAATGATTATTGATTCCAGAGCAGTGCGCTCAAAAACGTGCGAGCCAAGCGCGACCAAATCCCGAGAGAGGGTGACCTCCTGCAAGTCCCGACAGAAAGCAAAGGCATAGCCGCTTATCAGGATCACTTTGTCGGGGATGACGATCTCGGTGAGCGGGGTCTGTGAAAAAGCGCGTTGGCCGATGCGGGTGAGTTGAGAGGGTAGATCAATCGATGCGAGTTTCGAGTCCCGGAAGGCGTTGTCCTCGATTTCGGTGACGGATTCCGGAAGCGAGATGAATTCGATCGGAGCATCAATGAACGACCTTTTCCAGATTTTGGTGATGCCGAAAGGGATGTGAACTTCGGTGAGAGACGATCCTGAAAAGGCGGCAGTTCCGACCTCTTCGATTTGTGGAGGAATCGTGAAGCTTGTGACTAAGGGAGTGTCACTAAGAAGATTGCTCCCGAGATGGGTGAGGGTGTCGGGGAGGTTGATCTGGGTCAGTGCATCGCATCCCGAAAAAGCTCCCGACATTACTCTGGTCACGGAGCTGGGAATGATGATGGAGGTGAGGAGCTTGCAGTTAAAGAATGCGCCGCCTCCGATGGTGATGACCTGACTCCCTCCAATTGTGGATGGAACAATCAATTCGCCCGAAGCCGAGGGATCGCAACCGGTGACCCAAGCGACGGTCCCGAAGTCTTCGTAGGTCAGATCTTCAACACCCGCAGCATGTGATGTCGCGGAAGTGAGGATGGCAATGAGAGTGATCAGGGGGGCAAAAAGTATCTTCATCTCAAATGAGAAAGTGTGATTTCAACGACCAGCTTGCACGTCCTAAATTATAACTAGACCGGGTCTTGGGGCCCGATTTGAAGGAAACAAAAAAGCGCGCACGGATCACCGTGCGCGCCTGATCTTTTTTGATATCTTTTTAAGAGATTAAGCGCCAACCGGTTTGGTCTGGGTGCGAGGGCGGCCGGGTTCGGGAACAGGGGCGACGGGGAAGGAGTCGCTGAACTTGATGTCGTCAGGCGCCTGGTCTTCCTCGCTCTTCCAGTAGTCTTCCCAGGTGATGCGTTTGCCGGTGTGAGCGGCTTCGCGACCGAGGAGTCCGAGAGCGGTGGACTTAGCCATGTATTCGCCGGTGTTGATGATCTTGCCGGCACGGAGGGCGGCGAAGAACTCGTTGTGGCAAACCTGATACATGTTGTCTTCGACGCCCTTCTCGGGGCGGACGCGCCAGGTGGTCTTGCCGGAGACGTCTTTGATGGAGCAACGACCCGGAGAATACATCGTGCCGTTTTCGCAGAAGACGCGGTCCTTGACCTCACTGTGCGTGCCATTCATCTGGCGTTGTCCAACGTGTGCCATGACTCCGTTGGGGTACTCATAGGTGACGTCGTAGTGATCGAAGAGGTTCGATTGGTCCTGACGGTGGGAGCGTCCTCCGTTGGCGACAGCGGCGATGGGCGCGACGTCGTTCATGGCCCAACCGACTTTGTCGACGGTGTGAATGCACTGTTCGACGAGAGCGGTTCCGCAGAGCCATTCGAAGTTTTGCCAGTAGCGCATTTGGAACTCAACGTCGCCCATTCCGTCGGGCTTTTTTACGCCGTTGGCGAGAGGCGCAACGGGGTTGAGCATGTAGGTTCCGTAAACGGAAACGACGCGGCCCAGTTCACCGGCGAGGACTTTTTCGTAGGCTTGTTTGGTGCCGGGGTGGAAGCGCCAGCAGAAGCCGTGTTGGATCGCGGTGCCTTTCTTTTTGGCCATTTGCGCGGATTCGATGACCGACTTGACACCCGGCATGTCGATGGCCATGGGCTTCTCGACGAAGGCGTGCTTGCCAGCTTCGACGGCGGCACGGAGGTGCTGCGGGCGGAAGTGGGGAGGGGTGCAGAGGAGAACGACGTCTACCCCGGAAGCGATAACTCCTTTATAAGCATCAATGCCGATGAACTGGCGCTCTTTGGGAGCTTGCATGCGTTCCTTGTAGCGGGTGCCGACGCGAACGGCGTTTTGCACGCCACCTTCGAAGGCGTCACCGATGGCCCACAGGACGACATTGGGGTCGGCGTTCATGGCCTGGGCAAGAGCCCCGCTGCCGCGACCACCGCAGCCGATGACGCCGATTTTGATTTGGTCGGGCGTGTTTTGGGCCTTTAGGATGTTGGGGATGGCGGCGGCCAGGGAGGCCGCGGTGCCGGTTTTCAGGATGGTTCGTCGATTATTGTCCATGGTTTTGAAAAGGGTTGTTCGTTGTTCTGAAGAGAAGTTCGTCGCTTTTGCGTGATTTTGCTGTCTAAAAAGAGAAGCTTGATCAATAGTCGAAAGTGGTTACGTATTGCCTCAACAAGCTATTTCGATTTACGTGAAAAAAGTTCAGATTGGTTCGCAAGAGGTACAGGTGGGGGAAGTCGATGAACTTTGTCGCGCGCTCGCTGATGAAGTTGAGGCTCTGGTGAAGAGTCGTGCTGCCGAAGGAAAGCCCGTGGTTCTGGGGCTGGCGACGGGCAGCACGCCCCTCCCGTTTTATGCGGAATTGATCCGCCGTCACCGGGAGGAGGGGCTTTCGTTCGCAAATGTGGTCAGCTTTAATCTGGATGAATACGAGGGCTTGGGTCGCGATCATGAGCGAAGCTACTGGTGCGAGATGTGGAAAAATCTTTTCGATCACGTTGATGTGAAGCCCGAAAACGTCTCGGTGCCGCCCTCGGTTTCGGAGGATCCGGATCAAGCGGCAGCGGAGTATGAGGCGGCGATTCAAGCTGCCGGAGGGATTGATTGGCAGCTCCTTGGGATCGGAGGTGAGGGCCACATTGGCTTTAATGAGAAGGGGAGTACGGTGGACAGCCGGACTCGTCGGGTGACCTTGGCGCGCAAGACCATTGTTGATGCTGCTCCGGGCTTTGGTGGGGAAGAAAATGTCCCGACTCATGCCATTACCATGGGGGTTGCGACTATTTTGGAGGCGAAACGAGTCGTTTTGATGGCCCGCGGAGCTTCCAAGAAGGAAATCGTTCACCGGGCCATGGCGGGCGAGGTGGGGCCGGACGTTCCGGCGAGTTTTTTGCAAAAACATGAAAATGTCGGCTGGTTTCTCGATGACGATGCGGCAGGATCATAGAAAGATGTCAGACACCACACAGCTCATCGAAACAGCCCGGAATCTTCCGCAACCGGATGATTACTTCAGCGGCTTGGATTGGGGAGGCGAGATTTTGCCTCGTGAGATCGTTTCGTTTTGCCGGATGGCGCAGGATCACCGGACCAGTGGATGGGATGGGATCTCGGCCAAGGCCGGTCGATACGACCAGCACTCACGCTATGTGCTTTTGGTGGCTTTGGAAGGCGACGGAAGCATGGGGGTGGAGACGAACACCCGCCAGATTCACGAGGGGGAGGCTCATTTGCTTTTCCCGCACCAGATCCATTACTACATCGACCTGCCCGATAAATTCACTTGGCTTTACGTTACTTTCGATCTGGAAGGACCGGCGCGCCAAATCCTCGAGCTTTGGCGTCCGGGTGGGCGCAAGATGGGCGAGCAAGCAAAGGAATTGTTGGTGGATTTTCTCTCCCAGTTCCAAAAGAACGACGGCCTTCAGGCCAGCATCGCTCTCGGCAAGGTGTTCGAAGCGATGGAAACGGCCGAGCCTGCGCAAAACAAAATTGAGCCGGATGCCGACCTCGTCGCGCAGATTAAAAAACACGTCATGGAAAATCTGGAAGGCGACCTTGCCATGCCGGCGCTTTCCAGGGCGATGGGTGTTTCCGAAAGCTACCTCCGTGCGGTCTTCCGTGACGGTGCCGGGGTTTCCCTGGGGAACTTTGTGCGCTCGGTCCGTCTCGTGCGGGCCACTTATCTTTTGGAGCAGGGCGAACTCGATCTCGGCGTCATTGCCGAGCGCACCGGCTTCGGCTCCCTGACCAGTTTTACCCGCGCCTTCCGGCGCATGTACGAGATGACCCCGAGTTCCTACCGCAAACGTTCGCGGGTTGAGGCTTAAACACAAATTCACACATACTAAAAAAAGACGATGAGCAATTCCACTTCCAGCACGACAGCCAAGCTGTCGATTATGATGTTCCTTCAGTTTTTCGTTTGGGGGGCATGGTTTGTGACCCTATTCCTTATTTTGGGAGGGAACGGGTTGGGCGATGTGATTGCCGATGCCTATTCGACCGCTCCGATTGCTGCGATTATTGCACCTCTGTTTTTGGGTTTGATTGCTGACCGCTTTTTCTCGTCGGAGAAAGTGATGGGCGTGTTGATGCTCGTTGGTGGAGTGTTGATGCTCCTTGTCCCCGGTGCGGTTGGCGACGGCAATGGAAACCTCGTCTTTTGGCTCTTTATGGGTCACATGCTTTGTTACATGCCGACTCTGGGCTTGGGTAATACCATCGCCTTTACTCATTTGCCGCGAGATGTTTTTCCGAAGGTTCGGGTTTGGGGAACAATCGGTTGGATCGTAGCTGGATTGGTCGCCGGGTATTTGGGTTGGTCTGCCAGTACCAACCTTTTCTGGATGGCTGGTATCAGCTCGGTTGTCCTCGGTGCCTTTTGTTTTTGCCTGCCAAACACGCCTCCTCCATCAGCGGGACAGCCTGTGAATGTCAGGGCCTTGTTCATGGTTGATGCGTTCAAGATGTTCGCAATTCCTGCTTTCGCTGTCTTTATGATCTGCTCAACGTTGATCTGCATTCCTCTGGCATACTATTACTCGAATGCTTCGGGCTTCCTCGCCAACATGGGATTTGAGCAACCGGCTTCGGCAATGTCGATTGGCCAAATGTCAGAGATTTTCTTCATGTTGTTAATTCCCTTCTTCTTCAGGAAGCTTGGAGTGAAGTGGATGATCATGATTGGTATGATGGCTTGGGTGCTGCGCTACGTATTGTTCGCGCTGGGTGCTCCCGATCAAGTCGCTTGGATGCTCTTCGCTGGAATCGCACTCCACGGGATTTGTTACGACTTTTTCTTTGTCACCGGCTTTATGTATGCAGACCGGATCGCTCCCAAGAATATCAAGGGTCAGGTGCAGAGTATGTTGGTATTTTTCACCCAGGGGGTAGGAATGTTCGTTGGCTTTAAAGTCGCCGGCGCAAAGCTGGCGCCAGTCAAGCCAACCTCGGACTCTCTCGGTGCTGCAATTACGGAGGGGCGCCCTGAAGAAAAAATCGGATTCTTCGAACAGTTTGGTCAGATGTTTTCTGTTTCTATTCCCGAGGGGGTTGATTCGGAATTGCTCTCCTCGACCAGCGACCTGTGGAAAAATTACTGGATGTTTCCAGCATACATGGCAGCTGCCATCGCGGTAATTTTCTTCGTTGGTTTCTGGGATAAATCCAAGGATGATAACGAAGAATGAACTTTGCCTTTCACATTGGCGACTTTGCGGCTGTCGCAATTATCGTCATCATCGTCGGGTGTTCGATTGGTGGGATGGTGAAGTTTTTCAAGGCACTCAAAGTCTTGAAGAAGGGACCGCCCGAGGGTGATCCCGCAGTTGCAGCAGAACAGGAACAAGAATTTCAAAATCATGAGCAAGACGATTAAAGTATTATGTGTCGGAGCCGGGCACATGGGGACATCCCATGCGCGGGCCTATCACGCAATCGAGGGATTCGAGATCTGCGGGATTGTGACCCGTTCGGAGGGCAGCCGCAGGGCGCTCAATGAAGATCTCGGAGCAAGTTATCCCGAATTCGGTGATTACTACGAGGCCCTCGAAGCGACCAAGCCGGATGCCGTTTCCATTTCCACCTATCCTGACACCCACGCCGCCTACGCCAAGGCCGCGATGGAGGCCGGGGCTGATGTTTTCATCGAGAAACCTCTCGCAGAAACCGTCGCGGAAGCAGAAGAAATTGTCGCCAAAGCGCGCGAAACCGGACGCAAGTTGGTCATCGGATACATCCTTCGCCATCACCCGAGTTGGATCAAATTCATCGAGGTTTCCCACAGCCTGGGCAAGCCGCTTGTGATGCGGATGAACCTCAATCAGCAGTCCAGCGGGGACAACTGGAAGACTCACAAAAATTTGATGGCATCGATCTCTCCCATCGTGGATTGCGGTGTTCACTATGTCGATGTGATGTGCCAGATGACGCGCAGCAAACCGATTCGCGTGAGCGGAATCGGGGCCCGTCTCACCGACGAACTTCCGGAAGGGATGGTGAACTACGGCCAGCTTCAGGTGACTTTTGAAGACGGGAGCGTCGGTTGGTATGAAGCCGGCTGGGGTCCCATGATGAGTGAGACCGCCTTCTTTGTGAAAGACGTGGTTGGCCCAAAGGGTTGCGTGACAATTTGCGCCAAGGATGCGGCCAGCGAGGGCTCTTCGGCGGATGTCGATTCCCACTCCAAGACCGAGTCACTGCGCCTTCACCACAGCCAGCTCGATGCAGACGGCAAATTCGTCAAGGAAGACGACTGGATCAGCACGGATGATGAGCCGGACCACGATGGCCTCTGTTATCGCGAGCAGGAATACTTCCTGAAAGCCATTCAGGAGGACATGGATCTTGGCGATCACATGGATGATGCGATCAACTCGATGCGCATTGTCGCCGCGGCTGATGAAAGCTTCCGCACCGGTAAAACCGTAGAACTTTAAACCCCGATATTCGAAAAACTATGAAAGCAATCTTATTGGCAATCGCCACCATCAGCTCCGCCTGCGCGGGGGAATTCGTCGAACTCTTCAACGGCAAGGACTTCACCGGTTGGGGGGCAAAGGGCAAGATCGAGAACAAGGGATACGTTGTCAAAGACGGAACCATCACCTCGACTCCCAAGTGCTCCATGCTCATGACCGACGAGGAGTTCACGGACTACGTGCTCGAGTTTGAATTCAAGCTGACATCCGGAGCCAACAATGGTCTGGGCATTCACTATCCGGGAAAAGGAAATCCGGCTTATACCGGAATGGAAATTCAGGTGCTCGATAATACTCACCCCAAGTATGCCAAATTGAAGGACTACCAGTTCCACGGCGGCCTGTATACTTTGGTGGCGGCCAAGAAAGGTCACCTCAAGCCAGTCGGTGAGTGGAACAAGGAGATCGTTACCGTGAAGGGACCGAATGTGAAAGTGGAGCTGAACGGCACCGTGATCATGGAGGCGAACCTTGACGATCTCAACAAGAGCCACCCCAAGCACGAGGGGGCGAAGCGTCGCTCCGGAAAGCTCTGCTTCTGCGGCCACGGTGATGTCGTGAGCTATCGCAATCTGCGCATCAAGAAGACGTCTGAAGACAAGTAGTCTCCGGCGGGATTCTCTTTAATTGATCCACCGTCACGCAATGTGGCGGTGGATTTTTTTGTGACTGTGAGAGTTATGCGGCTGCGTTTGCGTGGCCTTGATTCCGGGGCAGGGCCACGATGGTGAGGGCCGCAATGAGGACGCAGGCCGAGCTGGCCCACATGCATCCCGAAAGCCCCTGCCATTGGTAGACGAGGCCCGAAAGGAGGGTGCCGAAGAGTCGGCCTCCGGCGTTTGCCGTGTAGTAGAATCCGACATTCAGAGCGGCTTTGTCGGAATCCGAATAGGCCAGGATAAGGTAGGAATGGAGCGCCGAGTTCATGGCGAAAACGATTCCGAAAAGAATGAGTCCGCCGAGGATGGTCTCGGTGAGGTTCCACTCGAACTGCACGCCCACCGCGATGGCGACGGTTACTATTGTCAGGGCAATTCCCCAGGCAAGAGTGGTCGCTGCGGTGCTTGCCACGTTTCCATTCTTTTTGGCTATAGCGGGAGCGGAGGCTTGCACGATTCCGTATCCGATGACCCAGATCGCCATGAAGGATCCGACCGCAGTGAATCCCCATCCAAGTTGTGCGCTCAGGAATACCGGCAGGGCGACGACGAACCAAATATCGCGGGAGGCGAAGAGGAAGAAGCGGGCGAAAGACAGAACATTGATTTCGCGGGATTTTGAAAAGAGCTCTTTGAATTTGGCCTTCTGCTTCGATCGGCCAAGGTCGCCTTGAAGTCCGAAGATCTCGGTTATTGGAATCTGGGTTACCCGTGGGGCAATGTGGTGGGGAGCTTTCCCGAAGGCCTTCGGTGGCTTTTCCCAATGACGGCAGGCCTTCTGATGGCAGTGTGCTGGAAATGGCTGAAACAGCGTGGGGTTGTCCCAAGAATGACAGTGGCGGTGTTGGCAGTCGTGGCAGGTTGGGTTTTCACAGATTGGGCGAGAGGCCTCCGGAACGAGCGTGGTTTTGCGAAGGAGTTTGCGGGAGAGGCCAGGATTACCGACACGTCGAAGGGTCGTTTTGACTCCGGGAGGGCTGGATTGATTTATGAACGGATCGGAGGGTATGATGACGAGATGATCGTTTGGGAAGTCGATGGCGCATTGGTCGATGAGAAAGGACGGGAATACGTAAATTCCCAGAATAAGGAATCGAAGGTGGAACAAGTTCCGACCGCCGGAGTTCGAGGGGTTGGGAGGAATTGGATTGCAAGAAGCTTGGTCGAAGAAGGTTGGATTTACTTAGATGCGCAAAATCGTGATGAGGTCGTGGATCACGATCGGAACCCGCGTATTGAGGTGAATTTGCCAAAGGGCTATTCCCGAGGGGAAGAGGTGGAGTTGTCGGGGCGCTTGGTGGGCAAGCGTTACCGCGTGGATTGTCTGGTTGACCGGGTTCCTTTCGGGGATGAGGTTAAATTTCGGCGTGGAGACGTGCTGGGATCGGTCGAGCGGCGCAAACGATATTCAGGAGATCAGGAAGAGCTGCACCTCGAAGTTACGATGCCACTACTCGGTGACCGCTATGAGAAGGATTATCGAAAGTGGTTTGATCAGAACTGGGTCTATCATCTCTCCTATCCCGAATCACGAGTGGTAAGTGAAGGGCAATCGAATTTCAAAGGCTCTGATGGGGAGATTGGCGGAGTAAAAAGGAGGTCGGTGAAGATGGAGTTTCGAAACATGAACTGGAGGCGGTTTGTCCGGAAAGGTGAAAAACTACTTCTTTCGATTTACCGGGTGGTTGTGGAAGAGGTTGGTCATGTGAAGGTGAATTCGGAACGGTTGGTTCTCATTCCGCAAGAGGTGCCCTCCCCTGGGATTCCTTCATTCGAGACGGAGGCGAGATGGGTGAACGGGCCCCCTTCATCGGCTCAATGGAATAGACGACCGAGCCCTGTCGATGGGAACCGGGAAGAAGTCGGTGCTTGGCTAAGAGAGTTGTCGCGAAAGCATAGGTATGTCGGGAAGAAGAATGATTTGGCCCAGTATGCTGACAAATTTGGAGATCTTTTCCTGAAACGGGGAACGCGTAGAAGTTGGTTTGAAAGGGAGGCCTTCATTGACGGAGCGACCGATGACTGTCGTGAGATCGCGGTGGAGGAATTGGCCGCTTCGGTGCTGGTTGAGAGAGGCTGGGTTGGAGAAGCCAAGGAAAAGGTCGCAAACTTAATTGAGGAAGGTCATCGTGGGGACGAGGTATTACGCCTTGGAATCTTCTTGGGATTGAGGGGGATCGAAGAGGCGGTGCTTGAGGGTTTGGTATCGAGCGATAGTTGGCCGCTTTATGAGGCGGCACGAACGCGGATGAATTTGAAGAGAATCTTGGATGATCGGTTGCAGCGGGTGGATAAAGCGACACAGCGAGTCTTGTTCCGGAAGAGAGGCGATTTCCGCTTTGATTCAACCCGATGGCTTTGGTTGCTCCATGAAGGAAGGAAGAAGGATCTGGAGCGCTGCCTCTTCTGGATGAGGAAGGCCCACGAAAGCGGGCAAATCGATGATCGTAAAGATGACTATTCGAATCGCTTGGTTTTCAAAAACGTGTTGTTTGATCATGAGCAATTTCAGCTCTTCGCGGAGGAGGGGAAATTGCATTCGAAATTTTTCACCTGGGATCCGGTTCTCCGGAGATGGAATTTTAACAAGAAGGAGATGACGAAATGAAACTTGGAATTTTGATGAAGGTCTTGTGGAGACGCCACTGGTGGGAGGTTTGTTTGTTTCTGCTCGCTTCGTTAAGCCTCAGCGGGCTCATTGTCACTGGTGAAGAATATCGGTTCACTAGGCTGTGTGGACAAATTAAAAACCCTTGAAAATCAGTGAATTTGAGTGATTTTAGGTCATGAAGGTTCCCTTCTCTTTTCAGATGCCGGAGGTCGTTTTTAGACGCCTAAAAAAATTAACTTAACGCTCACCGGAGCAAATCTAACATTTTAAAAAGAGGGCGAAAATTCGCCAATCTTCGTAAAACTTTAGATGGGATTTGGTATATCTTGGCAACCGGCTCGCAGTGGAACACTCTGCCGGAACGTTATGGAAAATGGAATAGCGTCTATCGAGTCCACTACCGCTGGTCTCGTTCGGGCTTGTGGGCAAAATGGTTCCAGAAAGTCGCTGCGAAGCACCCTCCGGGGATTCCGCTCAACATGATCGATGCGACTCATGTGAAAGCACATCAAGATGCCTGTCGATATGGTGGAGACCCTGTGGCAGAAGGGTTCGGAAAGACCAAGGGTGGACGCAACTCGAAGATAAATTGCGTGGTCAATCGAGCAGGGCTACCCATTTCGATGGTCCTTATGCCCGGCAATCGCCATGAGATCACGACCGCTCAAGAATGCCTGAAACAACATCGCAAGGCCATCGTAATTGGAGACAAAGGGTATGACAGTAATGAGCTTCGTAAGTTCATCGCAGAGGGCGGAGGGTTTGCAATGATTCCGCCGAAGAAGAATCGTAAAGAACCAATTTTTTATGATTCAGAAATTGGGAAGCGGCGTCACAAAGTTGAAAATACCTTCTGCAGCCTGAAACGATTTCGAAGAGTGGATACTCGTTATGACAAACGAGGCGACACCTTCATGGGCTTCGTTTTTCTTGCTGCCATCAGCGTTTGGACCCGAAAATGATTTTGTCCATACTGTCTAGTTGATCAACTTTGGCTGAATCATCTTCCAGACGTTGTCAGCAACAATCGTTTGCCCCTCGGCGGTGGGGTGGATTCCGTCTGCTTGGTTGAGTTTTTCATCGCCTCCTACTCCTTCGATGAGAAAAGGGATGAGAATTGATTTAGATTCCTTTGCGACCTCGGGAAAAAGAGTTTTGAAGCGGGAGGTGAACTTGGGGCCCATATTGTCGGGCATTTGCATTCCTGCAACGAAGACTTGGATCTTGGGGTTCTTGGTGCGGGCTTTTTTGATGATCCCGAGGAGGTTCTTTTTTGTTTCGTCAGGCGAAATTCCGCGAAGGCCGTCGTTTCCTCCGAGTGCGATGACTAAGACGTCAGCACCCTTGGTCATGGCCCAGGCAACTCTTCGCAAGCCGGCGGCGGTGGTGTCTCCGCTAACACCGGCGTTGGCAACAAGGAAGGGGAGTTTCGCTTGGTCGATCTTCTTTTGGAGGATCGCCGGATAGGCTTCGCTTTGATCGAGTCCGTAACCTGCTGTGATGCTGTCCCCGAGGATAACGATGCGCTTTTTGGTATCGTTTGCTTTCGCGCTGTTTCCGACGAATAATAACGCAACGGCAGTCGTTAGTAATCCTGCCAGAAATCCCTTTCGCAATGTCTTCTTCATCGGAACAAACCCTAGAAGTGCCTTCGAGCGCTGTCAAATCACCCATCCTGCAGGTCTCGGGTTTGCGAAAAGTGCATCAGACGGCTTCACAGGATTTGACCGTTTTGAAAGATGTGAGCTTGAGCTTGGACGAGGGAGATACGCTGGCGATTGTTGGACCTTCGGGGAGCGGGAAAACAACCCTGCTTGGACTTTGTGCCGGACTGGATGATGCCACGTCTGGATCGGTTCAATTGGATGGAATGGCGGTTGAGACTTTGAATCAGGATGAGAGGGCGGCATTACGAAATCGGCTGGTGGGTTTTGTTTTCCAAAGCTTCCAGCTGATCCCAACATTGACCGCTGTTGAAAATGTTCTCGTTCCCTTGGAGCTACGTGGTGAATCGGGGAAGCAAAGCGAGGCTGAGAGATTACTCAACGAGGTGGGCTTGGGTGACCGAATGGACCACTATCCATTGCAGCTTTCGGGTGGAGAACAACAGCGGGTTGCGCTGGCCCGGGCCTTTATTCACCGGCCCAAAATTCTTTTTGCTGATGAGCCGACCGGCAATCTTGATTCGGGGACGAGTGGCCCCATTGTCGAAATGCTTTTGCGGTTGAATCGTGAAGCGGGGACGGCGCTCGTTCTGGTCACGCACGATCCGGCTCTTGCAGCGAAGGCTCGCCGGGTGGTGACGATGAGTGGAGGAACCATTGTATCGGAGGAGGTGCATGAGCCTTCCTAAGAATAAGGCTCTTCCGAAGAGCCTGTGGCGTTCGCTGATTCATCCGTGGGTCTGGCGCATGGCATGGTGCGATAGTCGATCGCAGCGTATACGCTTGGTGATCTTTTCGCTGGCGATTGTTTCGGGAGTCGCAGCATTGACGGCGATTCACTCCTTGAAGACGAGTGTAGAGCGGGGGCTTGAGTCCGAGGCAAAATCGCTTTTGGGGTCGGACCTGAGAGTGTCTTCGCGACAAGAGATCAAGCCCGAGGTGATAGAAAGCCTTTCAAAACGGGCGGAGCAGATGAGCCGGGAGGTTAGCTTTCCCTCCATGCTTCGCTTTCTTCCGGAACGGGGAGCCCGCCTGATGCAGGTGCGAGGATTGGAAAAAGGCTATCCATTTTACGGGAAAGTCGAAACCCAGCCCGTTGCGGCTTGGGATGAGTTGTGGAAAGGTGGAGGAATCCTACTCGAGCCTGCTGTGCTTGATCAATTCTCTGCCAAGGTTGGGGATGAAGTCGAACTTGGCGGGATTCGTCTGAAGATTCTGGGCACCATTGAAAAGCCGGCACCCCGCGGGAATCGTTTTAGTGGATTTGCACCGGAGGTTTATGTGCAGCTGGGAGATATTGATAAAAGCGGCTTGTTGGGTAAAAATAGCATGGCGTCCTACCAGCTTCATTTTGAGATGCCGGGTGTGGGGGATTCCAAGGAGCTGAAGGATTCGATTCGCGAGGAATTTCCAAAGAGTCGTTGGCGAATGGAGACTCCGGAAAACCGGAGGGAGAATCTTGGCGATGCTCTGGAGAATTTTCAGAAATTTCTGGGGTTAATTGCGCTTGCTTCACTGGCTCTCGGAGCAATCGGAGTAGCGGGAGCGGTTCATGCCCACGTCACCAGGCGGATTTCTACCATCGCGGTTTTACGCTGTCTGGGTTGCCCGGGGAATCTGGCTTTTGGGATCTACTTCGCCCAAGCGATGGTTCTGGGTTTACTCGGGGCCTTGTTGGGAGCGGGCCTTGGAATTGGCATTCAGGTGAGCTTGCTCGAAGGGCTTCGAGATGAACTGCCAGTGTCAGTGAGTCCATCGCCCGAGTGGAAGGTCGTGGCCCAGACGACTGCCACCGGGTTCTTGGTTTGTTGTGGGTTTGCCTTGTTGCCTCTTCTTAAAATTCGTGGGATTTCACCTGCGGTGACTTTGAGGAGCGAGTCTCGATTAAAGGGTGGTTTTTGGCGGGCGTTGCCGGTTTATCTTCTGCTTGCCGTGCTCCTCTTTCTGGTTGCTCGTGCCAATGATCCTGATTGGAAACGAGCGCTGGCTTTGGTTGGCGGAATGGCAGTAGCCTTCCTGATTCTGGCCGCGGTGGCCAAGATCCTCATGGCCGTGACTCGTCGAGTGGTGGGAAAGCGCTGGCCGTATTTGCTGCGACAAGGAGTGTCGAATTTACATCGTCCGGGAAACCAAACTCTTCTGTTTCTGCTCTCACTGGGGCTGGGCACTTTCTTGCTGGTGACCATCCTTTCGGCAGGCAAACTTTTAAATGATCGTTTAACGCTTCAACGATCAGATGAGAGTCCCAATCTGTATCTGATCGATGTCCAACCCGATCAGGTTAACGGAGTTGAGTCGGTCTTGAGCAAGAATGAACTGCCTGTTCTTGAGAGTGTCCCCATGGTGACGATGCGGGTTCATTCAATTGGTGGCGTTGAAGTTGGTAAGGTTGAAGGTGTTCCGGGTTGGGTTGGGAGACGCGAGTTTCGATCCACCTATCGTGATCAATTAAACTTCACCGAGACGATCGTGGAAGGAAAATTGGCAACTGATAAAGCAGACCCCGCCGGCGTCGTTCCAATTTCCCTGGAAGAGAAAATAGCGGGGGACATGAAAGTGGGCATTGGAGATGAAATCACAATGGACGTGCAGGGAATTCTAATTCGGACGAAAGTTACCAGTATTCGCAAAGTGGACTGGAGCCGTTTTAATCTGAACTTTTTCATGGTTTTCCCACCGGGCGTTCTTGAAGACGCGCCGGGGTTCAATGTGGTCACGACCCGGACGCCATCGCCGGAGGCCTCGGGTGAATTACAGCGTGAACTGGCCAAAGAATTTGCGAATGTCACTGCGATTGATTTGA
>CBFHQJ010000091.1:0-20574 GCA_965657795.1 Akkermansiaceae bacterium
GATTGTGGGGAAATGACCTTGGGAGGTAAGCTTTCCATCTTGGTGGCCTTGGTTTGGGGGGCGAGCCCTTTGTTAATTTTTCTTCTATCCGAGTCTTTGGACTACAGAGTTTTAAGACGCTTGTTTGAATTTGTCTTCATGACCTTTTGTTTTCCAGCAGCTCTTTTCAGCGGAATCTTGCATACCGGGCCAGCCTCCACCGGAGAGTATGTTGCATTTTTTCTTTTGATGGTTCCGAACTGTTTTTTGATCGGATACACGCTTTCTGCATTCTGGGCGCTGGTGTCTGGAGATGGGCCTTAGAATTGGAGGCAGAAGCCCAGGTTGGTGGTCCAGAAGTTGTCTTGGCCGGCCAGGATGCCGACGGTGATTGAGGTGGAGGCGTCGGGGCGGTAGATTAAGGAGGCGCGGGCAGTGTGGAGGTCGTAGCCGGAGTCGTCCGCGGTGGTGAAGGTGGCGAGGCCGTCGGTTTGGCGGGCGGAGATTTCGCCGCCGGAGTGGGCCAGAACGGGGTTGAGGGAGAGTTGGAGTTCGAGAGTGGGGTGGAGTTGGAGTCCGAGTTCGAGGTTGGCGAGGGTGGTGTTGAGGGTTTCGGATTGGTAGGTGATGTTGAGGCTGGCGGCGTCGGTTTCGGTGGCGTCGTCGCGTCGGACGAGGCGTTGTTTGAGACCGATTTCCCAGCGGGCCGGGATGTTTCCAAGTTTCCAGTCGGTGTTGCGGATGGCGGCGTGGGCGGTGAAGACAGTGGCGTTTTGATCGCTGTCGGCTTCGAGAGTGCCGAGTTGGTAGTCTCGGGTCATGTTGCCCCAGATGGCTCCGGCACCTAGGCCGGTTTCCCATTGGAGCTTGTTGATTTGACCTCGATAGGCGGCGTCGAGGCCGAAGCCCATGGATTGGAGCTCGGTACGACCGGTTTCTCCGTCGGCGTAGAAAAATTCGCCGCCGATGAGGAAGTCGTTGGTGACGGCGTACTCGAGGTCGGAGCGGACGCCAGTAGTTTGACGTCGGGCTTGGCCGATTTCGTTTTCGGAGTAGAATCCGGCGAAGGAGAAGTCGCTTTGGCCTGGGGTGAGGTTTGTTTTTTCGAAGCCGAATTTGTCATCGAGCGCGAGGGCGGCGTCGGTGACGAGGTTGAGGTCGGAGACTTCGGAGGTGAGGGTAAGGTGGCTGGCCACGAAGCGGGCGAATTGCTTGTGGGCGGCGGTGCTGGGGTGAATGTCGTCGTAGAAGAGGTAGCTGGATTGTTCTTCGATGGGAATGATGGAAGGGATTCCGTCTGATGCTTGGGGCGCGAGGGGATCGGTGGTGTTGGTGAGGTTGTCAGCGGCGGGGTTGGCGATGGCGTCGTTGAGGAAGGCATCGGAATCAATCCAGAGGAGGTTGGCTGAGAGGGGGAGGTTTTGGAGGTTTTCGCGGAGTTGGGAGTTGAAGTTGGAGGTGATGAGGGCTCCTTGCTCCTCGAGGCCGGCCCCGCGAGGGGTGAGGCCGAGGTTGATTTGGGAAATGACGGCGATATTGGGAAGGCCGGCGGCGTCGAGGGCGGTGACGGAGTCGGTGAGGTTTTTGAGGGTGGAAGCGGTCGTGCTGGCGACGGCGGTGGGGTCGGGTGGGGTGTCGGACTCGAAGAGTGGTAGGAAATCGTTTCCACCAGCCCAGAGGAAGGCGCGGTCACTGGCATTAGGGAGGTAATTGACGGAGGCTGGCAGGAAGAGAGCCTGGATTTGTTGGTTGAGGACGGTGCTGGTGGTTGCTCCTCCGGCTGAGATGTCTATTGAATTTCCGAGGTTCAGGAGTTGGGTCTCGGCCGAAAAACTCTCGAGGAGAAGGTTGGCGCCGGGATCGAAGTATCCAACCCAAGTGGTGCCATTGGTGAAGCTGTCGCCGGGATAACCGGGGCCGATGGTGCCGAAGATACTGGCGACGTTTCCAGTATCTGAGAGGGAGTCACCGAAGAAGTAGTTCCGAGGTAGGGTTGAGGCAGGAGGGCTCGGGATACTCGGAAGTGTTCCGATTGCGGGGATGGAATTGTTGTTGCGACCTAGGAGGTGCCTGGAAGGGGGGATCGGGGGGCGGGGAATGCTGGGATCTAAGTCATTATCTGGAACTATATTATAGAGAGTTTGGGCAGAGAGGGGGAGAGCAGCGAGAAGTGAGATCAGAGGACGCACAGCGCTGTGATGATGGCATTTTGGTAGGGAATGAGAAGGTGATTTCATATTTTAGGGTGGAGGTCGGGGCGCTCGGACTAAAGTCCAAGCTCCGTAGCTTGCCGTAGTGCTTGCTTGGGGGGAAGGAGTCAGCTACGCCTACGGCGCGATGTCTGAATTGCCCAAAGCCTACGAGCCCACTGAAGTCGAGAAGTCCTGGTATCAGGCCTGGCTTGATGCCAAGTGTTTTGAAGCGGACCCTTCTTCGGAGAAGCCCCCGTATTCGATTGTGATCCCGCCGCCGAACGTGACGGGGATTCTGCACTTGGGGCACGTTTTGAATAATACCATTCAGGACATTCTGGCCCGTCGGGCGCGGCAAAAGGGGTGTGAGGTGCTTTGGCTTCCGGGAACCGATCACGCGGGGATTGCGACGCAGACGAAGGTGGAGCGGCAGTTGCGGGATGAAGAAGGGAAGACGCGTCGTGATATTGGGCGCGAGGCTTTTTTGGAGAAGGTGTGGGATTGGAAGGAGAAGCACGGCGGCATTATTATCAAACAGCTGAAACGGCTGGGCTGCTCGTGCGATTGGAGTCGGGAGCGCTTCACGATGGATGCGGATTACTCCAAGTGGGTGGCGAAGGTTTTCGCGGATCTCTTTAATGACGGGTTGATTTATCGTGGCAAGCGGATGGTAAACTGGTGTCCGGTTTCGCGGACGGCGTTGTCCGACGAGGAGGTGATTCCGAAGAAGCAAAATTCGAAGCTCTACTACATGAAGTATGAGTTGGTGGAAGAACCCGGGAAGTTTTTGGAAGTGGCAACGACGCGGCCCGAGACACTGATGGGTGATGTTGCGGTGGCGGTGAATCCGAAAGATGAACGTTACGGGAAGTATGTCGGGAAGATGGTGAAACGGCCTTTTCCACATGCGGAAATTCCGGTGGTGGCGGACGATCATGTGGATCCGGAATTTGGAACGGGTGCGCTTAAGATTACTCCTGCGCACGACAAGGCTGATTTTGAAATCGGGGTGCGCAATGATCTGGAAATTATCGATGTCTTTCATGCTGATGCGACGGTGAATTGCCCGGAGGTTCCGGAATTGGACGGGCTGGATCGTTTCGTGGCGCGGAAGAAGGCTTCGGCGATGTTGGAGGAGATGGGGCTGCTTATTAAGGTGGAAGAGCACGAGAACAACGTGGGCTTTTCCGAGCGTGCGGATGTGCCGATTGAGCCGCGGATTTCGATGCAGTGGTTCTTGAAGTATCCTGCGACCGAAGATACTGCGAAAGCGGTTGCGGATGGGGGGATTGATTACCGTCCGGCGCGCTGGGCCAAGACGCACGCGAGTTGGATGGACGGCATTCAGGATTGGTGTGTTTCGCGACAGCTTTGGTGGGGACACCGGATTCCGGTTTGGTATCGGAAGGAGAAGGTCGAAGAGCTACAGGAAGCTGAGTCGCTGACGCTCGATAACCTGAGTGCGGGCGATCTTCACGTGAGCGCGGAGCCGCCGGCGGATCCGGAAGATTGGGTGCAGGATGATGATGTTTTGGACACTTGGTTCAGTTCTTGGCTGTGGCCGTTTGCGACGATGCAAAATCTCGATGAAGAGTCGGATTTGGTGAGGAAATTCTACCCGACCACCGATTTGGTGACCGGGCCGGATATCATCTTCTTCTGGGTCGCCCGGATGATCATGGCAGGATATCGTTTTAAGGGGGAACTGCCGTTTAAGAACGTGTTCTTCACTTCGATCATTCGGGATATTCAAGGGCGGAAGATGAGCAAATCGCTTGGAAACTCCCCTGATCCCATTGATTTGATGGAGAAGTATGGAGCTGATGGTTTACGTTTTGGATTGATGCGGACGGCTCCGATTGGAGCGGATCTACGCTTTGATGAAGCGCAAGTCGAGGAAGGGCGGAACTTTGCCAATAAGATCTATAATGCCTGCCGTTTTCGTCGAATGGCGGGGAGTGATTCCAAGGTCGATTTTAAACCTTCGGAATGCGAAACGCTGCGACCTTATCACCTCGATATTTTGTCGAAGTGCGATGATTTGGCGAAGAACCAGGAGTCGGCTTATGCGGACTATCGTTTCAATGAAGTGGGGCAGCAGCTTTATGATTTCCTGTGGAGTGAGTTTTGCGACAAGTTCCTCGAGGCCGTGAAGGGTGATCTTCGCGACGATGCCACCGAGGCCCAGCGCGAGACGACGCTTGGGGTTTTCGACTCGGTCATGGCGCGCTATCTCCAACTGCTTCATCCCTACATGCCGCACTTGACCGAAGAGTTGAGTTTGCGGATGGGGTATATTGCCGAAGGTCAGTTCGTGATGGAGATGGAACTGCCTTCTGCCGGCCTGCTGGACGGGTTGGATGCTGGTAAGATCTCAGAGGGTTGCGGGCAGGCGGCGGCTGTTTATGAAACGGCAGCCAAGTTGCGCAATTTAAAGGCGGAATACCGTTTGGCTGCTCGCAAGGATGTGAAGTTTATTGCGAAGTCCGGTCCGTCCTGGCTGGAAGCCGAAGCAGGGACTTTGGCTCTCCTTGTGGGGGCGGAAGGGGTGACCCGGGATGAGGGTTATACTCCCGAGCAGGGCACGCCTGGTGCGGTGACACCGGCCGGGGAGTTGTTTATGCCACTTGACGGTTTGATCGATGTGGAGGCTGAGAAGGCCCGCCTTGATAAGGAGATCGAGAAGATTCAAAAGGAGGTCGGCAAGTCGAAGGGCAAGCTGGGGAATGAAAAATTCGTCGTGAACGCCAAGCCCGAGGTGGTAGCGATTGAGCGAGAGCGCCTTGCTGAATGGGAAGGCAAGCTGGCACAGCTTCAGGACATGCGGGCGAGTCTCACTTAAATAAAACTTAGGTTGGAGCCGCGGCTCGAATCGTGTTTATTTTTCTCCAGAAAAAATCAGGTGGTCGATTTATTAGAAATACAAGGTGTCAATGAAGAAGGAGTAGAGCTCCTTGGCGCGGTTGGCGTTGAGACTTGCTCGGCTCTTTCCCAAAGCGACCCGGGAAGTTTGCTCGAGGAAATCGAGCATGCAAACTCGCACTTGCAGTTGGTTGAAGAACTGCCGACGCTCGATCAGCTGATCGTCTGGATTGAACAAGCCCGTAGCCGAAGCGGGGAAGCGGAAGGAGTTGTGATGACCCGTCTCGACGAAGTGGTCGAATTGGTTCCGATAGAGGTGTTGAAGGCATTTCCAGTTAGCAGGGAGAGTATCATCAAGAATGAGATCGCAGTTGGGGATGTTCCAGTGATGGACGATTTTCTTCAGGAAAGGGATCTCTATGTCGAGGAGGTGCGGAAGATCGATTCGGAACCGTCAGCGATCACGGCCACGGTTCGTGAGATTGCACCGAAGGGGCCGTCTCGTGCGAAGACTTCGAGGGAAGATGTGAAAAGTCCGGACCCGAATTCGCCCCGTCCGAAGGTCGAGCCTTTGAAACGGAATGCTGGTTTTGATATTCGAAAAACAGCGACCCCGGAAACAAACGCGGGGAAGAAGCTCCATTCCCGTCGATATGTTCGTGGTGTTCTGCATCCACAGGCAACGAGGGTGAAAATTGGCGGCTTTTTGAGCTTGGTTATGATTGTTCTCTTACCTCTTTCTTTTGTGGCAGGTGGTGCGATGCTATTTTTTAGAGATCAGAAGACGATTGTCTATGCATGTGCGACGGTTCCAGCAGCCTTGGTGATCTTTGGTCTTCTCTATTTGATGTTTGCTCATTCATTGAAGTGCAGGGTTTGTGGAAACCCTCTTTATCGGCCCAAATCCTGTCGAAGAAATCCCAACGCTCATCATATTCCACTTTTGGGATACATTCTTCCCACCTGTATTCAACTTCTTCTCTTCCACTGGTTCCGTTGCATTTATTGCGGAACTTCGGTTCGCTTGAAGGAGTAACTCACTCGCGGTCTCGTGAGTCCATAGTAATGGTGACGGGGCCGTCGTTGATCAGCGAAACCTCCATCATAGCTCCAAAGGAACCCCGACTGACCGGGCGTCCTAGTTCGCGGGCGAAGGTTTCGCAGAATGATTCGTAAAGTGGCTCCGATGTTTCGGGACGCGCAGCCTTGATGAAACTGGGCCGGTTTCCCTTTTTGGTGGAAGCGTGGAGGGTGAATTGGCTGACGATCAGGGCGTTGCCATCGTTATCTTGCAGCGAGAGATTCATTTTACCTTCGTCATCGTCGAAGATCCTCATGTTGATGATCTTTCGTACTAACCAATCGACATCGCTCTGATCGTCGGCGGATTCGATTCCGAGAAGGATAAGGAATCCGTTTTCAATTTTTGAGATCTGCTTTCCCTCAACAGTGACGGAGGCTTGACTGACTCTTTGCATGACAACTCGCATGGCAGGGATCTTTCCCGCTAGAGAATTTGTTTCAAGCGATCTTGCCAGCGATTGTAAACAAACCCGAGGCCGAGTAGTCCGGCTCCGAGGGTCATGAAGCTTAGGATTCGAGGGAGGGGGGTTAGTTTGATGAGGTCGAAGAGCATCAGGTGACCCAGGCTGACGGCGAGAATGATCAGGCCGATCAAACGGAAGCAGCGGCTTTTGAGAAAGAGCCCGGTGACGAGAAGAATAGTGCCGGTCGCTGCCCAGATTGCAGCGTAGGGAAGAGGGTCGGCATCAATGGTGATTTGAGCCCAGAGTGCGAGAAGGGAAGGAATGGCAAGCCACTGTAGTTTGTCGTCGGACTCCTTGAAGGTTCGGGTCAGATGAAGAATGAGCGCAAGCGCGAGACAAAGATAGATTTCAAAAGAGGAGCCGGTCCAGAATGCCGCGGATATCCCAAGAAGGTAGTAGGAAGCGGCAACCGGAGTAACAAGGTTTTTGCCGAAGTAGGGTGCGGTAATCAGGAGCGTGATCGCGCTGACGGTCATGGGTAGGGCCGGTGAGGAAAGGCGAGAAAGGAAGGCTCCCCAGAAGAGTGCTGCGAAGACGAAGAGGAAAGATTCAATGATCTGATCCTGCTTCAGTTCCCGGCTATACTTTGCGAGGACAAAGTGCCCGGCCGTCATAAAGAATCCGAGAAGGAGTGCTTCATCACTGGTTGGAAGCAATTTTAGCAATCCGAGATACATCAGGAATGGGACCAGGATATGAGCTAGCAGCCCGGTAAAACGAGCGACGACTGTTCCGACGATGGGAATGGCCAGAATGATGGTTAGAATGACCAGCTCGGGAAGGTCGCTCAAGGTAAGGGCCTGCCAGATGAAAGCGAGGGCAAGAGCGAGGAAGCCTCCGGAGTAGAGATGAAACCCTTCCGAGATTTCTTTCTGTTCGATTTTTCGACATGCGAAAGCCGGAGGGATTGAGCTCAAGAGAGCGATGGTAGCGCCCAAGAGATAGAAGTTTAACGAAGCAGGACTGCTCAGCAGATAGACAAGGGAAATGAATCCCGCCACTGAGAAAATGGAAAGGCTGTCGAAAAAGTGGGTCCGGGATTGTTTGAGTAAAAAGACTCCGGTGGAAAGTAATCCCACCAAAGCCATGGTTAGGGACAGGTCGTTTTTTTCCCATGTTCCCATAAGCCCAAAGACGATGATAAAGAGCGCGACCATGGAGGCTGCGAATCCGCCGGGATGGACTATTTTCTCGCGATCTTTGCGCTCGACCCATCGGTGGATGTTACCGAGGGAGAGCCAGGCAATAGCTCCGAAAAGCCAGATGAGAGGGTGAACCGCTGAGATGTTGACGCTCGACAATGTGAGGCACGAGAGCGAGCCCACGATCCATGAAGTTGATTTTGTAAGGAGGTGGGGGCGCTTTAGATTCACGGCCATCAGCACGAGGGCTTCGATAAGGAGAGCGACGAAAAGGTGGTGGCCATCCAGCAATAGAGCCAGGCCGAGGGTGACGAGACCGGTGCCCTTGACAAGGTGAACAACGCGGGAGCGGTCCGGGTAATTGTTTTTAGAGAGGGCTGAAATCGCGAGAAGAGTGCCACCAAAGACGAAGCAGAAGATCCAATGTTGATCCATCCATTGTCCAACCAGAGGACGTGACGAGAAGAGGAGGAAGAAGGCACTGTTGTTGGTTCCCGTAAAAAGAACATGGGAGTCGTCATCCATTTCGCGCTGAGGGACCCAGGCGGCGATGGTGAAGAGGAGCCAGTATCCCACGAGGAACCAATGAGTGGGTTCGCCGGTGTTTTGAGTGATGGCGAATTGCCACCAAGTAAAGGAAACGTAGCTGCCAATGAGAACCAAGAATCCAACTTCCATCCATCGGTGTCGGATCATCATGGCGACGCCAAAGGCTGCTAAAATTACTGAGGAGAGGCAGGCCATCCAGCCGATGGGATTGACCGAGACACTGTAAAATGCGAGTGCGAGACTGGTGCTTAGCATAACCCGCGATTCACGCCACAGAGAGATCGCGCAAAAGATTCCCGCGCTTATCGTAAGAACAATCGAGGCAATTACGGGGCTATCGATGACCTTGAGTGCCTCGACATTATGGGCTGCGAATCCACAGTAGTAGAAAGCGGCAAGCCCCCCGGCGGCAACGATGCGACCATAGTTTTTCAAGTTCTCTTTCCAGCGCTCACAGAAGAGTCCGGCGCCAGTAAGCAGGAAGGAAAGGAGATACATCATGGTGAGACGCACTCCCGGGCCGAGATCCCGAATTAAGGAATCATAAGTGTATCGGCTGAGGAAAACGAATCCCGTAGTGAGAAGAACGATGCCAAGGCGGACAGACCAGACACGTCCAAGATGCATCTCAAGACCGGCGGATTCTTCCTTGGTTTTCCCTGGCTTGGGGGCTTTGATTTCAGTTTCCTCAATCTTGATTTGCGTTGGCTCGTTGAGGATGGCAGCCGGAAATTCCTTGGGGAGAGGGGGAGGGCTTGTCTGGGGTGAAAATGTCGGGGCTGGAGCTTCGACGACCTCTTCCTTAATGACTTCCTTTTTCAAACCCGAGACGGTCTCTGACAATCGCCTCGCTGTGGCTTGGAGTTGTGCGAGTTCGGACTCAACAGAGAAAACGCGGTCGGCCAATGGGTTCATGTTTGTGATCATGGCAGGAATCAGGATTTCTGTCGCATTGATACATTCTTTGAAAACATTGATTGAAATGATGAAAGCTGTCGTTAGGATTTTTGGAAATGAACATTCATCATCTGGAGCTGTTTTACTTCGTGGCAAAGTTTGAGGGGATCACCGCGGCGGTGAGAAAAATGCCTTATGGGATTCAGCAGCCGGCGGTGAGTGGGCAGATTCTTCAATTGGAAGAGAAGCTTGGGGTGAAGCTATTCAATCGACGCCCCTTCGCTCTAACTCCGGCGGGGGAGGAGCTCTACGATTACATCTATCCATTTTTTTCGCGACTTGGGGACTTGGAGGAAAAGCTCCGGGGTGAGGAAGGGCGGCATTTGCGCCTTGCGGCAACGGCCTCTGCGTTGAGGAATCATCTTCCGGATTGTCTGGAAACTCTTAAAAAGAAGGAGCCTAATCTTAAGCTGTCGCTCCGCGAAGTGGCCCCATCTGATGTTCATGGATTGGTCACATCACAGCAGGCCGATGTCGCAATCGGGGTAGTTGGCGGGAAAATGTCAGAGGGCTTGAAGAGCGAACCATTGTTGAATATTCCGACCGTCCTCTGGATCCCTTCCAAGTCGAGGGCCAGGTCGTGGAAAGACTTCCTGGAAAAAGATCCGTATTCGAAGACTGGCTTTATTGGAAAGGAGCCGTTGATCGGCTTGCCGCCTAATGAAGTTTTACAGCAGCTTTTCCAAAAGGAGTTTGATCGGCACGAAGTGAACTGGCCGGTTTCGGTGGAAGTGAATTCGACCGATGTGGTGCGCGATTTTGTCGGGCGTGGTTTTGGGGTGGGGATTGGAATCTTTATTCCCGGACTGCCTTCACCGAAGGGTGTGAAGCCTCTGGTTTTGGAAGGCTTTCCGCCACTTGTAATCGGAGCGATGTATCAAGGCCGTCCCAAGGGCGTGGCCGAGGACTTTCTTGCGATTGCCAAGGCTCATGTGAAAGGCTTTTCCTAGTCTGGAAAATTAGAATGTGCGGTGGCGGCAGGGGTAAAAAAATGCGCCCGTTCCAGTGAAGGAACGGACGCATGGGGAATGGCGTTCGTCAGGCTTATTCCTGCTCAAAGACCCTGAAGAATAACTTCGGGCCAAAGTCGGGAATGAAGTTTGTCGGAATGACAAAGGTGGTTGTTTCTCCTTGGGAACTGATGTTGTCGGTCAACTCGGTCCAAGGAGCCAAAAGACCCAAGCTACTCTCGAGTGAGTAAATGGCACCTGCCCGGGAATTCCACGTCAGAGTGAGATCCGTATCGGAGAGTTCGATGCTCGTAATCTCCAGCGGCGTAGCCGGGCCGGAAATGGTCTTGGGCGACTCTCCATTGGCGAGACGGATAATTTCCTCTTCGCCCAGGAAGCTTCCGAAGACCGCGAAATCATCGATTAAGCCGCGGGTGGCATTCCAACCCACAGGGCCCTCACGATATTCCGCCCCGATGGTGAGTCGGAAGAAGTCATTGGGAAGCGGAGCAGCAAGTTCTCCGAAAAGAACTTTGACTCCGTTCCTCCAGACCTCCTTGACCGGTCCCTGCTTTTGGTAAACGAAGTGATCCCATTGTCCGGCAGCAATCTCTGAGAATCCGGAGATGCGCTGGGTGTCGGCAGCGGTGCCACCGGTATCGAAGTAGTAGTTTCCATCACCCCATGGATTGTGGGCCTGGAACCCTCGGAAGTTGGCACCGCTGGAGGCGGATGAGGCCCAGAAGGCACTGCTGTTCGACACCGAATCAAGCTTCTGCCAGAAGGAGATCGAGACTTGGTCCGGCCCCGGCTCGGGGTCGTCAGATTCCATTCTCCAATAGCCGATGGGAGAGCGGCTTTGAATGAGTGAATCGTAGGAAACCGCAGGAGCAGGATTGACCGCGTTGTCGTAATGTTCCTGAACTTGTGCAGCTGTGAGTTCGGTGCCATAGAAGGCCACTTCATCCACGTCGCCGGACCACTGGAAGGCACCATCCGAGCGAGCGCCCAAAGTGAAGCCTCCGGCGATTCCGGGAACGTAGGTTTGCGGGATGCTGGTCTCACGCAAAACTCCATCAACGTAGAGTTTGCCGACCGTGCCGTCCCATGTCGCAACGAGGTGGGTCCATTCACCGGCAACGGGAGGAGCCCCGTTATTACCGTTGATGTTTACCGCGGTTGCCAGTCCATCGTTGTAGTAAGTCCGGAAGTTCCACCCGGAGTCCGATTGATAGATCAGCCAGCCTTTGCGGGGAGCGGCAAAGTCACCATTGGCAATGGCGCAGGAGAGGGCTCCGGCAGCCATGGTTGTGGAGGGCTTCAGCCAAACTTCGGCTGACCAAGGGCCATCGATGTTCAAGGCGGGATCGAAGTTTGTCCGGGTTCCGTTGTTGGGAGCGGTGGTGGTGAGGGCGGAGTTGGCGTCGCCAGCGAGGGCGCCCGTTGCTCCGAGTACTCCGGCTCCGACGTTCATCTCCGAGGAGAACCCGGCAGATCCCAGGTTCTCAATGATTTGTCCCCGGGGAACGCCCAGACCAAACCATTGCGCTCTTTCAACATGAGCGCCATTGCTGACTCCGTTCGGTCCCAGATTCATGGCGAGATCGCCCGCTGTTTCGGTCCGTCCCAGCGCGTCCTCACTGAAGCCGGTGTCGGCACCGAAGAAGTTGGCTTCAAAACCTCGAACGCAATCAACTGCGGTATCGGGATTGGAGTTGTCGTTGAAGTCCCAGAAGGCCAGCAAGTTGAGCTTGCCGGGATCAATGGAAGGAAATTCCTCGCGATCATTGGCGTTGGTCGGCCAATTAATTTCATCAAAGTCATTCCAGCGGTCTCCATCGGTATCAGCCAAATTGGGGTCTGTGCCGGTGTCAGTCAGGCTGACAAAGGTTCCCGTGTTGGATTCAACTTCATCTCCGAGTTGGTCCCCATCGGAATCCGGATTAAGCGGATCGGTTCCAGTCTGAGTTGCGCTGACCCAGACCCCGGTGTTGTCCTCAACACCATCCAAGAGTGAGTCATCGTCCGAGTCCTCATCATTTGGTAAAGTTCCGTTCAGGAACTCGGTAATATTATTAACGCCGTCATCGTCGAGATCGCTGAGACGATCATCAACCGTTTTATCGAGACCGTTGGCGTCTTCATAGGCATCTTGCATGCCGTCTCCGTCGGTATCGCTGCTGGGCGGAACCAGGGAAGGCGAGTTCGGCGGAGTGCCGGCAAAGAGCATGCCGATTTCTGCATCGGTTAAAGCATCGGCATAGATTGCCATGTCGTCGATCAGACCGATGGTGTTCAGCGATGCTGAGTCTGTCCCGATGAAGAACCGGGTGAAGGTCTGCTGAAGGTTGTCGGTGTTTTCGTTTTCGATCAGCTTGACGCCGTTAACCCAGATGGCCTTGGTGTCCTCGTTCTTGTTTAGAACGACGTGTGACCAAGTGTTCAGAGTGAGGTTCGCGGCAATGTTGGTCCGCTGGCGGGCTCCGTCACAACAGCCGTTGGTATCCCAGTAGACCTGGCCATTACTCCATGGTGCGTGCGCACTAAACGCTCTTTCGACTGAAGGTGAGTTCGCGTAAACCGCCATAGAGTTTTGAAGGCTTGGTAAGTTTACCCAGAATGAGACGCCGATCTGATCTTGGGCACCGGCGAGATCAAGAAAGCCTCCTTGCTCGACGATGACGCCGGTGCCGGCACCACCGGTTGCTCCCATGTCGATGGCGCGGTCACCTGCGGTGAGAGTCCTGCCGGTGGCATCAGCGGAAAAGACGGTTCCCGGCTTTAAGTCACCCCGGAAGCCTTTCACCTGATCAAAGGTTGCGATCGGATCGCTATCGTCGTTGAAATCCCAATAAGCCAAAAGGTCCAGTTGACCGGGACGAAGTGGAATGGACGTCTCCGAGTTTGGATTGGACGAGGCGAAAATGACCTCGGCACCATCAGTAAACCCGTCCATGTCCGAATCAAGGGAATGCGGATCTGATCCGGTGTCCGTTTCGTCAATGAATGCGCCGGTATTGGTTTCGGCTCCATCCGGGATGCCATCGCCATCGGTGTCGACACGCAAGGGGTCGGTTCCCCGGTCCGAAGAACTGTTCCAGATTCCAGTTCTGGTTTCCTCGCCGTCGAGAGCGCCGTCACCGTCGGTGTCATCGTTCGTTGGGTTTGTTCCTCCCGTAAATTCCTCTTCATTGGTGAGGCTGTCATTGTCTGGATCTCCACCGGCTTCGAGAGTGGTAAGGTCTCCTGCGACACGGGTTTCCCAATCATCCGGAAGTCCGTCAGAATCAGTATCGTTGGAGCCCACCAGTGAGTTCGGGGAATCTCCGTTGGAGAGGCTGGTCACTTCTTCAGGGGTGAGTTCACGACTAAAAATGGCGATCTCGTCGAGCGTTCCATTCAAGGCCTCGGTGAAGCTGCCGGAGTTGTTTCCAATCACAAATTCCGAAAAATCGACGGGCAGGATGGCGGTGTTGAGTCCGTTCACTTCTTCAATGCCGTTGACATAGATTCGCTTGCTATCTCCGCTTTTGGTGACGACAACATGCACCCATTTCGACAGCCAGGTCTCGGCTGGAAATGCCGTTAATCGACTGACTCCCTCCACGAATCCGCCACCGGTATCCCAATAGACGGCATTGTCGCTCCAAGGACTCGTCAATGAGAGAGCGCGGGGGACTGTTTCGGAATCAGCCCAAAAAGTGAATTGGTTCCGGATCTGGCTCAAATTTTGCCAAAAGGAAATCGAGATGGCATTGCTGGCTCCGGTTGCATCTAGAAAAGAAGCATCACTGACCACCATTCGGTGTTGCCCGTTTCCAAAGAGCATCGCCCGGTCGGTCCCGCTGCCGGAGCGCCCGGTTCCTTCGTTGGTGAACTGTGGACCGTTCAAGAGAACGCCGACATTTCCGGCTCGCTCGTCAACGGCGTAACCGACTGCGATCGTGTCAAATGACCAATAAGCGATCAGGTCGCTTGCAGTCAATGTCTGTGTCACCCCGGTCGCAACGAGGGCACTCAGTGTTAGTAGTTTCTTCATGGCATTAGATCTAATTTATGAATTCCCAAAATCGATAAAGGGATAAAAAGCACTATTTCGAAAATCTCGTTTTTGTCACGAGAAAGAGACTCATCATTTAAATTTTCTGGGGAGGGGGCACCGATACGAGAATTTTATGGCGGTTTTGTCTGACTGGTTTGGCTTGAGTTTTTTTGCGCACTGGTGCATGGAGCACTTATGCGTGAAGGTCTAATTCTGAAAATTACTTGTCCTGATAAGCATGGCCTCGTGGCACGGATTGCCAGTCATGCTTCCGAATTCAGCGCGAATCTGGTCGAGTTTAATCAGTTTATTGAGCAAAAGCGGGGAGTGTTCTACGCGCGACTTGAGATCGATACCGGGAGTCTGGAGATTCCGATTGAAGATTTTATCGCGAGCTTCGAAGTCTTGGGGCGGGCGATTAAGGCTGATTGGCACTTTCGTCGATTGCCCTACAAGATGCGCACCGCGGTCTTGGTCACCAAGACCGATCATTGCCTCAACGAAATTCTCTGGCGAACCAAACTGGGCGAGATGCCCATTGAAATTACCTCGGTGATCGGGAATCGCGCGGATTGTCAGCAAATTGCCGAGAATGCTGGTCTGCCTTTCCATCATGTCGAAATGGAAGAGGACAAGGAAGCCGGATTCCGTGAAATCGAATCACTGCTCGAAGATCAGAAGGTTGAGTTGGTGGTCCTCGCCCGCTTTATGCAAATCATGCCATCCTGGATGTGCGAAAAATACAGTGGTAGAATGATTAATATCCATCACAGCTTTCTGCCGGCCTTCATTGGAGCCAATCCCTACCGTCAGGCTTATGAGCGCGGGGTGAAGTTCATTGGCGCGACTTGTCACTATGTCACCGGAGAACTTGATGCGGGGCCCATTATTGAGCAGGAGGTTGAGCGAGTTCAGCACCATCACAGCGTGCTTGATTTGGTTCGATTGGGACGCGATTGTGAGAGGTCGGCTCTGGCAAGGGGCATTCGCTACCATGTTCATGATCGTACAATTATTGACGGAAGGAGGGCTATTGTCTTCCCTGACTAAGAGCCCATCTGAAAAGTGTAAACGAGCACGTTTGGTTTTTAGGTAGCCATCGGCTGCGCCGATGGAGTGAAGAGTTAGCCCCGGTGAGCTGTGCGGACCTTCGTTGCAATCGGCGACGCTCCCTGGTCCCCGGTTTGGACCAACTCCCGGGTCGCGCCATTACTGAAACGAAATTCCTTCGCAAGGCTCATTAGCCCTTTTCAAGACAGTCCCTAAATGGGGGCTTTACCTCCGTTTTTGGCCCGTTAGCTTTTACGACAATTCAGATGGCAGGTCCCAAAAGGCGCATCGACACACTCCAGACGGTGGAACTCGCCGAGGGGATGGAAATCCATCTCCGCACCGCAGGACCGGTTTTGCGCTTGGTCGCGTGGATCAGTGACCTGGTCGTCGAAATGATCGCGTTGATGGTGCTGAATCTAGTCATCAATTTGATCTTCCCCGTGATGGGTGGGAATGTTTCCGAAGGTATCTTTCTCCTCACGTTTTTTGTGATTTGGTGGTTTTACCATGTCATTTTCGAAATCAGCCCATGGGGCGCGACGGTGGGCAAACGTGCCCTGGGCCTGAGGGTGGTGAATGAGGCGGGTGGTGGCATCACGATTGGTGCCTCGATGATTCGTAATTTTATCCGTGGCGTTGAATTGATGATTCCCTTCGCCCCATTGTTTGTCTTTTTCAATCCCCGCTTTCAGAGGCTGGGGGATTTGGCCGCCGGAACTCTCGTCGTGTATTCGCGCCCCAGGATCGACCCGGTGATCCCCGGGCCACCTCCTTTGAACAAGGTTCCGGTGAACTTGAGCCTGAGTCGGGAGGAAGAAGCGGCGATTTTATCATTTCGCTACCGGAGTGGCGGATGGTCCGAGGCCCGTCGCATGGAGTTGGCCAATCACGTCGAAAGAATGACAGGTGAAGTTGGGCCCAAGGGCGTTTCAAAATTGATGGGCATGGCACACTGGCTGGAGGAACAACGATGAATCGACAGGAATTTGAGAACAAAAATGCCTCCGACTGGCAAACCTTCGAATTGCAGTTGGGAAGCTCGGAAAGCAAGAAGCCGACTCTGGATGGGCACAAGGTGCCTTCACGGTTTCGCAAGATTTGTTACGATTTGTCGCTGGCGCAGTATCGGATGTTCGGCCACCGGATTTGCGATCGCCTGAATGGCTTGGCTATTCGTGGCTATCGCCAGATTCATCGCAAGAGAGGAGCCTTTGGTGAAGGAGCCATTCGTTTCTTTCTGGGCACTTTTCCCGCGGCCTTCCGCCGGGAGTGGAGACTCTTCGCGGTGGTTTCCTTCGTCTTCTGGGTTCCTTTTTTCGCAATGTGGTGGTCGGCGGATCAGGAGATCGAGTGGGTTCAGGCTTTGCTGGGACCGGAGTCGATGTCGAGTATCGAGGGTATGTATGGAAAGGATGCTGATAGCGTGGAGCATTTGCGGCAAGAGCACGGGTCGAACTTTATGATGTTTGCCCACTACATTAACAACAATGTGGGGATTGATTTTCGACTTTTTGCCGGTGGAATCTTTTTTGGAATCGGGACTCTGTTTTTTTTAATCTACAATGGACTCTATTTTGGAGCGGTGGTGGGATATGTCGAATATGCGGGAGAGCCCGAGTTGCTTTGGAAGTTTGTCGCCGGTCATTCGTCGTTCGAACTTTTGGGCATGTTGGTGGTTGGAATGGCCGGCCTAAAAATGGGCTTTGCCTTGTTGGCTCCCGGCCAATTGAGTCGGGGTGATGCCTTGACGCGTGCCGGCCGTGACGGGCTTCCCTTGCTCATTGGTGGTGCCTGCATGACGGCAATGGCGGCGGTGGTGGAAGGCTTTTGGTCGGCCCAGCCGATCTCGACGAGCACCAAGTATGCGGTGGGAATCGCGTTTTGGGTCCTGCACCTTCTTTACTTTGTTCTTGTGGGGAGGGGGTATCGTGGAGCTTGAAAAGGTAACGGCTGAAATCCGGCCCCGCACCCAATGGGAGGCCATTGATCTTGGAGTTCGCCTCACAGGTGAACACGCCATCTCATTGATCAAAGGGTGGATGGCTTCGGTCTTTCCTCTCGGCATTCTGATTCTTGCGATCTGCTATCAATCGGTGGGTTGGGGAATGTTCCTGATTTGGTGGCTGAAGCCGATCTGGGAGCGGGTGGCACTCCATCCCCTGAGCCGGAGTCTCTTCGGGGAACATCCGACCTGGCGGGAGACAATGAAGGTTCTGCCCAAGGAGGTGATTAAAAACAAAGGCCTTGTCTTGATGGGAGTGGCCCTGACCGCACTCGGGTGGTATCTGCATTCGGATGACGGGGAGGAGGTCAACGCAAAGGCTGGATTAGCGATTCTCTACTGGTGTGTGGTCATTGGGCTCTTGTTCTATCGTTCCCCTTTGAGCCGCTCGTTGGTCTTGCCTATTCGTTATTTGGAAGGGCTGGAAGGAACCCGCTACAAAGCCCGGTACCAGATCCTTTCCTACCGCAGCGCGAGTTCTGCAGTGGGTTTAACTTTTATCTGCCTCGGGATGGAAATTCTCCTCTGCGGCAGTCAGGTCTATTTCGCTTTAATGATGTTGCCCGAGGGGGTGGAGGTCAGTGAGTTTTTGACGTGGGAGGCCTTTTTTGAGGGTGAGTCGGATTTGCTTCCCAACTGGATGTGGGTCGTGTTCGGACTCTTCTATTTGAACGCGGTTTCCATTGTGGCTTGGTTTTACACAGGCGCGGGATTTGGTCTCTATGTCAACACGCGAACCTGGACCGAAGGCTGGGACATCGAACTGAAATTTAAAGGACTAGGCCAGAGGCTCGGGCTCATTTTGTTGGGACTGATAATCTTGGGTTCATCCACCCGACTGGAGGCCAATCAGGAAGCTCAGCGGGTTTTGGATCAAGAGGAGTTTGAAGTTCGCACACGGGGAGTGTACGAGGAAGAGATGGAAGAGGAGGGGACAAGTGACTCCTCTGACTCTTCCTCTTCAAGCGTGGGGCCTGGTGCGCTCGCTGGCGTGGGACATCTTTTATTTTGGGGTATCGTGATTGCTGCAGTTGCCGGGTTGATTTGGGTGATTGTCAACAATTTGCACGCCTTCCGGGCGGGTCCCAAGGAGTCGGTTGATGATCGCAAGAAGGTCACCACGGTGGCCGGGATGAACGTAGAGCCGGAGAATCTTCCCTCCAATCTTCTCGCCGAGGCCCGTAAGCTTTGGGAAGATGGCAATTATCAGGAGGCCCTCGGTCTTCTTTACCGTGGAGCCATTTCTTCGCTGGTGACCCGTCAGGTGGTCGAAATCGAGGAAAGCGATACCGAGATGGATTGCTTGCGCAGGGTCTCGTTGAAGGGGGAAGCGGCGAGCGCTTCCTATTTCACTCTTTTGACCAACGCCTGGATTTCGCAGGCCTACGCACGACGTCGCCCAAACGACGATACCATCAATGAACTCTGGAGCCGTTGGCCGTTCCAGGAAAGGAGGCGGCAATGAGGTGGTTTGTGATTCTTGGATTGTTCTTGCTTGCTGGCTGCGATCAAAAGGAAGAAGGAAAAAAGGTGGACGAGATCCCGCTCGGATACACCGGGAAAGCTCGTGTCAATCCCTACCTTGCTGCCGAAAAGTATCTCGATCAGCAAGGCTGGAATATTGAAAGCTCACGGACGTGGTCAAATTACGATTACGAAACCCGGGTCATCATTATGCCCGCTTCGTTTTTACAGACGAAAGGAATGGGAATTCGGGTGATGGATTGGGTGGCCGATGGTGGGAATCTCGTTCTGACGATCGAAGGCGGTGACCCTGACAGAAATGATTTTACAGATTCAGAGTCCGGAGATGGGGTTCCCGATGAAGGCGACTTGACCGGACTGGACTATGTCTTCAATGAACTCGAAATCACCTCGACCTATCATCCCTTTGATGGAGCGTTTGGAGAGGCCGATCGCAGCGGGCATCTTTCGCGTGCTTGGGAGTTGGTGAAGACCAGAGAAGAGTGGGGTGGACATGAGCTTGAATTCGAGGGTGAGGTTGGTTTGGGGATCGGGAATGGTTGGGATTGGATTCCTGATAGCGACAAAAATTCCCGTATGATCGGCACGAGTTATGGTGCCGGCGAGGTTATGGTGTTGGCCCACGCCAGACCATTCCGGAGTCCTTATTTGGCCCGCGCGGATCACGCCGAGTTCCTGAATTATTTGGCGGAGGAATATGCAAACGGGGGCAAGATCGTTTTCCTTTATGGTTCTTCGACTTCCTTCTTTGGATTGATTTGGAAGGAGGGGCGAATGGCGGTCATTGGAGGGCTTATTCTCCTTTTTGCCTGGCTCTGGATTCGGATTCCACGATTTGGCCCCATCCTCCAGGACAATGCCATCAAGCGTCAACCTTATGGCAAAGCTCTCACCACTTCGGCCCGCTTCCTCTGGCGGACCGGTGAGTTGGAGCATCTCCTGAGACCACTGCGGGCCAAACTTGAAATGGAAAACCAGGGAGCCCCCGAAACCCTTTACGATCGATTGGCTGAAGAGTCCGGTTTGACGCGCGATGACGTGGCCGAAGCTCTCACCATCGATCCACCCAAAGATCCCGGCCACCTCGTTAAAGTGGCACAAAAACTCCAAGCTCTTTTGAAACGATGACAGAAAATGATCCCTATTCCCAACCCGCACCGGAGGCACCAGCTCCGGTGGTAGCTCCGGCGGAGGCCACTCCTGATCTCAGCGGGGTCAGCCGTCTTACCAACAGCCTGCGCACCGAGATCCAAAAGGTGGTCTACGGTCAGGGCGAAACCGTGAACCAAATCATTGCGGCTCTGCTCGCCGGGGGACACGTTCTCTTGGAAGGTAAACCCGGCCTGGGGAAAACCCACATGGTCCTGGCGCTCGCGAGCACCTTTGGCGGTGAATTCGGTCGTCTTCAATTCACGCCCGACATGATGCCTTCGGACATCACCGGATTTACGCTTTTCGATATGAAGAGCCAGTCATTCCAAACCCGGCGCGGTCCCGTTTTTACGAACCTCCTTTTGGCGGATGAGATCAACCGTGCACCCGCGAAGACACAGGCTGCTCTTCTTGAGGTGATGCAGGAGCAACAGGTCACGATCGATGGTGATTCTCTTCCGGTGGCTCCGCCCTTCATGTGCTTTGCGACCCAAAACCCGATTGAGCAAGAGGGAACCTATCCGCTCCCCGAAGCGCAGTTGGACCGCTTCCTTATGAAGGTCATCATTGATTACCCTACGATGGCTGAGGAGCTTCAGGTGGTGTCTGCGGTGACTTCCGCTCCCGGGGCCAAGGGTCTGGATCCACGTCGTGTGGAACAG
>CBFHQJ010000092.1:0-20445 GCA_965657795.1 Akkermansiaceae bacterium
GGTCATCGGGCCGCTGAGAAGGTGGTGACGATGCATGATTTCCATGCCACGCTTTTGCATCTTCTGGGGCTGGATCACGAAGAGCTGATTTTTTATCACAACGGAATCGAGAGAAGGCTCACCGATGTGCACGGGAAGGTGCTCTCCGAAATTTTGGCCTAAAAAAAGCCCCGCGGGTTGCGACCGGCGGGGCTTGGAAAACCGAAAGATCAGTTGGTCTAGTTTCTGCGGCGTCTTCCCAGAGCAAGACCGGCGAGTGCGAGAAGGCCAAGTGATGAGGGCTCGGGAATGACGGTCACTCCGTTGTCCCTGATATCCTGAATGGCTGCCTGATCAAGAGCTTCATCCCAGATGGAGACATCGTCGATGTTTCCGGCGAACTGGAAACTTCCGCCATCGTCTGCACCAGCACCGATGTGGAGGTCCTCCATCTCAACTGTCCCATTCGGAGAATACTGGAGGGGAGCTGTCTCGGTGACGGCAAGAGTTCCGTCGATCCAGAGTGATTTGGTATCGGTGCCAGCATCAAATGTGAGGGCGAGGTGTGTCCAGTTGTTTACTGCGACTGATCCGCCTGACATCACGTCCCATCCCGGGTTCCCGTCACCGGTCCAGAAGCTCCAGTTACCCAGGTTGTCGTTGTAGAGAATGAACCCGTGTGTCGAGACCCCGTTATTCACATCATCGCGGCTGGTGATCGGAGAGGCAAAACCGCCCGTTGACGAGGCGTTGGCCCAGAGGGTGACGGTGAAACTACCCGGATTCAGCGCCGAATTAAAGGGGATGTCGATATGGCCGTTATCAGGGAATGCGGCTGAGCTGCCAGTGTTGGCATTGGCTCCAGGTTGGCCAAAGTTGACGGTTCCCCCAACGACTGCTCCGTTGTAGCCGTTGCCACTTGCATCCGAGGCATCGGAGTCGAGAGGGTAGTGAGCGATTAAAGCTCCCGAAGAAGCGATAGGCAGAAGAGCGGACATGTAGGGGATAAGCAAACAAAATTTCATCCTCGTGTAGTTAGTTGGAGGGAGGCTAGTAGATTCAGAATGAGGGAGCAAGAGCATTTTAGAGTCGGCTGACCCGATAAAAGACCTTGGCGGTTCCGGCGGGAAGAGAGAGGTCGGTGAAGCTTGTCGTTTCTCCCGTGCTGTTGAGATTGTCAGTGAGTTCGTCCCAGATGAGGAGATCAGTTGAGCGCTCCACAATGTAGGTCGCATTGCTTGCTGAGTCGAAAGTAATGGTGACCTGTCCGTCGCCGGGACCGAAGGCAAGGTCGGTGATCACAAGTTCTCTTGCAGCGCCAGTGAAGCCACCCACTCCATCCATCATGATGGTGCTGATGTCTTGCTCTGAAAGGGCTGAGCGGAAGAGGCCGACATCATCAATTCGACCGTTGAAGAAGAAGCTGTTTCCGTCATCCGCGCCCGCGCCGATATGGAGGGCTTCCATTTCAACGGTACCGTTCGGCGAGTATTGGTTGGCGGCGGTGTCGCTGGCGGCGAGGATTCCATCCACAAAGATGCTCTTGGTCTCGGTGATACTATCGTAACTGATGGCGAGGTGCGTCCAAGTATCTGCCGCGACAGGTCCACCGGGGAGGGTATCCCATCCCGGATTGCCATCGCCGGTCCAGAAGTTCCAGCTTCCTGCGTTATCGTTGTAGATAATAAATCCATGGGTTGAGACCCCGCCATTGACATCATCGCGGCTGGTGATCGGTGAGGCAAAGCCAGCAGTTGACGAGGCGTTGGCCCACATCGTGATGGTGAAATCAGTTGGGTTGAGGTCTTGACTAAAGGGGACATCAATGCGGGATCCGCCATCGAAGGTCAGGGAGCCTCCGGTTGCGGCGTTCGCACCTTCGGCAGGAGTAAGTAATCCTGTGATGGTTCCGTCAAATCCATTGCCGCTGGCATCGGTGCCATCGGCATCAAGGGGCCACCATGCCACGAGAGGATTAGCAATGGGGACGGTGGCAATTACGGTGATCGAGGTCACGGGAACAAGAGGGTCATCTGAGGTGATCTCAAGGGTCGCGCTGAAAGTGCCATCTTGTCCGAGTGGATCGAAGGTGATGTCGAGGGTTTCGCCTCCTCCTCCAGCCGCGATAATGGGGTTGAGGCTGGCGTCAAAATGGTCGGCATCGGGACCAGTGAATTCCAGGTTTGCGATATTAAGGTCTCGGGCGGCGCCGGTGTTGGTGACCGTGAGGGATCCGGACGGAGAATTACCAAGGTCGAGAGTGAGGTCGCTGACGAGCATGGGATCGTGAATGACTCCACTTACGGTAAGGGTGCGGATCGGGTTCAACGAGTCGTCGCTGGTGATCTCGAGATCGGCGGAGAACTCCCCGTTGGCTCCCTGGGGATCAAAGGAGATCGTGATGTTTCCGGTCGTGCCCGGGGCGATGCTGGCAGGGAGGGAGGTGACCGAGAAATTCGCGTCGCCATTAAAAGTTGCGGCCGAGACGTTGAGCGATTGGGTCTGCCCATCGTTGGTGATTGGGATATCGAGAGACTGAACCGAGCCATCAAGGTCGACGGTCACCAGGTTTGGTGAGGAGAGGGCGGGATCAGGAAGGCCGCTTGAGATGCCGTTATCCATGATGCTCTGGATGACCGCTTCACTGAGTGCTTCATCCCAAACTCCGACATCATCAATTTGCCCGTCGAAGTAAAAGTTCTCTCCGTCATCTTGACCGGACCCAATATGGAAGGCTTCCATTTCAACAGTTCCATTTGGTGAGTAGAGGTTTGGGAGAGTTTCGGTTGCTGCGGCAACACCATTGACCCAAAGTTTCTTGGTTTCGGTGGTGGCATCATAACTGATGGCGAGGTGGGTCCAGGTATTCAAGGCAACCAAGGGGCCTCCGCTTTGGTGCCAGGCTCCCGGGCCTCCTCCGGTTCCAGTCCAGAAGTTCCAGTTTCCGGCGGAGTCATTGTAAAGAATGTATCCGTGAACGCTGGTGCCGGGAACGTCGTCACGGCTGGTGACGGGAGAGGCAAAGCCGACGCTGGAGGCAGCATTGGCCCAGAGTGCCACCGTGAAGCTTCCTGGGTTGAGGGCTTCGGTGAATGGGACATCGATATGTCCGTTGTCGGGGAAGGCGGCGGCTGAGCCGGTATTGGCATTCGCCCCGGTCTGACCAAAGTTGACGGTGCCGCTTACAACGGAACCATCGTAGCCATTGCCAGTGGCATCGACGGCGTCGGTATCAAGGGGCCAGTGGGCCACGAGCTCGGCATGACAGCTGCCCAGACTGAGACAGGAAATTAGGAATTTTGAGAGAGTTTTCATATGCGTGCAGCAGGAATCGGTTTTGAGTTATTTTTGATGATATCAACTTTTTAATTTTGAGGCAAGTTCAGAATTGCCCGGATTCGAAAAAACCAGCGGGTGTCGGTCGCAACGGGGGAAAGCGCTAATTCAACCAATTCGGTGCCGTCTCCCAAATTGGTTCTGCTTTGTTCGATGAGCACTGAAGAACCTTCGATCCAGGAGTTGAGATCGGAGGAGGCTTCGATTTCGAGACTGACATCGTCTGCGCCCAATCGCCTGCGGTAGGTGAAAGTGTCGCCACTCATCGAAGTCAATCCGCCCTCGCCGAGCGCGTAGTCTATGAGGTCGGGGATGCCGTTTCCATTGAGGTTGCCATTGGGTTGGCCACTGAAGATGAGAGCATCGGTGGTGCCCGGATTTCCACCGTCGGTCAAACTGGGCCGCCAGTTCGAGGCCAAGGAAGGATCGGGTTTGTGGGTAGGATTCATGAGAACCAGGCTGGTCCCGCCACCATCGGGCGTGAGTGGCCAGGGAGCCTGGTCATCGTAACGGAATTCCGAAATCGTTCCGCTGCTGGCGTCCTCGAGCTTGAGCGTTTCGCCTCCGTTGCTCAGAGCCGTGCCATTTTCAAATTGCGAAGCGACGATCACGATGCGCTCGCCGGGAGCAAGAAGCGTGCCGTTGGCAATGGTGTGATTGATGCCATTCGTGAATGAAATTCCTTCAAGATCCAGAGTGAGGCTTTCGCTGATATTCATGAGTTCGATGAACTCTTCTCCTGCTCCGTCGGCCGGGTGATACATGATTTCACTGATGACCAAAAACCGCTGGGCGTCACTCGGTTGGTCTTCGGTCACTGTTTCCGAAACCAGCGCGCCGGAGGCATCCGATAAAGTCAGAACCTCGGCGAAGTTGGAAAGATGACCGTCGTAATTTCCGATGACGTAGCGACCTTCTCCGCCGGTCGGGCTGGAGGGGCGAAGGCGGAAATCACGCACGTCAGGTGAGAGGTAGAGATTTCCATTGGAAGGAATGACGGTCCCAGGAGGCAGGGTGAACTCGACTCCGCTGCTGATGGTCCAGCCGGAGAGATCGACCGCTTCATTGTTGGGGTTTGTCAGCTCTATGAATTCCTCGTCTTGAATTCCCGAGGCTGGATTCGACTCGATCATTCCAAAATCGATCACGAGCCCGGACGATTGTGGCGGCGGAATGAGACCGGTGCCAGTTGGGCCGTAGGTTTCAAAGAGAGCGGTTCGGCGATTCGGGAGTGAGGTGTTAAGTACGCCATTGTAGCCGTTGTTGAAATTGGTGATCCCGGCTCCCGACCATAGCGCCTGATCAACCACAACGTCATTTTGAATGGTGCTGCGGAAGCCTTCGAGAAGGTTTTCAAAGTAGCCTCCATTGGCGCCGGGCCGGTCGATGAGTTCAGGTTCGCAAAGGAGATCACTGCTGCCCGATGACTGGTTGATGATCTGGATGGCGAGGACGTTGTCTCCGGTAATCAATGAAACCCCGGGAAGTGGAAAGTCGACAAAGTTGACGGCATCGGTATCCGGGTGAGAGGAGGCGGTGGAATTGTAGCGAACGGTCCCGCTAATGTTGTCGCGGGCAACTTCCACTCCGTTGAGGTAAGCGACGAAGCCATCATCATAGCGCATCCTAAAAATGAGATTTGAGGCCGAAGGATCAGCAACATTAAACTGAAAGCGTTGATAGATGGAAGTGCCACCAGTGACCACCTCCGAAGGTTTGACCCGGGTCTCGATGAGATCGACGTAGTCGCCCGGATTGTTTTCATAACCGACTCCGGCGGTGCCAACTGTCCAGGCCGCGTCATCAAAGGAAGGAAGATACCAGCTTGATTCCAAGCTGGCATTGACAGGGACCAGATAACGGAGACTTGCTCCCTCCGCGAGAATGGTGGTCGAGGGCCCGGCTTCGGGAATCACGAGGTATTCATCCATGAGGGTCCTGACCCTTCGCATGTACATTTCGCGGGTCACCGGATTGTCGAGAATGGCGGCATGAAGATGGTTTTGCCAGGTGGGATTGGGATTTCCTCCGACCAATTCCTGGGTGTGCCTCGCATCACCGTAAAGCGGGCTGGCCCAATTCTCGTTGGTGTTCTTCGAGCCGGTGGGGAGGCCTTGGTCGCCGTCCCAAGCGATGCGAAACCACTCTTCACGATCGAGGTCGTGATAGACGTAGTAATTCTTGGTCAACTGGTCGTGATTGAAGGGAATACACATCGCGGCCATCACGTTGATGTAGTTTGGAACGTTTACGGTATCAGCCACGAAGTCGAAACGGTCGGGGTTCGAAATGTTAATGCCCGCAGTCAATTCGCGAAGATCCGTGTAAGGTTCGGTCTTGCGTAGGACCTTGCGATAGAGGCTGGAGTTGACGGTGGGCGAGAGGGTGGCCGGGACATTGATCGCTTTGTACATCGAGCCAGTCGGATCGACGCCCCGGCGATCGAGAAAGTCTTCGTCGACTTGCTCCACAAACGTGAAAAGTCCCATGTCGGAGCCATTCCGTTTGATCCATAGGTAGCGTGTTTCGGGAGCCATCGCACTGGCCTCGTTTAGGAAGGCGAAGATGGAATTTTCGCGAACATAGGAATCGCGGTAGTGGGAGTTGACATTGATTTCCTCAACGCGTTCAGCGTCGGGGCGCCAGCGGAAATGGTCGCCGCGATAGAAGTCGAACTTGTATTTGTGCTTGGGCCAATTCGCGGTGCTCTGTCCCCGGATGCGGCAAAAGATGTTGTCGTAAAACTGACCTTCAAAATAGAGAGAGCCTTGGGTGCCTCCGCGTGTGTCGGCAGCTCCGCTGTTTTGAACGAACCAATGCATCACTGGTTGGTCCACCGAGATGCTTGGGTCGCTGACCACGGTGCCAAAGTATTGCGGCGATTCGGTGGGATCGGGGAAAGGTGGTTCGCGGGTCGATTCCCCGGTGGTCGTTGTGGCCACGAGATACCAGCGTACCATTTCCCCCGCTCGATAGGCGCTTGCCGGAATGGTCGCGCTAAATTGATCGTCGGTGTCCGCCGTCATCGTGAGCGATTGTTCGCTTCCGAATCCCACCCGATAAAAGAGAGAGGCGTTGGCGACATCACCGATCCGGGGAGTGATGGTGGCGGTGATGATCAGATTTTCGGTGGGTGCGGGGGGCGGAGGGTTTTCAGTGAGTCCTTCCACTTGTGGCCCGATTTCGCTGCGTGGCGGGCCGTTGGCCGCGCCCGGAGTGGGCGCGAGATAAGTGGTCGCCCCCGAGTTGCTGACGCCATACGAGACATCATCGAATTGAGGGGGATAAGTGGGCGAGAACTCCGAAACGACGTTGCTGTCCGGATTCGAAAGCGCGAGATAGTCGCCGCTTTTTGCGAGCTGAAAATTGAGGCTGCCGGGACTGTCGTCCGCAAAAATGACGAGGTAGCCACCGGCGGGGATTTGTCCGGAAGGAAAGGTGAACTTTTCGAGGTCGGTAGAATCGTCGCTGAGGTGCCACCCCCCGATTTCGATGGCGAAAGGGTTGGGATTGTGAAGTTCCACCCAATCGGAGTGACTGCCATCGGGCGCGAGGATTCCGTTCTCATTGTCTGCCACGAATTCGTTGATGATAGGCGCGAGAGATTCGACATCAACCCCGACAGTCACTTGCGAAGTCACGATCGGGCCGGACTCACCGCTTGCGGTGATGGTGTAAGTGGTGGTTTCGCTTGGCGTCACCACAACGCTTCCTGATTCGGCGGCGACGGCTCCCACGTCAGGCGAAATGTTCACTGAGGTCGCGTTCTGAATATTCCAGGAAAGGCTGACGCTTTGCCCGGAGTCGATAAAGGGAGGGTTGGCTTCAAAGGTGGTGATGGAAGGCGGTCCGCCGGGGACTCCATTGGTCATGACGTCTTCGATTTCAGCAGGCGTGAGGGCGTGATTCCAGAGCGCGACATCATCGATCAAGCCGTCGAAGTAGAAGGAGCCTCCGTTGTCGGCGCCGGATCCGATGTGCAGGTTTTCCGATTGGGGACCGTTCGGGCTGTAGAGGTTGGCGGCTGAGTTTGAGCCGGCGAGTGTGCCGTTGACATAGAGTTTTTTCGTTTGGCTGGCATCATCGTAACTCACCGCGAGATGGGTCCAGGATCCGACCTCGACTGGTCCGCCCGACATTTGATTCCAGGCCCCGGACGGCCCGCCGGTGCCGGTCCAGAAGTTCCAATTTCCGCTGCTGTCGTTGTAAACCAGGTAGCCGTGAACCGATCCCGGAGTGTCGTCGCGGCTGGTGATCGGCGAGGCGAAGCCGCTGGTGCTATCGGCGTTCACCCACATCGAAAGGGTGAAGCTCTCGGGATTTATGGCCGAGTCAAAAGGAACAGTGATGGTCGAGTTTGAGCCATTGAATTCAGCTGCGGTGCCGGTGTGATTCGCCGCGCCTTCCACTCCGAAGGTCACGCCGGAATCGGAACCGTTGTGATTGCCGAGGAGGTCCTCCGCATTGCCGTCCAGCGGCCAGTGCGCGACGAGTTCCGCCCGCACCTGATGAGTAGCGATCAGAAGGAGGGCGAGGAAGATTGGAGCAGAGGATTTCATGGAGGTGGGATTACCCTCTTGAGTCAGGGGGCATGGTTCAAGTAGCTTCTTATGCAGTTTCATGATGAAGATTTTTCCTCTGGTCGCTTTGGTGACCTTCTCACTTCCCTTGTGCGCTATCGAAGGGCAAAAGCTCAATAAGCCCAACCCGCGCGAGGGTGCGACCATGTTTGACCGGCTGAACGCGGATCGGACCGGGATCAATTTCACCCGTGAGTGGAAGCCTCCCGCAAAGTGGGTCGCAGAGATTAGCGGCTCGTTCACAGGAGGTGGAGTGTGTCTTGGAGATTTTGACCGGGATGGAGATGCTGACATTTTTCTCTCAAGAATGACCGACGGAGGGCGGCTCTACCGAAATCTTGGTGATTTTAAGTTTGAGGATGTCACCGAGGAAATGGGCATGGCCTCTCCGGGCCTTTGGGGGGCTGGTTGCACTTGGGTCGATGTGGACGGGGATGGCTGGCTCGATCTTTATCTCTGCGCTTTTGACGGGGCCAACCGGCTTTTCATGAATCAAGGAGGAAAAGGCTTTGAAGACCAGGCGGGAGCGTACGGACTCAATTTTAAGGGAGCCAGTTTGATGATGGCCTTCAGCGACTACGATCGTGACGGCGACTTGGACGGCTATCTCCTAACCAACCGGATTCCGCCCGGGGAGGAGCTCAAGGATGTGCGCTTTCGGCTTGTCAAAGGGCCGGACGGCGAGCCGGTGATTCTGCCTGAGGAAATGCAACAATATGCAGGGCTGATCAAGTCTCCCAACGGCTACAAGCAGATCGCCTCGGGGCAGTTCGACCGGCTCTACCGGAACGATGGCGGGAAATTTGTCGAGGTCGGCAAAGAGGCCGGGGTTCGGGAATCTGAGTATGGTCTTTCTGCGACTTGGTGGGATTACGATGCCGATGGGTGGCCCGATCTCTATGTTGCCAATGATTTTTACGGGGCTGATCACCTCTACCGGAACAGGGGTGATGGCACTTTTGAAGATGTGGCGCCCAGAGCATTGCCTCACACTCCCTGGTTCTCAATGGGATCGGATGTCGCCGATATCAACAACGACGGGCTCTTTGACTACATGGCTTCGGACATGGCCGGGAGTGATCACTACAAGGAAAAGATGTCGATGGGGAATATGACGGGGAAGGACAGTGATTCTTGGTTTTTGAACTGGCCAATTCCAGCTCAATACATGCGCAATGCGGTTTATCTCAATAATGGAACGGGTCGTTTTAATGAGGTGGCTTTTCAGACCGGGCTGGCGGCGACCGATTGGACCTGGGCGATCAAATTTGGTGATCTCGATTGTGATGGAAGAGAGGATGTCTTCATCTCCACCGGGATGAGCCGCGATTGGTTCAACAGTGATTTGAGGAACCAGGAGGAGGCTTTAATTTTGAATCGGGGAAGAGAGGCGGGACAGGCCTTCTGGAATGACAAGGAGCCGCTGGCTTTGAAGAATTGGGCTTTTAAAAATGAAGGTGATTTGAAGTTTCGCGATGTGGGGAGCGAATGGGGGCTCGATGTCATGGCCGTCAGTTATGGCGCGGCCCTGGGTGATCTTGATGGAGACGGAGATCTCGATTTGGTGGTCAATAATTTTGGTGGAGCCCCCGGGGTCTATCGGAACGGGCAAGAGTCAGGCGGCCGGCTCACTTTGGAGCTGCGCGGGAAAGGGAAGAATCGTGCTGCCCTTGGCGCGGTGGTTCGGGTTGAGATTTCGGGCGAGCCATCACTCTTGATGAGGACGGTGACAGCCTCACGAGGATTTATGTCGAGCAATGACACCTTACTGCATTTTGGATTGGGAGAGTTGGACAAAGTGGATCGGGTTGTGATCGATTGGCCTGATGGCGGGCGACAAGTTCTCGAAAATTTGGCGGCAGGCAAGCGTTATGCCATCGAGCAGCCAGAGGATCTGGGGCCCCGAAAAAAGAAGGGAGTGAAGACTCTCTTCACTGAGTCGAGAATGTTGTCACGAGTGAGCCCGACCGAAGATATCTACAACGACTTCAGTCGACAGCCACTCCTGCCCTCGATGCATTCGCAAATGGGGCCGGGAATTGCGGTGGCTGATTTCAATGGCGATGGCCGGGAAGATTTTTACCTTTCTTGTCCGGCGGGACAGGCGGGTAAATTGTACCAGCGAACCGGGGGGAGTGGGCGCTCGGCCTTCTCGACGATGGAGATCGAGTCCTTGGCTGAAGATTCCGCCAGCGAGGATATGTCTCCTCTTTTCTTCGACGCGGATAACGATGGCGACCTCGATCTCTTCGTCGTGAGTGGAGGAGTCGAAGGCGATGCGGGGCAGGGTGTTTTTCGCGATCGGCTCTATCTTAATTCAGGTCAGGGAAAGTTTGAAAGAGCTCCTGCCGGGATGTTGCCTGGAAGCACTGGAAGTGGCTCGGTGGCCTGCGCGGCGGACTACGATCGGGATGGCGATTTGGATCTCTTTGTGGGTGGCCGGGTGGTTCCCGGTTCCTATCCCGAGTCTCCCCAAAGCGAATTGCTTCGAAATGAAGGTGGGAAGAAGTTCGTCGATGTCGCGGCAGGACGATTCGGAGGCTTGGTGACTTCGGCTTTGTGGACGGACGTGGACGGGGATGGTTGGTTGGACCTGCTCGTGACGCGGGAGTGGGGCCCGATTGCTCTTTTTCGAAACAACAAAGGTGATTTGGTTGAGGATACTAAAAAGGCCGGGCTTGCCGATGACAAGGGATGGTGGAACAGCATCATTGGAGGTGACTTTGATGGCGACGGCGACCTCGACTACGTGGTCGGAAACAACGGCCTCAACACCAAGTATGAAACCCCGGCTCTCTTGTATTACGGCGATGTCGATGGGAGCGGTAAGAAGCGGATTCTCGAAGCCGAAATTGAGAAAGGAAAGTGCTATCCCATTCGCGGTCTCAGTTGTTCCAGTAATGCCATGCCCTTTCTGAGAAAAAAGACTCCCAGGTTCCATGACTTTGCTTCGGCGACTTTGTTTGATCTTTACTCGGGTGGTCTGGACAAGGCTGATCGTTACGAAGCCAATACCTTGGAGAGCGGATTGCTTCTTAATTCAGGGAAGGGGACTTTCGAGTTTCGCCCGCTTCCTTCGATGGCGCAAGTTGCTCCGGTCTTCGGCATGGCGGTGAGCGACTTCGATGGCGATGGGAATCTCGATGTCTTTCTTGCGCAAAACTCTTTCGCGCCGCAGCTGGAGACCGGCCGAATGGATGGAGGAACTGGCGCGCTTTTGAAAGGGCTTGGTGATGGCAGCTTCGAAGCGGTTCGTGCGGACCGCAGTGGCATCGTGGCCCCGGGCGATGCCAAGGGTGTGGCGCTCGCCGACATCAACGATGATCAGTGGCCGGATCTTCTTGTGGCCAATAACAACTCCGCAATGCAGGTTTTTGAATCAGTGCCTCCAGTAGGGGTGAAGAGTTTGAGGGTCGAGCTAGACGCGTCATCGGTTTTGACCACAGGGGCGTTTGTGAAAGTTGAACTCAAGAGCGGGAAAATACTCATTCGTGAAGTGGCTTCGGGTGGTTCGTACCTGTCGCAGTCATCGAGCGTGCCGCACTTTGCCATTCCGGTGGGCGACGCGGCGAAGTCGGTTTTTGTGAGGTGGTCGGATGGTGAAACAACTTCGAAAGTGGTCGATGCCGATCTGATGAACATTTTACGAAACCGCTGAATCAGCTTAATCGTTGATTTCGAAATCGAGACGGTGATACTTGAACTCTCACAAAGTAACTATCTGCGATGTCAAAAAAGAAGCGTTTGGGTTTATGGTGGAAATTTCTAGTAATCGGAATTGTCCTTGCTTTTCTGGGAATTGTGGTCGGGTTTCTTGCTGCGATCAAAGACAAGCCGGAAGGTGAAATCTATGTCCGCTTCGATACCGGAAAAGAGGTCACGTTTGAGCTTAAGGATGAAACCACTATGTGGTTGGAGGAGACAAATCACGGACTTGGTTCGTCTCCGGGGACGATCCGTGACGCTGCTGAAACCGTTCGTCTTTATGGACCGGATGGTCAGCAAATTCCACTGAGCGAAGATCGTTACGGCGATGGAGGATCTTCCAAGGGGACTTTTGAAGCACCGGGCCCCGGAGTTTACAAACTGGCAGCTGATTCGGTGGGGCGCGCGGAGTCTTATGGCCGGCTGAGAGGGAGACGCCCTTATTCGTTTTATCGCACCATTTGTGATGTTTGCTTTTTAAGGCTGCTTCCGATTGGGCTGCTCTTGATTTTGTTGGGAATCGTTTTTGGTCTCATCCGGGGATTTGGGAAGGCCATGGAAGGAGGCTTGGAGGAAGGATCGGTCTAGGGTTGCTCTGAGCGACTGCGAATCCCGTCGATAGATTGGAGTTTTTGTGAAGGTAGAAATAAAGTGGTGCTTCGCTCGATCATAGCTTGCCTGGGGTTGATGACGGGCTCTCTTTTGGGAGCCGAAGAAGCGTGGGCTTATCGCCCAATCTCAGACCCCGAGGCTCCTGCGGTGAGTGGGTCGGATTGGATTCGGGAAAAGATGGATCGCTTTGTTTTGGCTGGGATTGAAGAGCGGGACTACAGGCCGTCCAATTCGGCGGAAAAAAGAATTTTGGTGAGGCGTGCTTATTTGGACCTGCACGGTCTCCCACCGACAACCGAGCAAATCGCGGCCTTTCTAAATGACAAAGGCGACAAGGCTTGGGAGCGGCTCATTGATGAGTTGCTGGATTCGCCCAGGTATGGTGAACGATGGGGACGGCATTGGCTCGATGTTGCCCGCTATGCCGATTGCAATGGCATGGACGAAGATATCGCTCATCCATCGGCGTGGCGTTACCGGGATTATGTCATCAAGTCCTTCAACGAGGACAAGCCTTTCGATCAATTCATTGTCGAACAACTCGCCGGTGATTTGCTGCCAGCGAAAGATCTCGCCCAAAAACGGGCTCAGACGGTGGGCCTCGGTTTCCTTTCGGTGGGGCCCAAGATGTTGGCATGCGACGATCCCGATAAAATGCGCCGCGATATTGTCGACGAGCAAATGGACACGATGGGACGTGCTTTTTTAGGAATGACGATTGGCTGCGCCCGCTGTCATGATCACAAGATCGATCCTATTTCGATTCAGGAATACTATGGATTGGCGGGGATCTTCATGTCGACAAAGACGCTCACGAAATACTCGGTGGTGGCGGAGTTTCACGAGCATGATTTGACGGAGGAGTCTGATCAGAAAAGATGGCAGGAGATTGAGCGACTTGAGCGTGAGCGGAAGAAGAAGGAGACGCCGAAAGATCACAAGGAGAAGCTCGCAAAGGAGATCGTAGTATTGAAGAAGGACTTGCCCGCTCGCTTCAAGGCAATGGGAGTCACGGAGTATCCCACGCAGAACGTGAAGGTTCATTTGCGTGGCGATTACCTCACTTTGGGTGAAGAGGTTTCGCGCGGAGTGCCCTCGGCATGGACCGATGGGAAAAAAATCGCGATGCCTGGAAAGCAAAGCGGACGGCTGGAATTGGCACGTTGGATTGCCTCGGCCGAGAACCCCCTCACTGCGCGGGTGATCGTGAATCGTCTCTGGCGCTGGCACTTCGGACGGGGGATCGTCCCGACGCCGGACAACTTCGGCGGACTGGGTGAAAAACCAACTCATCCTGAACTACTGGATCATCTGGCACGCCGGTTTATCGAATCGGGTTGGTCGGTGAAAGCGATGCACCGGCTCATGATGAACTCCGCGACTTACCGTCAGTCATCGGACGCCGACGTGGCTGTGATGGAGTATGATCCCGAGAATAAACTCTTCGCCCGGTGGCAGCGCCGGCGGGTTGAGGCAGAAGTGGTCCGCGATAGCATTCTCATGAGGTCGGGTCGACTTGATCTCACCATGGGCGGGTCGATGTTGGTGCTTCGGCCGAACAAGTATGTCGATCGCGGCAAATTAAAGGAGCACTCGTTGGTTCCGCGCCGGACCGTCTATTTGCCGGTTTATCGAAGCTCGGGATACGATGGACAGAAAGCCTTTGATACCGCGGACCCGGCGGTGCCCGATGGTAATCGCCGGACCTCCACGGTCGCGGGGCAGGCTCTCTATTTGATGAACAGTGAACTCATGCATGAATCATCGAAAGCCTTGGCCGATCTTGCCATTTCGCAGGCTCCCAATGAGAAGCCAGCGTGGCTGATCAAACATGTTCTCGGGAGAGAGGCGACTGAAGAGGAGGTGGTTCGGGGAGAAGCTTTTGTTAAAAACTACGGAGATGAAAAGGGTGCGCTGGCCGCTTTTGCGAGAGTGCTTTTATCGAGCAACGAATTTTTGTATGTGGAGTAAAACATCATGAGCTTGTGTAGTCATCGGGCGGGTCTTCCGCTTTCGCGTCGGGAAATGTTGCAGCGATCCGGAACGGGATTCGGAGCGCTCGCTTTGCAGGCGATGCTGGCTCGCGAAGCGGCTGGAAAGACGAAAGCACCTCCGCTCCCGGGTAAGGCCAAGCGGGTCATTTTTCTCTTCATGCACGGCGGTCCTTCGACGGTTGATCTATTCGATCCCAAGCCGCTCCTCTCGCGCGATGATGGAAAGCCCTTCCCGCTCAAAGCTCCCCGGATCACCTCTCATAAATCAAAGAACCTTCTTCTGAAATCTCCCTGGTCCTGCCAGCAACACGGTCAAAGTGGTGCGCAGGTCAGCGAGCTCCTCCCGAACATCGCTTCCATTGCGGACGACCTTTGCTTCGTTCGGTCGATGCATTGTTCCAACTCCCGTCATGGCGGAGCCCTCCTGGAATTGCACACAGGTTCCGACACCTTCACACGGCCCTCGATGGGTTCGTGGATCAACTACGGACTCGGCTCGGAAAACGAAAATCTCCCCGGCTTTATCACCATCAATCCAAGTGGCAGTCACGGCGGGGCCGGAGCCTGGTCCTCGGCCTTCCTTCCTGCAAAATACAGCGGCACAAGGATTGGCGGAAAGGACGGTGAGATGAAAGTCCCCTTCATCGATAATCCGCTCAAGGATCGCGGCAAACAACGCAAGGAACTCGATTTGCTGGCTTCGTTTAATCGCGATCACCTCGCCCAGCGCGGAGTCGATAGCGAACTTGAGTCACGGATCGCCTCGTATGAACTGGCCTTCAAAATGCAAATGGAAGTGCCCGGAGTGCAGGACATTTCAAGCGAGCCGGACCACATCAAAAAGCTTTATGGAGCCGATGTTGATCCGACCAAATCATTCGGCGAGCAATGCCTCATGGCGCGTCGCTTTAGTGAAGCCGGAGTGCGCTTCGTGCAAGTGACTCATCGTTATTGGGACTCGCACGGCAACTTAAAACGGGATCACGAAAAATTGAGCAAGGAAATGGACAAGCCGGTTGCCGGGTTGATTTCCGACCTGAAGCAACGAGGGCTCCTCGATGAAACTCTCGTTCTTTGGGGAGGGGAATTTGGACGCACTCCGACTGCGCAGGGCAAGGACGGTCGTGACCACAATCCACACGGTTTCACCATGTTCATGGCGGGCGGTGGCATCAAACCGGGGACCGCTTATGGCTCAACCGACGACTACGGTTACTACGCCGAAGACAAGCCGGTTCACTTTCACGATCTTCATGCAACGATCCTTCACCAGATGGGAATCGATCACGAAGAATTCACCTACCGCTACGCCGGCCGCGACTTCCGCCTGACCGATGTGGAAGGCAAGGTGGTGCATGGTATTCTCTCGTGAGCGTTGTTTCGGGCTTCACTCTTCTCGCGGATTCACCCGTATCCAGTGATCGGGGCTGCGTTGATTTTCCGACTCGGGATATTCGTAACTGGGACCGAACCACGGGGAGGGGATAACGATCCGCTTCGCGCTCGAACGATTCAGCCAAGCCGCCCACCAACTGAAGCTGCTGGCTGAGCAGATGATGTGATCGCACTTCGAGGCCACTGAGAGGGACACGAACTCATCCGGTTCATCGAGGAAGAAAATGTCCTCGCCATGGTAGTTGTTTTGGAGCCAGCTTGGGTCGTCGGAGAACATGACGAAGACTGAATCGTTTGCCTCGATGGCTTTCTTGGCCCGTTGAAAATAAGTGTCGGTGAAGGGCGTGAATCGCCCCCCAAAGTGCATGTAGTCACCTCGTCGGGCGTGGACCGCAATGCAAGGTCGACCTGTGGCGAAGGCTCTGATCTTCCCCATCCATTCGGCTGCGTAGCCCTCTACCGCTTCAACAAAAGTGAATTCACGCCTCACCTCGGCTTCAGCGTTTTTAAAGTATCGATAGGATTGGAAATACCCAAAAAAATCAGTTCCCGGCGCGCAGTCAAAAACCCCGTCGTCAAAGTGAAATGCGGCTCCACGTTCCCGATAGATGGGTCGCCCGTGTTCGAGTTCCAGTCTCGGAACCATCCCGGCGGTGAGATCAAATCCCAGCATCAGATCCTCGGGAATCAGGACCTCAAAATTTCGTCTTTTGGCGACTCCTGTTAGGAGGGCATACTGGAACATCTGGTTTCCCAAGCGTCCGTGTTGTCCGAGTTTTGAGAAGGTGATTGCAGACATCAGCTCGTTTCGGTTTTCGGGAAGTGGCGATTCGGATTGATCTCGACTTCTGTATCCACGGGCTCTTCCCAGGAGCTTCCCCAGTGAAGGGTTTCCGAGTTTGAATTAGCTTTGGCGCAGAACTCCAGATCGAGGGCCAACCAATAGCTGTGACTTTGGTCACGCCGATAGAGCAGGGTTAGTATCCCTTCCTTTGCCATGCGAGGGTAAACGGCGGTGTTGAGGAAATACTCGTCGTATCCGTAGTCCGGCCAGTTCGTTCCATAAATTGGGATTTTCAGTGGGCCGACGGTGCAACGGGTTTCGATTTTTTTTCGGGCGACATTCCAAAGAAGCGCTTCGGCGAGAAGGCGGATGGGAAGTGAGGTTGCGGCTCCGAAATGGCAGGCGTTGGTGCTGCGGTAGGTTGAGGGGCAGCCATAGTTCCCGCCCACTTCGCCGGGGAAATAAGGAGTACGCCAATACTTCAGAGCGCCTGTGGCGAGTAGTTCGGTTCGCTCGACGTTGTGAAGAAGGTCCTCGGCGCGGTCGGAATCGCAGACCGTGACCAGGCCTGCGTCTTCCATCGCGAGGAAGCGCCACATCGCTCCGGGATTGTGGCGGAGCGAAGAGGACTTCATGAGGTAAATTTCACAATCAGCGCTCGTCAACTCATCGATGAGAAAGGCCAGATCGTTCGCGAGATAGACCCGAAGGGTGAGGTCAGGGCGCTCGGTTCGCAAGGTGCGGGCGGTGGTGAGGAGTGGAATGACGTAATGATCCCATGGACGTTCAAAGCGCGACGAGAGGCCAAATTTCTCCGGGTTCTCCATGACTTCGCGGGAAGGCGCGGGGTAGTCCGGCTCGGCCCCGTGGGTTGGCTTCCAAAAGAGACTGGTGGAGACGATGTGCTGCGCCGGGCGCGGGTTGAAGATCCCCTCCACCTCGAAAAGCCGACCCAGGTCTCTTTTTTCTTCGGGCGTCGCTTCGGCCTGGTAGGCCGCGACCATGCGATCGTCCAGCACCGGGAAAATATCAGACCAACTCATGCCGGTTTCTCGTTGGGCTTTGGCAGTGCGGCTTTCCTCTTTTCGTCTGCGCTGACCTCGCTCGGGTCGCCCCAGAACATGATCTCGGAAGCCGGATTGGCCCAGGTGGTGTATTCGATATCAAGTGCGAACCATTGATTGAGCTTATGGTTTTTCCAATTCACAAAGCTCATGATGCCTTCAAAAGCCGCGCGGGGATGAAAGGCAGCAGCGAGGAAGAATTCGTCAAAACCATACTCCGGCCATCGCGATCCTAGAATGGGCGCGGTGCGTTCGCCGATCTGACATTCCCCGCGAATGATTCCCTTTTGACAGGACCAGATGAAGGCTTCCGCAAGGAGGCGGATGGGGAGTGGCTTGGTGGACCCCATCATCGCAGCGGAGTAGGGATGGTAGCCTCCGGGCGATCCGAGATCTTTGCATTCGACCGTCTCCCACATGTAGGGACAGCGCCAGCAGGAAAGCGGCCCTTCAGCGAGACCTTCGGTGCGCTCGACATCGTGAATGAGCCACTTGGCGCGGTCGGAATCATTCATGGTGACGAGTCCCTCTTCCTCCATCGCGAGAAAACGCCACATTGCCCCGGGATTGTGCAGGATGGAGGAGGACTCCATGAGATAGACTTCACAACCGGCCTCGCCGAGTTCGGGAATGAGGAAGGCGAGATCGTTGGCGAGATAGACCCGATAAGTGAGATCGGGTCGCTTCTCTGCCAACTGACGCGCGGTTCTGAAGATCGGCTCGACATAATACTCCCACGGATTTTTAAAGCGTGAATCGAGACCCTCATTTTGCGGGTTTTTCATCAATTCTCGGGTTGGTTCGGGGTAGTCCTGACCTCCTTCGTGGGCGGGTTTCCAAAAAAGACTGGTGGCGACGACATGATGGGCCGGCTTTTGATGATGGATGGAGGCAAGCGCAAAGTATTGACGCAGAGTCTCTTTTTCTTGCGCCGATGCCTGCTGGTGGTAAGTTCCGATCATATCATCAACCATCACCGGAAATATATCAGACCAACTCATGAAAAAGATTTGACAACATCGTTTTTTTTTTTCGCAACCTGAAAGCGAAAGAAAAAATTACTATGAGTTTAACCAGAAGATCATTTATTAAGAAAAGTTCATATTCTGCAGCAGCGGTTACAGCGTTTGGAACGGGGGTTGGGTTGGCTGATAACGTCACGAGTAACACTAAGAAAGTTTTTCCATTGGTTACGAAGGTAATATTTTGGCGCGCTGGTCCTCTAATAAATCCGATACCAATGCCTACGCCAGGAGAAATTGCCTTGGTTTCTCACGTTCAAAGGAGTTTTGTCGCAACCTCCGCTGACTTGAAGAATGGTTTCCCCAAAAAGCTAACCTATTTGGACCCAAAGTTCCAAGACGGTGCGGTTCAGACTACTAAGAATGGTGTCAGCGGATACCAATATACTGTCTATATCGAATATAAGTATGAAAATGTGGTTGGAGAGGAAGGGTGAGAACAAGTTAGTCGGTAGTAATTTATGAAGCGAGGAATTGGTGTTGCTCTAGCCTTTGTGGGGTTGATCTCAGTTGCCGTTTTCTGGACGGCAGTTGAATTTGATTCGTCGGCAGGTTCCGACGGTGATTCCCCTAATTCTAGAAAAACGATGGCCGGTGATCTTCGCCGTGGGAAAATCCGTGGAGAAACTACGAAACAATTCAGCGCGACAAAAACCCGAAATTTCGGAGAGGAGTATGATAGTCTTTCTTTATATTTTGACGGGGAAGACCTTACAAATGCTCGGTATGAACTCATCCAAGATGCTTCTGAGACCTTAAATCTAGACGACTTTTTGGTGTTTACAGAATCGCTTTTCTTAAAACCAGGGCATGATTACGCAACGGCTACTTTGGCGACGCGGTTTGTTGAAGAAGATCTTGATGGAGGGCTCCTTTGGCTATCTCGAGAAGAGTCCTGTTCCCCTAGCAGCCAAGCACCTGTTATTTTTGGTAAAGCGACTCTAAACTCGTTACAGCTTAAAGAAGTTATAAAACAGATAGGAGGACTCCCAATGAAGGCAAAATACCTGAAAGGAGCGCTGTTTTCTTCAGATATTGAGATCGTTCTGAGCGCGACTGCGCTCCTCTCTACCCATCCCGAAATTTCAAATACTGATGGCACTATTCTTCAGATGGCTGCAGATTCCGTTATCTCTGAAGGCAGGATAGGTGATGCCTTGCGAATACTCAATGAGTTGCCTGATGGATCGGCCCGCAGTAGTATGGCTAAGCGTATTTTCTCAACTGATTCGGTAACACGTAAAAAGTTGATCGAGACTTTGCCTACCTTAGATCAGGCAGATCGGAATGCCGGGATCCATTCGATTGTCTCCAGATGGGTTACTATTGAGCCTGACGCAGCAAGTGATTGGATCGCAAGCCTACCCACAGTTGAGGGCCGTGATGCCGGGAAAATTGCTGTGTCGCAAACACTTTTGGACACACATTTGCGTGAATCCTATGAATGGGCTCAGACCGTCACAGATGAGGTCAAAAAAAAGCAGTTAGTCAAAAACGTTGTCACGAGAGCTAGAGTTATGAAACCGGAGCTTCTCGCTGAGTGGGGATTGAAAGATTGAAGATCCTGTGAACGACGTGGATTAGATTTTCCCAATTTTTCCTAGTGGAAATAATAGCTTGGTCGAGCCTAAGGCACCTGTTCCTCGATGCGTAATAGATTAGCCGTATTTTGCTCCTCATTAACACGCCGCCAAGATCGGCGGTTCGTTCTTGAGCAAGGAATCGGTAGTATTCTGGACTATCAGATCATCTTCCAGGAAGCGGTTGACGGCAGTCGAATTCCGGTGGAGCGAATGGCGCGGTATCCTGAGAAAACTACTCCGGCGAATTTTGCGGTGCGCTTGACGAAGCGTCTCGCCTTGCGGAATTTTATTCGGACAGACAAGAGCCACCTGCTTTTTCTGGAGGATGATGTGGCTTTTACTCCGGAGTTTGAAGAGGTCTTGGCCGATTCTTTTCGACTGGACACTGATT